>CAVPIW010000011.1:0-88079 GCA_963705105.1 uncultured Nitrospiraceae bacterium | reverse complement strand
AAGGCGTGGCGAAACGCTCTGAAAAACAGTGTCAGTGTGAGTGTCAGTAACAAAGCTCACTTTTTCGACCATCGCGTTGAAACTTCGTCTTTCGGATGGTTATGGTGTCGCCGCAGCAAGGTTTTCGGCGCATACGCCCCGCCTTTCCCGGAAGTGTAGTGCAACGATAAGGTTAACGTTCGAAGTGTCTGTTGTGATACACTCGTGTCCGAAATAGTCTGACAGCGGGACCTTGAAAACGAGGATAGGGTTTGGTTTCTGAAGCAAAATTCACGGTTGCCTTGCACGAAAAGACGGTGCAAAGCGCCTCAAAGCCTCGCTGATAGCGAGCATGATTGTTTATTATTGGTGAATCAGGAATTCATTCTCGGTGGCATCGATCGTTGGTCTGCAATGGTCTGTACGGGAAGGCAGAGGTTTCGCAGCACCGATGCTTTTCGGCGCATTCGCCCCGTCTTTCCTGAGATCTCATTGGGGTGATAAGGGTTTATTTTGCGAAGAAATCATGCCCTATCCTCGTGTCAGATTATTTTGGACACCGGTGGTTGTGATAGCGTCTATTGAAAGGATGACATGACATGAAACTCTCGGAATTTTTTAAAAAGGCCATTGATACGGGCATTGCAAACGACCCGCGGGGGAGCGACTTCGTCGCCCGTGAACTGCAGCAGAGGCAGAAGGACTTCGCCAATCTGCCGCCGAAGGAAAAGGAGTTCTTCGATCCCGAAAGCCTTGAAAATCCCTATGCCGATTCGAGAATCCTTTACGGTGACGGCGACGGGGAAATATCGAATATCCTTGTGGGTATCGACATCGAGGTCGGCGAGGTGCTGCTCGCAGAGACACTCGGGAAGAGGGGTTCCCCGATCGATCTGATCGTCTCCCATCATCCCGAGGGCAGGGCTTATGCGACTCTCTATTCCGTCATGTACATGCAGGCGGACATCCTGAGCAGGTTCGGCGTTCCCATCAATATTGCCGAAGACCTTATGGAAGGAAGGGTCAAGGAAATCGAGCGCCGGCTCATGCCGATCAATCACTCCCGCGCAGTCGACGCGGCGCGGCTGCTCGATCTGCCCTTCGCCTGTCTCCACACGCCTGCGGACAACATGGTGGCTTCCTATCTTCAGCATCTCTGTGCCGAGAAGCAGCCCTACACGCTCGAGGACCTCATCGATTTGTTGCGGGACATCCCGGAGTATCGCGATGCCGAAAAAGTCGGGGCAGGTCCCCGGGTGCTCCTTGGATCGAAGAAGCGGAAGGTGGGCAAGGTTTTTGTCGATATGACGGGAGGAACGGAGGGGTCAAAGGAGATCTTTCAGAGCATCACGATGAGCGGCATCAACACGATGCTTGTCATGCACCTGAGCGAGGAGCACCGCACCGAGGCGGAAAAGCATCATGTCAATGTTGTCCTCGCGGGGCATATCGCCAGCGACAATATCGGGGTGAACCTGCTCCTTGACAGGGTGCTGGACGGCAATTCCTGTGCTGTGTACGAGTGCTCGGGCTTCAGGAGATTCCGGAGGTAGCAATGGCGTGCAGAGTGTCGCCGGGAAGGCAGATACGGATCAAAGCCTTTCCAGTGCGATGATGAGACATCTCGCTGTGTTCAGCTCTTGTTGCCCGACGGGCTTCCGGTATCAGCAGACACGGCAAAGGGTGATCCGGGGATGTATGAGGCATCTTAGCGGAAAGGCTTTTCACCACATCAGCCTTCCCGTCCGTGTGTTCACGCTTTGGTTCCGGTGTTCTCACGGACTGTGCAGGACTGATATCGTCGTGTATAATACCGGTGCGTCGGCGGCTTGAAGGGGATGACGGCAGCCCAGCGGACGGGGCGGATGATGAAGGGTGACCATGGGACCTGATGATCTGCGCGAAGAGATCAAGGCGAGGATCGACATCGTCGATCTTGTGGGCGAGTATGTCGACCTGAAGAAGGCGGGACAGAATTACAAGGGACTTTGCCCGTTCCACCCGGAGAAGACCCCGTCTTTCATGGTGAGCCCTTCCAAGCAGATCTTCCACTGCTTCGGCTGTCACAAGGGGGGCGATATCTTTACGTTCGTCATGGAACAGGATCACCTGACCTTTCCCGAGGCCCTGACGGCCCTCGGCCGCAGGGCGGGGGTGAACACGGACCGCCTCCGGTCCGGTTCGTCCCGTGCCGAAGGCATGCGCCAGGCACTCTATGAGGCTCAGCGCGAGGCGATGCTCTTCTTCCGGGACAACCTCGTCCGCTCCGATCAGTGCAGGGCCTATCTCGCCGACCGTGCCATCGATGCTGAAACGGAGGAGCGCTTTTCCCTCGGCTACAGCGGGAGAGAGCGGGATGCGCTGCTGCGTCATTTGACGGGAAAGGGATTCAGCTCCGACCAGATCAGGGCGTCCGGTGTCGTCAGTACCGGTGAAAAGGGACAGTTCGATTTCTTCAGGGACAGGCTTATGTTCCCCATTGTCGATGGGAGGGACAGGGTCGTCGCCTTCGGCGGAAGGATTCTGACAGCGCAGCCGAAAGGACCGAAATACCTCAATTCGCCGGACAGCGCCATATTCAGGAAGGGTGAGTCACTGTACGGCATCAATCATGCGCGGACGACGATCGCACGGAAGGGATACGCGATCATCGTCGAGGGCTACTTCGACGTCATCCGCTGTCACCAGCACGATTTCACCAACACCGTCGCCCCCCTCGGCACGGCACTCACGGCGGGTCAGGCGAAGGCGCTGAAGAAGTACGCGAAGAACATCCTCCTTGTTTTCGATGGCGACGCTGCCGGCCTCGCCGCTGCGAAGCGTGCACTGGAGGTCGTCTTTTCGGAGGGCATGACTGCAAAGATCCTCCGTCTCCCCGAGGGGGATGACCCTGACACGTTTCTTCGCAAACACGGAGACAGGCGGTTTAAGTCTCTCATGGGCAAGGCCCTTTCTCCCGTTGATTTTGTGCTCACCTGGACGACGAGGAACAGGATAGACGCCGTACGGTTCATCCTCGGGCTCCTGTCGGCTTCCCAGGACCCGCTCCAGCGGGATGACACCCTCCGGGAGCTGTCGGAACGGTCAAAAATTCCTGAGAAGACGCTCCGTGAGGAACTCCGCGCGTCGGGCCGCCGGCCCGCCGCAGGGCAGCGGTCTCCTGCACGTGATGACGGGATGCGCGGCGACGAGGGGATGCGGAAAGAGGTGGAATTGATCCTGAACATTCTCGTTGAACATCCCGGGAAGGCCTGGAAGATCGCCGCGTCCTTCGATCCCGGCAGTCTCGGCGACACGGCCGCTTGCGGCATTATCGAAAAAGTGCGCTCCATCGTGGCGGAAGACCCCGGGTCGTTCAGCCTGCAGAAACTCCTTGACGCCTGCACCACCGAGGAGCAAAGGCTCATCACGGGGATCACCATGGGGCCGGACATCGACGATTCCAAGGTTGACGAGATGCTTGGGAGGTGTCTCAGGACGATCGCCCTGAGGGGCCTGGAAAAAAAGATCGCCGAGGCGGGCGAAAGCGGCGACGCGGAGTTGCTGAAGGACCTCTTCGCGCAAAAGAGGGAGATCGCCGGCGCTTCCGGGCGGAGCGATCAGGCGGACAGACCACCGGAGGGCCCGTGAAAAGACCAATCAACATGATCGGTCCTGCGGGCGGAGAAGGTGACGAAGGCGACGAAAGCCTCCGGAACGATCACCTCCGTGACATGCTTTTCCGGGAAGACAGGGACGACTTTCCCCTCAAGACTGAACCGGATCATGACGAAGCCGAACACGAGTCCGATCCCCTGAGGCTCTATCTGAAGGCGATCAGCGCCTTCTCCCTTCTTGACAAGGAGAAGGAGGTCGTCATCTCGAAGCAGATCGAAAACGGGAAGAGAAAGATCGTCGAGACTCTCTTCACGATACCCCTTGTTCTCCAGAAGATCATCAAACTCGGCAGGCTTGTCGAACGGGGCGAGGCTCCCCTGAGAGACATTCTCCAGGACGGCGATGACCTGTCCGAACAGGATATGCTGGAGGAGAAGGATCGCTTCGCCGCCATCACGAGGGAAATCTCAGGAATGATCACCGGCCCGGAGGGACAGTCCGGCGGGCCGGTCGGTGTCACACAGGCGACGGTCCTTCGCCGTTCAGCCTGGAAGAAGAGGAAGGAGATCTGCGAAAAGATCTCGGAACTTCACCTGCGCGAAGAGGTTATGGGGATTTTTCTTGACGAAATGAAGGAAACGAACACGAAAATGCAGTCCCTTGCCCTGAAGGTCAGGGATCTCGGTGGAGCCAGGAGAGGCGCGCCGGAGAGGAAGCAACTGAAGGCTGACATTTCCCGGATGGAGGGCACCGTCGGGCTGCCGGCGCGGGAATTCGACGAACGGATACGGTCCTGTTATGAAGCGGAGCTGCAGGTCATAACGGCGAAGCAGTTCCTCGTCGAATCCAATCTCAGGCTCGTCATCAGCATTGCGAAAAAATATATCGGCAAGGGTCTCAATCTGGCCGACCTCATTCAGGAGGGCAACATCGGGCTGATGAAGGCTGTGGACAAATTCGAATACCGGCGGGGCTATAAATTCAGCACCTACGCCACCTGGTGGATCAGGCAGGCCGTGACGAGGGCCATTGCAGACCAGTCGAGAACGATCAGGATTCCCGTTCACATGATCGAGAACATCCAGCGCGTGAGCCGGATAGTGAAGGAATATGTGCAGGAGCATGGCGTCGAACCCGGTCCCGAGGAGATCGCGAAACGGGCGCGTATGCCCCTGCAGCGGGTAAAAAGTATCCTGAAAATATCAAAGGACCCCATTTCCATCGAGACGCCCATCGGCGAGGATGAAGAGTCGATGCTGAAGGACTTCATAGAGGACAAGACGCACCTCTCACCCCTTGATTATGTGATGCAGAGCGACCTGCGGGACGTCATCGGAAAGATCCTGAGGACCCTCTCCCCGAAAGAGGCCATGGTGATCAAGAAACGTTACGGACTCGGGGAAGATATGCCGCTCACCCTGGAGGAGGTGGGACTGGAATTCGATGTGACGAGGGAGAGGATACGCCAGATCGAAATGAAGGCCATCAAGAAACTGAAGCACCCGTCCCGATGCCGGTGGCTCATGGATTTCGTTTCCCAGCCTTGACTTCAGGAAATCGCGGAATTTATAGTTTAGATCTGACGTTTGTGTACGCATGCGCGAAGGCCGGTCTTTGGCAGCGGCAGAGGGCCCATAGCTCAGCTGGTAGAGCTGCCGGCTCATAACCGGTTGGTCCCAGGTTCGAGTCCTGGTGGGCCCACTTCTCACAAAGACCGATGCAGGGCAGTCTCTTCCGGGAGACGGCCCGGGGGAAAAACACCTGCAGGAATGCCTGTGAACGAACATATACCGTTACTCATAGAACTCCAGAAGATCGATTCGCAGATCCTCTCGACGCGCGTGAAGATCAAGACCATTCCCGGTCAGATCGCCAGTGAGGACAGCGCCCTCGACAGGGCCCGCGATATGTATGAGCAAGCAAGGCAAAAACACGAACTCCTCGAGAAGAAGAAGCGCGATAAGGAGCGCGAGATCGAGGAAATTCAGGCGAAGATCCTGAAGCTCCGGCAGAGGACTTTAGACATCAAGACGAACAAGGAGTACCAGGCGCACCTCAGGGAAATCGAGAAGATCGAAGAGGAGATACGGTCCCGGGAGGATGAAGTGCTCGGTCTCATGGAGGCGATCGAGGAATCATCGAAGGTCGTCGGTGAAAGAAAGAGCCTTTTCGCCGTTGAGCAGGAGCGTATCGAAGGGGTGACAAAGGAACTCCAGAAAGACGTGCGGCATCACGAGGAGATCCTGGAGCGCCTGAAAGAGGCGAGGAAGGGCATCGTCTCGTCCATCCGGAAGGATATCTACAAGGAGTACATGGAGCTGCTGAAGGTGGGTCGCGGCATTGCCGTTGTCGAGGCAAAAGGGGAGATCTGCCAGGGCTGCAACATCCATATCCCACCCCAGTTTTTCGTCGAGATCAAGAGCACCGATGAGATCTTCCATTGCCCTCAGTGCCGGCGTATCCTCTATTATCTCAAGCCTGAAAATGAGGCGGAGACAGGGCTGCCTGCCGCCCCGGCAGGTCCTGAAGGCGGAAGCGGTGATGTATGAGCAACCCCTCACAGCAGTCCCTGTCCTTTCACGCCGGTAAGAAAGCCCTTCTCTATTGTGACGGCGCGTCGAGCGGGAACCCGGGGGATTCCGGGATCGGCGCCGTTCTTGACCTGGACGGACAGAGGGTGACCATATCGGAATTCATCGGCGAAGCCACGAACAACATCGCAGAATACAGCGCCCTCATCCGGGGTGTCGAGGAGGCCCTGGGAAGAGGAGCCTGTGAAGTCGAGATCCGTGCCGATTCAGAGCTCATCGTCCGGCAGCTCACCGGTCAATACAGGGTGAAACAGCCTCATCTGCAGGCACTCCACCGGAAGGCCCTTTCCCTTCTCAAGCAGTTCTCTTCATACACCATCGCTCATATACCCAGGGAAGACAACAGCGAGGCCGACAGGCTCGCGAGACAGGCAGTCCGGTCGCGCAAGTAATCTCCCCGTCAGTCGCCCCTTTCACGACATTCCCGGCGTTTGCTTATTAGAAAAATTTATGATATTATATACTCGCGCTATGGGAATGGAGGATCATAAGCTCAAGGTATTCTGCACCGTCGCGGAGACGAAGAGTTTCTCGAAAACCTCGGAAATCATCCATGTGACGCAACCTGCCGTGAGCCTGCAGATCCAGGCCCTCGAGGAGATCTACGAAACAAAGCTCTTTGACCGGTCGAGCAGCTTCATTACGCTGACGCAGGCGGGAGAGATCCTGTACCAGTATGCGAAGGAAATACTCTCCCTCTACGCGCAGGTCGAGAAGGACATCGGCAAGATCACCGGTCTTATCAAGGGCAGTATCAAGATCGGGGCGGGGACGACGGTCGGCAACTACCTTCTCCCGCAGGCGATCTTCGATTTCAAGAAGAAGCATCCCAAGATCAAGATCAACGTCACCATCGGCAACACGAAGGTCATCACCGACCTCGTGAATCTCGGCGTCATCGATTTCGGCTTCGTCGGGGAGGTGACGTCGCGCCAGAAGATCAAGGTCGAGCCCTTCATCTCCGATGAACTGATCATACTCGTCCCCTCCCATCACCCCTGGGCAAAAAAGAAGACCGTCTCGATCCTGGAGATCACGAAGGAGCCGTTCATCCTTAGGGAGGAGGGATCGGGAACGCGTCAGATCGTCGAGAAGTATCTCGCCTCGCACGGGATCAACCCCATAGACATGCACATACCGCTGATATTCGGGAGCACCGAATCGATCAAGGGCGCCGTCGAGAGCGGCATGGGCATCTCGATCGTGTCGAAATGGGCGGCGCGGCGGGAGGCGAAATGCGGCAGCCTGCGGTTCCTGACGCCGAAAGAGGGAAGGATCGTCCGGGATTTCTCCCTTATCCGCTGCAAGAACGCCGTCCTGTCCCCCGCCGTCGACGAGTTTCTCGCCTACCTCAAGTCCTACAGCTTTGACGTTCTTCTCGCCGAATCCAAGATATAAGCCTTGCATGAAAAGGCGGGGCGAAACGCTCTGAAAAATAGTGTCAGTGTGAGTGTCAGTGTCAGTAAAAAAGCTCACTTTTTCGACCATCGCGTTGAAACTTCGTCTTTCGGACGGTTAAGGTGTCGCCGCATCAAGGTTTTCGGCGCATACACCCCGCCTTTCGGTCGGGCCTATGCAACGATAAGGTTTAGAGAGAGATACGGAGGTGGCTTAGACGACGCGGATGCGTCCTGACCCGCTGACGACTTTCCCGACGACGACGTGGAACAGGCCCGCTTCCCTGAACAACCGTACGCCGCCGGGAGGCAGGGTGATCAGCAGACCTCCCGAAGTTTGGGGATCGGCCATCAGGAGGCGCTCCTCCTCTCCGATTTCAGCGGAGAAATCCACCTTGCCATCGAGGAAGCGGAGATTGTTGTAAGCGCCCTCGGGAACCATTCCCTTTTCGATCATGTCCTTTACCCGATCAAGGACGGGAAGGATGGAATGGTCGAGGACGAAATCGACGGAGGTCTTTCTGACCATTGACAGGGCATGGCCGAGGAGTCCGAAGCCCGTCACGTCGGTGCAGGCAGTCGCACCCGCTTGCAGGGCGATCCTCGACGCCTCGTCGTTCAGTGTTGTCATCCACGAAATGACCGTCCCCATATCACCGTCGTCCATCTTTCCGCCCTTCAGTGCCGTTGTGAGAACCCCCACACCGATCGGCTTCGTCAGGACGATGGCATCGCCGGCGCCGGCGCCGGTGACCCGGAGTATCCGGTCTCTGTCGATGGCGCCGGTCACGGAGAGGCCGAACTTCAGTTCTTCATCCTCAAAACTGTGGCCCCCGATGAGAAAGGCGCCGGCCCTCCGGAGCGTCTCCACCGCTCCCCGGAGGATCTCTTTCAGGACTTCAGGCCCGTATGTGCAGGAGGAGAAGCCGGCAATGGCGAGGGCTGAAACGGGTCTGCCTCCCATGGCATAGACGTCGCTGATGGAGTTATTTGCGCTGATCGCTCCGAAAGTGAACGGATCGTTGACAACGGGAGTGATGATGTCGACGGTCTCGACGATGGCCGTCTGCCCGATGAGGCAGACCCCGGCGTCGTCTCCCGGTCCGACGAGAATCTCCCTGTTGTCGAAGGGGCGGAGAGATCCGAGAATATCCTCAAGGTCCGACGGACCCATCTTTGCAGCTCAACCCGCCGCCTTTACGCGTTCTGTCAGGCGGTAATCCACGGACAGTTCCCCCCTCTCCCTTTACATTCCTCGATTATACTTTACAGTTGCATGAAAAGGCGGAGCGAAGCGCTCTGAAAAACAGTGTCAGTGTGAGTGTCAGTGTCAGTAAACACTTTTTCGATCATCGGCTTGAAACGTCCTCTTTTGTGACGGTTAAGGTGTCGCCGCAGCAAGGTTTTCAGCGCATACACCCCGCCTTTCCGGAAGGCGTATGCAACGATAAGGTTATTATACCCTGCATTGTCATAAAAAGGCGGGACGAAGCGCTCTGAAAAATAGTGTCAGTGACAGCGTGAGTGTCAGGAAAAAGGAGCACTATCGGATCAAAGCCTTTCCAATGTGATTCCCCTTTGTTGCAGCGGCGACTTGTATTGACAAAGGGAATTTCTTTATGTATGCTAAATGAAAGCTCAGCGTTACCCACCCTGAAGCAGGGTCGTTTCACGAAGACATATTACAAGACTTTCTTAAAGACAATCGAAGAGAAAATCCGACCATTTCAGTAATCTTTTTTACTGCACATTTTAATCTATCATGACCGTCCAAAGAGGAATAAACCGAATGGAAAACTATATTTCTATTTCCGAACTGAAACAGAAAACAATCGATGACCTCACATACATAGCAAAGGAGCTCAACGTCGACGACGCGACGGGCATGCGGAAGCAGGACCTCATTTTCGCCATTCTGCAGGCCCAGTCTGAAAAAGCCGGAAATGTATACGGCTCCGGTGTCCTCGAAATCCTCTCTGACGGTTTCGGCTTTCTGCGTTCCCCCGATTACAGCTATCTGCCCTCACCGGACGACATTTACATTTCCCCGTCCCAGATCCGGCGCTTCACGCTCAGGACGGGCGATTTCGTCTCCGGACAGATACGACCTCCGAAGGAAAACGAGCGGTACTTCGCCCTGCTGAAGGTCGAGACGATCAATGATGATACCCCCGAGAGCAATGTGACCCGGCCTCTCTTCGACAACCTCACGCCTTATTATCCGACGCGGAAAATCAATCTTGAATATGAAGCCGCTGACTTCACCATGAGGGTCATGGACCTCATCACACCGATCGGCATGGGTCAGCGCGGACTCGTCGTCGCCGCCCCCAGGACGGGCAAGACGATGCTCCTCCAGTCTATTGCAAAGGCGGTCAAGAAGAACCACAGAGAGATTCACCTGATCATTCTGCTCATCGATGAGCGTCCCGAGGAGGTGACGGACTGGAAACGCCAGGTGAGCACTGCCGAGATCATCAGTTCGACCTTTGACGAGCCCCCCCAGCGCCACTGCCAGGTTTCCGAGATGGTCATCGAGCGGGCGAAGAGGCTGATCGAGGCGAGACGGGACGTCGTGATCCTCCTCGACAGCATCACACGGCTCGCAAGGGCGTACAATACGATCACGCCGACGAGCGGCAAGGTGCTCTCAGGCGGACTTGATGCCAATGCCCTTCAGAAGCCGAAGCGATTCTTCGGCACGGCGAGGAACATCGAGGAGGGCGGCAGCCTCACCATCCTCGCGACGGCTCTCGTCGACACGGGCAGCAGGATGGACGACGTCATTTTCGAAGAGTTCAAGGGCACGGGCAACATGGAACTCCACCTCGACAGGAAGCTCGTGGACAAGCGCATCTTCCCGAGCATCGACATCAACGCCTCTGGCACGAGAAAAGAGGAGCTTCTCGTCGACAGGGACGTGCTCAACAAGATGTGGATTCTCCGCAAGGTCCTCAATCCCCTCAGCACCGTCGAGAGCATGGAGTTCCTGATGAGCAAGCTCAAGGGCACAAAACACAACAAGGACTTCCTCGACATGATGAACAAGTAGGCGACCCTCGCCTATGAAACTCACCAGGGACGATGACGGTTTCTGTTTCGTTTGCGGTCCTGACAATCATGCCGGTCTCCGCCTGACCTTCCGGCGGCAAGACGGAAAGACGCAGGCCACGTTCACCCCGCAGAAAATCCACCAGGGATACAAAGACATCACCCACGGCGGCATCATCGCGTCTGTCCTCGATGAAGCGATCATTCACGCGGCGCTGGCGGATGGAATGACGCCCGTCACGGCGGAGCTGACCATACGGTTCAGGGCGCCCCTGATGGTCGGCGAGGAGACGCTTGTCGAAGCGGAGACGACGAAGAGACGCTCCCGGATCGTCGAGGCCGTGTCACGCCTCATCCGGAAATCCGACGGCTGCCTCATCGCTGAAGCCCGCGCCAAACTGATTCCTCACTGATCCGCGACTGTTCTCAGTTTCAGAGTTCGCATTGCTGGCAAAATGCTTCACTTGACATTGTCATTTTGTCATAGTATTATGAAATAAAATGACAACGCTTTATATTCAAAGGGACATGGCTGCAACGGTGCATGCGGCGCTCCGAACGATGCCCGTTGTCGTTGTGACCGGTCTCCGCCAGACGGGCAAAAGCACCTTTCTCCAGGAACAGCGGGAATTTTCGGGACGACAATACGTCTCTCTTGACGACTTCGCTCAACTCGAAGCGGCTAAACGAGACCCTGACGGCTTTGTCGGCGGCGGGGAGCGGCTTTCAATCGACGAGGCGCAGAAATGCCCGGAAATCCTCATCGCCATTAAAAGAGCTGTGGACAAGAAAAGAATGCCCGGACAATTTCTTCTTTCCGGTTCCGCCAACTTCTCTCTGCTCAAGGGCATATCAGAGAGCCTCGCGGGCCGGGCCGTCTACTTCATCATGCATCCTTTCAATCGCCGCGAGATCTTCGGCAGGATTGCACAACAACCATTCCTGCAGAGTTTCTTTGCTGAACAGAAGATCCCAAAGACCGACGGGCCCAATCCTGTCAGCATTGAGGAAATCGTAAAGGGAGGCATGCCCCTGATCGCGACAGGCGCGGTGGAGAATCGGTCACTGTGGTTTAAGGGATACGAGCAGACCTATCTGGAGAGAGACGTGAGGGACCTCAGCGGGATCGGAAACATCATCGCATTCAGGCAACTCCTCAGGTTGACCTCGCTCAGGACCGGCCAACTCTTAAGCCCCAGTGAAATAGGAAGGGACGCAAAGCTGAGCGCAGCCACGGCATCACGATATCTCGCGCTGCTTGAAGCGTCGTTCGTTATATACCGGGTGCACCCCTATCTGCAAAACAAGGCAAGCAGGCTCATTAAATCGCCGAAGCTCTACGTCAGCGATTCGGGCCTCGCCTGCCATCTTGCGGGCCTGAAAGATTTGAACCCTGCTGATCCGTTGATGGGAGCCTTCTTTGAGACCTATGCAGCCCATAATCTGTTATCAATCCTCGACTCGACATGGCCGGAGGCGGGCCTGCATTTCTGGAACATCCAGGGCAGGCATGAAGTCGACTTCGTCGTGGAGGCAGAGAACAGGTGTATTGCTCTGGAAGTCAAAGCGGGCGCCCGATGGGAATCGGGAGACCTCTCGGGACTCAAAGCTTTTCTTTCTTCAACGCCTCATTGCATAGCCGGCATTCTGGCATACAACGGCAGGGACGCCGTGCGACTGGGCGACCGCCTCTGGGCGATCCCCCTTGCCCTCCTGCTCTCCTGAGTGCGGAGAGGGAAATCAGAACTATCAGAGAGTTTGTTCACCCGCTGTTCTTTTGCGGCGATGTAGAAACGATCTTCGGGCGGTCGCGGCGCGCATTGACGATGCAGAGGAAGCCGAAGGGCTCGTCATAGGGATTGCGGAGCTGGTGGACGGTGTCGGGGGCGACGTAGACCGTGTCGAGGTGATTCACGGCATACGTTTTCGTGCCGATGATGATCTTTCCTTTTCCTCTCACGCAGACGACGACGTGCTCGTGGCGGTGCCGTTCATGGCTGCTGTATCCGCCCGGAGCGATTTCGAAGTAGCGGAGATGGAACTTCGCCGATTCCCCGCCGTTGCCGATAAGGACCTGCCGTGAGATGGCTGACCATCCTCCCTCATCGGACTTGTACCTCTCAATCCTGACACCGGACCAGCGGTAATTGCCTTTGTAACGGTAGATCCTGTCTTCGTTGCCCTCGGCCTTTTTCTCTTCCGGAAGACTCCAGTCACAGGAAGGGGGTGATGTTTTTCCCTTCTTTCGCATTCTCAATTATACCGGATGGAAGGGATTCAGGGGAAAACGATCAGGCTCTTGAGGGATTCTCCCGCCTCGGCAGTGAGACGATAGGCTTTTTCCGTCTCCCCGATCGGAAAGCGGTGCGTGACGAGCTTCTCTGCCGTGACAACGCCCTTCCCGATGAAACTCAGGGCCTGCGTCGTGTCATCGGGACCGCAGGAATAGCTCGTGATGATCGACACATCGCGGAAATAGAGGTCGTTCGGGTCGATCTGCAGCAGTTCACCCGGTCTGGCGGGCGTGAAGAGGACGACGGTTCCTCCTCCTGCAACGCAGCGGATTCCCTGGGACATGACGTCGGCACTGTTCGGGCCGACGATGACGATATCCGCCATGGCGCCATTCGTTAGGTTTCCGACCCCTTCCGCCAGTTCCTGTTGAGAAACATTGATGACCTCGTCGGCGCCGAAGCGGAGGGCCTTTTCAAGACGGTAGTGGATGAGGTCCGCCCCGATCACCCGGCCTGCGCCGAATTCGCGGCACAGGAGGATGTGCATTTGCCCCATGACACCGAGGCCGATGACGAGCACCGTGTCTCCTTTCCTGATGCGGGCCCTCCGGAGGGATTTGACAACGCAGGCCAGTGGCTCGACAAGGGTGCCGTCTTCGAAGCTGACGCCGGGGGGCAGCAGGAGCGTGTCGTTCCTGAGGTTCCTTTCCGGGATGAGGACGTATTCTGCAATGCCGCCCGGGAAAAGTGAGGTCTTCCGCCAGGTTTCGCATTGCACATGATCCCCTCTTTCGCAGCAAAGGCAGCTCATGCACGGCGCGTGGTGATGGACAAAGACGCGGTCACCCTTGCCGAACAGGTGGGCGACGTCAGTGCCGATGTCGACGATGGTCCCGGCAGGCTCGTGCCCGATGACAACAGGAGCCTTCTTCTCGATATACCACGGCATGACATCGCCCGAACAGATGCCGCAGGCCGCCGTCTTCAGCAGTGCATCGCCGGGTCCGATGGTGGGGACAGGCATCTCCTCGATCCTGATGTCGGTAAAGGAATAGAGTTTTGCGACTTTCATGGATACGTTGCGCGTTACAAGTTACGGGTTAATACAATTAACGGAAAGGCGGGGCGAAGATGCCATAGAACAGTAAACAGTAAACAATAGACAATAGACAGAATCAGACTACAAAAGCACGACGGGGAGGTTGATGTGGTGAAAAGCCTTTCCGCTAAGATACCTCATTTATCACCAGACCACCCTTTGCTGTGTCTGTTGATGCCAAGCGCCCGTCAGGCAACAGGCGCTGAACACCTGACATGTCTCATCATCGCATTGGAAAGGCTTTGAACCATATCTGCCTTCCCGGAGGAGCGTCACGATAAGCAAGGCTTCGAGGCACTTTGTCCCGCCTTTTCAGCAACTGCGGGTTAGTCGATCTCGAAGATGAAGTCGATCTCGACGGCCGCATTCAGGGGGAGCACGGCGACGCCGACAGCGGCCCTCGTATGCCGTCCCGCTTCGCCGAAGATCTCAAAGAGCAGGTCCGATGCCGCATTGAGGACCTTCGGTTGGTCGTAGAACGACGGAGCCGAGGCGACGAACCCGTTCAGCTTCACGCACCGGCTGATGCGGTTCAGGGCCCCGAGATGGCCCTTCAGGACGGAGAGGGCGTTCACGACGATCTGCCTCGCCTCGTCCTGCGCCTCTTCGAGGGTCACGGACTCACCGACCCTGCCGGTCCTCGTCAGCTTCCCCTCCCGCAGGGGCAGAATCCCGCTCAGAAAAAGCAGGTTGCCCGTCTGCACACAGGGTACATAAGAACCGAGAGGTTTCGGCCCCTCCTGCAATGTGATGCCCAACTCATTCAGTCTCTTTTTAATATTCAATCTCAGTCCTTTCTCAGCCAGGCCTCTTTCTCGATACCTGCCTGCTTCAGCAGTCTTGTGAGAAGATCGGCGCCTATATCATGTCTATGAGGATTCGGGATGGTCAAACGAATATCGCCTTTGATCATATAAGCATGCCTGCCTCCCGTGAAAGGACCCTGAAAGCCGAATTCTTTCAAGCGGGCAATGAGTTGAGAACGCGACAAAGGGCGCAATCCGGCCATTTACATCACAATTTCTTCGAGCGCCTCTTTGATCTCGCATTCTCCAAGCGCAGGAATGGGCAGGCCCTTTTTGATGCTGACAAGTATCCATCCCTCGATAACGTCTTTGAGATTTTGTCGGCACTCTTCCAGGGACCTTCCCGTTGCCCAGACACCCTTGAGGGCTTTTACTTCACCGTAGTATGGCTCTTCGTCATTGATTATTTCGTAATGCGCCTGACGGAGTGCTTCATCAATGTATTCTGTCAGCATGGTTTTCAACCTCAGGATATTTAAATGCCCAGCTCCTCAGGGGTCCCGATCCTTCCGAGAACCGCGGAAGCCGCCGCGACGGCGGGATTCGACAGGTAGACTTCGCTCTCGGGGTGCCCCATGCGCCCCACGAAGTTCCGGTTCGTCGTCGCGATCGCCCTCTCCCCTTTGGCAAGGATGCCCATGTGGCCGCCCAGGCAGGGTCCGCAGGTGGGCGTTGAGAAGACCGCGCCCGCATCGATGAAGGTCTCGATGAGTCCTTCCTTCATCGCATCCTTGAAGATCTGCTGCGTCGCAGGGAAGACGATCATCCGGACATTGGGATGCACTTTTCTGCCTTTGATCACTGCAGCGGCCTCACGGAGGTCTTCGAGACGGCCGTTCGTGCAGGAGCCGACGACGACCTGGTCGATCACGACGTGCGAGAGCTCCGCAGCCGGTTTTGTGTTTGACGGCAGGTGAGGGCACGAGACGGTCGGGAGGATCTTCGAGCAGTCGTACTCCCTGACCTCACTGTAGGAACCCGTTCCGTTCGATGCATAAAAAATATAGGGTCTTTTCGCCCTGTCCCTGACATACTCCTCGGTGACCACGTCGGGAACGATGATACCGGACTTGCCGCCCGCTTCGATCGCCATGTTGCACATGGTCAGCCTGCCGGCCATGGAGAGCTCCCTGATCGCCTCCCCCTCGAATTCCATGGCCATGTAAAGGGCGCCGTCGACGCCGATGTCGCCGATCGTGTGGAGGATGAGGTCTTTGCCGCCCACCCATTTGTTCAGCTTGCCGTAATAGATGAACTTCATCGATTCGGGCACCTTGAACCAGCACTCGCCTGTGGCCATGGCGGAGGCCACGTCCGTCGAACCGACGCCCGTCGCGAAGGCGCCGAGCGCTCCGTAGGTGCAGGTGTGGCTGTCGGCGCCGATGACGAGGTCGCCGGGCACGACGAGTCCCTGTTCGGGCAGGAGGGCGTGTTCGATCCCCATCCTGCCGACCTCGAAGTAGAGTCCCAGATGGTATTCATGGGAGAACTCCCGCAACATTTTGCACTGTTCGGCGGCCTTGATGTCCTTCTGGGGGGTGAAGTGGTCGGGGATGAAGGCGATGCGCTCCCTGTCAAAGACGTCCTTTGCGCCGATCTTCCTGAATTCCTGTATCGCTATGGGGGCGGTGATGTCATTGGCGAGGATGAGGTCGACCCTGGCGTTGATCAGCTCGCCCGGCGCAACCGCCTCCTTCCCGCAATGGACCGCCAGTATTTTTTCCGTGATGGTCATGAATCCTCCTGAGAATTATTCTGACATATGCGATAATCACGTATTATAGCGTTCGCAAAAAAGGATTGACAAGGTTTCAGGCGTCGCTTGCAATGGGGGAGCGCAAGCCCTATAATTAGGGAAAGACGGGGTTGCAGGGAAAGAGCCATGGCAATAGCCGCAGAGAAACAGAAAAAAATATTTACATACAAGGACTATGACGCCCTGCCTGAGGGCGCACCTTATGAGCTCATCGAAGGGGAACTTGTGATGACCCCGTCGCCCGCGCCGTTTCATCAGATCATTCTATCCCGGATCATGTATGAATTGATGACATTTGCAAGAGAAAGAGATGCAGGTTTGGTCCTCAGCGCGCCGATCGATGTGCATCTCTCCGAGACCAACACCTTTCAGCCGGATATCATCTTCATCGCGAAGGAGAGGCTTTCGATCATCGGAGAGAAAAAGATAGAAGGAGCGCCCGACCTTGTGATCGAGATCCTTTCCCCCGCAAACGCTTACTATGACCTTAGGACAAAGAAAGACGTCTATGAACAGTCAGGAGTCAGGGAATACTGGATTGTTGATCCTATCCAGAAAAGCATCGAGATTTACGTCAACAAGGAATCACGGTTCGAACTCGCCGCGTCCAGGCGAACTGAGGGCGAAATCAGCTCAGCCGTTCTCCAGGGCTTCGGCGTCTCTCTGGAACGGCTCTTCGGATAGTCCGTCATCGCAGTCTTTCTTATCCGCCACACACCCGCATATCATCCCGCCGTCTCTCCCGGTAGATTTCTCAACCCTTCGGGCAGGCGGATCGGCTTTCCCCTCTGGTCGACACAGGCTATGGTCACGTCGGCCTCGGCGAGGAGAGTTCGGTCGCGCGTGACGGTTTGGTGAAGGATCATTGAGGCGTTCCGGACCTCCTTGACGGCGGTGGTCACATCGACGATTTCACCGAGGCGTGCCGGTTTCCGGTAGGTGATATCGACATGGGCTATGACGAAGTAGATGCCCTTATTGTGGTAATCTGCGACATGGACGCCGTGCTCGAGAAGGAGCTCCGTCCGGGCTCTTTCAAGAAAACGAAGGTAGTTGCCGTAGTAGACGACGCCTCCCGCGTCGGTGTCTTCATAGTAGACCTTGATTTGGATGGTGTGGGACATACCGGGAAAGTATAGAACAGGAAGGGCGGGGCGGGCAAATTCACCTCCTGGTGATGCATGAAAAGGCGGGGCAAAGCGCTCTGAAAAACAGTGTCAGTGTGAGTGTCAGTGTCAGTAAAAAGGCTCACTTTTCGGCCATCGGCTTGAAACGCTGTCTTCCGTAACGGTTATGGTGTCGCCGCATCAAGGTTTTCGGCGCATTCTCCCCGCCTTTCGATCTGCCGTATGCAACGATGGGATTCCTGCTCACGGATGTGAATGGCGGGATGGACGCCGGGGAAGATCCGGGTCGATCTGGTATAATCTTGAGAGTCATCCCTATGATAAACCAATCGTGACATTCAGGCATGACCGATCTCCATAAGAGGCTCAACGCCGCACAGTATGAAGCCGTGACGACCGTCGACGGTCCCCTCCTCGTGATCGCCGGCGCCGGATCGGGCAAGACGCGGGTGATCGAATACCGTGTCTTCCACCTCGTGCAGCAGGGCATCATCCCCGGCACGATCCTTCTCCTCACGTTCACGCGGAGGGCGGCCCGGGAGATGCTCGAGCGGGCGGCGCGGCACGATCCCCGGTGCAAGGATGTCGAGGGGGGCACATTCCACTCCTTCGCTTACAGGACCCTGAAGAGATATGCGAACTTCATCGGCCTGCCGACGGTCTTCTCGGTCCTCGACGAAGGGGATGCCGAGGAGGCGGTCCATATCTGCTCGTCCAGGCTCGGAGTTTTCGACAAGGAGAAGCGCTTTCCCAAAAAGGACACACTCAAGGGCATCATCAGCATGTCCATCAACCGGAACATGACGATCGGCGAGGTGCTCAAGAGGGACTACCCCCACTTCCTCGAATACGCCGCGGTGATCGAGGATATCAGGGAGCGGTACACGGAATACAAGATCGCAAAGAACTACCTCGATTACGATGATCTGCTCCTGCTCCTGCGGATCCTGCTCGAAAACGACGATGTGAGGGACCTGCTCTCGCGGAAGTATCACTACATCATGGTCGACGAGTACCAGGACACGAACGCCCTCCAGGGCGACATCACCTACCTCCTCGGCGAGAGCCATCGCAACGTGATGGCCGTCGGCGACGACGCACAGAGTATCTACGGGTTCCGCGGGGCCTCCCACGAGAACATCATGGACTTCCCCAAGAGGTTTCCCGAATGCAAGGTCATCACGCTTGCCGAGAACTACCGCAGCACCCAGGCGATTCTCAACGTGGCGAATACGGTGCTGGAAGGGATGACGAACAGGTACTCGAAGTGCCTCGTTGCGGCGAAGGGAGAGGAGGGCGTCATGCCGCAGCTCCTGCACTTCAAGGACGCCTACGAGGAGGCGGACTGGGTGGCCGGCATGATCAAGCGGCAGATGGACGAAGGCATGCCGCTGCATCACCAGGCGGTGCTCTTCCGATCCTCCTTCATCTCCATTCCTCTTCAGGCGGAGCTGAGCAGGAGAAACATCCCCTACATCACCTTCGGGGGGCTCAAATTCTACGAGACGGCCCACGTGAAGGACGTGATGGCGCACCTGAAGGTCATCGACAATCCCCGTGACGAGCTCTCCTGGAACAGGGCCCTCATGCTCCTCGACGGCGTGGGTCCCCGGATCACGGAGCGGATCCTCGGAGAGATCATGGATTGCCGGTCCCTGGAAGAGGTTTTCACGGCGGTCTTCGGGAAATACAGGAAAGGCGCGCGGTTTTCACGGGGGATCGTCCGGCTCGAAAATGCCCTCAAGGGGGCATACGGGGAGACGATCCCCGTCGGTGAGCAGTTTGAAATCGTCCTGCGCTATTATGAGCCCTTCCTGCGGGAAAAGTTCGACGACTGGCACCTCAGGCGGAATGACCTGGAGACGCTGAGACAGGTCTCGATGCGGTATCGCTCCATCGAGGAGTTTCTCCTGGACTTTGCCATTGAGCCGCCCGAGAGGGGCATCTGGGCTGTGGAACCGGAGACGCCCGAGGAGGAGAAGCCCGTGGTCCTGTCGACGATCCACTCTGCGAAGGGGCTCGAATGGGACGCCGTCTTCGTCGTCGGCCTCATGGACGGTGTGCTGCCCGTCGGGTTCGCCCTCGACTCCGAGGAGGAGATCGAAGAGGAGCACCGGCTCTTTTACGTCGCTGTCACGAGGGCGAAGAAGCGCCTTTTCCTGTCCCTTCATCACCAGGGATTCCGCGGGGGCATCACGCAGTTTCACAAGGTCTCCCGTTTCATCGATACGCCCGAGTTGAGGGAGCGTCTTCAGCTTCACATGATGATGGAGCAAAGGCAGCCCTTTGTGGAAGCGGCGGAGGAGGGGGAGGGACAGGCCGGGCTTGACAAGGGCAGTCTGCTGAAGAAGATCACCGATTACTTCAGGAGAGAGCAGTGACCTTCCCGCGATTGAAAATGTGATCATTGGTGTCCAAAATAACGTGACACGAGGATGGGGCATGATTTCTTCGCAAAATAAACTACCTCTTCTCAAGTGCATGTCTTTGTTATGAAAATAGATGTCTTCGCAGGTGCGCTGTGCGGCTCCCGCTGCGGCTTCCGCCTTCGACTCCCGCCGCAGTTCACATTACCCGTGAATTTTGCTTCAGAAACCAAACCCCATCCTCGTTTGCAAAGTCCCGCCGTAGAGATATTTCGGGCGGAAATGAAATGTGATATAATCTTTCCAGAAAGTTGGCGCGTCAGGACACACGTTATCCTTATCGGTGCAATACACTCCCGGAAAGGCGGGGGGTATGTGCCGAAAACCTTGCTGCGGCGACACCTGTATCGAGACGAAAGACATACTATACGCAAATGGTCGATGACACAAAGAGAGGAATCCTGAAACACGAAGATGACAATGATCATCGTCGCCTTCAGCAAGCCTTTGAGGCTCTTCGCCCCGCCTTTTCATGCAACTGCAGGGTTATGAAGAGATTATTGATCGTCATTCCCCTTGTCCTTCTCGTCCTCTCCTGTGCCCCGGTGCTGCGACCGGACCTGATGGAGCAGGGCGCCCGGGTCATCCCCTTCCAGGAGATGAAACAGCACCCCGCTCCCTATCAGGGCAGGCTTTTCATCCTCGGCGGGATCATCCTGAAGACGACACTCACCCGGGAGGGTTCCGAGATCGAGGCCCTCTATGTCCCCGTCAATCAACGGGGATATTTTACGTACGGAGCGGCATCGAATGTGAGGTTTCTTGCTGTATTTCCGAAAAAAACGGGCATCCTCGACCCATACGTCTACACGAAGGACCGTGAGATTACTCTTGCGGGTGTCTTTTCCGGCCTGGAAAGCGGAAAGATCGACGAGATGGAGTACGTCTATCCCGTCTTTGACATCGTCGAGATCTATCTCTGGGATGACCGGGCCTATTACGGGCCTGCGGCGTCACCCTACTATTATTACTCCCCGGGTTGGTATCCTTACGGATGGTACGATCCCTGGGGAAGACCCTATTACTGGCACCGTTATCCCCGGTGGTGAAATGTGACCGGAACGAAGTCATTGAGTCATTAAGGAGTTATTGAGTCATTGAGCGGTTGCGTCATTACTAAGAATGTCGGGAGTAACACCACACAATTTTTTCATTCCCGCAACCCCGCACTTGATGCGGGGGCGCCGGGAATTCTTTTGAAAAGAGAAAGATTCCGGACAAACCGGAATGACAGAATCTTATGCTGACCGTGGCTCCATCAATGAACCCATTAGTAAGTCATTATTCGGCAATCGAAAAAGGAGATGTGAGGTGAGTTGTCATCATGCCTGACAGGGCGAAGGAACTGCTCAACGCGAGGGACATCGAGAGGATTCTCTCGCGCATGGCCCACGAGGTGATCGAGCGGAGCAAGGGGACGGAAAACCTCTGCCTCGTCGGCATCCAGCGGGGAGGCGTCCACCTGGCCAGGCGGCTTGCCCGCAAGATCAGGGCAATCGAGGGAGCGGACATTCCCGTGGGCTCTCTCGACATCAGTCTCTACCGCGACGATGTGGGCATGCGGAAGGACCACCCTGTCGTCAGGAAGACCGACATACCCTGTGATGTCACGGGCATGATGATCATCCTCGTCGACGATGTGCTCTTTACGGGCCGTTCTATCAGGGCAGCCATGGATGCGATCATGGACTTCGGCAGACCCGCGCAGATCCAGCTCGCCGTCCTGATCGACAGGGGACACAGGGAACTGCCGATACGAGCCGATTATGTTGGTAAGAACATCCCGACGTCCCGATCGGAGACGATCGATGTGCAGCTTGAGGAAGAGGGGACCGGTGACAGGGTCCTCATCATGAGCGGATAAGGTGTTACAGAAAGATCTCACCGGCATCAAGGGCCTGACCCGGGAAGACATCGAGCTCATCCTGAGCACCGCATCGTCCTTCAAGGACGTCCTCAGGCGGGACATCAAGAAAGTGCCCGCCCTGAGGGGAAAGACGGTGGTCAACCTCTTCTTCGAACCCTCGACGAGGACGAAGACGTCCTTCGAGCTGGCCGAAAAGAGGCTGAGCACGGACGTGCTGAATTTCGCCGTCTCGACGAGCAGTGTCGTCAAGGGTGAGACACTCTATGACACGATCAAGACCATCGAGTCCTACGGTGTCGATTTCGTCGTCATCCGGCATGCATCGAGCGGGGCGCCCCACTTCATCGCCCGGAACGTCGACGCCGCTGTCATTAATGCCGGCGACGGGATCAACGAGCACCCGACCCAGGCCCTGCTGGACGCACTGAGCATTGTCGAGAAGAAGGGGACCCTCGACGGGCTCACCGTCGCGATCGTCGGCGACATATACCACAGCAGGGTGGCAAAATCGAACGTCTACCTGCTTTCGAAGTTCGACACGCAGGTCCGGCTCATCGGCCCCCCGACCCTTGTCCCCGACATCAGGGAACGTAACGTCAAGATATACTATGACATGGATGAGGGACTCAGGGGCGCTGACGTGGTCATGATGCTGAGGATCCAGATGGAGCGCCAGTCGGGAGGGTTCTTCCCCTCCGTCCAGGAATACTTCCACTTCTGGGGGCTCACGAGGGAGAGACTTCGTCTCGCCAGGGAAGACGCGATCGTCATGCATCCCGGTCCGATGAACCGGGGCATCGAGATCAGCTCCGATGTGGCCGACTCGGACCAGTCGATCATCCTCGAACAGGTGACGAACGGACTTGCGGCGCGTATGGCCGTCCTCTATCTGCTGGGAGGCATGAAAGACCATGCATGAAGAGATTCTTATAAGGAACGGGAGGATCATCGATCCTTCCCGGCGCATTGACGGCATCGGGAGCGTCCTTGTCAGGGACGGGAAGATCGCCCGCGTTATTACCGGAGATGCCGATCAGCCGGATGCAGCCGTCATCATTGATGCCACAGGGTTGGTCGTTATGCCCGGTCTCGCCGACATGCACACCCACCTCCGGGAACCTGGATATGAGCACAAGGAAACAATCAGGACGGGAACTTTGGCGGCCGTCAGGGGCGGCTTCACCGTCGTCTGTCCCATGCCGAACACGAACCCGGCCAATGACAATCCAACCGTCACCGCCTTTATCCTCAGGAAGGCCGCCGATGAAGGCCTCTGCCACGTTCGTCCCATCGGGGCGATCACGAAGGGACAACTGGGGAAAGAGCTTGCCGAGATCGGACTCATGCACGAAGCGGGCTGTGTCGCCTTCTCCGACGACGGCAGGCCCGTCATGAACTCCCTCATGATGCGACGGGCCCTGGAGTATGCGAAGCGGTTCTCGGCCCCCATCATCTCCCACTGCGAGGACGTCGAACTTGCCGAGGGTGGGGTGATGAACGAGGGCGCCCTGGCGACGCACCTCGGACTGAGGGGCATGCCCGCGGCGGCAGAGGATGTGATGGTCGCGCGGGACTGTCTCCTGGCAGGGCTGACGGGCGGCCGTCTGCACATCGCCCATGTTTCCACGAAGGGGTCCGTCGAGATCGTCAGGCGCGCCAAGGCGGACGGCGTCCGTGTGACGGCCGAAACATGCCCCCATTATTTCACCATCACCGAAGAGGCCGTCGGGGGATACGACACGAACGCCCGCGTCAATCCTCCCCTCCGGACAGAGGCCGATGTTGCGGCAATCAGGGAAGGCCTCCGTGACGGTACGATCGACGTCATCGCCACGGATCATGCTCCCCATCACTGGGACGACAAGAACATCGAGTTCGACAAGGCGGCATCGGGGATATCCGGTCTCGAAACGGCCCTGGCGCTGAGCCTGCGCCTTGTCGATGAAGGGGTCCTCAGCCTGGCACAACTCGTGGACAGGATGTCCCTGGCGCCGTCGATGATTCTCGGCCTGCCGGGAGGCACCCTTGCAGAAGGAGCGGACGCCGACATCACCGTTATCGATCCGTCGAGGGAGTTCACCGTCGACCCGGAACGGTTCGCGTCACTGGGCAGGAACACCCCCTTCCGGGGCTGGGTGCTGAAGGGAGTGGCCGTTCTGACGATGGTGGGCGGACGGATCGTTCACAGAGAGAGTTAACCTTATCGTTGCAATGCACGCCCCGCCTTTCAATGCAACTACAGAGTTAACTACTCAGTTGATTAAGTTGAATAGGTTCATTGAGTCAAGCAGATGAGCAGGTAAACTCAATCAGCTCAATCAACTTAATCAACAAATCAACTCGATTACGCATTTTCCCTGTCCTTCGGTTCTTCACAATCCCTTTCGGAATTCCCTGTCGTGGCGTCCTGGCCCGCCTGAAATCCCGCAAATCAAGGATCGGACTCATTTGACAAGGCCTGTGACAAAGCGATAATATTTAGTTAGGGCCATTAAACCATCAAGGAGAATACAATGTTTGAAAAGTTTACTGAAAGAGGCAGAAAGGTAATCATATATGCGAAAGAAGAAGCCGAAAGGAGGAATAACGACTACCTGGGGACGGAGCACCTGCTCCTGGCTCTCCTGAGGGAAGAGGACAGTTCCCCCATCAACATACTCAAGAAGATGGGCGTATCCATCGACGAACTGAGGCTCGAGGTGGAGCGCAACCTCCCGTCCGGGAGCAGCCTGCTCACCTTCGGCGATATCCCGTTCACGCCGAGGGCAAAGAAGGTCCTCGAGCTCGCCATCGAGGAGGCGCGGCTTCTCGGTCACAATTACATCGGCAGCGAACACCTCCTGCTCGGCCTTATCAGGGAAGACGAGGGCGTCGCGGGAAAGATCCTGAGAAACATGGGAGCCAATCTCCTTGGCGCCCGCCAGCTCACGATCAATCTCGCCGTCAAACCCCAGTTTCAGCAGTCGCAGCAGAAGGAGAGGAGGAAGACGAACACGCCTGCTCTCGACGAGTTCGGCAGGGATCTCACCATGCTCGCCGTTGAAGGCAAGCTCGACCCGGTCATCGGCAGGGAGGACGAGATCGAGCGGGTCCTCCAGGTCCTCGGCAGGAGACTGAAGAATAACCCGGCCATTATCGGCGAGCCGGGCGTCGGCAAGACCGCCATCGTCGAGGGACTGGCCCAGAAAATCGTGGCGGGCGACGTGCCGGACATCATGATCGGCAAGCGGATCATCTCCCTCGATCTGGGCGCCCTCATCGCCGGAACGAAATACCGGGGCCAGTTCGAGGAGAGGCTCAAGGCGGTTATGCGTGAAATCCTCCAGTCCGAGAACGTCGTCCTCTTCGTCGACGAGTTTCACACCCTCGTCGGAGCCGGCGCAGCGGAAGGGTCCGTCGACGCTTCCAATATGCTGAAGCCGGCCCTGTCACGCGGCGAGCTTCAGTGCATCGGCGCGACGACGCCCGACGAATACCGGAAATACATCGAGAAAGACGGGGCGCTTGAACGCAGGTTCCAGCCCATTTACATTCAGGCGCCGACAGTCGAAACGACCGTCGATATCCTCAAGGGACTCCGTCCGCGGTACGAGAGCCATCACAAGGTCAAGATCGGCGACGACGCCATCGATTCGGCGGCGCAGCTCTCGGACCGGTACATCACCGACCGGTTCCTTCCTGACAAGGCCATCGATGTGATCGACGAGACGGGCTCACGCCTGAAACTCAAAAGGTCCGTCATGCCCCAGGAACTGAGGTCGATGGAGTCCGAGCTCATCCAGCTCTCGAACGAAAAGAGCCTGTACATGCGGCTCCATGACATCGAAAAGGCGCAGAGCATCAGGCTCCAGGAGGAATCCGTCAGAAAGAGCTACGAGATACAGTACAAGAAGTGGAAGGACCTCCTGAACAAGGAGGTGCCTATCGTCGACGAGGATGACGTGTCGTACACCATCTCCAAGATGACGGGAATCCCCCTGTACAAGCTCGAGGAGACGGAGTCGGAAAAGCTCATCAAGATGGAAGACACCATACACAAGCGCATCATCGGGCAGGATGACGCCATCAGGGCCGTCGCAAAGGCCATCCGGCGGTCCCGGGCGGGGCTCAAGACGAAGAACAGGCCCGTGGGCTCCTTCTTCTTCCTCGGCCCCACCGGTGTCGGAAAGACGGAGCTCGCGAAGGCGCTCGCGGAATTCATGTTCAACGACCAGAACGCCCTGGTGAAGATCGACATGTCCGAGTACATGGAGAGATTCAACGTGTCCCGTCTTACCGGGGCGCCGCCCGGCTATGTCGGGTACGATGAAGGGGGGCAGCTCACGGAGAAAGTCAGGAAGAGGCCCTACTCCGTGATCCTCTTCGACGAGATCGAAAAGGCGCACAACGACGTCTTCAACATACTCCTGCAGATCCTCGACGAGGGGACGCTGACGGACAGCTTCGGCCGGAAGGTCGACTTCAGGAACGCCATCATCATCATGACGTCGAACCTCGGCGCGCGGCTCATCGATAAAGCCACGCCCCTCGGGTTCCACCGCAGTTCGTCCGGCGACGACTATGTCAAGATGAAGGACAACGTCCTGACGGAGCTGAGGAAGACGTTCAATCCCGAGTTCCTGAACCGCGTCGACGAGATCGTGGTCTTCCACTCCCTCGAAAAGGATCACCTCATGGCGATCATCGACCTTCTCTTGGAGGAGACGAACAGGAAGCTGGCCGAGCACGAGCTGACCCTCACGGTGTCGACGGAGGTGAAAGAGTGGCTCCTGAATAAGTACTATCAGCCGACGTACGGCGCGCGGCCCATGAGAAGGGCCATCGCCCGGGAGATCGAAGATCCCCTCTCCGAGGATATCATCAAGGGCATGTTCAGGCATGCCCACAGTGTCAAGGCAGTCCTCGAAGAGGACAAGCCCGTCTTCGTCGTCGCTGAGGAATCGGTCCTCCTGTCGGTCAATTAGGAATGACATACGCAGGGACCCTCAGGCCATCTCCGGCCTGAGGCGTCCCTGATCCGTCTCTTTCGGCTTCCATTCCAAATCCTTCAAAAGGGGACTCTCATGAACAAGAAAGGCATCATCCTCGTCGTCATCCTGATTGTCGGCATCGCAGCCATCGTCATGACCATGAGGGACAAGACCGGTCCGGCCAGGTCCGCAGCCGTGGGTCTCGACGCACCGTCCTTCGAACTGAAAGACATCGAGGGCAGGGTCTGGAAGCTCACTGATCTCAAGGGTAAGGCCGTCCTCGTTAATTTCTGGGCGACCTGGTGCGACTCCTGCAAGTCCGAGAAGCCCTCACAGGTGAATCTCGTCAATGCAAAGAAGGGGAACGATCAATTCGTCTACCTGACGATCCTGTACAGGGACGATCCTGCAAAGGTCGCCGGTTATCTCAGGGATAACGGCTACCGTTTCCCCGTTCTCATCGATGACCGGAATGTGGCTGCCCAGTATGGCGTCACCGGTGTGCCGGAGACCTTTCTGATCGACAAGAGAGGCGTGCTGCGGGATAAATTCATCGGCCCTGTCATGTGGGACTCCCCGGAAGCGATGTCTGCGGTGTCGCGCATCATCGAAGAGCGGGTCTGAAGGAAGCGCCGGGCGCCTCAAAGATTTGGCGATAGTGACTCTGCCTCCGGGAAGGCAGATATGGTTCAAAGCCTTTCCAATGCGATGATGAGACATCTTCAGCTGTTCAGTGCCTGTTGCCTGACGGGCTTTTGGCATCGATAGACACGGCAAAGGGTGGTCTGGTGATCAATAAGGTGTCTTAGCGGAAAGGCTTTTCACCACATCAGCCTTCACGCCGGCGCTCAACCGGAGGTGATATCAACCCATGGGCAAGCCGAAAAAACCGGCGCCTGCCTTGCTCTTCACCGGTCTCCTGTTCACCGATTACGACATGCTCGAAAAGGTGCGGTCTGCGCTTGCCGCAGCCTTCGGCGACATCGCCATGGAGAGCCCGACTTTCCCGTGGAATTTTTCCGACTATTACCGCGAAGAGATGGGACAGAGGATATTCCGGAGGTTCATTTTTTTCAGAAACCTTGTCGGTCAGGATGCCCTCGCGGATATCAAGCTGAGAACGAACGACATCGAAGAGACGTTCGCCAGGGAAGGGAAAAGGGCGGTCAACATCGATCCCGGGTACCTGACGAGGGCGAAGATCGTCCTTGCGTCGACAAAGGATTACAGTCACAGGATTTACCTGAGGGACGGCATCTTCGCCGAGGTGACCCTCATGTACGGCAAGGGAAAATTCGTCCCCCTGGTCAACACGTACCGTGATTACCGGGATGAACGATACATCAGGGTCTTTGCGTCGGCGAGGATCCTGCTCAACCTGATCAGGTGAAAGCCTGTTCCCGGCGGCATCAGGTTTCGGGAGGTGAAATCATGAAGAGGCGGCTCCGGTCCTTTTGTGATCTCCGGGATGTCCTGCAGAGCCCGGAGACGAGTGGGACGGCAGAAGAGAAGGTAAAGACGGAGGACGAGATCTTCGCGGAGGCGATGGCCGATGTCAGGGAGATCCCCGAGTTCAGAGAAATCCCTTATCGCAGCCCTGAAGGAGTGAAGCCCTTCAGGTCCTGCGATGCTGACGGATACGAGGAGCTGAGGAGAATAGTCGGGGGCAAGTCGAAGATACGGCTCTCCGACACGGGGGAATATGTGGAGTGGCTCCACCCGTCCGCCCGGAAGGATCTTGCCCGGAGGCTCCATCACGGTGAATTCTGCATACAGGACACCATCGATCTGCACGGGATGGTCCTTGCGGAGGCGGAAGAGGCCCTTGTCGGATTCATCGCTGAAGCCCTGCGTCACCGGCACATCTGCGTCAAGATCATCCACGGCCGGGGTCTCCGGTCGCCGGCGGGCCCCGTTCTGAAGGAGGCCGTGACGGAGTGGCTGCAGAGCGCTTTCCGGAAATGGGTCCTCGCCTATGCGTCCGCCAAGGATTGCGATGGGGGACTGGGCGCGACCTATGTGCTCCTGAATCACTGGGGCAGGAGGATAGGACGGCGAGGTAGTGTAAGTGTCAGTGGGAGTGTGAGTGAAAGGAATGACCGATCAGTTGCGTGAAAAGACTGGGCGAAGCGCTCTGAAAAACAGTGACAGTGTGAGTGTCAGTGTTGGTGTCACTACCGCCGGCGCTGATGCCGGGAAGGCAGATATGGTTCAAAGCCTTTCCAATGCGATGATGAGACTTTTCCAGGTGTTCAGCGCCTGTTGCCTGACGGGATTTTGGTATCGATAGACACGGCAAAGTGTGGTCCGGGGATGAATACGGTATCTTAGCGGAAAGGCTTTTCACCACATCAGCCTTCCCGTGGGCTGTTCGTGGCCTTTGCCGACTACTGACTGCTGTCTATTGTTTACTCTCCGGTGGCGCATACACCCCGCCTTTCCGGAAAGCGTATGCAACGATAAGGGAATACATCTCAGACGGCAGGGAAGAATGACATTGACAGTGGAGGACTTTCCTGATACATTTACATCGGGATGTAAGCAAGGTTGTTTCAATACAAGAACATTCATGAAACAGGAGGCACTATGAACGAAGATTCGGCAAAACTGGCAGGGGCTTTTCTTCTCGGCGGGCTCATCGGGGCGACCATCGCGCTTCTCTACGCGCCGAAGTCGGGGCAGCAGACAAGGCGGGACATCGCCAAGACATCGAGGAGATTGAAGGAAGACGCCGTCGATCTCGTGGACGACACGCTCGAACGGGTGAACGATTTTGCTGATGAAGTAAAAGATCGCGTGACGGATATCATCGACACGGGCATAGATCTCTCCGAATCGGCGAAGAAGGAGATCATCAGGACCTTCGACCAGGGACAGAAGGTGATTGAAAGGCAGAAAAACAGGATCATCGATGCCCTCGGGATGTAGGGAGGACCGGCCCGAAATTCCTGATGTTCGCTGAAGACTCTCTCGATCTTATCGAGTTTCCGAAGCTCCTCGCGCAGATTTCGGTGTTCGTCAACAGTGACGCCTCGAAAGAGTCCCTCTTCGGGATGGGACCTCTCTCGTCGAAGGCGGATGTCGAAAAGAGGCAGCGGCAGATCAGGGACATGCTCCGGTTGATCGAGGAAGGCAGGCCCCTGAGGCTCGGTCCCTTTCAGGACATTTCCCCTCTGCTTGAAAAGGTCATGCCCGAGGGAGCCGTTCTCGATCCCCTGGAGCTGACAGCGTTCACGATACTCCTCCGCATCGCCTCCGACGTCGTCTCCCAACTGCAGGGGCGGGAAGACCTGGAGGCGCTGCGGGAGCTCACCCGTGACATTTCGGGGCATCCTTCCATCCTGCGGACCCTCGTGCGATCCATTGACAGTGACGGCAATATCCTTGACAGCGCGTCACACCTGCTGTCGGAGCTGAGGGCCCGGAGACGGAGGCTCGAGAGCGGCATACAGAGAAGACTCGAGGAGATGGTAAGGGATGAGCGGGTCTCCGTCTTTCTTCAGGATGACTTCATCACCACGCGGTCCGGCCGGTGGGTGATTCCCGTCAGGATGGACTCCAAGGGGCAGATACCGGGTGTGGTCCACGATGTCTCGAAGTCCGGTGAAACGGCCTTTGTCGAGCCCCTTGCCGTCATCAACCTCTCCAACGAACTGGAAAACCTGATCGCCGACGAGAAGGCCGAGGAAATCAGGATACTCCGGTCGATCTCGGCGGAGATCCGGGCCGTGGTCCATGAGATCGACGCCGAGTTCGGCATTATCGTCGTCCTCGATGCGCTCAACGCCGTCGCGCAGTTCGCCGATCTGCTCGATATGGACATTCCCGTCGTCGGCGAGGACGACATGCTCCGTCTCACAAAGGCGCGCCATCCCCTTCTTGTCCGGTCTTTCCGGGAGCGCGGGTTCCAGGCCGATGTCGTCCCCCTCGATGTGTCCCTCGGCGGCGACAGGACGGTGATGATCATCACGGGGTCGAACGCCGGCGGAAAAACGATCGCCATCAAGACCATCGGCCTGCTCACGGCGATGGCCCTGACAGGCATGCCCGTGCCTGCCGATTCCTCCTCCCACTTTCCCCTCTTCGAAAACCTCCTTGTCGACATAGGAGACGAGCAGTCCATCGAGAGCAACCTCTCCACCTTCGCGGCCCACGTGGAAAACATCACGGAGATCCTGGAGCGATCCGATCCGAAGAGCCTCGTGCTCATTGACGAACTCGGCACCGGCACCGATCCGGACGAGGGGGCCGCTCTGTCCTGCGCCGTCCTGAAAGAGCTGAGGGAAGCGAAAGCCCTCGTCTTCGCCACGACGCACCTCACGGACATAAAGGGTTTCGTCCATAGGACGGAGGGTATGGTCAACGCCTCCATGGAGTTCGATCGCAGGACCCTGACCCCCCTCTACAGGCTCCGCACGGGCGAGCCGGGCCAGTCCCACGCGCTCGATGTCGCCGGCAGGTACGGGCTGCCGGCGAGGGTCATCGCCTCGGCACGGGAGATGATGGGCAGCATGAAGGTGGAACTGGACAACCTGATTGCCGACCTCAACGACAAGAGGCTCCAGTGCGAGAGAACTCTCGTCGACCTCGAAAGGGATCGATTTGATCTGGAAAACCGGAAGCGCGAATTGGACCACCTGCTCGCCGACGCAGAAGCGAAAAAAAGGGAAACCTTTGCGGAGGCATACAGGGAGGCATCGTCCGTCGTCGCCGAAGCAAAGCGGCAGATGGGGGCATTCCTGGAGGACCTCAAGCGGAGGGACAGGCAGCAGATCAGGGAATCGATGAGACAGGCCGGTGCACAACAGGCTGATCTCGAGGAGAAGGCTTTGCAGTTTGCCGGCGAACCCGAGGGTCCCATCTCCATCGACGAGGTGATGGAAGGAGACTTAGTGTACATCAAGTCCCTGGGGTGTGACGCATCAGTCATTGAGGTAAATCTGAAGACGGGCCGCCTCAGGGTGATGGCGAGAAACAAGGAAATCGAGGTGCCGGCGACGGATATACGGCACCGCAGGGGCCGCCGTCCCGATGAAAAGGCGACAGACGATATCAGCACGGGGATGCCGAAGCCTGAAACGGTTGAGACGAGGATCAACCTCGTCGGTCTCAGGGTCGATGAAGCCCTGTCCGTTCTCGAACACTTCCTCAACGACGCTTCTCTCGCAGGGATGCGGGAGGTGACTGTCATCCACGGTTTCGGCAAGGGCCTGCTCATGAGGGCCGTCCGTGAACATCTCAAGGGACATCCGCTGGTGAGTGGTTTCAGGGCGGGCAATCCCGACGAGGGCGGAAACGGCGTGACCGTCGCGACGCTGATGTAGACGTGCTTTTCAGTTTCATGAAAAGACAAGAAGAGGTTTCTCTAAGTTCAGTCGGTTGCGACGCTTTCTCCGGGGAGGCAGATATGGTTCAAAGCCTTTCCAATGCGATGATGAGACATTTTCAGGTGTTCAGCGCCTGTTGCCCGGCAGTCTCTCGGCATCAACAGACACGGCACATCAGCCTCCCCGTCGGGGTGTCCGTGGCCCTGTTCCAACTATCAACCAGGCGATGAAAATCTAAAGCAACGTCATTGCCGCAAGCCCCGGTCAAGCCGGGACAGGCTCCGCGCGTCGGCAATCCTTCTGAAAACAAGGAGGGATTCCGGTCGAGCCGGAATGACAAACCGGGGAAGCAAATCATTTTGTTAACCTTTCTGTTGCATGGAAAGGCGTGGCGAAACGCCTCAAAGCCTTGCTGAAGGCGACGATAAGCCTCGTCAGGTTTGTCTTTCAGGATTCCACTCTTTGTGTGGTCGACCATTGGTTTGAAAGGTTGTCTTCTGCGAGAGTTATGGTGTCGCCGCAGCAAGGTTTTCGGCGCATACGCCCCGCCTTTCCCGGAAGTGTATTGCAACGAAAAGGTTAATTAGCGTGTTAATCGGGTTCATGATGTCTATTTTTTCTTTCTCATCTTGTTTTCGCCCCGCCCTTTGCAACGCTCCCTGAAACAATCAGGCCAGACGTGTCCTTCAGCAGCAGGCGCTTCCGGCCGATAACGAAGTAAAAACCAGGTTCTCAATGGGCAGGATAAACGGGGTCATACCTCATGAGCATCGTTCAATTCATAGGGCGCCTTCTCCGTCACGGGACGGAAATGGTCTACACAATCCTTTCCCTCCGGGAAATCAAGGTGTACCGCCCGAATGCCGACGACGAGTTTATAGGGTATGAAGCGTTTACGCATCGTGAACTCCGGGAGCCTTTGCCGGAGCATGAGCTGAAACTTCCCGTTGCATGAAAAGGCGGGGCAAAGCGCTCTGAAAAACAGCGTCAGTGACAGTGTGAGTGTCAGTAAAAGGATCATTCTTTCCGATCGTCGGTCTGAAATGGTCTTTATGGGAAGGCAGAGGTTTCGCAGCACCGAGGCTTTTCGGCACATACGCCCCGCCTTTCCGGAAGTCCTGTTGTGAAGGTGAAAACATGAACGGAGAAAGACGTGAGAAGGCTATGAACATGCTCCTCGGCCGGGTGGAATATAAAATCGAGAGGACCCGCCTCGGTGAGTGGCGACGTTTTCTCTATCCGAACGGCATGTCCTTCGCCGAATTCACGTCCCATGAGAGGTTCCTCGGGCTGCCTCTTATCCATTACACGAGCGGGATCTGCCCGGAAACGGGATCACGGAAGATCGCAAAGGGTGTCCTCGCCGTCGGCAGGATTGCCGCGGGAATCTGCGCCGTGGGACAGGCCTCGGCAGGTGTCGTCGCCGTCGGCCAGGTGTCGGTGGGGCTCGTCTTCGCCCTCGGGCAGGCCGCCTTCGGTTTTTTTTCGGTCGGACAACTCGCCCTGGCGCTCAGTTTTTGCCTCGGTCAGTTCGGAGCGGCCCATACGGCGATCGGCCAGTTCGGGTTCGGAAAGTACGTGCTGGCACAGATGGGCATGGGCGAGCACGTCTGGACCATGGCGAAGAGGGACCCCGAGGCGGTGGAATGGTTTACGTCACTCTATCGTTCAATCATTCCCCTGGGACTGGAATGAGTCTCCGGGAAGGGTTTCCTCCATCTCGGCCAGCATTTTTTTAAGTTCCTCCTCGGCATTCCTCAGTCTCCCCCGGCACAGGCCGATCAGGGAAGCGGCCCGTCTGACACGGTCCGTGAGCGTATCGAGATCAACATCTTCCGCTTCGATTTCAGCCATGATGCCCTCCAGTTCCGTGAGAGCCTCCCGATAGCTCCCCTGACTTTCAGTTTCCATGTTTTATTCCCTCCTCCTTAACTTTGCCGTTGCATGAAAAGGCGGGGCAAAGCGCCTCAGAGCCTCGCTGATAGCGAGCATGATCGGTTATTATTGGTGTATCAGGACTTCATCCTTTATGTCATCGACCATCGACCTGAGATGATCTTCGCGGGAAGACAAAGGTTTCGCAGCACCGAGGCTTGTCGGCGCATTCCCCCCGCCTTTCCGGAAATGACATCATCGCATAGGCGCCGCTTTTCCCTCCAACTGCACGCTTTCGACGGTGCTGACAACGGATCCGCAGTGAAGCTCCGTCTCGATGGAGGAGCCCTTGCGGAGCCCGGACAGATCCCTTATGACTTTTCCCCCGACGCGGGTGATGCTGTACCCCCTCCTCAGGACGTTGGACGGATCGAGATGACGCGCCGCCTGCTCCATGCGTGCCAGCCTGTTCGTCTCGCGATCGATGATCCGCAGGACGGCGGACTTCAGGTTTGCCCGCATCCGGGACAGATGCGCTCGTGATGAGACCGCGGCCTGGGACGGGGCATATCTGAGCCTGTGGACCAGGTCCCGGAGCCGGTGACGCTCATCCTTAACGGCATGCCCGACGGAGCTCCTGAGCCTGTTCAGGAGCGCGATGACCTGTTCCTCGAAGCCCCGCATGCCCGAAAGGAAGAACTCGGCGACGGCCGTGGGTGTTTTCATCCTCGTGTGGGCGACGGCATCCACGACCGTCTCATCCCGCTCATGGCCGATGCCGGTGACCACAGGCAGGGGAAACCGCGCGACCGCCGCTCCGAGGTCGTAGCTGTCGAAGCAGCTCAGGTCGACGACGGAGCCTCCCCCGCGGATGATCGCGACGATGTCGTAGAGATGCCGTACGGCCCTGATCCGTTCGAGGGCCCCGAGGATCGACACCTCCGCCTCCTGGCCCTGCATGACCGCAGGAAAAAGGATGTGGATGAAACGGTAACCATAGACGTTCCCGTCGAGTTGATGGAAGAAGTCCCCGTACCCCGCAGCAGTGGGCGAAGATATGACGGCGATGCGCTGCGGGACGAGGGGGAGGTCCAGGCCCTTGTTGAGGTCGATGAGGCCCTCCGCCCTGAGACGCGCGATGATCTCCTGTTTCTTCCGGGCCATCTCCCCGAGGGTGTAGGAGGGATCGATATCCCGGACATTGAGGCTCATGCCGTAGACTTCGTGGAAATTCACCGTGACGAGAAGGAGCGCCTTCATCCCCGGTTTTGGCCGCTCCCCCGTCACTTGGGCGAACTTCGCGCCGATGCGCCGGTACTCGTATGCCCAGATCGTGGCCCTCATCTGGGCGACAGTCTGCGGGCCCTCCTTCTGGACGAGCTCGAGATAGCAGTGGCCCCGCTGATTGCTGCGGACATCGGCGATTTCTGCAATGATCCAGTATGAATCGGGAAAGGCATCGCCGAGGACCGAACGGATGAGTCCGTTCAACTCGGAGAGGGTGAGCACGCTTCTTCCGGTAAAGAGATCCTCCATGACACCATTATAGCTTATTCGCCGTCCCCTGCGGACGAAGCTCAGAGGGTTCGGATGTCGTGAATGTCTATTGCGACGAGGACCGGGCCGGGCAGCGGCATATTTCCCCATGGCATCGGGAGGATCCGCCTCCGCGTGGGTGCCTTGTATCCCTTAAAGTCCTGGTATAGTTCACAGACATGGGCCGCCCTCGCCCAGCCTGCGACCACCTCGGCCGTATAGTCGAGACGACGGATATACCGGTTCTCGTCAACGTGGAATATCTGCCTTTTGCAATGGGTCGGAATCCCGTCCGGGAAGGTGACAAGCAGTCTTGTCCATGACGACGGGCCGTCGCCGGAGAAATCAGGGACCGCGAATTGAAAGCCTTCGCGGACAAAGAGAAAGGGTGTGGTGAGATAATTCCACAGGGCATACCCCCCGAAATAGACGAAATCGAGGTCATCCCACCAGATGATATGTCTCAGTCTCTTGAATGCCTGCCGGGGGTTGAGTCGCTTCCAGACAAGCCTCCCTTCCCGTCCGGTGATCCGCACCTCTTTGTTCCCCACGAGCTCCGCCGTCGAGCCGGGCGAGGGAAAGTCGTGAAAGACGAGGCGCGGCTCTTGCGCATTTGCGGTGACCCTGACGCGGTCCAGGACCGGCCTCCGCTTGGCTGTGAAGAGGAAGCCCCGGGCAGAGATAACCGCCTCTACGGTCTCTATGCTGTTCCATAAAGCCCGCCCGCCATGTGCCTCGATAATCTCATCGACGAGTTCATCGGCGATCACTGTGTTCTCCTCAGACTACCGTGGCACACTGCTGTCCAAAAATAATGTGACACGAGAACAGGGCATGAGGGGAGAGGGGTTTCTGTGAATACCCTTTTGAGACAGTTCACAGGAATTCAGGGGACGGTGAACGAGGTTTGCCAGAGGTAATAGCCACCCGGAGCGCCGTGGGGCAACACAACGGCGTAAAAATAATATGTGCCCGCGGCGAGCCCCTCTATGGGAACCGGTCCGTAGAGGCTCAAGGACAGGGGCCCTTCCGTCGCCGACCTCCAGGGGACGATTCCCTCCCTGTGGGGCTGGACGGAGTTGTCCGGTTTGATGATGAAGAAGGTGTTCGGATCGAGGACGGGCGCATGGATGGCGAGGTAGACGTCGACGGGTCCGGACAGGCTGTGCAGACCGACCTGAAGGTCCAGGACGGGATTCCCCGCAGCGACAGGGCCGAGGCCGACGGGCTTCGACAGGAGGGGGTCGACGCTGACATAAGACTGGACGACCTGAGGATAGGATATGACCGTCTCCGCGACAGGCACCATGAGCCGCTCCTGTCCGACCAGCCTCATGGTGATAATGTCGTTGCCCGTTACGCTGCCGATATTTCCTGCGACGACGATTTTTCCGTCGGGGCCTATGGCGACCGCCGAGGCCTCGTCGGCGTATATCCTCGCAGGACCGTTGTACCTGAAGACTCCCCCTTCGGCGAAGGTATCGTCGAGACTGCCGCTTTCGGTATAACGGAGCACGACGAGATCCGGCGCTTCGTACTGGGCCGAACCGCCGACGACGATCTTCCCGTCAGGTTGGATGGCAATGCTTATGGCCTTGTTCAATCCTGATAGGGGTCCTGAAAAGGTGACGACACCGTTCGTGCCGAAGCCCGCATCGACGGTACCGTTGGCGTTGAAACGCATGACGAGGAAATCGGTCAGATCGAGTACTCCTCCGACGACGATCTTCCCGTCTCTCTGAAGGGCGACAGCAAAGCCCATGTCAGGACCGGGTACGGCACTGGAATATGTGACGATGCCGTCCCCTCCGCCGAAGTTGTTGTCAAGCGTGCCGTTGCCGTTGAAACGCAGGACGAGGATGATTTCCGTGTCCGGGCCGTCCTTCGTGTATCCCGTGACGACGATCTTCCCGTCGGGCTGAAGGGCTGCGCTGTATGCCTCCTCATCGGTATTCGTACCGTGATTGTACGTCGCGACACCGTTCATTCCGAAGGCCGAGTCAAGGGTCCCGTTGCTGTTATAGCGGAGGATGAGGACGTCGCTGTCCGTACTGTTGACGATCTTGCCGACGACGACGATCTTCCCGTCCGGCTGCACCAGCAGATCATTCGCGTATTCATTGCCGTTTCCGGCGGTATTGAACACGGCGAGCCCGTCTCCGCCCCCGAAGTCGGGATCGGGAATGCCGCTCCGGGTCAGGCGAAGGATCACCGCATCGAACTGACTCGGTCCGCCGTGGCTGCTGCCGGCGACGACGATCTTGCCGTCGGGCTGCATTGCGACGGTATTGGCGCGGTCGATGTACCCGGCAGGACCGTCAAAGGTGACGATGCCGTTGTTGCCGAAAGAGGGATCGAAGAGACCGTTCTCAAGGTACCTGAAGACCAGCATATCTTCATTCATACCGTTGGATGACATCCCGGCGACAACCATCCGTCCGTCCTCCTGAACGGCGACCCCGCTGACTGATAAGCCAGGCTCGTAAAAAAGGAATCCTGTCGGCGCATTGAAGGTCGGGTCGAGATCGCCGGGCGCTGCAAAGGCGGCTCCTGATGCCAGAGATAATGTAAGGACAAAGAATACGATTTTTCCGATCATCTTTAGTTCTCCTGTCTGCTGGTGAAGGTTCACCGTATCGTTGCATACGCTTTCCGGAAAGGCGGGGTGTATACGCCGAAAACCATGCTGCGGCGACACCTGTATCGAGACGGAAGACAATACTTTAAGCCAATGTCTGAAAAAGGAGCTTTTTGCTGACACTCACACTGCCACTGACACTTTTTTTTCAGAGCGCTTCCCCCCGCCTTTTCATGCAACTGCAGGGTTATTGCACGTTAGGATTCTCGTTCGCATAACTCGTCAGGTTGCCGCAGAGGCTTTTCAGGTCTTTCTCCTGTATGCCTTCCCGATAGAGGCAAAAATAGACTCTGGCACGCATGGTCCAGGGTACGCTGTTTGCGACGCTGCACGGGATATAGAGACACCCGGCGGTATATTGTTTCGGCACGTCGAAGGAGAATCCATAGGTGCCGTTCGTACTCGTTTTATATGCAGCGTCAGAACGGTCCAAGACCCAGGAAACGCTTCCCATGTGGTCTTCGGGATTGTCTATCGTCACCGTTTGTGAAGGCTGCATCCAACCAAATATCGTATCGACGAAGTCTTTTATGGCTTTCCCTATAGCAGCCAGACAGCCAAAGCCGCCGGTGCCCACACATGTTGAAACTGCGCCAGCGACCACGCCGCCGAGTTTGACGGCGTCACCGAGCTTATCCGCCTCATCGAGCGTCACTGTTTGTAAACCGTCGTGCTCTCTCAGGGAGACTGTCATGGCAAGGCCAAATTTCTTGTCGATTTCGGCAAATTGTTTTTGAAACTCCGGGAATACCGTGTGTCCGTGATTCAGAAGATCCTGCAGCAGAGGGGATGTGTTATACGTTTCTTCACCGCTTATGTCATTGTCAGGCTCAAAGTCATCTCCCTTTTTCACATTCACCTTCTCTCCGCAACACCAATTCGCAACCCAGTGTTGAGCCATACCCCCCTGCGTCATGCCATTTATTGACGTAAAAAGCAGGTAAGGCTCTTCATCATCAGAGTCCATGTCGTACAAGACTTTTCCTTCTGCATCTATCACTTGATAGGGGTAATACGCCACCGTCCCGGAGTTGTTCAAAACCTTCATGCCCATCCATCGGATATTGTACCTGAGGGGGCACCCGTCAGAGCCCTCTCCCCATGTGATTGGGCAGGAATCGTCCTTGTCCGCTACTCCATCAGCGTCAAGGTCAGGGCATCCCTCTGCACCAAAGAGATTGATGCCTGTTTCGAAAGGGCACTTGTCATAGGAGTCCGAAAAACCGTCCTTATCGGCGTCAGGCGGCTGCGGCAGCTTGACCCAGTGATAGTATGAGCAGGCAACATTGGAAAGGTCAGACTCTATTGATTTTTGGCCGACCTGCCTGAAAGCGGTGACTTGATAGCAGTATTGGTCGTCAATATTTGATGGTTGTGCAAGCTTATCAATAAACGTCATGACACCAGGTGCAACCTTCTGGCTTGATACGATAGTCAACTTGTTGGTAAGGGCGTCTTGCTTCGCACGATAGACGACGAACCCGTCCTCATCCGCTGAGTTGTCGACCCATTTCAGCTCGACCTGAAATTTGTCGCTGCCGGGAGTATCAGGATCAGGCGGGACGGATGCGTTTTTAGCCGCGAGGCCCGTTGGGGCATCCGGTCTGTTCCTCATGAGTTCGGAATCGTAGAATGCAATCCTCTGCCTGACAGAACTGAGATCGAGCGGTGCAGTCACATTTGCCGTAATCTGAAGTGTTGACTGGTCAAAGACCAGGATTTTCATCCCAGATGGAATTGCTCTATACGCATCGAGAAGTGATCGAAAATATGTCCTGTTCTGTGGGGAGTTGTCGAGAACCGACGCAATTGCCTTGTCGTGGTCGGTTGGCCCGGCAGCTTGGGTGAAGTAACGCTCCAAATAGTACATGAGGACGGGTACGGTGACCTTTGCAGCACCTTGAACCGGCTGAGGACTGTCGGCAAATGATACCTCCGCCCAGTCGAAGAAGAGCCTATCCCCCGTAATAGCCCCGTCCATTTCCGTATCAATGCCAAAGTAAAAAGCGAATGTTGACGGCGGAAGCCCCGTAACCGGAAAATCAAACAACGTGAGAGGCGGAATGTTCAGGAGAGGCCCTTGATAAACCGGGGCTACGGTGGGTGTCCAGCCGGCAGGAGACAGAAAATAAATGCCGGCCGGTGTGGCTGCCGCAAGCCACCAGTCCGCATTCCCGGTATTTTCGCCGCTGTTGAGCGACAACGATAGTTTGAATGTGTTGGGCTGAGCCAACTGAATGGAGCCACTCATATCGTTTATCCTGACAGCGGGGACAGGCTGTTGAGACAACGCATCAGTGAGCGATACCGAGACGATAACGAGAACGGCAAGCGAAAAAAATGCAACTGCCTTCCTTTTCATCTTCCTCCCTCCTCGTGCTTCTTCCGGCCTGCGTCGGATGATCAAGGCTTAGCGCTTTGGGGTCTGCCCCTGCCAAATGACAATCATGCAAGACACCCTTGCCTTTCCAAAACACACTATCCGATAATACCGAACACATTGTCCTCCCTTCTCGGCAACATGGAGCAGCCTCCCGCTTCTTACCTCATGTATAACCGGCAAAACCGTGGTTGTCAACAGGAAAATAACGTTCCCGCCGTTCCATAGCCTGGCCCGTGCCCGGAGTATCGCGGGCACCAGGGGACGTTCAAATCCGGGATCGCCTATCCTGTTCCAGATTAATCCGGACACCAATGGTCCAATGCCTGTTTACGGTACGACGAAATTGGTCGTCCAGAGATAGATACCGTCCAGGCTGCCGGCGGTCGTCACTCCCATGTAAAATTGATATGTCCCCGGCGGGAAAATCCGCAACGGAATATCACCGAAGAGCGACGTATCGACGGGCCTTGCAGTATTATCTTTCCATTTCACGATTCCTGATGAGGCGGGTTGAAGGCCGCCGTCCGGGCCCATCAGCCAGAGTTCCGACGAAAGGGACGGCGCCGAGATGATGACGTACATGTCGACAGGTGAGGAAAACCCGGTCAGACCGACGCGGATATTGACCACGTCTCCCCCGGCAACGAAGGGGCCTGTGCCGATAGGCCAGGCCAGCTCAGGGTCGACGCCCCGCACAGGGGCCATCGTTGCGGGGTATGAAAAGGTCTGCATGCCCGTGGGCGGCTCCATGAACTCCTGCCCGGTGACCCTCATGACAACAATATCGGAACTCGCTATGGCCGGAGGAGATGTGCGGCCTGTGGCGACGATTTTCCCATCCCGCTGCATCAGAAGGGCATTGATGTAATCGCTCGATCCCAGGGAGGTGCCGAAGGTCACGACACCGGCCGAACCGAAGGCAGGGTCGGGAACGCCATGGTCGTCATACCGGATGATGATCCCGTCGACCTGGGCGGTATCCTGCACAATCCCCCCGACAACGATCTTTCCGTCGGCCTGGACAGACAGTGACCTGGCCGATTCATTGGTGCTTCCCCCGCCGTAGATGACGGCCCCGCCGGTCCCGAAGCCCGCGTCGGGAAGACCGTTTCCGTTGTATCTCAGGACCAGGAGATCGATCGACGACGCCACGACGACGCCACCGGCAAGGACGATCTTTCCGTCCCGCTGCAGGGACACAGCCTTGGCTGCTTCATTTGTCCCCGAAGAGGGATTGAAGGATGCGACACCGTCACCGCCGGCAAAGGTCACATCGGGCGCACCGTCCGGGGTATACCTGAGCAACAGGACGTCATTGTCCGATCCGTTGAAGGTGCCGCCGGCCACGACGATCTTTCCGTCCCTCTGAACGGCAAGTGCCTCGCCCACGTCATCGCCGTCGGCTGCGCCATTGTAGACGACGGCACCACCCGCTCCGAAAGCCGTGTCCAGCGTGCCGTTCGTGTGCAACGTAAGGGCCAGTACATCGGTGTTTTTTCCGTTATATGTCCCACCGACAACGACGATCTTTCCGCTTTCCGGCTGGAGCGCCACAGCCTTGGCAAAGTCGTCGCCGTTTGCCGGGGCGTTGTACATGAAAACGCCTCCGGTCCCGAAGGTCGTGTCGGGTGTCCCGTCGCTGTTATACCGGAGAACGAGCACATCGTTGTTGCTGCCGTTGTGCGCTGCGCCGGCAACGACGATCCTGCCGTCATGCTGGACGGCGACGGCTGTCACCGACTCGTCCCTGGCCGGAAGGCCGTACGTGACGGCGCCTTTCGACCCGAAGGAGGCGTCGAGGACGCCGGAGCTGTCGTAGCGCAGGACAAGGACGTCCGAGGTCCCTCCGCTCTTGATGGTGCCGGCGACGATGATGCCTCCGTCATCCTGAACAGCCACGGCATTGCCCGATTCGCCGGGGTCATAGAAGACGAGCCCCGAAGGCGCATTGAAGGTCCTGTCGAAGTCCCCCGGAGCGGCAAGGACGACACAGGGAATCAGAAGAATGATCAGGGAAGTGACTGCCGTTGTCGGAACCATTTTTCCTCCTCTCCGCAGGTCAATGAAAAAGGGCGTCTTTAAAGTTCGCCGCGGGAAACACTGCCGGGCTACTGAATAATGATGAAGAACGGGATGAAGAAACCCGTTTCCCAGATATAGTAAGCGCTTGTTGAGTCGACCGGAGTAACGGCAACATAGAAGCGGTAGAAACCGGACGGAAGCGACGCAATCGGGATGTTTCCCGTGAGCGCTTCGACGGCTTCCGTGATCCCTGTCTTCCATGGGACGACTCCCACCGATGAATTCTGGAAAGTGTTGTCCGGTCTCAGGATGAAGATGTCCGGTTGCGGCGGCGCCGCAATCCCGAGGTAAGCCGCAGCGATATACACATCGACGGGATTGCTGAGCGGACCGACGTCGACGGAAAGCCGGATGTCCGACCCGCCGGCGGCGAAGGGACCGATGCCGAGCGGCCGGGCATGAGCAGGGGCAGGGCTCCTCACGGGCGATGCCGATGCAGAGTACGTGTGATACTGCTGGTTTTCAGGGGCCGTCATGATCGCATACTCGTAGGCGCCGATGTCGACAGTCCCCCCGAAAATGCGGCTGAGGCCGTCGAGGTCGGTGGAAGGAATACCGTCAACAGGCGTATTCAGCCCCTTGTTCACTGCCGGCGAGTCGGGCCTGAGCCGGTAATTGCCGTTTCCCACGAACATTGGGTCAGAGGTGACGGTGCCCGGCCCCGGCACGTAAACATTCAACTTGTTACCGAAGACGAGGTTGTATCTGTTGTCGATGGTCCGGACGAAATCGGAGTCCAGGCTCAGCCCCGTTTCGGCGCTGTTCGCTATGATGTTGTTGGCGACTCTCGCACGTACTATCGCGCCCTGATCGTGTCTTGCCCCTACACTGATGCCGTCTCTGTTTCCCGCCATAGTGTTGTTCATCACGGCGACATCCAGTTCTCCGTTGCTGCCGTAGACCGCGATAGCGCCCGAGTTCCCGACATTCCCGTTCTGTCCTGTCACAAGGTTGTTCGTGATCCTCGCTGTGGTCGATGCGCCGGCGGACGTCTGGAAGAGGCTGATACCGTTATTGTAATTCGTTCCCGAGGCAGTATTTCCTGAAACGTCAACGGCGAGGATGGTGCCGCCGTTGTAAACGTCGATGGCTGCGCCCTGATGATTTCCCCCCATGAGTATGTCGTTATTTTGAATGGCCCCTGTCGCGTGCCCGCTTCCCGTCGACGACACCGAAATGCCCTCGGCCTGACCCGTGCTCGGCGGGACAGTCATCCTGTTGCCCGATACGAGGAAGAAGAGGTCTCCACAGCGGGTGCTGGTATTGTTATAGCAGTAGTCGCTGATCGAGATGCCCGATTGCTGTGTCCCGGTGAAAACGAGAAGGTCATTATCAGAGACAATAACTGTCAGCGTGCCGGTGCTGCTATGCGTTATATCGATATTCCCATCCCGCACGGTAATCCCCTGGAAAGTAAAGGAATTATCCGCCCCATCAGGTCCCCGGAATCGGATGATGCCTCCTGTCTGACCCCCGATGACGGGTTTGAAACCCGCCGCCGCTTTGAGGACAATGCTTCTTGTTATATCGAGGTGCTCCTCGATAGCCTCATTCGTCCCGATATCCACGGTGTCCCCCGTGCCTGCCCCGTCAATGCATGCCTGCAGGGTCGAATTGCAGGGCGGAGACCCCGGGTAGGTCAGAATCGCCGCCTCCGACTGCCGGAATGTGAACAATATGGCAAGACAAACAAGGAAAAGACCTCTCACGAGAAAAGACATGATCCCTCTGCAGGACATAGGTGCCTCCTTCGTCACATGCTATATATCAACATATATCACATGACGTCGCGGGATTCAACAAAAAAATTGGCTGCCTCATCGTCGACGTCACCGTGTCGTTGCATAGAAAGGCGGGGCGAAGCGCTCTGAAAGACAGTGTGAGTGTCAGTGTGAGTGCCGGGGAAAAGGCTCACTTTTTTCGACCATTGGCTTGAAAGGTTGTCTTCTGTGAGGGTTACGGTGTCGCCGCAGCAAGGTTTTCGGCGCATACACCCCGCCTTTCGCGGGAGTGTATGCCAACGGTAAGGTTTTCAGCAAGGCGTTGAGGCGCCCTCGCCGCGCCTTTTCATACAACTGCAGGGGTTACTGCCGGAGGGACCGGGAGGCGGGAACTGCCGGGGCTTACTTGGGCAGGGAGTTGTGCTTTCCCATTTTGATGATCTTGGGTTTGAATCCCTTCATCATTTCCTCGTCTGAAAGATAGCAATAGGCGAAGATGATGATGCGGTCGCCGACAGCCCCTTTGCGTGCCGTGGGACCGTTGAGGCAGAACTCGCGGGCGCCCCGCTTGCCGGGTATTGCGTATGTTTCGAAGCGCTCACCGTTGTTCATGTTGCTGATCATGACCTGCTCAAAAGGCAACATCCCGACCATGTCCATGAGGTCCTGATCGATGGTGATGCTCCCCTCATAGTTCAGGTTAGACTCCGTGACGGTGGCCATGTGTATTTTCGATCTCAAGAAACATCTGAACATGTATTGGTCTTCCTTGTCCGGTGAAATCAGTCGATCAATATTATACCAATTTCGAAGAAATTATCAAAAATATCGCCGCCGTCCGGCGTTGATGTCTGCGTCACTCGATGATCTTCGGCACCCTGTAGAATCTCTCCGTCGCGTCGGGGCTGTTTTTCAGCGCCTCCCCTACGGGAAGGGACGCACTGACCTCGTCGTCCCTCATGACGTTGCTGAGAGGCAGCACATGGGATGTAGGCTCGACGCCCGCCGTGTCCAGGCCGTTCAGCTGACCGACGTATTCGAGGATCGTGTTTAACTGGCCTTCGAAGGCGTCGATCTCTCCTTCCGAGAGCTGAAGCCTCGAAAGCTGACTGATATGAAAGACCTCCTCCCTCGTGATCTTCATCGCTACACCTTCACGAGGTTCGCAAAACGCGTCGCGAGCCTCTTCAGGCCGACGGTCGGAAAGTTGACGGTCACCTTGACGTCGTCGCCCTCACCACAGCAGTCCCGAACGACGCCGATGCCCCAGGAAGGATGTTTCACCCGGCATCCCACGACATAGAATGACGCGGGCTTTTTCGGGAGGGACTTCACTGTGTCTGTCTTTCCCTCGGAAAGCCTGCAGACACGTTCCACCCAGTTGCAGCACTCTTTCGGGATATCGGAGAGGAACTGCGACAGTTCTTGCTCCTGGACCCTGGAATAGAGCTTTCTTTTCCTGACGCTTGTGAGGCAGAGGACATCCCTTGCCCTCGTCATCCCGACGTAGAAGAGCCTCCGCTCTTCCTGGACGTCCGTATCATCCCTGACCGCCTTGAAATAGGGGAGGATGCCCTCTTCAAGCCCGGTGATGAACACGACGGGAAATTCGGCTCCCTTGGCGCAATGAAGGGGCATGAGCGAGACGGCGTGTCCCTTTGCCGGGTCGTCTGTCGGCATGGAGAGAGAGACGCGATCGGAGAATTCATTGACGGAGACGTTTTCCGCCGAGGCGACGAGTTCCAGGATGTTCTGCAGCCGGTCGTCCTCGACTTCATCGAGATAGGCCGTCTTCTCGATGATATCCTTGAGCATGTCACTCGCTGTCCTGTACGAGGTCTCTTTGAGCTTCTCGACGATCTCGACGAGTTCTCCGAGCTTTGCCTTGAGGGACGGAGAGATGGCATTCGTCTTGAGCATGAGCTTGGCGGTCTGGAAGAGGCCTGTATCGTTCTTCTTCGCTTCCTGCTCGATTTTGGTCAGCGTCGACGGGCCGACACCCCTCGGCGGGCAGTTGATGATCCTGCGGAGGCTGACGTTGTCGTTGTTGTTCAGGGCGACTTTCATGTACGAAAGAAGGTCCTTGATTTCCCGCCGCTGGTAGAAACTGACGCAGCTTGTCATGTGATAGGGGATGCCCTCTTCCGACAGGGCATCCTCGAGCGCCCGGGCCTGGAGATTGATACGGTAAAGGATCGCGAAGCTCCTGTAATCGTAATCGTTTCGCAGGTAGAGGTCCTTGATCGTCCGGGCCACATATTTCGCCTCCTCCTCCTCGGTCCCGAGGCGGCAGAAAAACACCTTGTCACCGCAGAGCTTGTCCGTCCAGAGGTCTTTCGTCTTCCGTTCCGCATTCCGGACGATGACCGACGACGAGGCGTTCAGGATATTTTTCGTGGACCGGTAGTTCTGTTCGAGGTGGATGACCTTGGCATGGTGAAAGTCCCTCTCGAAATTCAGGATGTTGTTGATGTCGGCGCCCTTGCTTTTGAGGATGCTCTGGTTGTCGTCCCCGGCGGCGCAGATACATGAATGGAGCTGTGTCAGGAGCTGAATGAGGCGGTACTGGGAAGGATTGATGTCCTGGAAATCGTCTATGAGGAGATAGGGAAAGGAGTCGCAGTACTTGCGGAGGATCTTGGCGTTCTCCGTGAACAACCGTGCCGTCAGCATCGTCAGGTCGTCATTGTCGAGGGCGTTGCAGCGCCTGAGTTCGTCCTGGTACCGGAAATAAATCCTTCCCAGTTTTTCATCGAAACTGAACCCGTCGCCTTGGGCGAGGAATTCCTCCGGCGAGATGCACGCGGCCTTCAGGAGGCTGATCCTTGAAGCCACGCCCTTGTACAATGCCTCGTACATATTGAAATCCCTCAGAATGTTTCTGACGAGGCAGCACTGGTCGTCTTCATCGTAAATGGTGAAGTCGGAACGGTATCCGAGGACCTTGATCTCCTTCCTTAGGATTCTGTTGCACAGGGCATGGAACGTCCCTATCCAGGCGTTCTTCAGGTCTGAGTCGGCGAGCTTGCAGATGCGTTCCTTCATCTCGGAGGCGGCCCTGTTGGAAGAAGTGACGGTCAGGATTGATGAGGGATGGAATTTTTTCTTCTTCGCGAGATAGGCAAACTTGTGGGATATGACCCTTGTCTTACCGCTTCCTGCTCCAGCCAGGACGAGGAGGGGTCCCTTCGAATAGAGGATCGCCTCACGTTGCTGGGTGTTAAGCTCATCCAATAAGACTTCCTTTGCCATACGTCTCTCCTCACTCTCACAGTCTAAACCCTTACTTAAGATAAGGGCCTTAATGCTCCCGCCGATAGACCGAACGGGCTATTCCACTGTCACGCTCTTTGCCAGGTTTCTCGGCTGATCGACATCGCATCCCCTCAGGACGGCGATGTGATAGGCAAGGAGCTGCAGCGGAACCGTCATCAGGACGGCGTTCAGATAGCTGTTGCTCTCGTCGATGCAGACCGTGTAGTTCGAAAGCTTCCTGATCGCCTCGGTCTCTTTCGAAGAGATGGTGATGATCGTGCCGCCCCTGCTCTTGACCTCCTCCATGTTGGACAGCACCTTGTCATGGAGCCTGCCCGAGGGCAGGAGAACGACAACGGGCAGATCCTCGTCGATCAGGGCGATGGGGCCGTGTTTCATTTCGCCGGCAGGGTAGCCCTCGGCGTGGATGTACGAGATCTCCTTCAGCTTGAGGGCGCCCTCCAGGGCGATGGGATACAGGACACCCCTGCCGAGGTATAGAAAGTCGCTTGTCTTGAAGAGGTCCTTCGCAATTTTGCGGATTTCGCCGTCCCGCTCCAGAGCGTCTTCCACCTTTGCAGGGAGCGACAGCAGGTCTTCGATGAGTTCCGACGACCTGGTGTCGGAAATATTCCCCCGCACTTTGGCGAGGGAGATCGCCAGCAGGTAGAGGGCCACGATCTGGGCCGTGAAGGCCTTCGTCGACGCAACGCCGATTTCGGGTCCCGAATGGGTGTAGAAGACGAAGTCCGACTCGCGGGATGCGGTGCTGCCGATGACGTTGCAGATGCTGAGACCTCCGGCGCCGAGGCGTTTCGCCTCCCTGAGGGCGGCGAGGGTGTCGGCGGTCTCGCCGGATTGTGTTATGACCACGAAAAGGGCCCGGTCGCTCAAAATCGGGTCGCGGTACCGGAACTCCGAGGCGATGTCCACCTCCACGGGAATCCGGGCGAGTTCCTCGATCATGTACTTCCCGACCATCCCCGCGTGATAGGATGTGCCGCAGGCGACGATGAAGACCTTTTCGACGGCTTTTATCGTGTCGGCGTTGAGGCCGAACTCTTCCAGGACGACATCTCCCGCCTCGGCGAACACCCGTCCCCGTATCGTGTCGGCGATCGACCGGGGCTGCTCGTAGATCTCCTTGAGCATGAAATGGCGGTATCCCCCCTTTTCAGCCATCGACGGGCTCCACGAGATGGTGACAACGGATTTCTGGAGGAGGTTTCCATCGAAATCGGTGATGATGATGCCGTCACTGTGCAGGATCGCCATTTCATTGTTGTCAAGGAAGATGACCTCCTTGGAATGGCTGAGGAAGGCGGGGACGTCGGAGGCGAGGAAAAACTCGCCGTCACCGAGCCCGAGGACAAGGGGGCTCTCCTTCCTGACGGCGATGATCTTGTCGGGTTCGTTCTCGTTGATCACGGCGAAGGCGTATGCGCCCTTCACCTCCCTGAGGGCGGTCCTGACGGCCTCGTCAAGGGGCTGCGAATCGGCATACTTGTGGATCAGGTGACAGAGCACCTCTGTATCCGTCTCGGACGTGAAGGTGAAGCCCTCCTTCTGGAGTTTGTGCTTCAGTTCGACGTAGTTTTCGATAATCCCGTTATGGACGACGACGATCGGGCCGGACCGGTGGGGATGGGCGTTCTCGTCGGACGGCTTTCCGTGGGTCGCCCACCGGGTGTGCCCGATGGCGACGGTGCTCGAGACATTCAGAGGGGCGATGAGGTTGTCGAGGGCCTGGATCTTTCCCTTGCAGCGCCTGACGTCGATCCTGTCACCGTCCACATAGGCGATGCCCGCGGAGTCATACCCCCTGTATTCGAGGCGCTTCAATCCGTCCATCACGATCGGGATGGCGTTCCGGCTACCGATATATCCGATAATTCCGCACATGGCAGTTGCTCTCGCCGGCCCTGCGGGGCCGCCGCTCAGCCCTCCTTTTCTTTATTTCTTGCCGGGACCGGCGCCCCGTTTCCGTGTTGCCCAGTCTTCGAAGTTCCGCTGCTTCACCCTGCTGACGGCGAGGGCATCGTCGGGGACGTCTCGCGTGACGGTCGTGCCCGAGCCGATGTAGGCCCCCTTTCCGATGCGGACCGGCGCGACGAGCTGGCTGTCGCTGCCGATAAAGGCGCCGTCTTCGATGACGGTCCTGTGCTTCTTCGCACCGTCGTAATTGCAGGTGATGGTCCCCGCTCCGACATTGACATTACTGCCGATTTCGGCGTCGCCGATGTAGCTGAGATGAGACGCCTTGGTATTGCTCCCGATCGAAGACTTCTTGACCTCGACGAAATTGCCGATCTTCGCCGACGGGCCGATGACACAGCCGGGCCTGAGGTGCGCAAAGGGGCCGATGACGGTGCCGTCGAGGACCTCCGACGATTCGATAAGTGTCGAGTCCAGTATCGTCACATTGTCTCCGAGCCTGCTGCCGACGACCCTCGCTCCCGGGTAAATGATGCAGCCCCTGCCGACGACCGTTTTCCCCTCGAGGAACACGTTCGGGTAAATGCAGGTATCCGCCCCGATGACCACGTCAGGATGGATGTGGACCGCCGAGGCGTCGATGAAGGAGACCCCCCGGTCCATCCATTCCGCAACGATCCTGTCCCTGAGGGCAAGACCGGCCCGCTGAAGCTCAGCCCTCGTGTTGATGCCTGTCAGCTCCAGTTCGTCACCGAGCATATGGGCGCCTATCCTGTGCCCCCTGCCGGCGGCGATGCCGACGATATCGGTGAGATAGTATTCACCCTTGTCTTCATTCAGGGGTATGTCCGCGAGGAGAGAGAGCAGGCGGGACCCGATCGCATAGATGCCGCTGTTGACCTCCCGGATCTCCCTGATTGTGCCGCGGGCGTCCCTGTCCTCGACGACGGCGGCGACGGCTCCGTTATTCCTGACGATCCGGCCGTAAGCATGGTCCCCAGTGGCTGTGAATGAAAGGATGGACAGGTCTTCTCCGTTCCCGTGATGAAGGTCCAGGAACCGCTCTATCGTCGATGTCCTGATCAGAGGTGTGTCGCCGCTCACGACGATGACCGTCCCGTCAAAGTGACCGATCACCTGCGCAGCGGCTTTCATGGCGTCGCCGGTGCCCTTCGGCACGGGCTGAAGGGCGAAATCGACGGCACATTCCTGCAGGGCCTCCCTGACTGCGTCGCCTTCGGGCCCGATGACGACGACGGCCTTCCGGGGGCGCATCGGGAGGAGCGCATCCATGACGTACCGCACGAGGGGTTTCCCGTAAATCCGGTGAAGCACCTTGGGCGTGGCCGACTTCATTCTCGTGCCGAGGCCTGCCGCAAGGATGACCGTTGAGAGATTCATGTTCAGCCTGTTACCTTATCGAAGAGCACCCGGCTTGCCTGGTCCGGATCGCTGCGCATCGATTCCATGATCGTCGGGGGAGCCGCGGTGCCTCCGGACAGGATGATGCGGATACCCTCATCGATCGGGATGTCCGTATAGGTAATGTTTTTATCTTCAAGAAGGACGACCTCACCGAGATAGAGGTTGTTCGTCGGCACATAGACGGCCTTCAGGGGTATCTCGGCGCTGCAGGAATGGATGACGCACTCTTTCGTCAGAAACCCGAAGGCGTAGGCGCCCGGCCTCGGGTATTCGACGATGACGAAACGTCTGAAAGAGCTCTTGTTGTGCGGGGAGAAGGCATCGAGGAGCTGTTTGACGGCGGTGTAAACGCTCTTGACGACGGGCATGCTCAGAAAGAGGGTCTCGACGATCCTGACGAGGCGCTGACCGAAGACATTCGTCGATAAGATGCCCGTCAGGAAGATGACGGCGATGACGGCGACAAAACCCAGACCGGCCACATGCTTGCCGAGGAAGAGGTCGATAAAAGGACCGAGGAGTCCGTCGATGAACTTGAAGAGGGTGAGGATGACGAATAATGTGATAACACCTGGGATTGTAATGATGAGACCGGTGAGAAATTTTCGCCTGATGGTAGTTCGGATCGAATCGACCATATACCCCTATATTTTACTTGCTGATTCTCCCTTATTTCAATGTGCTGCCCGGACCCTGGCGCGTTGCCTTAATCTCCCATCACCATCGCTTCATCGGGCACGTTGAAGTTCGCGTAGACATTCTGCACGTCTTCGTTGTCTTCGAGGGCATCGAGGAGCCTGAGCATCTGGTCCGCCGCCTGTCCTTCCAGGGATACGTAACTCTTCGGCAGCATCGTTATCTCGGCGAGGGAAATGGGGATCCCGGCTTCTTGCAGGGCTTTCTGAACGGTCCCGAGGCTCTCAGGCGCCGTGATGATCTCATAATTGTCCTCTTTGGGATCGTTTTTCATGTCGTCGGCGCCGGAGTCGAGGGCGACGCTGATGAGGGTGTCTTCATCGACCTTCGTTTTTTCGACGAGTATATACCCTTTTTTTTCGAACATCCAGGACACGCAGCCCGCCTCACCGAGGGACCCGCCCTGCTTCGACAGGATGTGCCTCACCTCCGATACGGTGCGGTTCTTGTTGTCCGTGAGCACCTCTATGAGGAGGGCGACACCGCCGGGTCCGTACCCTTCATAGACCGATTCCTCATAGGTCGTGCCGGGAAGTTCGCCGGTGCCTTTCATGACCGCACGCTTGATGTTCTCGGACGGCATGTTCGCCTCTTTCGCCTTCTCGATTGCCGCCCTCAGGCGGGGATTGCCATCGGCATCGCCGCCGCCGATGCGGGCGGCGACGGAAATCTCCTTCACGACCTTCGTGAACGCCTTTCCCCTTTTTGCGTCTGTGTGTGCCTTCTTATGCTTGATCTGAGCCCATTTGGAATGTCCCGCCATCGTTGTTGGCCCCCTCTCATCATGTAGACCGGATAAGATGCCTGGATGCTGTCGCTGAGTAGTGCAGGGTATGCGTAGAATGAATAACGTATTGTTTTAGAATAATATGATTAGTTATTTTCTGTCAACCTGCCGTTTCATGAAAAGGCAGGTTGAAGTTTCTCTATGTGTAGCCGATTGCGACGCTTTTACCGGGAATGCAGATATGGTTCAAATCCTTTCCAATGCGATGTTCAGCCTTCCCGTCCGCCTTTTTACGGTCTTATTCCGACTACTGTCTGCTGTCAACTGTCCATTTACATCCCGGCGTCCGCGAGGGCGTGCCTGCAGGGGCACGTTCGCAAAGTGGGAATCAGACCAGCGGAATCGACGAGGAGCGTGCGGACCACATCGAGAGATCGTCCCATGGTTTCAATGACTTCTGTCGTCGTCAGCTTCCTTTCAGAGATGCCGGCTGCGGCGTTCGTTACCACCCCCAGCAAGGACATGCAGATCTCGCTTTCCCGTGCCAGGGCGGCTTCAGGCATTGCCGTCATCCCGACCACATCGGCGCCGATCTGAGTAAAAAAACGGATTTCCGCCGCCGTTTCCAGCCGGGGACCGTTGACGCAGATGTATGTGCCCGGGGTATGGACCGGCACACCGCACCGGCGTCCCGCCTCCAGGATCGCTCCCCTCATCTCACCGCAAAAAGGATCGGTGAGATCGATATGAATGACCGTTCCCTCGTCATGAAACGTCGACGGCCGTGATCCCCCCGTATAATCGATCACCTGGTCAAGGAGGACGATCGCTCCCGGCCTGAAGGAGCTGTTCATAGAGCCGACGGCACTGATGGAGATGATGCGCTCGACGCCGAGAGATTTCAGGCCCCAGAGATTGGCGCGGTAGTTGATGCGGTGCGGCGGGATCGTGTGTTCCCTGCCATGGCGTGAGAGAAAAACGATGTCTCTGTCACCGAGCGAGCAGATCGTATAGGGCGCCGACGGCTCCCCGAAGGGAGTCGTGATGTGCACCTCCTTCTTCCTGCGCAGGCCCGGGATGTCCTGGAGTCCGCTGCCGCCGATGACTGCCAGTGTCATAAAGATATTGTACCTTATAGTCAGTGTTCGTGTCAGTGTCTGTGTCAGTCAAGGCAAAAGTCGGCAGTCTTCTGTTCGGTTCCGATTAGAATGCTGTTTTGCCGGGAAGTCAGATGTGGTTCAAAGCACATCGGCCTTCCCGCCCGCCTTTCCATGCAACTACGGGGTTTACTGTCTACCTGCCTATGACTGTCTTACCGGCCCGGCCGGTATGGTAATATGGATAGTATCGTTTTTCTATTAATCAGGCAATTAAACACATCAAACGTATTGAGGTTTGTCATTCCGGATTGTCCGGAATCCTTCTTGTTTTCAGAAGGATTGCCGACGCCCCCGCATCAGGTGCGGGGTTGCGGCACTGACAGGGTTAAAAGGATTCAATTGCCGGAGTAAATGATCCATTGAGAGCGATTTTGGACAAAAGTGGGAGGATACATGATCGATGACAAGGTCCTGCAGAAGCTTCTAAAGAAAGCCCTTTCCCGGGGCGGCGAATACGCCGACGTGTATATCGAACGCAGGAAGACACTTTCAATACAGGTCGAGGATGACAAGATCGAAAAGGTGATCGCCGGATCGAGCGCCGGCGTCGGCATTCGCCTGATCTGGGGGCGGAAGACCGCCTACGCATACAGCAACGACTTTGACGAGACGGTGTTGGGCGATCTGGCGCGTACCGTGAGCCAGGCGGCGCGCCAGGCTGAGAGGGATGTGGTCATCAACCTGGCAGGCGGCACGCCGGTGAAGTCATTCCCCGTGAGGGTGCCGCCCGATAATGTGGCGGTGCCTGTCAAGATCGGCATTGTGATGGAAGCCAACAGGAGGGCCCGTGCGTTCGACAGCCTTGTCCGGCAGGTGTCGGTGGTGTACCGCGACTCCGTGCAGGACGTCAAAATCGCCACCTCTGAGGGATCCATCGTCGGGGATCACCGGACATACACGACGGGGATTGTCCATGTCATCGCCATAGACGGGGGCGTCATCCAGACTGGCCATGAATCCGCGGGAGGGCATACAGGTTTTGAGTTGTTTGAGGAGTTCCCGTTCCATGAAGTCGCCCACAGGGCTGCTGCCAGGGCTGTCATGATGCTGAAAGCACGGAGGGCTCCCGGCGGGAGGATGCCCGTGGTGATCTCATCCGAGGCAGGCGGCACGATGATCCACGAGGCGATCGGCCATGGACTCGAGGCCGACCTGGCACAGCAGGGGCTCTCCATCTATTCGGGGAAGATGGGGAAACCTGTCGCATCCCCTGTCATAACGGTCATCGATGACGCCACTTTGCCGAACAAAAGGGGGTCCTATGCCTGCGACGACGAGGGAACTCCCGCGGGCAGGACGGTCCTTGTCAGGGATGGCATATTGACGGGATATCTCTATGACCGGTATACGGCCATGGTCGACGGGACCCGGTCCACAGGGAACGGCAGGAGGGAGTCGTACGCGCACAAGCCGATCCCCCGGATGACCAACACGTTCATCGAACCAGGCAAGGACTCGCCCGGGGATGTGATGAGGTCGACGGACCGGGGGCTTCTTGTCAGGAAGATGGGCGGAGGACAGGTTGACACCGTGTCGGGCGATTTCGTCTTTGAAGTGCAGGAGGGATACCTGATCGAAAACGGTGAGGCCGGAGAGCCGGTCCGCGGCGCGACACTCATCGGGAACGGCCCCGAGATCCTGCAGTCCATCGATATGGTCGGATCGGACCTCGGGTTTTCCATCGGGACCTGCGGAAAGGACTCGCAGGGAGTACCCGTTTCCGATGCGATGCCGACGCTGAGGATCCGGGAGATCGTCGTCGGGGGCGAGGTGGAGCGGTAGCAAGGCGGGGTGAAGCGCTCTGAAAAACAGTGTGAGTGTGAGTGTGAGTGTGAGTGTGAGTGAAAGGAATAGCTTCTGAAAAACAGTGTGAGTGTGAGTGTGAGTGAAAGGAATAGCTCCTGAAAAACAGTGTGAGTGTGAGTGTGAGTGAAAGGAATAGCTCCTGAAAAACAGTGTGAGTGTGAGTGTGAGTGTGAGTGAAAGGAATAGTTCTGATATCTGCGCCCCCTTCGGGAAGGCAGATATATGGTTCAAAGCCTTTCCAATGCGATGATGAGACATCCCAGGGTGTTCAGCGCTTGCTGCCCGGCGGGCATTTGCTGTCGATAGACACGGCAAAGTGTGGTCTGGTGACGAATACGGTATCTTAGCGGAAAGGCTTATCACCACATCGGCCTTCCCGCCCAGGTGGTCGTGGCTTTGTTCCGACTATACAATATATTGTCTGCTGTCTACCGTCTATTTTTCAGTGATATCTTCGCCCCGTCTATCCGGAGGTCCTGTTGCAACGACCGTTGAGATAAAGAAAGGGAGGGCGGGGTGTGGCAAATATTCCACAGCATCGCAATTAATCAACACCATCGCCGTTCAAGGGCACTGTTTTATCAGGACATTTTAGTGGCATATTAATTGCTAAATTTCAAACTGATGAGATTACAGCGTACAATCAAGAAAGAGATCACCTTCGGCGGTATCGGCCTGCATACCGGCAAATATGCGACGGTGCGGCTGAAGCCCGCCCCGGTGGATACAGGCGTCATATTTTTCCGTTCCGACAAGAACGCGCTCATGCGTTCCAGTGTCAATTATGTCGTCGACACGGCCTTCGCAACGACGATCGGGTTCAACGGCGTCAAGATCAGGACCGTCGAACACCTTCTTGCCGCGCTGTCCGGACTCGGCATCGATAACATTATCATCGAGGTCGAAGGCCCTGAAATCCCCATACTCGACGGCAGCTCGACCCATCTCGTCGGGATCATCCTCGATGCGGGAATCGCAAAGCAGGGGAAAAAGCTCCCCTACGTCAAGATCCTGAGGCCCGTCGTGTATGAAGATGCGCATTCCCGGATCCTGGCCCTTCCCTGCGAGACGACGCGCATATCCTGCTATATCAATTTTCACGACAACCTGATCGGGCAGCAGGAGATGACTATCGATCTCAACGAGAACAGCTTCATCAGTGAGCTCGCTCCGGCGAGAACCTTCGGGTTTCTCAGGGATGTCGAAAAATTGAGGGCAAAGGGACTTGCCAGGGGCGGATCCCTCGACAACGCGGTCATCGTCGGCGACAACGGGATCATCAACAAATCGGGACTCCGCTTTAATGACGAGTTCGTGCGGCACAAGATACTCGACTCCATCGGAGATATTTCCCTCCTCGGGTTCCCCATCCAGGGGCACATTATCTTCGAGAAGTCGGGTCACACGGCAAACATCAATTTTCTCAAGAAGCTCTTCGCGTCCGTCGATTGCTACCAGCTCGTCAGCGACGTCGACCACCTGAGCAGGCACGTCTCGAACTACTCGTAGCACCGCGACTCGCCTTCGCATCCCCCTGATATCAAGAAGAAATATCTTCGGGCAATAAAAAGGGGATACCGCCTTTCTCCATAACGGCACGGAGAAACGCCGGTATCCCCTTCCTGTCGATCTGATTCTATTTCTTCTTCGTCGACGTCTTCTTCGCAGTGGTCTTCGTCGCCGCCTTCTTCGCAGGAGCCTTCTTTGTCGCCATTCTCTTCACCCCCTTTCTTTGTTTGGATCACTCACAATCACACGGTCTACGGCTGTGGAAAAAGCTCATGCCCGTCCCAGCAGCGGAATTCTCTTGCCTGAGAGAATCAGCTTCAGTTCCGGGTCTTTCTTCTTTCTGAGCCTGTAATCAGGTTCTTCGATAAATGAACACTGTATTTTTTTACAGAATTTTTTTTCGAGCTCCTGCAAACCGTGTGTGAGCGCCGGTGAGACCGGGCCGACTACGATGACATCAACATTCGGGGCATCATCTCCGTTTACATACGGACCGTGGATAAAAGCCGTCTTAATGCCGTTCGCCCGCAACAGGTCTTTCAGATTCCCGCTGAGGCCGATCGATTTGGAAATCAGATCCTTCAGCTCCGTGAAAAAGGGAGAGTTCCGGTTCGACCGGAAATACCTGAGATTGGCGATTCTCTCACTCAGAACGATTTCCATCTCCTCCAGCTTGTCGAGCTCCCTCTTTACTCCCGAAGGATTCTTCTTCAGCATCTTCGCGATTTCCCGGATGTAAAACTTCTCATCGGGCCTGTTGAGCAGCAGTGCCAGAAGTTCAGCACGTATGGATGAGGAGAACAGGGTCTTAAGCACGCGTGCGCTCCATTGTCAAATTGTATACAGTAAACATAACCTTTGTCAACAAAAAAATTAGAATATGATACAAAAAAATACGAATAGTGAACATTCATGATCCGGCAACGATCGTTCAGCAAATGACATTTACTGTTGTCACCGTCGAGGGGGAATGTGGAGTTCCGGCAGGCCGGGGAAGGACAACCCCCTGCAACCCCCTTTTTCAAGGGGAAAGGAAGGAAAGGTGAGGCAGTCCTGCCGGGCTCTTCAGGAGGTCAGTGCAAGAAGGATATTTCTTGCCGGAATCGCTCCTTCCCTCAGGATCTGCAGGGTCTCTCCGGCGGCATCGACGATCGTCGACGGAAGACCGCCGGGGGTCTTCCCCCCGTCGAAAACGGCATCGACGGAGTCACCGAAATACGCGGTCACCATGGAGGCGGTGTCCGCCGGCGGCTTGCCCGAGATGTTTGCGCTCGTCGCCGTCACCGGGAAAGGGGAGACTTTCGCGAGCCTGAGGGCGAAGGACTCACCGGGAATGCGCAGGGCCACCTTCCCGCCACTGGTGATGCGGTCGTCAAGACCGGCCCTGGCGGGGAGAACGACGGTCAGGGGACCGGGCCAAAACCGCCCCATGAGCCTCCTCGCCAGGGCCGGCACGTGCTCGGCAAGCAATGGCAGGTGCTCTTCGGACCCGATGATGAGGGGCAGCGTCCGGTCCGTCGCCCGGCTTTTTATAGAACAAAGTCTTTCCAGTGCGACGGGATGGTCATACCTGGCTCCGAGTGCATAAAAGGTCTCCGTCGGATAGGCGATGATGCCTCCTTCCGTCAAGACCTTCAGGGCTGTGGCGACTGCGTTCTTCTCGTTGACCGGTGAAACAGGGATGATCATGGACCTTTATAGCACAATTCGCAGGACAACGCCAACTTGATCGGCAGGTGCCGTTCTCTGAACGCTCTGAACGTTGCATAGGCCATCCGGAAAGGCGGGGCGAATGCCTTGGAGTCTTACTGAATGCGATGCTGCCGACGGGAAGGCAGATATGGTTCAAAGCCTTTCCAATGCGATGATAAGACCTTTCCAGGTGTTCAGCGCCTGTTGCCTGACGGGCTTTTGTTATCGGTTGACAAGGCAAAGTGTGGTCTGGGGATGAATGCGGTATCTTAGCGGAAAGGCTTTTCACCACATCAGCCTTCCCGTCGGTGCATATGTCGTCTCATTCCCACCGCAGCCTACTGTCTATTGCTTCCTGCTTAGTGGCATCTTCGCCCTGCCTTTTCATGCAACTGCAAAGATAAGGTAACCTCAGGATAAGAGGAGTGATATCACATGCGCAATTGATGTAAACTATTACGTTATTGGTTCGACGCGGCAACTTATGATTCCATGGAACGGAGGGACCGGACGATGAAGGGAAAACGCATAGGAGTGCTCGCGGGGGGAACGTCGGAGGAACGGGACGTTTCGCTCAGAACGGGCTCCGCGATTCACCAGGCCCTTTTGGATCTCGGCCATGATTCCGTCTTCATCGATGCCTCCTCGCAGGTCTGTGAGACGCTCAGGAAAGAAGCCGTCGACGTCGCCTTCATCGCCCTTCATGGAGGGGTGGGTGAGAACGGCGCCGTTCAGGGCCTCCTGGAGGTCATGGGAATACCCTATACGGGATCGGGCGTGCTGGCATCGGCCCTGGCCATGGACAAGGTTGCGTCCAAGAAGCTCTTCTCCTTTCACGGCGTCCCCGTTGCGCCTTTCATCGTGCTGCAAAGAGGCATATCGACCGGGCATCCCGGTGATGCCGCCGGAGGTGTCGATATTCCCCCTTACGGAACACTGCCCCTTTCCTTTGACCTGCCCTGGGTGATCAAGCCTGCAGCCGAGGGATCGAGTATCGGAGTGAGCATCGTCAGGTCCACCGCCGAGGCAGGCCCGGCCCTCGACGCGGCATTCGAATACGGCGACAGGGTGATCGTCGAGCAGTACATCAAGGGGAAGGAGATCCAGATCGGGATACTGGGCAGCACGATCCTCGGCGGCGTGGAGGTCAGGCCGTCCCTCGAATTCTACAGCTATGAGGCGAAATACACTGCCGGCATGACGGAATACATCCTGCCTCCCGAGGTGAGCGCCGAGGAATACGAGATCCTCAGGCAGACGGCGCTGAAGGCGCACAACGCCCTCGGATGCGCCGGCGCCACGAGAGTCGACCTGATCCTCTCCGATTCCGGCACACCCTATGTGCTCGAAGTGAACACGATCCCCGGCATGACCGAAACGAGCCTCCTGCCCAAGATCGCCCGCCTGTCCGGTCTGTCCTTTCGTGATCTTGTCGGTAAAATCCTCAGCCTTGCAATGGGAGAAGCCGGGAAAGAGTGATAGGAAGAAGCAAGAGAACCCTGAAAAAAAGGCAGGAGAAAAAAAGGCTCCGCTTTGTGTTATCTCTTGTCCTTCTCGCGTCCGTCTCAGGTGCCCTGCTGTACTACCTCACCGCCCATGCCCTCGTTATTACCGATATATCCTTCGTCGGCAACCACCACATCAAGGAAGACGAACTGAGGGGCCTGTCGGGTCTGAAAGTCAAAGACAACCTCTTCCGTCTCTCCCCTGCGGAAATTCATCAGAGACTCATCAAATCGCCGTGGATAAAAGATGCCGCCATTCGGAGGGACCTTTCGGGGACCGTTGAAATCCGTATCCGTGAGGCTGTGCCGGTGGCCCTGCTCATCATAAAGGATGATCCTTTCCTCATCGACAAGGACGGCATCGTCCTTGAGAGGATGCGTGAGGACACGACCCTCTTTCTTCCCGTTATCCGGGATATCAATCCGACGGACAACGGGGAGGCCTATCGCGAGGTGATATCGTTCCTGCGGTTTCTCAACGAGAGAAAGGTGCTCGTCCTTGACGGCAACATGGAAGTGACGGGGAAGAAGCCGGAGGAGATCACGCTCAGGATCGACGGCATACCGGTCAGGGTGGGAAGCGGAGATTTCGAGAAAAAGCTTGAGAGACTCCAGTTTGTGAAGGATGAAATCAGGAAGAGAAACATCGAAGTGGCGTCCATCGATCTGCGGTTCGCCAACAGGATCATCGTCCAGCCCGTGGAGCACGTGACTGAACCTGCGAAGGCGCCGCGGCCGGCGAAACCGGCTGTCGCAAAAGAGACCAGGCATGACCGGAATAAAAAGAAGAAAGGGCGTTAGATATGTCGTCGGTCTCGATGTGGGCACGACGAAGATCTGCGCCATCGTCGCAACGGTCGGCTCAAAGGGGCTCGAAATCATCGCCCTCAGCTCCGGTCCGTCGAAGGGACTCCGTAAGGGTGTGGTGACCGATGTCGATGCCGCTGCAGAGGCCATAAGCCGGGCTGTCGCGGGGGCGGAGGAACAGGCGGGAATCCCGATCAGGGATGTATTCGTCGGCATAGCGGGAAGCCACGTGAAGAGCCTGGACAGCCACGGGGCCGTGACCGTCAGGGGACGGACAGTGACACAGGAAGACGTGGAACGGGCCATCGATGCGGCAAGCGCCGTGTACGTTCCCCTCGACCGCGAGATTCTCCATGTGCTGCCGACGGACTTCATCCTCGACGGCCGGGCGGGTATCAGGGACCCCGTGGGTCTCGCCGGTGACAAGCTGGAGGTGAAGGTCTATATCGTGACCGGTTCTGTCGCATCCGTGCAGAATCTCATAAGCTGCTGCGAGCGGGCACAGAGGAAGGTGCTGGATATCGTCATGCAGCCCCTCGCTTCCGCCGAGGCGACGCTGTCCGCCGACGAAAGAGAGTCGGGCATCGCCCTCGTCGATATCGGCGGGGGCACGACGGACATCGCCGTCTACCGTGACGGATGGCTCAGGCATGCCTCCGTCATCGGGATCGGTGGGAATCATTTCACCAATGACCTCTCCGTGGGGCTGAAGATCACCTTTCAGGAGGCCGAGCGGATCAAGAAGGAATTCGGCTCCGTGATCCGCAGAGAGGGGAAACAGGCGGGTTTTATGAACGTTGTGTCGATCGACGGGCAGGTGCAGCACATGGAGAGGACCTGCGTGACGGAGATCCTTCAGCCCCGGGGCGAAGAACTGCTCGCCCTGATCAGGAACGATCTCGACAGGATCCAGGAACAGGGTTTTACCTTGTCAGGAGTGGTGCTCACCGGCGGAGCGTCGCTCCTGACGGGATTCGACAGGCTTGCCGAGGCGGAGCTGTCTCTGCCTGTGCGGGTGGGGTTTCCCGGAAACGTACCCTGCCGTGGCCCCGGCCGGGAGGCCGTTGCGGCAGGCCGGCAGGAGGTCGCACCGATGCTCCGGATAGAGCTGAACAGCCCTATGTACGCCACGGGAATCGGGCTTGTGATGTTCGGCGGCCAGATGATGAGGTCCGACTTCCCCGACATGGCCTCAGGGAATCTCTTTGCGGATGTTCTCGACAAGATGAAGGGCTGGTTCCAGAAGGTGACATGGAGGGGATGAACAATGACAGTGTGAGTACGAGTGTGAGTGAGAGTAAACCTTTCTGTTGTATGAAAAGGCGGGGCAAAGCGCCTCAAAGCCTTGCTGATCGAGGCGTTGATGCCGGGAAGGCAGATATGGTTCAAAGCCTTTCCAATGCGATGATGAGACTTTTCCAGGTGTTCAGCGCCTGTTGCCTGACGGGATTTTGGTATCGATAGACACGGCAACGTGTGGTCCGGGGATGAATACGGTATCTTAGCGGAAAGGCTTTTCACCACATCAACCTTCCCGCCGGCTGTTCGTGGCCTTTTCCCGACTACTGTCTATTGTTTACTGTCCGGTGGCGCATACACCCCGCCTTTCCGGAAGGCGTATGCAACGATAAGGTAAAAGGGAGCATTTACAGTGCCTGTTTGCCTGACGGTGTTTTGTTCTTAATGACTAATGAATAATGACTAGTGTTTTATAGAGGATAGAGACGTGTCTGCGAGGAGGGTGTCATGTTTGAGCTGGTAGAGGAAGAGAAGATGGTCGCGAGGATCAAGGTCGTGGGCGTCGGCGGAGGGGGGGGCAACGCCATCAATTCGATGGTCGCCACGAGTCTGCTGGGTGTCGAATTCATCGCCGTCAATACGGACAATCAGCATCTCGAAGAATCGCTCGCCCCCCTGAAGGTGCAGATCGGCAGGGAGATCACCAAGGGACTCGGCGCCGGTGCGAACCCCTCAATCGGAAGGCAGGCCGCCATCGAAGACCGCGAAACCCTGATCTCCTGCATGGAGGGCGCCGACATGATCTTCATAACGGCAGGGATGGGCGGCGGGACAGGGACCGGTGCGAGCCCGGTCATTGCAGCCGTCGCCAAAGAACTGCGCATTCTCACCGTGGCCGTCGTCACAAAGCCTTTCTACTACGAGGGCAGAAAGAGGGCGATCAATGCGGAGGAGGGCATCCGCGAGCTGAGAATGAATGTCGACACGCTGATCGTGATCCCCAATGACCGCATCCATCTCGTCGTCGACAAGGGAACTCCCCTCCTGAAATCCTTCTCCGTGGCGAATGAAGTCCTGAAGCAGGCGATCCAGGGCATCTCCGACCTGATCGTCGTCCCCGGACTCATCAACCTCGACTTCGCCGATGTCAAGACGGTCATGGAGAACGCCGGAAAGGCGGTCATCGGGACAGGCATGGGCAAGGGCGAAAACGCAGCCTTCGAAGCGGCGAAAAAGGCGATTTCGAACCCGCTCCTCGAAGAATCGTCCATCGAGGGCGCGAAGGGTATCCTCATCAACATCACCGGCGGGCTCACCATGTCCCTTGACACCGTCCAGGACGCGGCATCGCTCATCCATGACTCCGCTCACGAGGATGCGAACATCATCCTCGGCGCCGTCATCAACGCCGATATGGATGACGAGGTGAGGGTGACCGTCATCGCCACCGGTCTCGATGAGCCCGTCGAAAGACCTGAAATCCCGTCGATCAAGAAATGGGCGCCGAAGAGGGAGCCTTTCGGCCTGAAGGCTTCGGATCGGCTGCTCTCGAAGAGCATCGATTTTCCATCGAGGGCGCCTTCCGGGAAGGCCGAGGAGATTACATTGCCGCCACCTCCCCGGGTCGGGTCCTCTTCATCGGGAGAACAGGACGCGGCCGGCGTCCCGGAGCAGCAGGGACCGGCAGATGTGTCGCCGGGCAGCGAAAAAGATCCGCCCAAAGACGCGACGCCCGATTTTCCCGTCGAGGACATGTACGACATCCCGACCTTCCTGAGAAAAGAACGCGGGAATTAGGTGAACCGCAGGCTCGCCGGGACCGTCGACAGTCTTCTCGGGCAGGAGAAAGGGACGGTCCGCAAGGATCATGAAGGCAGGATCATGGTTTGTCTTGCCTACCCGAACAGCTATGGCGTCGGCATGTCGAACCTCGGGTTCCTGGGGATCTACGGCCTCCTGAACAGGCGTGACGACGTCGTCTGCGAACGGGTGTTCCTGCCCGCTGACAAGGACCTGCCGGAATACGGGAGGACGAAGACGCCTCTCTTCTCCTACGAAACGAAGACTCCCCTCGAACGGTTCGACATCATCGCTTTTTCACTGTCCTTCGAGAACGACTACCCCAACGTGCTGACGATGCTCGAGCTCGCGCGGGTCCCTCTGACACCGGAGGAGAGGACCCCCTATCACCCTTTGGTGATTGGCGGCGGGATCTGCGTTACGGCTAACCCCGAGCCTGTCGCCCCGCTCTTCGATCTCATATTCATCGGCGAAGCGGACGAGTCGCTCGATGAGTTTCTCGATATCTTCGCCGATGCGAGACGGAACGCGCCCCGGGGGCAGGGCGGCCCGGGACGGGACAGGGCGTCGCTCACACAATGGGCGGCGACGTTGCCGGGCCTCTACGTCCCGGAACTGTATGACGTCGCATACCGGGAAAACGGGACCATCGTCCGTATGACTTCCCGGGAAGGGGCGCAGGAGAAGGTTCGCCGGAGATACCTGAAAGACCTGTCGGCATCGCCCATCAGGGGCGCTGTCACCACGCCTGAGTCGGAATTCTCGAATATGCATCTCGTCGAGGTCATGCGCGGATGTCCCTGGAAATGCCGCTTCTGCCTCGTCGGTCATCTCTGTGCACCCGTCCGGAAGAAGGATGTGGAGGCGGTGAAACGTGAGATCGGGACGGCGCAGCAGACAGGTCGGAAAATCGGTCTCATCGGCCCCTCTCTCACCGACTACCCTCATATTGAGGAGGTGCTCCGCATCCAAGACGTCGATTTTTCGATCACCTCTCTGCGGTCGAGCAGGCAGAGCGCCGTGCTGCTTGAGTTCCTGAAATCGAAAAAGAGCGTCTCCATTGCGCCCGAGGCCGGCACGGAGAGGATGCGGAGGATCATCCACAAGAGGATCGGAGAGGCGGACATCATCGAAACGGCTGCCCTCATTCTCGGGATGGGCCTCGAAAATCTGAGGCTCTATTTCATGGTCGGTCTTCCCTGGGAAAACGACGACGATGTGAAGGGCATCGTGGATCTCGTCAGGAAGGCAAGAGGGACTTCCGGTCGCGGCACGGTCACCGTCAGTGTCAGCACCTTTGTACCGAAGCCCTTTACGCCGTTTCAGTGGCATCCCATGGATCAGCAGGATGACCTGAAGAGGAAACTCAGGATCATCACAAAGGGCCTGAAAGACGTGAGAGGCGTGCGCGTGTTTCACGACGTGCCGAAATATGCCCGCATGCAGGGCCTCTTATCGCTGGGCGACCGGAGGGTCTTCAAGATCCTCACTGCCATGGGACGGGAGGGGGACTGGATGAAGGCGTGCAGGACTGCGAAGGTGGACCCGGACTTCTACATTTCAAGGCAGCGGGAATACGACGAGGTGCTTCCCTGGGACTTCATCGATGCAGGGGTCGGGAAGGAAGAGCTTTGGGAGGAATATGAGGAGGCAAAGAAGTGTGCGTCTTCAGTTGCATGACAAAGGCAGGGCGAAGAGGTTGCTCCGGGCAGGCAGATATGGTTCAAAGCCTTTCCAATGCGATGATGAGACATGACAAGGTGTTCAGCGCCTGGTGCCTGGCGGGCTTTCGGCATCAACAGACACGGCAAAGGGTGGTCTGGGGATGAATAAGCCCTATAGTTGCATTGAAAGGCGGGGCGAAACGCTCTGAAAAACAGTGTCAGTGTGAGTGTCAGTGTCAGTAAAAAAGCTCACTTTTTCGACCATCTCGTTGAAACTTCGTCTTTCGGACGGTTAAGGTGTCGCCGCAGCAAGGTTTTCGGCGCATACGCCCCGCCTTTCCCGGGCGTGTATTGCAACGATGAGGGTTACTTGCAGCGAGATATTGAAAACGAGGATAGGGTTTGGTTACTGAAGCAAAATTCACGGGTGCCTTGCACGAAAAGACGGTGCAAAACGCTCCGAAAAACAGTGTCAGTGTCAGTGTGAGTGTCCGTAAAAGGTTAATTTTGTTCGATCTTTGGTCTGCAATGGTCTGTACGGGAAGGCAGAGGTTTCGCAGCACCGATGCTTTTCGGCGCATTCGCCCCGTCTTTCCTGAGATCTCATTGCGGTGATAAGGGTTTATTTTGCGAAGAAATCATGCCCTATCCTCGTGCCGGGTTATTTCGGACACAGCGACATAGCAGAGTAGAGAGAAATGGCCTTCACGAGCGTTGAAAACATCGAGTATCTCAAGCGGGAGCTCTCGAAGAACCTCAGGATTTCTTTTTACGAGCGCGAGGGGTTGACGGAGCAGGAGGTGGCCTCTCTGCTAGCGGAGATCGACGCCTTCGGACCGGAGCTGAGGCAGAAGGTGCTCGCCCTTTGCTACGCCCTTTCAAACGCGAGCGCCGCATTTGTGCCGAGCGCCCTGGAGCGCATGAAGAGGGTTGCCAGGGTCCTGAAACCACGGGAGATGGAGCGGTGGCTCGCCGAGGCCTTCGACCGCTTTGACAAGGGCCTCGACAGGATCTTTGCCTTCCTCTCGAAGACCGACGAGGAATCGCTCCGGGCCTTTCAGGAGGCGTCGGGGCTGTATCTCCAGGACATCGCCGGGACCCTCGAGCCGTACATCAGGGGTATCTCCGGCCTCGAACTGAAGGTCGAAGCCGGGACGGAGACGTACACCGACACGGCGTCCCTCTATCTGCCCATGTTTCTCGACCGGTTCAGCGACAACCGTCTCAACGCGCTCCTCTATAAGCTCATGGCGGCCCATCTCTGGGCGCACATCGCCGGGGGCACCGTCAATCCGCCGAGGGAAATACTGGGACCTTTTCTCGGCGACGGAGGTCCCGAATTCCCCTATCTCATCAATTTCTTCGAGCGCTTCCCGGAGGGCGGACTGGCTATGGACCTCTATGCAGCCCTCGAAATGGTGCGGCTCGACGGATTTATAGATCGGGAGCTCCCCGGGCTGGCGAGGATGACCACGGGGATCAAGGAGAGGCTCTTCCGGGAGAGGCCGTCCGTCGACGGAATGCCTCCGGCAGAAGGCTGCATCGAGAGCATCTGCCAGATCGCCCTCTGCGGGGAGGTGAAGGGGCGGATGCCTGAGGCGTTGCGGCGTCACCTCGGCCGGGTCGGCCTGCTCAGAAGCGCGCCCGATCCCGGGCCGTCTCTTGAGCTCGCCCTGACCCTCTATCACGCTCTGAGCGATGGCGGCCCCTACCGGTCTTCGTTCAACCATCCCTACCTGATCGAGATCAGGGCGGACCGTGTGGCCCGGTTTCTCAGGGCGCACAGGCTGTTGCTCCGCCGGAGGCTGGAGAGCATAATCAACAAGCTTGTCGAGCTTCCCGATTATGAGCTTCCTGCACGCAGGCACGGTCAGGAGGGCGAGCCGGAACTTCCCGACGAGGCCGAGCGGTATATCCTCGCCATCAAGGGCAGGGAGATCGGCATCGACAGTGACGTGGCGGATATCATCCGGGAAACGGGGGGGATACCGGGAGGCATTCTCGTCAAGGGAAGCGAGTCCGGAGGCGCCGCCGGTTACCTGACACTGAAGGACCTCACCGAGGAAGAGGATGAGCAGCTCGAGGGGGGAGGAGTCCTCTATGACGAGTGGGACTACCGGCGGGGGGGCTACCGCAAGAGGTGGTGCAGTCTCTACGAGAAGGACCTCTTCCCCGGCCATGAGCCCTTCGTGGACGACACTCTCAAACGCTACGGCGGCTATGTGAGCGTCCTCAGGAAGAAGTTCGAGCTGCTGAAGCGTGAACCCCGCATCCTGAGGCGCCAGAAGGAAGGGGACGGGATCGACATCGATGCCGTCGTCGACGCCTACACCGACACCAGGGCCGGGATTTCGCCCTCGGAAAACCTCTTTACGAAGCTCGAGAGAAAGGAAAGGAATATCGCCGTACTCTTCCTCATCGACATGAGCGGGTCGACGAAGGGTTGGGTGAACGAGGCGGAAAAGGAATCTCTCGTCCTGATGAGCGAGGCCATCGAGGCCCTCGGTGACCGGTACGCCATTTACGGCTTCTCCGGCATGAAGAGATCAAAGTGCGAGTATTACCACATCAAGAGTTTCGACGATCACTACGGCGACGACGTGAAACAGCGCATCGCCGGCATCGAGCCGAAGGACTATACGAGGATGGGACCGGCGATCCGCCACTCGGCGCACATCCTCGCCGGCATCGAGGCGAGGACGAAGCTGCTCATCACCCTCAGCGACGGCAAGCCCGAAGACTGGGACGCCTATAAGGGCGACTACAGCATCGAGGACACGAGAAGGGCCCTGATTGAGGCGAAGCAGAAGGGGATTCACTGTTTCTGCATCACCATCGACAAGACCGGCCCCTCCTACCTGCCCTACATGTACGGGGAGGTGAACTACATCGTCATCGATGACGTACGAAAACTGCCGAACCGGATAACGGAGATCTACCGCCGCCTCACGTCCTGATTTTTTTCAGGAGCCACGCCATATTCTGCCCGAGGGTGCGCATCGTCTGGAGTCCCTCTTCATCCTTCAGGACGTCCCCCATATCCCTGCCGATGGCGACGTTCCAGTAGCTCGACCCCGGGATGATCATCTGGCCGATGAGAAAAAAGTGGTTGAGGGAGTTGAAGACGTGGATCGACCCGGCCCGTCTCACGGCGACGACACCGGCGCCCGCCTTGCGCTTGAACATGTCCTCATTTGCCCTGGCGACCATGCCGCTCCTCTCGATGAGCGCCTTGATGCCTGCGGATAGGTCGGCGAAATAGGTGGGAGAGCCGAGGATGATGCCGTCGGCTTCTGTCATCAGGCCGATGCATTCGTTGACGATGTCCTTTTCGACGGCGCAGCGACGGTTCTTTTTGGAATAGCACTTGTAACAGGCGATGCAGCCCTGGATGCGCTTCCCGGCCAGTTGATACAGCTCCGTGTCGATCCCTTCCTCCCTGAGCGCCTCAAGGACCGTATTGAGGAGAATGAACGTGTTTCCCTCCCTGCGGGCGCTCCCGTTAAATGCGACGACTTTCATGGTTTCCTCCTTGCTTCAATCTCGTCCGGAACAGCGGGTGAATCCTCCAAAACGGGGATGGACGAATCCCCGCCGGGAAGTCAGATATGGTTCAAAGCCTTTCCAATGCGACGATGAGACATCTCAAGGTGTCCGGTGACCGTTGCCTGACGGGCTTTTGTCATCACCAGACACGGCAAAGGGTGATCTGGAGATCAATAGGGTGTCTTAGCGGAAAGGGCTTTTCACCACATCAGCCTTCCCGTCTCAGTGTTTGTGGTTCGTCCCGCAGTTGATCGGCAGACCACTCTTCAAGATATCGTTTCCGGTTTCTGAAAATGTACCACAAACGGGCCGGTTCCTGCCGCCCTTCGTCCTTGCGTATCTGTCGCCGGAACGATATAATATCACCCCTGTCCAAAATATATTGCAGCGGGCCCCTGAAGACGAGGATAGGGTTTGGTTTCTGAAGCAAAATTCACGGTTGCCTTGCACGAAAAGACGGTGCAAAACGCCTCAAAGCCTCGCTGATAGCGAGCATGATTGTTTATTATTGGTGTATCAGGAATTCATTCTCCCTGTCATCGATCGTTGGTCTGCAATGGTCTGTACGGGAAGGCAGAGGTTTCGCAGCACCGATGCTTTTCGGCGCATTCGCCCCGTCTTTCCTGAGATCTCATTGCGGTGATAAAGGTTTATTTTGCGAAGAAATCATACCCTATCCTCGTGCCACGTTATTTTGGACACTAATGATATAATATGCATTCAGAATAGCATATTCGCGAAGTAAGAGGGGTTGAGAGATATGGCATACAGGGACTTGAGGGAGTTCATAGCACTGCTTGAAAAGCGGGGTCTCCTGCACAGGGTCGGCGTCGAGGTGGACCCGATCCTCGAGATATCGGAGATCACCGACAGGATGTGCAAGAGCCCCGGCGGCGGGAAGGCCATCTTTTTCGAGCGCGTGAAAGGCTCGCGGTTTCCCGTGGCAACGAACCTCTTCGGGTCCTTCGAGCGGATGTGCCTCGCCCTTGAGATAGACCATCTCGACGATGTGGCGCGCCGCATCGAGAGCCTGCTGAACCAGGCCCCTCCCAAGTCTCTCATGGAGAAACTCGCCATGCTCCCCCGTCTCTTCGAGTTCTCAAAATTTCTACCGAAAAAGGTCAAGAGCGGCCCCTGCCAGGAGGTGGTCGACAGGGACCCCGATCTCGGTATCTTCCCGATCCTCAAGTGCTGGCCCGGTGACGGGCAGCCGACGGACGAGGGGCGGTTCATCACCCTGCCCATGGTATTCACGAGGGACCCTGAGACGGGGAGGCCGAACTGCGGCATGTACCGCATTCACGTCTATGACAACAAAACGACAGGGATGCACTGGCATATACACAAGGACGGGGCGAGGCATTACGACAAATACAAGGCGGCAGGAGGGAAAATGCCCGCCGCCATCGCGGTGGGGGCCGATCCCGCCGTCATCTACGCCGCGACGGCGCCCCTGCCGGAGGCCGTCGATGAGATGCTCTTCGCCGGTTTCCTGAGACGTCAGCCCGTCGAAATGGTGCAATGCATCACGTCCGACATCGAGGTCCCTGCAGAGAGCGAACTGGTCATCGAAGGGTACCTGCAACCGGGTGAGATGCGGACCGAGGGGCCTTTCGGCGATCACACCGGCTTCTACTCGGCGGCGGACCTCTATCCTGTTTTTCACGCCACCTGTGTCACCTACCGCAGGGACATGATCTATCCCGCTACGATCGTCGGGAAACCGCCCATGGAGGACTGCTACATGGGCAAGGCGACGGAGCGCATCTTCCTTCCCCTGCTGCGGCTTGATTTCCCCGAGATCAAAGACATGAACCTGCCTATGGAAGGGGTCTTTCACAACGCGGCCATCCTCTCCATCAGGAAGAGCTATCCGGGGCATGCGAAAAAGATCATTCACGGCCTCTGGGGCAAGGGCCAGATGATGTTCGCGAAACTCCTCATCATCGTCGATGACGATGTTGACGTGCAGAACCTCTCCTATACGGCCTGGAGGGTGCTGAACAACGTGGACTGGCGACGTGATATCGTCGTCTCCGAGGGGCCCCTCGATGACCTCGACCATGCGGCGAGCTGGCCCCGGTACGGGTCGAAGATGGGCATCGACGCGACGCGCAAGACAAGGGAAGAGGGGATGATGCGGGACTGGCCCGAGGAGCTTTTCATGTCTGATGAGATCAAGAGGCTCGTCGATTCCCGCTGGTCCGGGTACGGCTTTTCATCCGGGACGGGGTAGGGGATTGGTCCCTGTGGATCCGACAGACCGCGACCGCTTCTTCATGGACAGGGCACTGAAGCTTGCCCGGAAGGCGGAGGGGCGGACCAGCCCGAACCCCCTTGTAGGGGCTGTCCTTGTCAGGGACGGAGCGATCGTCGCCGAGGATTACCACCGGAAGCCGGGAACTCCCCATGCCGAGGCATTGGTCATCGCCAAGGCCGGAGAGCGCGCACGGGACGCGGACCTGTACGTCACCCTCGAACCCTGCTGTCATACCGAAAAGAGGACACCTCCGTGCACGAGGTCGATCATCTCCGCCGGTGTGAGGAAAGTGGTCGCCGCCATGGCGGACCCCAATCCGAGGGTGTCGGGCAGGGGTTTCGATGAGCTGAGGAGGCACAGGATCGAGGTGGTGTCGGGTGTCCTTGAAGACGGGGCGCGACGTCTCAACGAGGCGTACATCAAGTTCATAACGGAAAAGCTGCCCTTTGTGACGCTCAAGATCGCCATGACCCTGGACGGGAAGATCGCGACGCCCGAAGGGGAATCGAAGTGGATCACCGGGGAGAAGGCCCGGGCCTTTGTCCACCGGATGAGAGGCCGCTCAGACGCCCTGCTGTCCGCCATCGGCACGGTCAGGGCTGATAATCCGTCCTTCACCGCCCGCGTCGGGGCCGGCAGGCATCCCCTGAGGATCATCATCGATCCGCTCCTTGAGACACCGCTTGAATACAAGGTGCTTCAGACTCCTCCCGGAACTGTCGTGGTCACGCGAAAAGCCGGTGAATCTCGTTCCGCTCGTGACAGGAAAAGGGCTGTCCTGAGTGAACGGGGGGTGAGGTTCATCGAATACGATAGCGACCGCGTGGACCTGCAATGGCTGATGGGACGGCTCGGAGAGATGGGGATCACATCGGTGATGATCGAGGGCGGGGCGTCCCTGAATGCATCGGCCCTCCGGAGCGGGATTGTCGACAAGGTCGCCGTCTTCATCGCCCCGAAGATGATCGGCGGCAGGGCGTCAATCCCCTGCGTCGGGGGAGAGTCGTGGAGACGGCTCGACGAGGCTTACCGCTTTCGTGATGTCACTGTAAAGAAGCTTGGCGGAGATATACTCATCGAGGCCTATGTCGACCAGAATAATCCGGCACGGGGATAGGGCATGATTTCTTCGCAAAATAAACTACCTAACCTCTTGTGCGCATCTTGTTATGAAGATACAGGTTTTCGCAAGTGCACTGTGCGGCTCCCGCTTCGGCTATCGCTTTCGTCTCCCGCCGCCGTGCCGTATACCCGTGAATTTTCCTTCAGAAACCAAGCCCCGTCCTCGTTTTCAAGATTTCGCTGAAAGCTGTTTTAGACATGAGTTGTCGAAAATAGGAAATATAAGGAGGAGAAATGAGAAAACTGAAGGTTGCAGGTATTATTGTCGCCGTTGCGATGCTGGCGGGTTTCGTCTTCGCTGCCGTCGATCGCTGTGACGAGGCGCTGAACATGCTGCTCGAAGGGAACAAGCGCTGTTCCGTCGGCACGCCCATTCCCAAGGTGCTCGACGAAGCCCAGCGGAAAGATCTCGTCAAGGGGCAGCAGCCCTTTGCGGTGATCGTCGGCTGTTCCGATTCACGGGTCGCCCCCGAGTACATCTTCGATCAGGGGCTCGGTCAGATCTTTGTCGTCAGGCTCGCCGGCAATGTGGTTGACACGATCGCCATGGGGAGCATCGAGTATGCCGTTGAACACCTCCATGCGCCGCTCGTCATCGTCCTCGGCCACGAGAAATGCGGCGCCGTAACGGCGGCGCTGGAGGCGAAGGGCAAACCGGAGGGGAACATAGGGGCGATCCTGAAGAAGATCATGCCCGCCGCGACATTTGCGAAGAAAAAAGGCGGCACGCCTGACGAGGTGCTCCAGACCGCCATCAGGGCAAACGCCGTGAACACGAGCAAAGAGATCATGAAGAAGAGCAAGATTATAAGGCATCTCGCCCATGAAGGAAAGGTGAAGGTCGTCGCTGCCGAATACAGCATCGCATCGGGCAAGGTGGAGCTCATCGAAATGTAAAGGAGGGAATCTTTGGGGGTCTTGAATCTTGATATACATTGTCAAGATTCAAGACCTGACCCCCATGATTACCCGCCTTTCTTGAAGCTCTCGGGCTTGATGTTGTACTTCTTCAGCAGATTGTAAAAGTCCGCGCGGTATTTTCCGGCTATCATGGCCGCCTTGCTCACGTTGCCCCGCGTCGTTTCGAGGAGCCTGATGAGGTACCCCTTTTCAAAGGCGTCCCGGGCCTCCCGGAGCGGCTTCAGCGCATCCTCTCCGATCTCTTTCGTCTGCAGGATGAGGTCGTCGGTGATGAGCTCCTGGTTTGTCATCGCCACGGCGTATTCGATGGTGTTCTCCAGCTCCCTCACATTGCCGGGCCAGTCATAGAGTCTGAGCTTCTGCATCGCCGAGGGTGTGAGGCCCCTGACTTCCTTCTTCATCTGCTGGGTGATCTTTTTCACGAAATGATCGACCAGGTGCGGTATGTCCTCTCTCCTGTCACGAAGCGGCGGAAGAAAGATGGGGATGACGTGAATCCGGTAATAGAGGTCCTCCCGGAAGGCCCCTTTTTTCACTTCCGCCTCAAGGTCCTTGTTGGTGGCGACGATGACGCGCACGTTGACCTCGGTGGGCTTTTCGCTGCCGACGGGATAGAACATGCGCTCCTGGAGGACCCTGAGGAGCTTCGCCTGGAATGACAGGGGCATGTCGCCGATTTCATCGAGAAAGATGGTCCCCTCATGGGCCTGGGCGAAGAGGCCCTTCGCGCTCCGTATCGCGCCCGTGAAGGCCCCCTTTTCATGGCCGAAGAGCTCGCTTTCGAGCAGGCTCTCGGGGATGGCGGCGCAGTTGATCGCAACGAAGGGAGCGTCTTTCCGGTCACTGGCAAGGTGGATCGCTTTGGCGATGATCTCCTTTCCCGTGCCGCTCTCGCCGTGGATGAAGACGGTGGATTCCGTCTTGGCCACCCGCGAGACCTGTTCGAGGACCATCTGCATCTTGTCGCTCCTCGCCACGATATTGCTGAATTCATAGCGTTCCTGGAGGAGACCCCGCAAGCGCTTGATCTCCGTCGTCAGCTTGCGGTTCTCGATGGCGCGCTCTATCTGGAAGAAGAGCTCCTGGGGATCGAAGGGCTTGGTCAGATAGTTGAACGCGCCCCGCTTCATCGCTTCGACGGCGCTCTCGATGCTGCCGAAGGCTGTGAGAATGATGGCGGGCATGTCGGGGTTGACCTCGTGGAACTCCTCCATCAGAGAAATACCGTCCTGATTGATCAACTGCAGATCGATGATCGCGAGGTCGAAGGTCTCCCTGCTCATCGCGTCGCGGGCTCCGTCCTCCATCGACTCCGTGGTCACCTCGTAATCCGCCGCTTCGAGCCTCATCCTGAGCAATTCGAGGAGATTTTTATCATCATCGACGACGAGAATTTTCGGTAAAGACATGGGACCTCCTTTAGTACATGATCTTTATCAACGCAGCATCCTGTCTGGCTTATCGTTCCATACGCCTTCAGCAAGGCTTTGAGGCGCTTCGCCCCGCCTTTTCATGCAACTGCAAAGTCTATTTGTCCACTTTCTGCGGACTGCCGTTCTCGTGCTGCAACTCCAGGGTCACGGGCTTTGCCGGCAAAAGGATGAAAAAAGAACTCCCCTTACCCGGTTCGCTCTCCGCCCAGACCTTCCCCTTATGGGCGGTGACGATATGTTTCACGATCGCCAGCCCCAGCCCGGTCCCCTTCACCTGGTAGGGGCCCGAAAACGGCGCCTGCTGGAATTTTTCAAAAATAGTCTGGAGGTATTCCTTCGATACGCCCGGCCCGTTGTCGCTCACCGTTATTTCGAGGTTTTGGTCACGGTACTGCAGGGAGATGTCGACCTTGCCCCCGTTCGGGGCGAACTTGACGGCGTTGCCGACGAGGTTTCTGAGGGCCTGGATGATGCGCTCGCCGTCAAGGGAGAGAAGGGGGATGTCCGACGGTGCGCTGATGGTTATGGCGACATTCTTTGACATCGCCAGGGGTTCCACAGCGACGATCGCCTTGCCGACGAGGGTTTTGATGTCGGTGGGCATGAATGAGTAGACCATCATCCCGGCCTCCATCTTGGACAGGTCGAGAAGCGAATTGACGAGGCCGATGAGACGGTTGCTCTCGGCCGAGATGATCGTGAGGAGCTTTTTCTGCTTCTCCGTCAGGTCCCCCCCGATGCCTTCGATGAGCAGGCTCGTTCCCTCCTTGATCGACGTGAGGGGTGTGCGCAGTTCGTGCGACATTGTCGAGAAGAAGTCCGATTTCAGCTTGTCGATCTGGCGGAGTTTCTCGCACATGTCGTTGAAGGCCCGTGCGAGTTTGCCGATCTCCGGAGGAGATGTGAGTTGAACGTCAGCCTGGAGATTGCCGTCGGCGATCTCCCTCGTTTTCGTGATCATGATCGAGAGCGGTTTTGTGATGCTCCGCGTTATGAACAATGAAATAAGAAGACCCACGATGAGGGCGATGAGGGCGATGCTGATCGCCATTTGCTTGGACGCAACGCCGGCCTCTCCGAGGAGCCGAATCTTTTCATACGTGCTCTGCTGGCTCCGGACCCGCAGCTCTTTCAATTGGTCCATGATTCCGTCGACGGCATTGTCCTTCTCGTCCTTATACCAGTTTTGGGCATACCTCTTGTTGCGGCGGACGAATTCGACCTCCTCGAAAAAGACCGACTGGTACAGATCGTGGTTTTCCCGTATCTTCTTCAGTATTTCGTTCTTTTCCGGCGTGTCGGCGATGGACTGCATCCTGTCCAGATACTGGCCGAAGTCGCCCCTGGCGAGGAGAAACTGGTCATAGAGCGCATCATCCTTGATGATGAGATACTTTCGCTCATAGAGTATCTGTGAGAGGAGGGAGTCGGAAAGCTTTTTCTCATAGTCGTTCATAGCGTTGTCCACCGTCAGGATCGACCGGGTGATGGCGTCGAAATCCTCGAACCGCATGATCGTGTATATGCTTGTCGTCATAAGCAGCAGGAATATGATGAGGTATCCCGCAATAAGTCGTTTTAAAATTGACATTTGCATGCGCATCTCCTGCTGTTCATTGCCGTCGACGGGACGGGGCTGAAGAGTATTCCATACATTTTACAACTCGGAGAGCGGGAAAGACAAATCACAGGAGAATGATAAATACAAAATCTCAAGTTCCAAATTCCAAAACGCCTCTAACCTCTGACCTCCAACGTCTTATCTTTGCCTCCCACCTCAAGCGAAGACGATCCTCCGACCTAAAGCCCCATAGGGCTTTCACTTGGACCCTGGAATCCTTGAACCCTGGCCCCTGCCTTTCTCCGAATCTGTTGGTTTTCTTTACATCCCGGTGGTCATGAAAAAAGAGCCCAAAATATAATTATATTAAATCAATAATATACAAACTGGCATTCTATATGCTTTAACATGTAGGGCGGTCTGTAACAATTGATTTGTGCCCATACCCGGGCACTCGGCGGATGAAACTCATGATGGTCTGCCATTCCGGCTCGTGTCTTCGCATAACCGAGGATCAGTCGGGAAAGCTATTTGATTCAAGGAGATTACCGACTCACTCTGTTTTCCGATCCTGATGCCTTCGGGACGGGGACATCGGCGATGGCAATGACACAGCTCGGCAGGCAGGAGCAGCAGTCACCGGAGGGGACGGAAAACTGTCGGATTTTTTTACATCACCGGGAACAGAGACAAAAATCGTCATAGCGAATTGAACGAATCCCGTTTGGAAGGGAAAGAGCGTGCCCCAGACCATTGAGAAGCCGAAAAGCAGGACCCTTCTCGAAAAAAAGATCTCCATCCTCCAGGCGATCTCCGAGACGATCGTCGCCACAAGCAATACGGACGCCATCGCGAATATCCTCCTCGACCTTTCCGTCACATACACCAATGCGGAAAAAGGCTCGCTCATGGTCGTCGATGACCGCGATGAGCTCACTATGCTGGCGGCCAGGGGCATCGCCGGCCATGTCGTCCGAAATTACCGTGCAAAGGTCGGGGAAGGCATCGCGGGAACGGTCGCCCGGCGCCGGGAACCCTGTCTCGTGACGGATATCGAGAAAGATCCGCGGTTCAGGGGCAGAAGAAGAGACCGCTACCGGACGACTTCCTTCATTTCCTGCCCGATCATCAGCAGAAAGAAGCTCATCGGCGTGCTCAATGTGAATGACAAAAAAGACGGAACGGCCTTCACCGAGGACGAGTTCTCCCTCATTCGGATCATCGCCAATCAGGCCGCCATCACGCTGGAAAACGCCATGCTCATGAACGAGCTTTCCCTGAGGGCGATTGAATTCGAAGAGGTCAACCGCAAGCTCATCGAGGCCGATGTGATCAAGACGGAGTTCCTCACCCGCGTCTCCCATGAATTGAGAACACCCCTCAACGCGATCAAAGGGGCTATATACTATCTGCTGAAATCCGACAAGGGGGCGAGGAACGGCAAGAAGAGCTTCTACGACATCATCTCCCTGGAAACGGACGGTCTCATCTCGACTGTGGAGCACCTCCTCGACTTTCTCAGGACCGAAGATGAAACGAGGATCATGAGGCGATCGATCCTGAACCCTCTCTCGGTGCTGCAGAAAGCAGCGGAAATCTCCTTTCTCAGGGCGGAACTGATGAAAAGGAACATCGTCGTCGATATTGAGACGTCAGGAGACGTGCCGGATATCGCGGCCGACAAGGTGAGGATCGTCCAGTTCTTTATCAACCTCATCGAGGGCTTGAGCCGCTCTCTCTCGGACGGCGATGCGATAAAGATCGGGCTGAGGGCCGATCGGGACCTCACCATGACGTTCTCGCTCCCGAAAGGCTTTCCCGAAACGGTTCTGTCGGCTGTCAGGTCTCCGGGCCAGTTGTTTCATGAGGAACAGCCTGACGGTCGCCTGAAGATCTTCCTCGCCCGGAGGATCGCCGAGGCTCATGACTGGAAAATGTCCGCCGGAAGCAATGACGGATTCCCGCACCTCAGCGTGACGATCCCTTCAATCTCCGGGGAAAAGAGGAGCGTCTTTCTCCGGTCGGCCCTGGACCTCTTTACCCAGATCGCCTCGGAGATGCTGGATTTGAAGACATGCTCAATCATGCTTGTGGACGAGATGTCCGGAGATCTGACCATAAGAAGCGCCGTGGGAATCGACGAGCTGATCATGCAAAAGACGAGGCTTCGTCCCGGTGAGAGCGTTGCGGGCTGGGTGGCGATCGAGGGAAAGGCCCTTCTCATTGAGGATATTGAGAAACATCCTCAATTTGGCAGGCGGAACCTCCCCCGTTACAACACGAAATCTCTCCTCTCCGTGCCGCTGAAAAGGGGAGAAAAAGTCCTGGGCGTGCTGAATATGAACAATAAGAGGACCTCGGAGCCCTTCACGGACCGGGACCTTGCGATTGCGACGGTCCTGAGCGAGAGGATGACCCACTTCATCAATAAAGTGCTGTCCGGCAAGGACCGTGATGAGGATCTCAGGAAAGCAGTCGATACACTCGATCACTTTTTGACCGCTGAACGGAAATACAGCAAAAGGGACTGCCGGTTTCCCGATCTCACTGCAGCGATTATGGACAGGCTCGGCGTCTCCGGCAAAGAAAAGACACTCGCTGTATACATGTCCGCGATTTATGATATCGGCGTGACGCTTATTGATGAAAGTGTGCTGGAAAAGGATGTGCTGTCAGGTCCGGAGCTCCAGGCGATACGCTCCCATCCCTTCAACACGCTCAGCCTGCTCAAATCCTTTGAAACGTCCGAAGAGGTGATGCATGTGATCCTTCATCATCACGAACGGTTCGACGGCACGGGATATCCCGACGGGTTGAAAGGTGAAGAGATTCCGCTGCTGTCGCGCGTACTCTCCGTCGTGGACTGTTACTGCGCACTGACCAAGGTAAGGTTGTTTTCCCCCATCGATGCAGTCGGCGAAATCAGGAGAGGGGCAGGATCGGTCTACGACCCCGCCGTGGTCAGGGCACTCGGGGAAAGCATCTTGCAGGAACCGTGCCCCAACGAAGTTACCGCCTGATACTGATCATTCCACAGTGACGCTCTTTGCGAGGTTCCTGGGCTGATCCACGTCGTGTCCCCTCCCGGCCGCGACGTGGTACGCCAGGAGTTGCAGCGGTATGACGTTCACAAACGGGAAGAGGCAGGGATGGGTCGTCGGCACCTCGATGATGTCATGGGCCTTCTGCTTCAGGCTCGCCGCCGCGTCGGTAACTGCTATCACCCGTCCTCCGCGGGCACGGATCTCTTCGATGTTCGAGAGGATCTTCCCGAAGAGGTCGTCCACCGTGGCAAGGACGACGACGGGATGCCCCTTTTCTATCAGCGCTATGGGGCCGTGCTTCATCTCGCCGGCAGGATACCCTTCGGCGTGGATATAGGACAGTTCCTTCATCTTCAGTGCGCCCTCAAGAGCGATGGGGTAATTGATCCCCCTGCCCAGGTAGAGGAACCCCTTCGGGTCGGCGATCGTTGAGGCGATTTTCCCGATCCTGCCGTTGCTCTTCAGGGTCTTCTCTATGAGGCCCGGTATATCAAGGAGCAGGGAACGGAAGAGGGTCAATTTGGCCGGCGTCATCTTCCCCTTCTTCATGGCGAGGGCGGTCGCGACGAGACAGAGAGCCGCCAACTGCGAGGTGAAAGCCTTGGTCGAGGCGACGCCGATTTCGGGGCCGGCCCTCGTGTAGAGCACTGCATCGGCCTCCCTGGTCGAGGTGCTCCCGACGACGTTGCAGATGTTGACCGTCCGGGCGCCCCGGCGTTTTGCCTCCCTCTGGGCGGCGAGCGTGTCCGCCGTCTCGCCCGACTGGGTGATCGAGATGAATATCGTATCCTTTTCTATGATAGGGCTCCTGTACCGGTATTCCGACGCGATGTCGACATCCACGGGAATGCGCACGATCCGTTCGATCATGTATTTGCCGAAGATGGCGGCGTGGTATGACGTCCCGCAGGCGACGATGTGGATCCTCGCCGGCCCCCGGTTCGTCTTCACGTCGAGACCCAGCTCGTCAAGGAGGCGCTCCGGCTTTTCCATCCATTCGCCGAAGGTGTCCGTGACGGCCCGGGGCTGCTCAAAGATCTCCTTGAGCATGAAATGCTCGAACCCCTCCTTTTCCGTCATCGACGCCGTCCAGGTGATCTCGGTGATGCGGCCGCCGATGGGCTCTTTGCGGCCCGTCCTCAGGTTTTCGATGTCGATGCCGTCGGCACTGACGGCACAGAGTTCGTCGTCTTCCAGGAAGATGACCTTTCTTGTGTGAGGAAGGATGGCCGGGATGTCGGAGGCGAAGAAACACTCGCCCTCGCCCAGCCCGATGACGAGGGGGCTTCCCTTTCGAGCCGCAAAAATCGTCTGTCCTGAGGACTCGCAAAGGATCCCGAGGGCGTACGTCCCCTTCAGTTTCGAGAGGGCCTTCCCGATGGCCTCCCGGACGTCTCCTTTTCCATTCAGATATTTCATGATGAGCTGAGGGATGACTTCCGTGTCTGTCTCGGACTGAAAGCTGACACCGGACCGCGAGAGGTCGGCCTTCAGGTCATGGTAATTCTCGATGATGCCGTTGTGCACGACGGCGACGCAGCCGGCCCTGTGAGGATGGGCGTTCCGGTCGGAGGGGGCGCCGTGAGTCGCCCACCGGGTGTGACCGAGGCCGATGTGGACATCACGGAGGTCCTTCGGCAGGATGCTCTCCAGGTTCCGTATCTTCCCCCCGGCTTTATAAATCTCAATGCCATTGCCGTTCCGGTACGCCACACCGGCCGAGTCGTATCCCCTGTATTCCAGCCTCTTGAGACCGTCGATCAGGACCGGGACCGCTTCTCCCTGTCCCACATACCCGATTATCCCGCACATGTGATCCTCCTCAGACTGTCAGGCTGACGGGCAGGATTCATCCCCGCCGTCCTGCAACATCCTGGAGAGGATGGATTGCACATAGAGGATGGCCTCTCTCTTTTCAGAGTCTTCGAGGCACTCATAGAGCGGTGACTGACGGCAGATGATCTCCGCCTCCTCGGACAGGAGATGGGCGGCGCTCCCGATAGTCTTCAGCATTTCCATGTCATTGTCCCCTGCTTTCCCCATTGTCGATTCTTTTCGTCATGCGATGAGATTTAAAAGAGCAAATACCGTTCCATAATCTCGTTTGTTTGTGAAAAGAAGAAATGAGATGTGGAGCGGGAAAGGGACGCTGAAGAAGAATCGTTGCTATACAGGGTGTTAAGAGATGTGACGGTTTTCCCTTTTGCCGGTGTTTTCGGGACAGGAGAGGTTATTTCCCGGTCGGAGTGACAGTTTCCGGCAGGTCGGGGGCTACAGGAAGTCTATGTTTCTGTATCGAACGGATACAATGTGTTCCCATTGGATACAGACTAAAGAGTGTCAGTGTGAGTGACAGTGAAAGGCCCACATAGACAGACAGCCCTGTGATGTCCTGCTGAATGGTTCTCAGTGGTCTATTTTTCGACATAGAGATTGTAGAGGTTGTGCTTCTTTATGAGGTCGTAGAGAGTAGGCCTGCTCACGCCGAGCTCCTCTGCGGCTTTTACGATGTTGCCGCCATGCCTGTCGATGGCGTCGATGACCATGTTTTTTTCGACCCTGTCCTTCATCTCGCGGAGGGTCAGCCCCAGCGTAATGGTCGCTTTCTGTTTTTCCTCAGCCCCTTCAAACCCCAGATCCGCGGCCTCGACGATGGATGTTTCCGTCATGATGACGGCACGCTGGATCCTGTTCTGGAGCTCCCGCACATTGCCCGGCCAATCGTATGATCGCATCGCTTCGATCGACGCAGCGCTGAACCCCCGGAGCTTTTTGCCCAGATCATCCCCGTATCTCTTGAGGAAGAGATTGGCAAGGATCAGGATGTCATCGCCGCGCTCCTTCAGCTGCGGCAGTCTGATCGTCACGACGCCGATCCGGTAATAAAGGTCCTCCCGGAAGGTCCCCTTTTCGATCTCTCGGGTAATGTCCCTGTTCGTGGCGGCGATGATTCTCGTGTCGACGGGGATGTCTTCCCTCCCGCCGATGTGCTGAATCGTTTTTTCCTGAAGAAACCGGAGCAGTTTCACCTGGAGGGCTGCCGGCAGTTCACCGATTTCGTCGAGGAAGAGGGTCCCCCGCTCGGCATATTCGACTTTTCCTCGCCTGGCAGTGCTGGCGCCTGTAAAGGAGCCCTTTTCATGACCGAAGAGCTCGGCCTCGAGGAGGTTTTCAGGAATGGCGCCGCAGTTGATCGGGATGAACGGTCCCTCTTTCCGCAGGCTCATGTCATGGATGGCGCGCGCCACGAGTTCTTTTCCCGTGCCGCTCTCTCCGATGATGAGCACCGATGCATCCGTCGTCGCGACTTTCCTGATCGTCGTGAAGACATCGGTCAGCTCAGGGCACTGGCCGACCATGCCGCACAACTCGCTCCTCTTTTCCACGGCGGATTGGAGGAGCCTGTTTTCATCCTCGATGTGAGAGAGGTGAAAAGCCCTCTGAATAATGACTTTCAGATCCTGGAGGTCTACGGGCTTCTGATAGAAATCGTATGCGCCGCCCTCGATGGCCTTGAACGCGCTCACCCGGTCGTCCTGGCCGGTAATGACGATGACCTTGGTCTGAGGGGCCTGGCGGATGATCTCTCCCAGGCAGGCAAAACCCTCGACGGTCGAGTTCTCGTGGGGGGGAAGCCCGAGGTCAAGGGTGACGACCCGGGGCTTGTGCTTCTGAAAGGCGGACTGCGCCTCGGCACGGTCCGCGGCGAGAACGACGGCGTAATCCTTCAGGAGGCCCCATTTGAGCTGCTGACGGATCTCCTCGCTGTCGTCGACGATCAGGATCTTGTCCTGGCCCGTGCGTTCCTTCATGGTGATGAAATAACAGTCATTTCAATGATATCAAGTATACCATACCCGTCAAAACAGTGTCAGTGTGAGTGTCAGTAAAAAGCTCACTTTTTCGACCATCGGCGTATAACCGGTCTTCCGTGATGATAAAGGTGTCGCCGCATCAAGGCTTGTCGGCGCATACACCCCGCCTTTCCGGGAGGCTTATGTCACGATGAGGTCAAGTCATTGAGTTATTGAGAAACTGAGTCATTAAGACACCCCCTGCATCCCCCTTTTTAAAGGGAGAGTAAATGACACTCACACTCGCACTGACACTCACACTGCCTATCACTCATCGTCATGGAGCAGGCAGGCCTGATTCGCCGACTTCGGGAGGATGACAGTGAAGACGGACCCTTTCCCGACCTCGCTCTTCACATCGATTCTTCCCCTGTGGGCCTCTACGATCTGGCGGCACTGGTAGAGGCCGATGCCGAGGCCCTTTCCCTTCGTGGTGACAAAGGGCTTGAACAGACTGTTCCTGATGAATTCCTCCGACATCCCGCTGCCGGTGTCACTGACGCGGATGCAGGCGCTCCCGTTGTCACCGGCGCGCAGAGGACCCACGTCAGCCGAAACGGTGCCTTTTCCGTTGCACGCCTCGATCCCGTTGAGCAAAAGGTTCAGGATCACCTTTTGCATCTCCTCCCGATCGACGTCGACGCAAATGCCTTCCCCGGAGACGCTGATCTGTGCCGTCGTCACCAGGGAAGCCGTCTCGAGGACAAGGGCGCGCAGGTCCACGTTCTCGTAGCGGAGCGCATCCTTGTCCTGGATATTCTTGAGACGCTCGATGAGCCGTTTCATTTTCGACACCGTATTATCGAGCGACCTGATCATGTCTCTCTGGAAATCGGGGTCGTCCATATAGTCCTTCGCGTTCTCCATCATGAGCGACAGGGCCGACACGAGGTTCTTCAGGTCGTGGAGCACGAAGGCCGAGATTTTGCCGACAGCCTCCATCTGGCGTGACTCCGCCAGTTCCTCCGAGAGCTTCAGGTTCAGGATGGCCGACGCCGCCTGGCGCGCGAGGGTCTTCATGAGGTCATAGTCTTCATAGGTGTAGACCTCGCGGGGATTGATAGGCCGTCCGAGGGCGATGAACCCACGGAGGTCTTCTCCGAAAAAGAGGGGGACAAGGAAGATGATGTCGCTGCCGATGAGAAACTCCCTGTCATGCCCGGGGATATCGGCGTTGTCGTCGTGGACATTCAGGACCCACTGCCGTTCCTTTATATTCCGTATCAGGGCGTCATCGGTCTTTATAGGCAGGGTCGATGATGCAATCCCTATGGACGAGCGGAGCGCATACACTCTCCTGTCTTCGTCGAAGAAGAAGAGAGCGGCGCCGCTCATGCCGAAGGTGTCCCGGAATCCTTCGAGGATCGATGTCAGGAGATCTTCTCCCGTCTTTGCCGACGCCAGCCTGTCCGTGAACTGGAGCCACTGGACCCGGTAGTCGAACTTGTTCTGGTAGAAGTTCTTGTGGAGGAAAACGGTGATCCTGCGCTTGGCCTTTTCCGAAAAGAGCACGAGGAGCAGCCCGATCGCGGCGACGAAGGCGACCGATACGAGCAGCTTGTTCTGCGATTCCCTGCCGATGTACTTCATGCCCTCGCCGAGGAGCCCGAGACCGATGAGGTAGATGCCGACGAGGAATACGACGACGGAGCGGTACGCGGTCTTCCGGGATATGCTGAGCCGCACGTCTCCCGCCCCCCTTGATCTCGAAACGGCGATCATGGCGACGGAGATGATGAGGACGAAGGACCGGACGGGGAGGAGATTCATATTGATGGACCGGTACAGCAGTCCCTGGCTGTAATAAAAGATGAAAAAGGCGATCAGAGCGCCGGCCCCGATCGTTTCGAACTTGATCCTCCAGCGGGCGGACCCCGACGACGTGAGCAGGGTCGCTTCGAGGTTTACAAGTGCGATGACCATCGCCAGAAGGATGCCGATGTAAAGGATGAACCCCGGGTTCCCCAGGAAGAGCATCCGCTCGTCGGCGAAGTCGGGAGAGATGAAGAAGTCCTGCAGCGGCATGGAAAAGACCGCCACGGGAAAGAGGAGCATCGCGACGAGGAGCAGTTTCTGGATCGGCGGGATCGCCTCGGGCTCATCGACGCGGCGGGAAAAGGCGATGGAAAAGAGGTACCACGACAGGGGGAGAAATGCTTCGGCGATAAGGGCGAGGCGTTTCCATTGTTCAAATTCCACGGGAAACAGGACGGCAAGCTGATCGAAGAGGAAGAGGAGGGCGGTGACGAGGAAGGCGAAAGCCGCAAGCGACATCACCGACGGAACGTCCGCTTTTCAGCACACGCATGGCGGCATACCCGAGGGCAAGGGCGACGGCAACGACGGTGACGATCGTTTCTATCATCCTGACCTCAGGGCTTGACGTGCCATAGACTTATTATATCGCACAATGCCTTGAAATTCTTTTGCTCAAAAGGGGAGGGCGCCGGGGAAAACCGGAAGGGTGAGCGGGGAGTTCATAGTTCTGGCTTCTCAGGATAAAATGCATTATAATTGGGGGAAAAGAAGACAATAAACCTTAGACAATAAACAATAGCATCAGACAATAGACAGTAGACAAGAAAAAAAGGACGGTTACGGGTCTACAGAAACGGTGTACGGTATAAGGTTTAAGGTACACGGTAACGAAGAATGCGAATTCACTGTGAACCATGGACCGTGAACCGTGTACCATTCCTTTTTCTCACCGTGAACCTTGGACCTCAGACCTTGAACCGTCTTTCAGGTTGGGACTACATTTTTAATCAGGAGCCTGTATAGTAATGATTTTCTCGTATTCGCCGACAATACATATATATCTGGAGGGAGACTTGTGAAAAGACTGATAGGAATTCTTCTCGTCGCCGGTGTGTTTTTATTCTGCCCTGCCGTTTTTGCATACGAGTACGGCCTCGACCTGTCTCTTACCCTCGCCGAGGAATACAACGACAACATCCTTCTTGAGCAGGACAGGACAAGTGACTGGATCACCCGCATCTCGCCTGGCATCGATTTCTCGCTCCGGTCGCCCACATCGGAGGTGCGGCTTGCCTACGCGCCGAGTTTCAACATCTATGCCTCACACGACGAGGAGAACAACACGTCTCATCGTTTCAACGGGAGTGGCGCCTTCGCCCTGACGGACAATCTGGCCCTGACGATCACGGACTCTTTTGTCCTGTCCAGCGAACTGACGGACCTCGCCGCCGTCGCCGACACGGGGCCGATCCGGAGGAGGGAGGAGCGCACATTCCACACGCTTGCAGGGCTGCTCTCCTACAAATTGTCGGGGACTTTGACCGGTCTCCTGGGGGCGACGTTTTCCGATTCGGATACCGATGACCCCGACGGGGACAGGGTGAAAACCTATATTGGGACGGCGGGTCTGCGGTACGCGGCGGGCGAGCGCACGTCCTTCACCGGCGCGGTGCGGTATGCGAAATACGACTTCACGACGAGCAGCGACTCGGAATCCCTCGATTTCACCCTCGGCGTCAGCCATAAACTGACGCCCACACTTACCGGCGACCTGACAGGCGGCGTCATCGGCGTCAAGATCAAGGACACGGGCAAGAAGGACACGGGGTTCATCGGCGGGGCGGCATTGACGCAGACCTTCGAGCGGGGCTCGGCGTCCCTGTCTTATCTCTCGTCGGTCGTGCCGAGCACGGACGACGGGGAGATTGTGCAGAACCACACCGTCAGTTTCCTGTACTCGAGGCCTTTTGCATGAGAGATGGAACGCGCTCCCTTTCGGCATTTTACATAAAATCGAAGTCCGTTGAATCCACTCGACCTCCTTGAAACGGATACGGAAACGATCCGCTTCGCTGCCGATCTCTCCTATAGCGCTCACGTCCTGGGCAGGGCTCACCCTGTCCTATTTCTACACCGACTTCAAAGACAATGTGATCGAAGCTGATGATTACTATAACAACGTTGTCCTGCTTTCCCTGCGCCTCAATTACGGCAGAAGGTTCTGAGGGATGGGCAAGGTTCCTCTTGATCTCTTCAGGAAGATCCACCTGTTCTCATCGCTGTCCGATGGGGAGATCGAGGAGATCGTCGGAAAAATTACGGTCAGGAAGTTCCATCGCAACGAGGTCATCCTCGCCGAGGAGGACACGAACCACTTCATGTACATCGTCCTGAGCGGCAAGGTGAAAGTGGTCAGGGCGACGGACGAGGGAAAGGAGATGATCCTCGCCATCCATCAGGCCGGTGAGTCTTTCGGGGAACTCTCGATCATCGACGGCAAGACGTCCCCTGCGACGGTCGTCGCCCTCGGCGAGACCATCGCCGTTATCATCTCTCAGAAGGAGTTCTTCGCGATCCTCCACGGTCAGGGCAAGGTGCTCATCAACCTCCTCCGCATCTTCTGCAGCCGCCTGCGCGAGTCCTGGGAGAAGGTCCAGATGCTCAACCTGAAAAACGCCTCCGACAGGGTGAAGCTCCTCTTTTCCCGCCTCTCGGACACCTGCGGTCTGGCCTCCGATAACGGGACGACCCTCACCATGAAGTTCACGCACCAGGATATCGCCGACATGACCGGGCTCACCCGTGAAACGGTCACAAGAGTTCTCGACAAGTTCCAGAGGGACGGCGGCATCAAAGTGCTGAGCAACAGGCATATCCATCTGAACCCGGGCTTTTTCG
>CAVPIW010000010.1:7500-259670 GCA_963705105.1 uncultured Nitrospiraceae bacterium | reverse complement strand
CTTCGGCTCCCCTTTTTATTGAGTTCGATCAGGGACGATGTGTCCCAAATGATATTATGGAAACTGGGACAAGGAACAGACGGAGTTTTAATATAGTATTCGGTTGGCTTGCTTCAGCCACAAAGTCGCATACCCGTGGGTCATCTTTCCTTACATTTTATAGAAAAACTCTTGCAGGGCCTTTCAAGGAGATCTGTCAGGTCTGGCGAAGAATGACGACGAGTTCACCGGGAGGCCCGCTTTTTGGTCGATCCGGTGGAACGCCTTGGGCGTGTTGTCTTCTTTGCGATATCGATGAGCGAAAGAAGGGCGTTATTCACCGCTTCTTCATTCGGGAAAGCCTGAGCGACTTCCGGCCTGAGTACGACGATATTAGATGATTCCTTCAATCGCTTTGCATATTTACCTCTGACGAGGCCGCCAGGGAAATCGGAACGTTTGTACTCCGGACGCAGTTCGTCTTTATCAAGTGTCTTATCCTTCTTCATAGAGTTCTCGTTCTCCTTTGCTCGCTTTGCGGGCACTTATGATTCTAATGACTTCCCCTTCTTCCGTGTGAGATACCACTATGAGCCGACCCCTTTCAGAAACACCAAAGGTAATGTAACGTTCTTCATAGTGTGAATGATCCGGATCAGAACCGGTGACAGCCATGGGGTCACTTATTGCCGTCGCCGCCTCTTCGAAGCGAACGCCATGCTTCTTGAAGTTGAGCTTTGCCTTTGTTGGGTCCCATTCGATTCTCATGATTCAAATTATATCAATCTTCACGATCATATGCTCAGAACCTTTGTCATTCAAAACCCAACATTATTCTTTACTGCCGACTGCATTTTTTCACATCATATCGAAAAAGAGAGGGGGAGTCAAGCAAAAAGGTAGGCTTTGGGGGCCCGATAGCTGGCAATCGACAAGACGACTGACTGCCTTTTTTTCGCATCATTGCAAAAGAAATCCGCCTTTTCGCAGGAATGCAAAGATATTCTCGCAGTAGAATGTCAGAAATACAACAAGATAAACATTGGCACGGGACGTGCTTCTATGAATGGCATGAACAGCTCAAAAGGAGGCAGGACGATGAAAACGAATGAGACGGCAAAAAAGGGATTGGTCATCGGGGCAGGCATCGGGGTCGTCCTGTTTGCGATCATCGGGTTTCTGCCCGGTTCGTTCATCGGCGGCGTCGTCGGCATGAACATTGCGGGGATGCCTCTGGAGCCGACGATCGGCACGCGGATGATCATGGCGCTGTCGATGGTGTTCGGTATCCTCGTGGCGGGCTTTCTCTGCGTGACCGGCACGGCCCTGGCGGGATGGATCGTCGGGAGCATCGCAGGGCATGTCCGGACGGCACGGGCGCAGGAAGCGGCGGAGGAAGCCGCGGTCGGCCGGAAGTAAGAGACGAAACGCAACGGTATCAGAAAATACAAGAAAAGAAAAGGAGAAATGGAGATGAAAGACATGGTGAGGACGGGGACGAAGGCAGGGGCGGCACTGGGAGGATTGGCCTTTGTGGTGTTCGGGATCATCCCGGGATATCACTTCGGCAGCTACGGGACGCTGCTGATGCTGAAGCACCTGCTGGGAGAGGCCGTGGAGCCGACGATCTTTGTGAGGCTGGCAGTGGCGGTGGGGATCATCTTCGGAATCGCCTGCATGGCATCGGTGAGCATCGTGATGGGCTCGATCGTGGGGACGATGTTCGGGTATGTGGCGAAGGCCTTCAGCGGAGCGGCGGAGACGAAGAAGACCGTCGAGGTGAAGCAGTCTCAGTAGAAGGACAGTCGGAAGGACAGACCATCCGGGGAGCTTCGGCTCCCCGCATCTGGTCACACACGGCTGCTGAAGCCCCCTCTCGTTTGCACGAGACTGCTCATGCCTTCTTATGACGGAGATTTATCTCAAGCCTCATATCGAGCGCGTCGGCAACCTTTTTGATTGTCTCCAGCGTCGCCTTGCTGAATCCCCCGCGCTCCAGCCTGGATATCACGCTCTGCTTTGTCCCGACTCTCCGGGCAAGCTCTGTCTGAGAGAGCCCCGCCTTCTCCCGTGCCTTTATCATGGCCTTTAATACTTGAAACTCCGGATCGAGGTCTTCCCACGCTCTCTTGAACTCAGGATTCTCCATTTGGTCTGCTATGTACTCTTTGAGTGTTCTCCCTCTCATGGCTTGCCTCCCTGACGCTCCATATAATCCTGCATCCGCTTTTCGGCGAGATCGATTTCCCTTTCAGGCGTCCTGCCGGTCTTCTTCACAAAACCATGTAACAGAACAAAGCGCCTGCCGGTAAATGTGAAATAGAGGACCCTGATATGCCCCAGGCTGTCCTTCACTCTCAACTCTCTGAGCTTGCCTCTGATATGCCTGGTATAGGGCTCCTTCAGAAGGACGCCGCTCTCAGAAAGCAGGTTAATCAGCTTCACAACCCTTGCCCTCGTTCCGACCGGAAGACCGTCGAAGAACGTGCCTACCGGCTCCCTGCCGCTTCTGTCTCTGTAGAATTCGACTTCCCAAGACATGGTCAATTATAACATAAAAGTGATCGTGGTATGCCCTGTGATGAAGGGACGGAAAATGGATTGCCGTTGAGCAGATCGGGAGGAAGAGAAAAGGAGCAGTTGATTGTCTGAAAAGACGAGATCGTCAGCGTCCGCCTCTATATGGTATGGGAGAACATCACGGCAATCAGAAACCGGATTCTTCGCAGACCACAAGTCTATGGCCCCCGATGCTTTCCGTGAGAAAGCTTGCTTTTATCGACACCCGTGCTCCTTGAGGGTTATCAGACGCATCCTACTCTCCCATTATGGTCCGCCGGTGGCGATGTTGTTTTGGGAATCATCCGAATGGGCGCGATGACTCTTGCGAGGACTTGCAGGTGACATCTCCACCCAGTCTGACAGCACAGTAAGCGACGTCGTGGCAGAAGTATCACGCCCGCCGGAATGAGTCCTGTTGACTGCCCACTATCGACTGACCACCCTTTTTTTCGCATCATTGCAAATGCAAACCTCATTTTCGCAGGAATGCAAAGGAAGTGCTGCAGAGGAATGATGGATAAACAATAAGATAGTTGTTGGCACGGGACGTGCTTCTATGAATGGCATGAACAGCTCAAAAGGAGGCAGGACGATGAAAACGAACGAGACGGCAAAAAAGGGATTGGTCATCGGGGCAGGCATCGGGGTCGTCCTGTTTGCGATCATCGGGTTTCTGCCAGGCTCGTTCATCGGCGTCGTCGTCGGCTTGAACATCGCGGGGATGCCTCTGGAGCCGACGATCGGCACGCGGATGATCATGGCGGTATCGATGGTGTTCGGTATCCTCGTGGCGGGCTTTGTCTGCGTGACCGGCACGGCCCTCGCGGGATGGATCGTCGGGAGCATCGCAGGGTATGTCCGGTCGGCACGGGCGCAGGAAGCGGCGGAGGAAGCCGCGGTGGGAAAACATTAGACATTAGACAGTAGAAAATAGACAGTAGAAAAAAAGAAAAAAAGAAACAATAAAAGAAAGGCAAGGAGAAAACGAGATGAAAGACATGGTGAGGACGGGGACGAAGGCAGGGGCGGCACTGGGAGGATTGGCCTTTGTGGTGTTCGGGATCATCCCGGGATATCATTTCGGCAGCTACGGGACGCTGATGATGCTGAAGCACCTGCTGGGAGAGGCCGTGGAGCCGACGATCTTTGTGAGGCTGGCAGTGGCGGTGGGGATCATCTTCGGAATCGCCTGCATGGCATCGGTGAGCATCGTGATGGGCTCGATCGTGGGGACGATGTTCGGGTATGTGGCGAAGGCCTTCAGCGGAGCGGCGGAGACGAAGAAGACCGTCGAGGTGAAGCAGTAGACGGACGACCAGGACAAAGCAAAACATCCGGGGAGCTTCGGCTCCCCTTTTTTATTGGAAAAGGCGGACGATGCGGGCCTGGATTTCCTGCGCGGCCATGGCGGGATCGGGCGCCTGCTTGATCGGCCGGCCAACGACGATGTAGTCCGCCCCGTTGCGGAAGGCCTCTTCGATGTCGACGGTCCTCTTCTGGTCATCGGCAGGCTTATTGATGACGGGCCTGATGCCCGGAGTGATGACGAGGAAGTGCTCGCCGAGGTGCTCCCGCAGCTTCGGGGCCTCGAGACCCGAGGAGATGACGCCGTCGCACCCTATCTCGATCGCCCTCCTGGCCCGGGAGAGGACCAGTTTCTCGATGTCGACGGCAAAGCCCAGGTCCTCCACGTCTCCCTGGTCGAGGCTCGTCAGCACCGTGACGGCAAGGATCTTCAGGTCCCCTTTTTCCTGAACTGCGGCCCTGAGGATGCCGTCATTGCCGTGAACGGTCGTGAAAGTAACACCCCTGCCCCTGAGCTGGCGGACGGCCCTGCGCACCGTTTCCGGGACATCGAAAAACTTGAGGTCCGCAAAGACCTTCTTTCCCCTTTTTTCAACCATCCATTGGATGAGCTCATAGTATCCGCCGGCCATGAAGAGCTCAAGGCCGATCTTATAGAAACTGACGCTGTCGCCGAGGAGTTCGACAAGCCTCATTGCTTCGGATGCATCCGGCACATCGAGGGCGAAGATGAGCCGGTCTCCGACGGGGATGGGTTTTTTCGACAGGTAGTTCATGGTCGTTCACTATCGCACCGGGCGCCTGCTCTTGTCAAATACAAAAATATGTCTCACCCAAAGTCGCAAAGAGCGCAAAGAAAAGCGACGACGACTATCTTTTTCTGCTTTTCCAAAGGGTTCATGCCGTGATGCTATTAGTGCGAAGCCGGGCGGTACCTTCAGTCCCACAGGGAAATCACGATAATTAAAAGCAAATCGTTCGTGAAATTTCGCCTGGGAGAGAAATGACATGTCGCCGCTTTTTAGACGGGAACCCGCTGTCGCCAGAAGAGAAGAATTGCCGCTGAAACGCGCACCGATAAAGGGCTTCGCGGAAAGAGACCTTGTAGCCCTCTATGACCTGGGGAAAACGAAGAGATTAAAAAGGGGCGAGGTTCTTTTCAACGAGGGCGACGGTAATCAGTCGATCTTTGCGGTCCTCTCCGGTTCTATTCAAATTACAAAGACGATCAACGGAAAGCGGGAAAACATCGCCCTCTTCAACGAGGGCATCTGGACCGGAGATCTTACCCTCGAACAGAGGCCCGTGAGCGCTTTTGCTGTGGAGGAGACGGTCGTCCTCGGGTTGGATGAGACCGGTCTCAACGCCCTTGCCCCGAACGTCAAGATCGCCCTCATGAAGCACGTCAACGGCTCGTCCACGAAGATCGTCAGTGATCTCATCGCAAGACTTGCCTCGTCGGCGGCGAAGATCTCCTATATGACGGCCCGGCAGAAGAGGGAGTGCATCGAACGGACCAGTGAGTATGAACGCTCCGAGCTCATCCAGGGCATTATCAGGAACTTCCCCCGCCTGCCCTCCCATGTGAACGAGCTTGCCATGATGCTCTTCGATGAAAAAGTGGCGATAACCGACGTCGTCGAGCACGCCAAGCACGACTCCGCCCTCGTCGGGCTCGTGCTGAAGACGGTCAATTCGGCATATTACAATCTCCAGAACAAGATCTCCGATTTTCACCACGCCGTCCTCCTCCTCGGGTTCAACCAGATCTATCAGATCCTCATCGACAACAGCATAAAGAACATCATGCCCAGCTCCCCCGAGTTCCACGAACTCCATCTGCACAGCACGCTGATGTCACTGATCAGCTTCGAAGTCGCCCTCATCAGCGGCATGAAAAAGCCGGTCGTCCTGAGCACCGTGGGCCTCCTTCATGATATCGGCAAGTGTGTCATCCTCCTCCTGAAGAGGAAAAATCAGAACTTCGGTTTTCTGCTCGACATGCTCGACCATTCGAAAATCGGCGCACTCCTTCTGAAGGAATGGAAGATCCCGGAAACGGTCTGCCAGTGCGTCGAACTGCAGCACATCCCCGTCTTCGCTCCGCCCGAAGAACTCGACGAGACCTGCAGGGAAAACGTCTCGATACTCTTTCTGTCGCATCTCTGCCTCGATTATCTCTCCGGAAAAGAAGAGCAGGCGGTGACGGAGGGATTCGTCGACGATTACCTGAGACTGCTCAAATTCAGGGATATCACCGTCCCGGTGCTCGCGAAAAAACATCTCCTTCCCTCTCTGCTCAAAAAGATCAACACCTTCCCTGAGAACGTCCGGACCTTCCTGCACGAATGCGACCGCCGATTCGGCGGCAAGGGTGCAAACACGAAGACGCCGAATCATTGATCCTGCATGAAAAGGCGGGGCAAATCGCCTCAAAGCCACGCCGATAGCGATACTGCCTCCGGGAAGCCAGATATGGTTCACAGCCTTTCCAATGCGATGATGAGACATATCGAGGTGTTCAGCGCCCGTTGCCTGACAGGCTTTTGGTATGAATAGACACGGCAAAGTGTGGTCCGGTGACGAGTAAGGTATCTTAGCGCAAAGGCTTTTCACCACATCAGCCTTCCCGTCGGTGTGTCTGTCGCCCGGTTCCTGTCTGTTGTCGACGGTCTTCTCTTTCGTGGCTTCTTCGCCCCGCCTGTTCATGCAACGACAGAGTTGACCCACGGGATAAAGCGGGGGCAGGACCGCGATCCTGTCCCCCCTCTTCGCGTGTTTCAGCGGATCCTAAATGTCGTAGTAGAGGAAGAACTCGTAGGGATGGGGCCTCAGCCTGAGGGCGTCCACTTCCTTCGTTCTCTTGTAGGAAATCCAGGTTTCGATGGCATCCTCGGTGAAGACGTTGCCCTTCATGAGATACTCGTGGTCCTCCTCGAGGTTGTTGAGGGCCTCTTCAAGGCTTCCCGGCATGGTCGGCACCGTCGCCAGCTCTTCGGGGCCGAGCTCGTAGATGTCCTTGTCGAGGGGCTCGCCGGGATGGATCTTGTTTTCGATGCCGTCCAGTCCCGCCATGAGCATTGCCGCGAAGGCCAGATAGCCGTTGCACGAGGGGTCAGGGAACCTCACCTCGACCCTCTTCGCCTTGGGGCTCGCCGAGTACGTGGGGATCCTGATCGCCGCAGAACGGTTCCTCGCCGAGTAGGCGAGATTCACCGGCGCCTCGAAGCCCGGCGTCAGTCTCTTGTAGGAATTCATCGTCGGGTTGGTGATCGCCGCCAGGGACTTTGCATGTTTCAGCACTCCGCCGATGTAATAGAGCGCCGTTTCGCTCAGGCCCGCATAGCCGCCGCCGGCAAAGACGGGCTTGCCGTCCTTCCAGATGCTCTGGTGGGTGTGCATGCCTGAGCCGTTGTCACCGAAAAGCGGCTTCGGCATGAAGGTGACGGTCCTGTTGTGTCTCCTCGCGACGTTCTTGATGATGTATTTGAAGAGCATGAGCTTGTCCGCCATGCGGACGAGGGAATCAAAGCGCATGTCGATTTCGGCCTGACCCGCCGTCGCCACTTCATGGTGCTCCCTCTCGACATAAATGCCGCACTTGAGCATCTCCACGACCATCTCGGTGCGGATGTTCACGAGACTGTCCGTGGGGGGCACGGGGAAATAACCCTCCTTATGTCTCGGCTTGTACCCGAGGTTCGGGTTCTCGACCCGTCCCGAGTTCCAGATGCCCTCGACGGAGTCGATGAAATAGTAGCCGCTGTATGAATTCTGGTCGAAGCGGACGTCATCGAAGATGAAGAACTCCGCTTCGGGTCCCACGAAACAGGTATCGCCGATGCCCGTGGATTTGAGATAGGCCTCCGCCTTCTGGGCGACAAACCGGGGATCCCTCGTATAGAGCTCCTTTGTGATCGGGTCGACGATGTTGCAGATCAGGCTGATGGTCGGGTATTCCATGAAGGGATCCATGAAGGCCGTTTCGGGATCGGGAATGATGAGCATGTCCGAGGTGTGGATCGCCTGCCAGCCGCGGATGGACGATCCGTCGAAACCGAGCCCCTCCTCAAAGACCTCCTCTTGCAGCTCCGCTACGGGTACGGCGAAGTGCTGCCAGATTCCGGGGAAATCGAGAAACTTGAAGTTTGCCATGACGGCCTTGTTTTCCTGGGCCATCTTGATTACGTCTTTCGGTGTCATTCTTTCCTCCTCTGTGATCATGATTGTTGTATCCATATCCTATAACCTGTCCGCCTCGTCAAAGGGCGGCGGTCCGGGAATTCCCCAATGCGCTTTTTATTAAAGGGCTGTCTCCCCCTGCTCTCCCGTCCTGATGCGCAGGACGTTCTCGACGGAGAAAACGAAGATCTTGCCGTCACCGATCTTGCCGGTCTTCGCAGCCTTTTCTACGGTGCTGACGACTTTCGGGGCGAGGTCGTCGGACGTCACGATCTCGATCTTGATCTTCGGGATGAAATCCACGACATACTCTGCGCCCCTGTAAAGCTCCGTGTGCCCCTTCTGCCTCCCGAAACCTTTCACCTCTGTGACGGTCATGCCCTGCACCCCTATTTCCTGGAGAGCGTCCTTGACTTCGTCGAGTTTAAAAGGCTTGATGATCGCTTCTATCTTTTTCAATGTTCACCTCCTGCGAACCGAAGTTGTTCAACCCTTAGCTGTATTCCGCCCCAAAAAAGGCGCGGTAGAAATTGTACGCCCGTGCGGTACATATATCGATGTTCTTCTCCGTCTCAGCCCTGATGCCGTCAAAGTCCACATGTTCATTCCGTAACCAATCATATACGATTTCCCGTGTGACTTCAACATGAAACTGAAAGGCATAGCCCCCCGCTCCGAACCGGAAGGCCTGATGGGGATAAAGATCGGAGAAGGCGAGCCATTGCGCCCCCTCCGGGATATCGAAGGTCTCACCGTGCCAGTGAAAGACTTTGAACCGGTTCCGGAATTCACCGGTCCGGGGATCGGCGGCGAGACTGCGGATGACGGCGTCTCCTGACCCGTCGTCCACGATGCCGATGTCATGCCAGCCCACCTCCGTTTCTCTTCCCCTGTAGACCTTCGCCCCCAGGGCCTTCGCCATGATCTGGGAGCCGAGGCACACGCCGAGCACCCGCTTGCCGTCGCTGACGAAAGACCGGACCAGTTCCTCTTCCCGGGCGATATAGGGATAGATGTGCGGCTCGTTCACGCTCATGGGACCGCCGAGCATGACGAGCACATCGAAATGTGCGGGATCCGGTATGGCCTCGCCTTTCGAGAGTTCAACGACCGTGAACGGTATTTCCCGTTCTTTCAGGAAATCCGCGATCGTCCCGGGACCTTCCGTTTCAACGTTTTTACAGATCAGCACGTTCATACAAAATTGTACCTTAAATAAGCAATCTTCATGCCTGCAAGGTGACACTGAATATCAATCATTTGCACAATCTCCGCCGGTCTCTCTGCACAAAAGTTGTGCAAAGACAGCCTGCTTCCTGTGCAGATTACATCGTGTATCCGCTTTCCCCGTGCTGGGAAATATCGAGGCCGCTCTCTTCTCCCTCGTCATCCACCCGCAGGCCGACGGTCTTGTCGATGCAGAAGAGAAGAAGGGCCGTTGCGGCGAGAGAGTAAACGATGGTGACACCGACGGCGACGAGCTGGGCGATGAACACCTGCGTGCCTCCGAAGAAGAGGCCGTCCGCCCCTGCGGAGTTGATGACCTTCTGCGCAAGCAGTCCCGTCGCCAGGGTCCCGATCGTCCCGCCGACTCCGTGGACGCCAAAGGCATCGAGAGAGTCGTCGTACCCGAAACGTGATTTCAGGTTCAGTGCGAGATAACAGACAGCGCCCGCAGCAAAGCCGATGAGGAAGGATGACAGGGGTCCGACGAACCCCGATGCCGGCGTAATCGTCGCCAGGCCGGCGATCGAGCCGGTGGCTGCGCCGAACATGGTCGGCTTACCCCTGTGAAGCCATTCGATGATAACCCAGATGAGCGTGGCGGACACCGCGGAGAAGTGGGTGACCGTGAAGGCCATCGTGCTGAGAGCGCCCGACGAAAGGGCGCTCCCCGCATTGAACCCGAACCAGCCGAACCAGAGGAGACCCGTACCGAGCACGGTCATGGGGAGGTTATGAGGGTAGATCGCCTCGCGGAGATAGCCCTTTCTCCTGCCGATGATGAGCGCCGCCGCTAAGGCTGAGACGCCCGACGTGATGTGGACGACGATGCCGCCGGCAAAATCGAGAGCTCCCATCTGCTTCAGCCAGCCGCCTGTCCCCCATACCCAGTGGGCGACGGGGTTGTAGACGATGGTGGACCAGAGGACCGTAAAGAGAAGAAAGGCCGAGAACTTCATCCTCTCCGCATAAGCCCCCGTTATGAGAGCAGGCGTGATGACGGCGAACATGCACTGATAGATCATGAAAGCCATGTGGGGGATTGTCGGGGCGTAATCGGGATTGGGCTCGGCGCCGACACCCCGGAGACCGGCCCAGTCCAGGCTGCCGATGAAGCCTCCCAGGTCGGGACCGAAGGAGAGACTGTACCCGAGGAGCACCCACTGCACTGTGACCACCGCAATGGTGACAAAGCTCTGCATGAGGGTGCCGAGGACGTTCTTTTTCCGCACCATGCCCCCGTAGAAGAGGGCCAGGCCCGGGGTCATCAGCATGACGAGAGCCGCCGAGATGAGGACGAAGGCGGTGTCGCCGGGGTCTACTTTGGCGGTCTCCTGGGCCTGTGCGGCGGAGGCGAACATGAGGAATAAAATTGCGGGTGGAACAATTCTTTTCAGTGTACTCATGGATATGGTGCTCCTTTCAAAGGAAAGATTATTGGGAGGGGAACATCCCTATAGCGAAGGGGATGCCAGGGTGAATGTGCTTGATATTATGTGAGGCAGGGGGAGGGAACCCCGGATAGTCCTACGTTTTTGTAGGACTATCCGGGAAAATGTTTGGTCATTGACGCTGAATATCAGGGAGTTCCGGACCTGCTACATTTTTGTAGACTCTACAAAAATGTAGGAAGCGTATCGCCTAAATTGCCGCCTCGCCTTTTTCTCCCGTCCGGATTCTGACGACCTCCTCCAGGGGGATGACGAAGATCTTGCCGTCACCGATCTTGCCGGTCTTCGCCCTTTCGAGAATGATACTCACCGCCTTCTCTCTCAATGCCTCGGGGACGACGATCTCTATCTTGACCTTCGGGATGAAGGCGATGTCATACTCGGCGCCCCTGTATAGCTCCACATGCCCTTTCTGGCGGCCGAAGCCTTTGACCTCCGTCACCGTCATCCCCTGGACGCCGATTTCGTGGAGGGCGTCCTTTATCTCGTCAAGCTTGAAGGGTTTAATAATCGCTTCTATTTTTCTCATAACTCCTCCTCTGCATATGCCGGGCGGGAACAGGCGGTACCGGACATCAACGGGAACGGTACCGCTCTCCGGGCCGTTCTTACATGTTATACGCCTTCTCGCCGTGTTCGCTCTCGTCGAGTCCCGTTATCTCCGCTTCGTCATCGACACGCAATCCGACGACGGCCTTGATGACCAGGAAGATGATACAGGTCACGACAGCGCCATAGGCGATCGTTGCAGCAACCGCGATGACCTGCACCATGAGCTGCCCGGGGTTCCCGTAAAGGAGACCCTTGCCAAGCTCGTTGATCGACGGATCGGCGAAGACGCCCGTCAGGATCGCCCCGAGGGTGCCCGCGATGCCGTGTATCCCGAAGGCATCGAGAGTGTCGTCATACCCGAGCTTTTGTTTGAGCTTGGCGACGGCGAAATAGGGCACCACACCTGCGACAATACCGATGATGACTGCGCCGGTGATGTTGACGAAACCGGCAGCCGGTGTAATGGCGACAAGACCTGCAACGGCCCCGGATGCGAGACCGAGCACCGTCGGCTTCTTTGCATAGAGCCAGTCGGTGATCATCCAGAAGATGGCCGCGACGGCCGTTGCGGTATTCGTATTGATGAAGGCCGCCCCGGCAAGTCCGTTTGCCGCGAGGGCGGAGCCTGCGTTGAATCCGAACCACCCGAACCACAGGAGTCCTGCGCCGAGCACCACGGTGACGAGGTTGTTCGGGATGAGCGCCTTCTCACGCCTCTTGCCGAGCATCAGGGCGCCCACGAGAGCCGCGATACCGGCGTTTATATGGACGACTGTGCCGCCTGCAAAGTCGAGGGCGCCGAGTTGCGCCAGAAAGCCGCCTCCCCAGACCCAATGTGCAACGGGCAGATAAACGAATGTAAACCACAGAACCGAGAAAAGGACCCACGCCGAGAACTTCATCCGCTCGATATAGGCGCCGCTGGCAAGGGCGACGGTGATGGCCGCGAAGGTCATCTGGTACATGATGAAGATGAACTCGGGGATCGTCTTTGCGAGATCATTGATGCTGTTGGCGCCGACGCCCGACAGGAAGAGCTTCTCCGTGCCGCCGATAATCCCGCCCACATCCGTTCCAAAGGCCAGCGTGAACCCGTAGAAGACCCAGAGAACGCTCACGATGCAGAACGCCACAAAGGACATGGCGATCGTGTTGAGCGTGTCCTTCCGTTTCGCCAGTCCTCCGTAAAAGAGGGCGAGGCCGGGGATGGTCATCAGCATGACGAGGGCGGTGGCGACGATCATCCATGCCGTGTCGCCCGAATCCAGCTTCGGCGGCGCAGGCGCCGCCTCAGCGGGCGCCTGCGGGGCCGGCTGAGCAGGGGCGGCCTGCTCAGCCGCGGCAGGTGCAGGAGGGTTTGCCGCTTTCTGTTCTTCTGCAGACAGGGCGCCCGCGAATATGATAATTGTCAGAAGTATGAGTATCCCGAATAGTCGTTTCATGGCTCCTCCTTCGCGGGACTCCTAAAAGGTCAGGGTAAGATTGATGCCGTAGACGAAGGTGTCATCAAGCTTGCCGTTGAAATTGTACGAATTGCCGTTGACTGTCCTCTTCGCCTTATCCGAAAGGGGGAACCAGTACTGCACGACGGGCTGGATTACGAAATTCTTGGTCACGGGAATGGAGACCCCGACTTTTACCATGCCGTCGTGGAAGGCCTCGTATTTCTCGCCGGTATAGGCGCCCGTCGACTCTTCGAAGGTGTTCCAGTAGTCATCGTCGCCGATAAAATATGCGAATGACGCGCCGAGATCGACGGTGATGTTCTTGTAAACGGGCTGGGAGTGGGAAAAGGAGAGATTGAAGTACGTGCCCGAGTACTCGTTGATGTCCCTGTAGATCATCAACGTCGGCTTCGATATGACGTCATAGCTTGCGCCGATATAGAGTTCCTCCGTCTCGTTCGCATATTTCGTCGCGTAGTAGATGTAACCGCCCGTCAGGCTGAGCTTGCCGATCGGGTATGTATAGCTCAGGGTCAGATCGGTCTCGTTCCAGCTCTTCTGTCCGGGCCTGTCGGGGACAAAGGACTGCGTGGGGTGCTCGTCCGTGTCGATGTTCCCCCAGAAGGCCGCGGTAAAACCGTAATAGGAAATGCTCAGCGCGGGCTGTATGACGGCGCTGCTGGTCCCGAGTTCATAGCCCCTGAAGATGTACCTGTTAAAGACTCCAAGGGACGCGCTTCCCGTCACCTTCTGTTCCTCGGCCGCTTTCTGCTCCTCGGCATAGACACTCGTGACCGCAACGGTCATGACCAGCACACATGCCCATACCATCGTTAAAAACCTTTTCATCACAGACCTCCTCACAATCATCCTGAAATAATGTACGGGACTCCGCCCGCATCCATAAACTTTTCACCCGATTGACCTTATGCGAATGTCGTGCCAATCGAAATTATCATTATAATCAACTATAATTTTCTATGCCTGGTCCTACATTTTTGTTATTCCTACAATTTTGTATGGCGAAGATGTTCCTCGTGCCCTCCCGTTCCCCTCTTCCCCCGTGACAGCCGTCCCGTCTGATGTCCCGTGATCAAAAAGATCGGCCGAGGGCCCGACACCCTCAGCCGATGAAGGAGGGAAGGAATATGCAACCTTTTACCTCAGGAAGGCCGGTACGATTCAGGCAGACCCCGGAATTCCCGGCGGATGTTGTATTTCTTTACTTTGTAGCCGATCATCCGCTCCGTTATGCCGAGCTTTTTGGCAGCCCTTGCCATGACCCAGTCGCTTTCATTCAATGCCCTGACAATCTCTTCCTTTTCCATCTCCGTTACTTTGTCCCGCAGGGTGTTCATCGTGATCTCCTGATGATTATGATTAGCGAGAACCATGCCAGATAAGAATACTTTGAAATACAGTATGATTCGAGGTCAGCGGTGAGTACATTTTTGTTGGACGGGACAAAATTGTACGCCGGCAGTCAGAAAAAAAAGGGGGCGAAGATGTCAGGAAACAGCAGACAATAGACAGTAGGCAATAAACAGGAACCGTAGACAAAGGCATGACGGGGAGGCTGATGTGGTGAAAAGTCTTTCCGCTAAGATACCGTATTCGTCACCGGACCACCCTTTGCCGTGTTTATTGATACCAAGTGCCCGTCAGGCAACAGGCGCTAAGGAGAGGGTGTAAGTCAGGGAATCCTGACGTGCGTCCCGTCGCAGAAAGGGGCGTTCTGCGTCTGCCCGCACGTGCAAAGTGAGACCTTCGTCTTCTCCTTGAGCTTGAATTCGACGGGCCCTTTGTCCGTTTCATCGTGCGAGCCGTCGCAAAAGGGCTCCGTCTTCGTCTTGCCGCAGCTGCACCATTGATAGGTCCCCGCCTCGAGCTCCCTGAACACGGGAAATTTCTTGCCCATAGATCCTCCTTCCAAGCGTGATCATTATCTGTCATTCCCGCAACCCCACACTCAATGCGGGGGCGTCGGAAATCCTTCCGAAGAACGATTCCGGCCAAGCCGGAAGGACAAACAAACTGCCATTTATGAGTTCCGGCAGACTGTAGTCTATGCGAACGTCCGCGGCCTTTGCAAGAGACGGCATGGAGGCTGTCCGTCCTCTCTCTGGTATAATATGCGGTACGATGATACCCTATCCGAACATCGATCCGGAGATCATACGCATCGGGCCCTTCGCCGTCAGATGGTACGGCATGATGTACCTCCTCGGGTTTCTCTCCTCCTTTCTCCTTGTCCGTTATCAGATACGGGAAAGGGCGCTGCCCGTACGGCGTGACTTCGTCGAGTCCCTCTATTCCTATCTCATTCTCGGCCTCCTCATCGGTGCGCGCCTCGGGTATGTCGTCTTTTACAATTTGGGATATTACGTCGGCAATCCTCTCGAAATCGCCGCCGTCTGGAAGGGCGGGATGTCGTTCCACGGGGGCCTCATCGGGGCGGTCACCGGGGGATGGCTCTTCTGCAGGAAGACGGGGGCGCCCTTCTGGCAGATGGCCGATGTCGTCATCATCACCGCGCCGATCGGCATCGGCCTGGGGAGGCTCGGCAATTTCATCAATGGTGAGCTCTACGGCAAAGTCTCCTCTGCTCCCTGGGCGATGGTGTTTCCGGACGGCGGGCCCCTTCCCCGCCATCCCTCACAGATCTACGAACTTCTCCTTGAAGGGGTCCTCCTCTTCATCATTCTCTGGACGATGAGGAAAAGGCCGCTGGGAGCCGGCAGCCTGACAGGGCTCTTTCTCGTCTTTTACGGCGCTTTCCGGTTTTTTGCGGAATTTTTCAGGGAGCCTGACGCCCAGCTCGGACTCATTCTGGGCGTTCTGTCGATGGGACAGATCCTGAGTTCGGCCATGGTTTTCGCCGGCCTCGGCGTCATTTATCTCAGGCAGAGGCGACCCGGTCCCGGATGAAGCGTATGAGATCCCGAAAGGTCATGGAACCATGGATACCGCAGCCGGTGTCAACACACTGAAGCGTTATATATTTTACGAGTTTCTGAACCTCATCGGTCGGGTCTACATCCTCGTGCGGCACTCCGACAACGTCGTCCTCGGCGACAGGGGATTCCTCGATGACGAAAAGGAGAAGGGGCTCATCCTCGTCTTCAATACGAGGATACCGCTCACCTGGGATGAGTACGGCATAACGGCGACCCTCGTTTTCGGCACATCACCCCAGCGATGTTTCATTCCCGCCGACGATGTCGTCGCGGTCTATTCCCCGGAGCTGAACGCTCAGTTCATCACGTCACCGTTCCAGGAATATACGCGCCAATCCGTCAAGCGAGCAGGGGCCGGTGTGCCCGATGAGGGATCTCCCGATCGGCCGGGATCGAAGGCGCTCCATCAGTCGAAGGTCGTTTCCGTTGATTTCAAGAAGAAAAAGAAACTATAATATTTTCCGCATACAGGACGGCAAGGCACTATGGACAACGACAAACGTCTCCATGATCTCATCGTCGATTATCTGAAGCAGAAACTCTCGCGCGAATATAGCGAGATCAGGGTGAACCCCGCCGGAAACCCCGACCTCACGCTTTCCAGCCACGGGCTCGTTCTCGCCGTCGTCGAGGTGGAGACGGAGAAAAGCATAACACCCGAGCAGGGTGAACGCTGGAAAACCCTCGCCCAGCCGGGCACCAAGGTCATCGTCATGGTGCCCAAACACGCCAAGGTAAAAGCTATGGATCTCCTCTGGAAGCATGGGATCGCAGACCGCGTCGCCATCGGGCATTACGAGATCGCCATCCATATGCCCTAAAGACCCCTCACCCGCCGCCTTTTTCTTCCCTGATTAACGCAGTACGAATGATAACCCTTCAGTTGTATGAAAAGGCGGGGCGAAGCGCTCTGAAAAACAGTGACAGTGTGACCCATCTTCTACAGTTGGACCCGAAAAGCGCTCCGAATCAGACATAAGAATCTATGAGAAACAGGGTGATATGAGGAGAGGAATTGGAAAGAAGCTCAAAACATAGTGCCACGTCATAGCCATTATAAGCTTGCCAATAGGGATTAGAATGGGTATAATATTAATGTCATGTTCATCAGAATCAAACCATCCGGCCCCCGCTCCTATCTGCAGATCGTTGAAAGCCGATGGGAAAACGGCAAGGTCCGCCAGAAAGTCATCGCCACCCTGGGGCGTGTCGATAAACTCCGGGAATCGGGAGCTTTGGACAGCCTCGTACGCTCGGGGGCGCGGTTTTCAGAAAAGCTTGCCCTGCTTGATGCCTATGACAAGGGAGAGGTTCCGTCTGTGGGACAGCAAAAGATCGGACTGCCTCTGGTGTTTGGCCGACTATGGAAGGAACTCGGCATCCCGGACGTGATCACCCGCGTGCTGTCGCAGAGGAAGTATCAGTTTGCCGTGGAGAGGGCGATCTATCTGACGGTGCTGCACCGGCTCAGCGCATCGGGCTCTGACAGGGCGGCGGACAAGTGGAAGGACGACTACCGGATTGAGGCGGCGGAGGGGATCGAGCTGCACCACCTGTACCGGGCGATGGCATGGTTAGGGGAGGAGTTGCCGGAGGACGACCAGGAAGGGGCGACACCCTTTGCCTGCCGGTGCACGAAGGACCTGATCGAAGAAGGGATCTTTGAGCGCCGGAGGGACCTGTTTACAGATCTCACCCTGGTGTTTTTTGACACCACGAGCATCTATTTTGAAGGAAATGGGGGAGAGGAGATCGGGCAGTTGGGCAACAGCAAGGACCACCGGCCTGACCTTCTGCAGATGGTGGTGGGTGTGATCATCGACAGCGCGGGTCGGCCGTTGTGCTGTGAGTTGTGGCCGGGCAACACGACGGACGTCAAGAGCCTTCTTCCCGTCACCGAGAGATTACGCAAGCGGTTTGGGATCCAGCGGGTCTGTGTCGTGGCGGACCGGGGGATGATCAGCGCGGCGACGGTCAAGGAGTTGCAGACGGGGGAGGTCCCGTACATCCTGGGCGCCCGGATGAGGAGACAGAAAGAGGTCACCCAGGAGGTGCTCAGCCGGGCGGGCAGGTATGAGGAAGTGTATCCCAAGGGTGCGGACAGCAAAGCGCCCTCACCGCTGAAAGTCAAGGACGTGCGTGTTGACGACAGACGGTACGTCGTCTGTTACAACGAGGATCAGGCCAAGAAAGACGCTCTTGACCGGCAGAGTATCGTTGCCTCCCTGCGGGACAAACTGCAGCAGGGACACAAGACATTGGTGGGCAACAAGGGGTACCGGAAGTACCTCAAGGCGACGGGGCAGAGGTTCGGGATCGATGAGGACAAGATCAAGGCGGAGGGACGGTATGACGGCAAGTGGGTCCTCAGGACGAACACGACACTGCCGGCGCGGGAGGTGGCGCTGCAGTACAAGCAGTTGTGGATGGTGGAGCAGATCTTCCGGAGCATGAAGAGCATCCTCAGCACGCAGCCCATCTACCACAAGTGTGACGAGACGATCCGGGGGCATGTGTTCTGCAGTTTCCTTGCATTGGTGCTGATCAAGGAACTGCAGGGGCGGATGGAAAGGAAGGGGTGGCAGGCGGAATGGGCTGATGTGATCCGTGACCTGGAGAGGGTCGAAGAAGTGACGATCCGGACCGGTACGAAGGAGGTCCTTCTCCGGAGCGACCTCAAGGGACAAGCCGGCAAGGCGTTTCAGGCGGCGGGCGTGGCTGTGCCGCCGACAGTCAGGATACTGAATCAGACTGCATTGGACATGGAGACGTCATGACAGTGAGCGTGAAGCTGACAAGGGGATTCCTAGTGCCACGCCCTTCTTGCGCCCTCATATCCCCTTGTTATAAGAAAGTTATTTTCTTGCTACTGTAGAAGATGGGTGTGAGTGTGAGTGTCAGTGTCGGTGTCACTACCGCTGCCTCCGGGAAGGCAGATATGGTTCGAAGCCTTTCCAATGCGATGATGAGACATCTCCAGGTGTTCAGCGCCTGTTGCCTGACGGGCTTTTGTCATCGGTCGACACGGCAAAGGGTGGTCTGGTGAAAGATAAGGTATCTTAGAGGAAAGGCTTCTCACCACATCAGCCTTCCCATCGGTGCGTTTGTCGTCCGGTTTTTGTCTTTGCCTGCTGTCTATTGTCTACTGCATTCTGTCTACTGTTTATGAGTGGCGCATACACCCCAGCCCCGCCTTTCCGGAAGGCCTATGTAATGTAAGGGATAACCTTATCGTTGCAATAAGACATCCGGAAAGGCGGGGCGAAGATGCCGAAAAGCCTTGGTGCTGCGAAACCTATGCCGTCCCATACGGATCATTTCAAGCGTATGGGTGATTGCATGAAGATGGGATCCCGAATTTCCAATTTCAAATAATCATGCTCGCTATCAGCAAGGCTTTGAGGCACTTTGTCCCGCCTTTTCATGCAACAGAAAGGATAACTCTTCGTAATATGTTGATAAACCCCGTAGACAGATCCCCGAAAATATGATAGTAGGTATAGTATGCGCTTACATCACGGCAAGGCGCTTTTCATCTAACAGCACATTGGAACTCTTCATGGAGGAGGCGGAATATGAGTTCATCACGACGTTTGCATGCCTTATTCACGGGTCTGCCACTCGCAGCGGCCTTGGCCCTGTGCATCACTGTCGTTTTGTTGATTGTCGTGCCTGACGGTGCGGGCCAGACGGTCCTGCAGAGCGGGGTCCCCTTCAATACGTTCCTTGAGGCTCTCACGTATGCAAACGCTTATATCGACGTGCCGGCAGGTGCGACAAGCCTGACGGTGACGCTGACAAACGGCAGCGGCGACCTCGACCTGTACCTGAAATACAACTTTCCCTTGCTCGGGTTCGTCTCGCCCGACCTCCTGAGCGCTAGCGCCGATTTCAGGTCCGAGGGCCCGACGGCGAGTGAAACGATCACCGTAACGCCGTCCTCGACACCGCCCCTGCGGGCGGGAAAGTGGTACGTGGCGACGCTCAATCTGAACAATGCCAGGACGAACTTCACACTTACCGCCACCTACCAGGCGCCCGCGAGCACCCGGACAGGCAATGTCCCCGGAACCGGGACAGTCCCGTCCACACCTGCGGGATCGAAGCCGAGAGGCCCCATCCAGGAGGCGCCTTTCGTCCCATCGCCTGAGACCAAACATACCGTCACGCCGGAGGGCACACCCTTTGTCGCTGTCCCGGGCTCCGCCTTCGCGTGGAAATACGGCACCGCAAAAGGGACCGCCGCGGGCGATGCAGACATGTATCTCGCCCTGGAACTCAAGGGGGTCGCGCTCATGCTGCTGGGCGACCAGTTGCCCGGCGACATAGTCCCGGTCTTCCGGCGGAATCTGTCCGTCGCCGCCGGCGGGTCTGTCGAGATCCTTCCGGACATCCCCCTTCCGACGGGCCTGCCGCCGGGAGAATACAACTTCTACGCTATCCTCGTCCGGGCGGGCAATATGCCTCTCGATCTCAACAACTGGGTGAGCGATGTCGCCTTCTCGACGATGAGGTTTGCCCTGCTGTCGCCCCAGCAGGAGGCGGTGATCCGGGATTACGGATATCCTTCGCAGTTCGTCAAGACCTTCATCGTCGGCGACGGAGAGGTGAGGACCGATGAGGTGTGGGCATACGGCGGCAGAGGAGTGAGCGTCTCGTTCATCAACGGCGCCTTCATCGAGGAGGGTCCCCTTTCCATCGCGGGCATCCCTGCCCAGGCGGGATCAAACCGGCCGGAGAATTACCAGTTCGATACGACGGCCCTGCAGATCAGGGAGCGGCACGGACAGCCGGCCGAGTCCACGGCGCCGCCATCTGCGAGCGACCTCTTCAGCGCCATCGGGGCGAACAGGTTTTTCAGCTACAACGGGATCGTCTTCGGGTTCAACAACGAACAGCTCGTCTTCGTCATGTCGACGAAATAGCCCACACATCGAGAGGCAGCCATGAAAAGAACGAATGAAAGGATAGACAGAAAAACAGCGGGAAGGGGGGGCGTTCTTGCGGGTTTTGTGTTTGCCTTCCTCACGCTCTTTCTTGTGGGAGCGGTCACGGAGACGGGCGCCCAACCCCTGGTCGATCTTATGAACAATCAGCTCAACAAGCTCAAAAACCAGGACGTCCCCAAACCGGGGGTCGAGGTGAGCTGCAGCCTCGTCGTTTCTCCAAGCCACGGCATGGCGGGAGCGAATGTCGTTATCCACGCAACGGCGACGTCGAGGGAGCGCGCTTTGGCCGGCGCAGAACTGACTCTCAGCATCTGGGAGCCGGAATTAAGCATTCGTGTTCACGACGTGACCGGGCGTTTCAGCGCCGGGGGCATATTCGAGACGTCCTGGACCGTCCCGGCACGAACGGACGGCACAGTGAGAGGGTTCGATGTCCGTCTGCTCATCCCCAACAGGGAGGGGGGCACCGCCTGCGTGGCTCACCGCCCGTTTTGGTACGATACGCTCCCCGTGATTTCGCTCGATTGCGGGGACCCTCTCTGGCAACCAGATAAGAGCTATCGCGTGACTGCCGACGTGAAACGTGAAGCCGATTACACATTCACCTGGCTGGTGGACGGGAATAAGGGCAAGGAGCAGGCCGGACGGAGGAGTTCTTCGGAAACCACTGTAGGTCCGTTCTCTGAAGGTACTCACACAGTAAAAGTGATCGTCTCAGGACCCTTTGGGACGTCCGAGGCGGAGTGCAGCCGGAAAGTTGAGGTAAAGCATCCCAGACTCATCATAAAAAGCGCGACATCGAAACTGGGGATCAACGAATCAGGGGAATGGTGCGTACAGTGGGAGGCGTATACGGACGGATCCAATACACTCACCATGTCGATTCCTGATGCCGGCCATGAAGAAACACGTACTGTGAGCAAGGAAGGCACGGGATGTTTCCGTTACACCTTCACGAAAACCGGCTACTTCGCCGTTAATCTGCGGATACAAAACGGCGGTCGGCACTCGAGTGTGGCGACCGGTGTATCGGTCCATGCATGCCCCGAGGGCAAGAAGGAATGCCGGGGAGGGTGCATCGATCTGACCGACGTGTGCTGCCAGACAGGCCCTCCCGGTTCCTGTGTACAGGGACAGCAATGCTGCGGCAATGTTTGCTGTGGCGGAGGCGAGGTCTGTGACGCAACCAATAATGCTTGTTGCCCTGCCGGTTCCACATTCATCGCCGGCAAGGGCATCTGCTGTCCCGGCAACGCCCCTGACGTATGCGGCGACAAGTGCATGCCTTCCGGCGCCACCTGCTGCACGTCTTACCATTGTGCGGGCGCGGCGAACCATGTCTGCTGCAACGACGGCAGGTGCTGTCCAAGCGGCAACATCTGTTGCGCCGACGGCGGCTGCTGCCCGGCAGGCAGGGTGTGCTCGGCCAACGGCGGCTGCTCCTGCCCTGCCGATAAGCCGACGCCCTGCGGGCCGAACTGCTGCGCCTCAGGACAGATCTGCAGGGACAATCAGTGTGTCGCCGCCTGCCTGCCGCCTACTTGCTGTGCTGAAAGCCCTGTCGTCTGTTCGTCCCATTGCTGTCCTGCCGGGTCGACGTGCACACCGACAGGTTGTTCGACCCCTACCGTATGCCCCCCTGATAACCCCCAGCTTTGCGGGTCGATGTGCGTCCCCGCCGGCTCTGATTGCTGCGGTGGTGGGATGGCCTGCTTACCGGGCAACAAGTGTTGCGGTGACCACTGCTGTCCTACGGGCAGTCCATGCTGCGGCGCGGGGTGTTGCCAGGGAGGTACTCTGTGCTGCCCCGGTGCAACAGCATGCTGTCCTCAGTTAAGCCAGTGCTGCGGCTCAGGGTGTTGTCCGACCGGGACGACGTGCTGCGGTGCCGGGTGCTGCCCCGCCGGGACGGTCTGTCAGAACGGCGGGTGTGTGCAGGCTTCATCGAGTATACAGAGTATACAGTCCCTGCAGGCTCCAGGCATCGCGCCGGCATCGTCGCCACTCATCTACACCGGCGGTCAGGCAGCGCCGGCAAATACGCTGCCGCTGCTCCTCAAATAACTCCTTTGCAGGGGGGGCGGGATGTCAGGCATCCTGTCCCCTTCTTCGAACAACGCTTGTTTCGGTGACTCTCTTTCTATTTTCCCCCTTTTTGCCTTTCCCGCTGTCTTTTCACTGTTGGCGGCAGACAATCAACTGTGTTCTGCATCCTTGCCTTCTCCCATGGTGTCTGTGATGACGTTGAGGATAACTCTTCGTAATACATCGATAAACCCTGTGGACAGATCCCCGAAAATATGATAGAAGGTATAGTATGCACACATATTGCAGATTGGAGCAGAAAAACAGACTTTGCGGCGCTTTGCCCTGCCTTTTTTCAACAGCACATTGGAACTCTTCATGGAGGAGGCGGAATATGAGTTCATCACCACGTTTGCGTGTCTTATTCACGGGCTCGCCGCTCACGGCGGTCCTGGCCCTGTGCATCACTGTCGTTTTACTGATTATCGTACCTGACGGAGCGGGCCAGACGGTCCTGCAGAGCGGGGTCCCCTTCAACACTTTCCTTGAGGCCCTCACCTATGCAAACGCCTATATTGACGTGCCGGCGGGGGCGACCAGCCTGACGGTGACGCTGACGAACGGCAGCGGGGACCTCGATCTGTACCTGAAATATAACATCCCTCTGGTCGGGTTCAGCTCGCCCGATCTCCTGAGTGCAAGCGCCGATTTTAGGTCCGAAGGTCCCACGGCGAGTGAAACGATCACTGTAACGCCGTCCTCGACACCGCCCCTCAGGGCGGGAAAGTGGTACGTGGCGACGCTGAATCTGAACAATGCCAGGACGAACTTCACACTTACCGCCACCTATCAGGCGCCCGCAAGCACCCGGACAGGCAATGTCCCCGGAACGGGGACAGTCCCATCAACGCCGGCAGGATCGAAGCCGAGAGGCCCCATCCAGGAGGCGCCTTTCGTCCCATCGCCGGAGACCAAACACGCCCTGTTCTCCGGAGTCTTTCCTGCGGCATCCATACCAGGGTCGACCTTTAGCTGGATGTACGGACTGGAACACGGCACTGCCGCCGGTAATGCGGACATGTACCTTCTCCTGGAACTCAAGGGCGGCCCCTTCGTGTTTCTCGGCGATCAACTCCCCTGGGATGCCGTCCCTGTCTACAAGAGGAATTTCCCTATCACGACGGGCGACATTCTCACCGTCCTTCCTCCCGTTGCCCTGCCGGGCGGTTTGCCCTGGGGGGATTACAACTTCTATGCGCTTCTTGTCAGGGCGGGCAACGCGCTCTTTGACCCGAACAACTGGGTGAGCGATATCTCCATTGCGACCATGCGCTTCTCGCCGCTTTCGCCCCAGCAGGAGGCGATAATAACCAACTACGGGTATCCCTCTCAATTCGTCAAAGTGATCAGGCTCTCCGGAGGAGTGGCGAGGATCGACGAGGTTTGGGCCTACGGGGCAGCCGGCATGGCGGTCTCCTTCATCGATGGAGCTTTCATAGAGCAAACCCCGATCTCCGCAGCCGGCATGCCGACACAGCCGGGTGCGTACAAGCCGGAGGACTACCGGTTCGACATGACAACCCAGAATATTATTGCAATGCACGGTCAGCCGGTGCAGACCATGCCCCCTTCTGCAATCAGCATCCCCGAGGAGATCGTCGCAACGAAGTTCTTCGGATATGACGGGATCACGTTCGGATTCAACAACGATCAGCTTGTGATCGTAATAACAGGGAAATGACAGTTCTATACGAGGTCGCCATGGACACCATAATGAGATTGACGAGGAGTACACTGATGAGGAATTCGAGAGGCCCCCAATGGGGCCCCTGTCTGATCGTGGCAGTCATATTTGTCGCCCTCTTTGCCTTTGAATGCCCCGCAGAGGACACCCCCTTACTGCAGGCGATAAAGGCCCTCACTAAGAAAAACCAGGAAGATGTTTCAGGCACCGGGACCCCAGGTCAAGATATCAGTTGCAGCCTCTTCATGAGTCCCAGCCACGGCAAGCCGGGGACGACGGTCCTGCTTCGGGGAACAACGGTTCCTCCACTGGACAATATCAAGGCGACCATCGAGGTGCTGAGATCCCTTCCCTATGCCTCTGGTGACGACGATCACTTTGAGGAGCTCCTCGTATTCGAAGGGACGCTCAGGGGCGGCATTCTGGAGACGACATGGCAGTGTCCGACAGATACGGGAAGTGACTCAAGCTACATGATGACCTTTATAACTGATCAGTTTTTTTGCCATGCATTTCGCCATTTCCGCATCGACAAGCCGCCCGTTGTCTTAAGCCTCTCCTGTGAACCCTCCTACGTGGTCAACAAGGAATTCTTCATATCCGCCCATCTCGGCAGCGGTGGGACGTTCACGGAAACATGGTACCTGGATGGCAAAGTCGTCGAAGGGCCTGTCGAAAAGAATCATTCTTCAGGATCTCCGTTCTCAGAGCTGACTGCGACTATCGACACAGTTGGTTCCCACACGGTCCGCTTTGTCCTGGCAAACGCCTTCGGCACCGCAGAAAAGACATGCACCTTCAACGTCGTGCCCGGCCCTCCTCCGCAGATTGCATTCACGAGCCAAACCAACCGTCTGCTGATAGATGAACAGGGAAAGTGGTGTGTCCAGTGGAAGACCTCCACAGACAGCAACACGCTGAAGATCAAAATGCATGATCCGCCTGTGGACCAACAGCAGCCCGCAGGCAACAGTGGCACTTATTGTTTCACATTCTCCTTTGCGACTGAGTGGTTTCACCACGTGTATTTTACCGTAACTGACGGATGGGGCCTGAAAGCCGAAATCTATGCGGCGGTGAACGTTACACGATGCCCTGAGGGCAAGAAGGAATGCCGGGGAGGGTGCATCGATCTGACCGACGTGTGCTGCCAGACAGGCCCTCCCGGTTCCTGTGTACAGGGACAGCAATGCTGCGGCAATGTTTGCTGTGGCGGAGGCGAGGTCTGTGACGCAACCAATAATGCTTGTTGCCCTGCCGGTTCCACGTTCATCGCCGGCAAGGGCATCTGCTGTCCCGGCAACGCCCCTGACGTATGCGGCGACAAGTGCATGCCTTCCGGCGCCACCTGCTGCACGTCTTACCATTGTGCGGGCGCGGCGAACCATGTCTGCTGCAACGACGGCAGGTGCTGTCCAAGCGGCAACATCTGTTGCGCCGACGGCGGCTGCTGCCCGGCAGGCAGGGTGTGCTCGGCCAACGGCGGCTGCTCCTGCCCTGCCGATAAGCCGACGCCCTGCGGGCCGAACTGCTGCGCCTCAGGACAGATCTGCAGGGACAATCAGTGTGTCGCCGCCTGCCTGCCGCCTACTTGCTGTGCTGAAAGCCCTGTCGTCTGTTCGTCCCATTGCTGTCCTGCCGGGTCGACGTGCACACCGACAGGTTGTTCGACCCCTACCGTATGCCCCCCTGATAACCCCCAGCTTTGCGGGTCGATGTGCGTCCCCGCCGGCTCTGATTGCTGCGGTGGTGGGATGGCCTGCTTACCGGGCAACAAGTGTTGCGGTGACCACTGCTGTCCTACGGGCAGTCCATGCTGCGGCGCGGGGTGTTGCCAGGGAGGTACTCTGTGCTGCCCCGGTGCAACAGCATGCTGTCCTCAGTTAAGCCAGTGCTGCGGCTCAGGGTGTTGTCCGACCGGGACGACGTGCTGCGGTGCCGGGTGCTGCCCCGCCGGGACGGTCTGTCAGAACGGCGGGTGTGTGCAGGCTTCATCGAGTATACAGAGTATACAGTCCCTGCAGGCTCCAGGCATCGCGCCGGCATCGTCGCCGCTCATCTACACCGGCGGTCAGGCAGCGCCGGCAAATACGCTGCCGCTGCTCCTCAAATAACTTTCCTCACAGGGAGGCAGGGTGCCGGGCACCCTGCCTCCCGGCTTCAAACCACACTCAAGACTGCCTCACGCAAAGGTGGCCGATGACAGTTTCATGGCGTCACGGTCCTGCCTCTCATCTCCCTGATGTCGTTCCTGAAAAGAACGATTGTAAAACAGGCATTCATATGATTTAATATGTAAAAAGGACATTCATATAAAATGTAACGGGGTGCTTTCAGATGCAATCAGAGGTGAGAAAAAAGAGATATTTCTTCATCACAGTGCTGATCGCCCTGATCGGCATCGTCTATCTCATCCTCCTTTTCCCGGAGCGCGATCCGGCGCCGTCGGTCTTGGACCTGTCTTCCGCGAAGAAACAACCCTTTGCCTGGAATCAGGATGCGTACTGGACGGCGTTGGAGAAGAAATACCGGGAGCTGAGGGACTCGGGGTGTGAGAGGATGGAGCATGAGATCGAACCCCGGATCGCCAGGGCGCAGGAACGCCTCCGGCAGATCGCTCTCCGGGGGCTCGACCCTGATGATCCCGCATTCGACGGGATCGAGCGCAGCCTCTTCGAGATCGGGCCCCTCGTGGGCGCATGCAGGACAGGGTTGACGGAATATATAAGCTTTGCGACGGACCTGCGCAGGATTATAAAGAGGCAGTCGGAGCGATGGGATATGAACTCCGAGCCCGCGAGGGTGACGCTCTATCGCCTGCTCTACGGCTCCCGGGGCGCTGTCGAGGAGATCATGATGCAGGCGCCGGCAGCCGCAGTGCCCGCCCTGATCAATGAAACGGACGAACCGTCGGCAACGCCTTCCGCAGTCATCAGGGGGGTCCGCATACACAGCGGCGATATCCTGGTGTCACGGGGCGGCGCCCCGACGTCGGCCCTGATCGCCCGGGGGAACGATTACCCCGGCAATTTTTCGCACATCGCCTTCGTCTACATCGATCCCCGGTCCGGCGATGCGAAGATTGTCGAATCGCACATCGAAGTCGGCGTCACCGTCTCCACGGTGGAGCAGTACCTCGGTGACAAGAAGCTACGGGTGATGGTGCTGCGTCCCCGGGCGGACCTTCCGGAGATCCTAGGAGACCCGATGGCGCCGCACAAGGCCGCGGAGTACGCATACACCCGCGCCACGAGAAGTCACATCCCCTATGATTTCGAGATGGACTATAAGGACCCCTCGAAGCTCTTCTGCTCCGAGGTGGCTTCCGAGGCATACAGCCGCTACGGGATCCGGCTATGGGCGGGCGTCTCTCACATTTCGTCGCCGGGCCTGCGGCGATGGCTGAGCGGGTTCGGAGTGCGATATTTTGAGACGCAGGAGCCGTCGGATCTTGAATACGACCCGCAGTTGCGTGTCGTCGCCGAATGGCGTGACCCCGGGACGCTCCGGAAAGACCGTCTTGACAACGCCGTGACGGAAGTTATGCTCGAGGGGGCTGAACGGGGAGAAGAGCTTTCATACCAGTGGTTCCTGCTGCCCCTCTCCCGGATCGCAAAGGCATACAGCGTTATCCTCAACCGGTTCGGCAAAGCGGGACCGGTGCCGGAGGGCATGTCGGCTGCAACGGCCTTGCGGGCCATGCGCTACGAGTCCGTCCATCGGTCTATAACGGAGCGCCTCGCGGCGAAGGCTGAGCGTTTCAGGAATGAGCGCGGGTACGAGCCCCCGTACTGGGAGCTCGTGCACCTTGCGAGAGAAGCGAAGAGGGAAATGTAGTGTGAGTGTGAGTGACAAGTGTGAGTGATGGATGGGAGATTAGTGTGAGTGTCAGTACCGGTGAATGAACGGAAATACAGTGAGTGCGAGTGTGCATGTCAGTGAATGTGATCGCTTAAACTCTTGTGGTCATTTTGCGTCAAAATATCCAGAAATGGTCCTCCCGGAGGGAGTCCTTTCTCAGTAGGACCGCTTACTGAAACGAAAAGCCGAGGGCGGGCGAGACGCCCTGCCCATGCCGCGCATCGCAGGAGGCTTGCTATGAATGCTCTTAAGCAAAAACAGGTGTCGATACAGGATTTCGACATGATGAGACAAGGTGAAGATGACGGGATGAGCCCCGAAGAGTACCGGGCCGTGGTCCAGAGGCTGGGCGGCAGGATACCGCCCTGCATCTCCTGCGGGGACGATGAAGTGGTCTCCTGCATGGAGACCGGCTTTGAATGCGCGAGATTCAGGACTTTCGTCGACCGGACCGTGGAAAGGGGAGGGAACTGAGACGCGTCCTCCGGCTGACAGGCCTGCTTATTGTCTGTTTCGCTTTCCTGTTCGCGGGAATCTGCTTCCCCGTCCTGTCGCTTGGCAACCGGGGAAGGCTTGCGAGGATCAGGGCCCGCGCCGCCATGGCCTGGGGCCGTCTCCTTTGCCGCATCCTCTCTGTGAGGGTTCATGTGCGTGGCGTCCGGAACAGGGGCGCCGGCTCGTTCATCGTGAGCAACCATGTGAGCTACGTCGATATTTTTGTCCTCGCGGGCATCCAGCCGTCGGTCTTCATATCCAGGCATGATGTCCGCTCATGGCCTCTTCTGGGCTGGCTTGCGGGGTTTGCCGGGACGATCTTCATCGACAGGACTTCCCGGCAGGCGATTGTGAAGGCCCTTCCGGAAGTGGAAGAGGTGCTTCTGCATGGCGCCAATGTGATCCTCTTTCCCGAAGGAACCACGGGAGACGGCTCAGCCCTGCTGGATTTCAGGAGTTCCTTCTTCCAGGCCCCGGTGAAACTCGGCATACCCGTTCATCCCGTGAGCATCTCCTACGGCCCCTTCCCCCGCGGCGGCCATGCATTGGAGACAGGACCGGGTCCTGTCCCGTGGTATGGAAACATGGCCTTCCTCCCGCACTTCTGGAAACTCATCGGCGTGTCTGCCATTGATGCCGTTGTCCGGTTCAATCCTGTCATTTCCCGGGAACCGGGCGAACATGACGGGACGGCTGCGAGGAAGCTCCTCTCCTCCCTTGCCTATGAGAGTATAGAAAAGGGGTTGGCAAAGGTTCGCGCCACCCCTCCTGCCCGGCATCGTTCCTGATATGCCCTGCCGTGACCGTGCGGTTGCATGAAAAGGGAGGGCAAAGCGCCTTTAGGTCCTGCTGATAGCGACAATGATTATGTGGAGTCTGCTCCCCGGGCAGACCACGGTATATCCAACCGAATTTTATCTCACACAAAGTTGCAAAGAGCGCAAAGAAAGAAAACATCTTCTGCATATATCGGGCTGTTCGGGGAACGGCCCCTACAGGAACATGGCTCTGGCCACGCCCTCCGGCAGGACTGATTGACCTGACTTTTTCTCCGAATATAATATATGTCTATGGTTCTCGCGGCAGAGGATTTGAAAATGCATCATGGTGATGCAGGAAGTCCTTGGCAAGACATATTATCCTAAAGGAGGAAACGCATGATGAGAGGAAAAAGTATTCTGGGCATGGTCTTTATCGCTGTTTTTCTGCTGGCGGTCACAACGACGGCCTTTTCCGCGGGCTATCCCGTCCTTGCGGCTGTGGATCCGGTGAGCCCCGATGACCCGGCGATTGTCGTCGTCGGCAAGTTCGACCAGGGCGCCTTCACCGAGGCTCAGGCGGACCAGTTGTCCGATGCCGTGGCAGGGTTGATAGGGTCGCTGGGTCTCACCCAGGGCACCCCCCTTGTATTGAAACCTTCCCAACTGAGAATACAGTTCGGTGCGACCGACGCCGATGCCCTCAAGTCGGTTGCCAAGATCGCATACCAGGGGGCCGGGTTCGACCTCTATATCTTCCTCGACGTGACAAAGAAGGCCTCGGTATCCGCTGAGTACGGCAGCAACATCAAGATCGATGTCTGGGTCGCCGACCTTGCGGCCCTGCTCGGCTTTTCAGGGGATTACCTTTATGTTGCAACCCTCGAGACACCCGAGATGATCACCAGTTTCCTGAGTCTCCTGTAATATTTTCGGTCACCGATGAACAGCCGCCCCGCGTCAATGCGCGGGGCGGCTGTTCACCCCATCCCCTGAAAGAGAAGCTCTCTCTGCAACTGTAAACCTTATTGTCGCAAACGCCTCTTCTCTGACACACACACACTCACTCACACTGTCTTTACGTGCCTTTCTCCGACACTCACACTCACACTCACACTGTCTTTACGTGCCTTTTCTGACACTCACACTCACACTGCCACTATTTTTCAGGGCGCTTCGCCCCACCCTTTCACGAAACTGAACAATAAAGCCTGCCGACCGAAAAAAGTGTCCCATTGAAGGGAGAATTGTTGTACTATATCATTACCATGTTGGAAGAGGCCCTCCGGCGCACGTACGACATCATCGAGTTTTTCCCCGACGCCACGATCGTCATCGATGCCGACAGGAGAGTCGTCGCGTGGAACCACGCCATCGAGGTGATGACAGGCATCCCGAAAAGCATGATTCTCGGCAAGGAGCATACCGCCTGCTCCGTTCCGTTTTACGGCGAGGCAAGGTCTTTTCTCATCGATCTTGTCTGGCATCCCGACCGTCAGCTCGAGGCGAGATACGACTACATCAAGCGGAAGGGAAATCTCATCCACGCCGAGGTATTCGCCCCCACTCTCTACGGCGGCAGGGGCGCTCACATCTCCATCACAGCCTCGGCACTTCTCGACCGTGAGGGGAATATAGTGGGCGCCATCGAGTCGATACGGGACATTACAGAGTTGAAGAGCGCCGAGAAGGACCGGGAGATGCTTGAAATGCAGCTCCGCCATGCCCAGAAGATGGAAGCGGTGGGACAGCTGGCCGGGGGCATCGCCCATGATTTCAACAATCTACTGACCACGATCATCGGCTACGGCAACCTGCTCCAGATGAAGCTCGACAGGGACGATCCCCTCAGGATTTATGCCGAGCAGATCCTCTCTTCGGCGGAAAAAGCGGCAAACCTGACCCAGGGTCTCCTTGCCTTCAGCAGAAGGCAGGTTCTGAACCCCCGTGTCACTGAAATAAACGAGATCGTCAGGGGCGTTGAGAGCCTGCTCGTTCGGCTCATCCGCGAAGACATCCGTCTTTCCGTCCATACCACGCATGAAAACCTTCCTGTTGTGGCGGACGGCGTCCAGATCGAACAGGTGCTCATGAACCTGGCGACAAATTCCCGCGATGCCATGCCCAACGGGGGAGAGATCACGATCACGACAGAGGGCGTCACCATCGAAGAAACCTTCATGAGGACCCACGGCTTCGGCAAGTTCGGACGATATGCCCTGATCACTTTTGAGGACACGGGGATAGGGATGAGCAAAAAGACGAGGGAAAAGATCTTCGAGCCTTTCTTCACCACGAAGGAAGTCGGCAAGGGCACGGGCCTCGGGCTGTCCATGGTGTATGGGATCATCAAGCAGCACGAAGGGTACATCGAAGTCGCCAGCAAGATGGGAAGGGGTACGACCTTCCGGATTTATCTCCCCCTGACATCGAAGAAGGCCCCCCGCGACGGGACAAAGCAGTTCAGGCTCATCCCGCGGGGAAGCCAGGAGACGATCCTTCTTGTCGAAGACAACCAGGAAGTGCGGAACCTCACGAGAATGGTCCTCGAAGAATTCGGCTACCACGTCATCGAGGCTGAAGACGGGGAAGAGGCGATCGGCCGGTTTCTGGAGCACCAGGAATCCATCGATCTGCTCATCCTCGATGTGGTGATGCCGAAGAAGAGCGGCAAAGAGGTTTATGATGAGATAAAAAAGCTGCACCCCCGTGTCAGATTCATTTTCACAAGCGGTCACGCCGAAGATTTCATCAACAAAACGGGCGTGATGAAGCGGGGGTTCCCCTTCATGAAAAAGCCCACAAAGCCTCACGAGCTCCTCAGGATGGTCCGCGAAATCCTCGACTCCTGATTAAGCCTTGCAGTTGCATGAAAAAGCAGGGTGAAGCGCCTCAAAGCCATCTCATAACGAAGCTGCCTCCGGGAAGGCAGATATGGTTCGAAGCCTTTCCAATGCGATGATGAGACATCTCCAGGTGTTCAGCGCCTTTTGCCTGACGGGCCAGGCCTTTGTCATCGGTCGACACGGCAAAGGGTGGTCTGGTGATAGATTAGGTATCTTAGCGGAAAGGCTTCTCACCACATCAGCCTTCCCATCGGTGCGTTTGTCGTCCGGTTTTTGTCTTTTCCTGCTGTCTATTGTTTACTTTATTCTGTCTACTGTTTATGAGTGGCGCATACACCCCGCCTTTCCGGAAGGGTGTATGCGCACCTAAAAGGTGAATCTACGGAGTGGGGCCGTCTCCGCCTTCGCCCAGGCGTCTCCGCAGGCGTTCGACTAAAGACTGCGCGGCCGGGGAATCTTTGAACCTGACGGCGCCGATGATAAAGCGGCCGTGCTGCTCGGCAAAGACGTTTTTGTAGAGCGGGTCGACAGCCGACAGGGAGATGATCTCCCGCGATTCCGATACCTTTATGTCTCCTCCCGATTCTTTCAGGAACGAGCGGTAGAGGTCGAAGGCCTTTGCAGCCGCAGCACGCGAATCCTCGATCACCATGAAGATGAGCGCCTGATCTCCGTCGAGGCTTGCGTCGGCCGTGATGCCCCGGCGGAAAAAGCTGTATCCCAGCAGGCTCTGGGCGGTATACCGCTCGCTCCTCCGGGCCACACCGTCAATCCTGAAAGCCTCAAGCTCCGGCGGCAGGTTCGTCCGGTCCGGTAGATTCTTTGAAACAGCTTTGGCGCATGCGAGGAGCACATCCTGCCCCAGGTTCGATGTGCCCGAAGCCTGGAGCCTCACGAAATAGCGGTCCTGGTGGAACAGGAGCTGAGATGACGACACCGTTCCCCCGGCGCCGACGGTGACGACGATGTCATCGGCCTTCCGGTAGTTGGCGAAAATGCCGAAGGCATCGAGGGGAGATCCCATTTTGTAGACGTCCGCCTCGACGGCGAGATCCGGGTTCTTCACGCTTGCGTATCTGGCCGAGACGAGAACCTCGAAGCCATAGGGGAAATAGAGCTCCGCTTCGCCGTTGATGCGGTCGAAGAGGGTGTCTTTGGTGTAGAGGACAGCCTTCTCCTCCATGGTCCATCCGTCGGCACAGGCAGGCGCCGGGAGCATCTCCTCAAGGGTCTTCCCTGCGGCGGGAGCCGATATGCAAAATGAGCACAGGACCGTCAGGAGGATCATGAACGCCGGGCAGCGAAGTAATATCCTGTCGTTGCATGACAAGGCGGGGCGAAGCGCCTCAAAGCCTTGCTGAAGGCGACGATGAGCATTGTCATGTTCGTCTTTCAGAAATCCGCTCTCTGTGCGATCGATCATTTGCCTGAAACGTCGTCCCCTGCGGCAGTTACGGTGTCGCCGCATCAAGGTTTTCGGCGCATACACCCCGCCTTCCGGGAGGGCGATTGCAACGATAGGGCAAATGTGTTAGTGATATGGTCATCCTGCTGCCCTATGTCAGCACTTTTCTTGCGCGCTCCATCTTTGCGGCGATATCCAGCCCGTTGACGCACTGCGCGGCACAGTCCGAACAACGGAGGCATACGGCCGTTGATGCGGACAACGGGACCTCCCTGTACGTGGAGAGGGCAAGATCCGGGCTTTTGTACGCTTCGGCGTACATGAGGCTGCGGTTGATCGTGCTGATCTCGACGCCCATGGGACAGGTGGCCTCGCATTTTCCGCAGAAAGAGCAGTAGTACGGCTGCACGGCGGCGCTGTAACGTTGGAGTATAAGCTTATCAGCGTACCCGAAAGGCATTCCCATGACGGCAATGTCTTCCCTGAGCTGTGCCATGTCCCGCATCCCCGGAATCGCGGTCGTAATGTGCCTATTCTGCAGTGCCCATTTGAGGGCGGCCTGATGGGGGCTTATGGGACCCAGTGCGTCAGTGCTGTATCCGCCGGCCTGCGTTTTCATCGCAATAATCCCGATATTTGCCTGAGCGGCCCGCGCTATGGCGGCGGCGTCTTCTTTTGAACTCTTGAAGTTGTAAGCGACGAGGGCCGTGTCGAAGAAGCGTTCCCGGTCTTCGACAAGGGCGTCGAGCACCTCCGGCTGGTTCTTGTGGGTGGTCACCCCGAAGAACCGCACCTTGCCCTGCTCCTTCAGTCTGACGAGGGCCTCGCGGGTCTCGGCGATGAAGACACGCTCTTTTCCCGTCAGGTTGTGGAGCTGGATGACATCGATATAATCGGTGCCGAGATTTTTCAGGCTCGTCTCGACGTCCCTGACGATGTCCTCCCTCGATGTCGAACCGGGAAGGGTCTTCGTCGCCACATATACCCTGTCCCTCATGCCTTTCAGGGCCTTTCCCACGATCGCCTCATTTTTGCCGTCCATGTACCGGCGGGCCGTGTCGACATAATTGACGCCGTGTTCGAAGGCGATCCTCATCACCTCGGCCTCAGGCGTCAGCATTGCCCCGAAGCTGACGACGCTGATCTTCAGTCCCGTCCGGCCGAGGGTCCGGTACACAGGCTTGGGAAAGATGAAGGGACCCGGTGCCGCCTCTTTCTCCAGGGCCTGTGCAATGCCTTTTCCCGCCAGCAGGGCCGTTGTTGTCCCCACCAGTCCGGCTTTCAGGAAATCTCTTCTTTTCATCTCATTCCCTCCATTTCCATGCGACTGCAAGGTTCAGAATCCCCGAACTATGACCTCTTTCAGCCTTCGCAGGATCAGCTTCTTCCTCTCCGCGATGAAGGCGTCGTAGTTTTCTCCCTTCCAGAGTGACTGATCCGCAGGGATCATATGCCGCTTCAGGTAAGCCGCCGACTTCCCCTTTAATCTTTTTTCCGCAGGCTCATCGAGCTTCCCTTTCGCTGCATCCTCACGCTCGCAGAGTATGAGATTGGCAAGCTGATCCCTGTCGAAGCGCCTGTATTTCAGCGTCTTCCGGCCTGATTGCCTGTTGACGGATTTTATGCTCCTGAGCATCGCCGGGGGGAAAATGTGGACGATCTCCGGCAGGTCTTCGATGAATGCCCGCTCCCGCGCATCACCGTCATAAAGGAGATTGAAGAGCGGATAGAGCTGTTTCTGACCCATCGCGAGTCTCAGGATCTCCCGGGGCGAAGGATCGGTCCTCTTCGCCCTCCTCCTGATGATCGCCGTGAGGGCGGGCACGTCGAAACGGCCGCTCCTTTTTATGTCATCGACCAGCGCGTTGATGAGGGAGTCGGAGTTCCCGGTGAAAACACCGCTCACGAGGACCAGCAGGAGCCATCTGCAGAGGTAACCCTTGTCAGTATTATTCCATGCCTCCGGGAAATGACGTCTGAAACAGACAAGGGGGATGAGGGCGCTTGTGTCGGCGAGGGCGACGGCGCTCTTGATGAAGGTCGACTCCCTGATCATGTGAGTCACATCCCTGAGGGCCGCCGTCATGTCTCCGAGGCCGTCCTGGACGGCACGGAGCGCCGCTGTGTCCCGCATGGCATCGACGGAGATTTCGGCCCCCCTGCCGGTGAGGACAAGCCCCGTTTTGATGATGAAATCGGCGCTGAAGGTGAACCCCCCGTCCGACAACTGCCCGACGACTCCTGCAAGGTCCTCGTCGAGCGAATCCCAGTTCCCCCTCAGGATGGCGAAGAGGAGGTCCGATTTTCCGAGCATCGTGCCGCCGGCATTCGCCCTGATGAAGATTTCGACGATGTCGTCGAGTGAGTAGCTGTCGGGCTGATAGACACTGTCGAGTTGCTGAAAAATGATCGTGTCCCGGTCACGGAGCTGCCGCAGCAGGCGGTCGATGTTGGAGCGCACGAGGTCCCTGACGCTCTCGGGCGGATTTTCCGGACCGAGGCCGCTGATGATCTCGTCGGATTTCCGGTAAAAACCCTTCGAATCGGAAAGGAGGTCCTTCACCCCCACCCAACCCTCTGATGCCCTGGCCTCCTCTGCTGGGAGGAAGCGGAAGACGTATCTCCTGCCGTCATCGTCACCCTTTCCGGACAGGACATTGAAGTAGAGGTCGTCGCCGTCGTAACTTCCCCGCAGGGCGATGAACAGACCCTGGACCCTCTGCTGGCCGTCAAGGAGTATGGATTTCCTGCGGCCCTGTGGGGGCACGGAAAATTGAGCAGGATCCATCCCGGACCGGAAAGCGCCCACGAACCGCCTCAGCCGGAGGGGTTCCTTCGTCTTCCACACCAGGAGGGTGCCGATGGGATACTCCCGCATGATCGAATCGAAAAGCAGCTCGATCTGCTCCTTTTTCCAGACGAAGGGCCGCTGTATGGCGGGAAGCCAGATGCCGCCGTAATCGTCTTCGTTATTCAGGGCATTGAGTATCCTGACGATCGTTTCTTTGCGGTTTTCCATGGGCATCTCCTTCTCGTCTGACGGGTTAACCTTATTAGTTGCATGAAAAGGCGGGCGAAGCGCCTCAAAGCCTTCTCATGGCGAAGCTGCCTCCGGAAGGCTTATGCAACGATGAGGTTCTTCTATGATACCCCTGATCCATATAATGAATAAAGGGGAAAAAGTGACAGTGTCAGTGTGCGTGTCAGTGAAAGGTTGAAAGAAGGTGCCGTCCTTGAATGGCGGCAGGATACGTGGTATGATTTTATTCAAGATGAAAAGAGACATGCTGACACGGATCATCCTGATCTACGTGATCCTCACCGTCCTGTCAATCGCCCTGATCGAGATATTCATCACCGAGGCGGTCAGGGAGAGGCGGGAAGAGGACCTGAAGAAAAGCCTCGTCGTCCAGCTCGGACTTCTCGAAGATATCGTCCCCTTCGGGCAGGGAAAGATCGACGACCTCTGCAAGAGGCTGAAGGAGACGACAGGCGCCCGGATCACCGTTATCAGGGGTGACGGGGTGGTCATCGGCGATTCGGACACCGATTCGTCGCAGATGGAGAATCATGCCGGCAGGAGCGAGATCGTCGAAGCTCTTCTCTCGGCCACAGGGATTTCGGTCAGACTCAGCGAGACGACGAGGCATGACTATCTCTATATCGCCAGGAGAATAACGAGAGACGGAGACGTTCAGGGCTTCATCAGGATGGCGGTCCCTCTCGAAGAGATCGACCGTGCCGTCAACGATCTAAGATTCATGCTCATCGTCATCGTCAGCATCGTCCTGCTGTCGACGGGCATCCTCTCCATCCTCCAGATAGAACGGCTCAGGAAGCTGATCGGCGAGATGAGGGGGTTTTCCCAGTCCCTCGCCGGGGGGGATTTCAGCGGGAAGCTTTTCCTGAAAGGGGGACGGGAATTCGAGGAGATCGCCCGTAATTTCAATACCATGACGGAAAAGCTGAAATCCGTCATGAGCGAAAAGGAAGAGGAGAAGAACCGCCTGGGCCTGATCCTCAAGAGCGTGCCCGATGCCCTCCTCATCACCGACTCGAAGGGGACGGTCCTGCTGTCGAGCGCCTCGTCGTCGGAGTATTTCGGCAATACCGACCCGGCGGGAAAGCAGTTCCTGGAACTCGTGAGGAGCCACGATTTTGCGGACCTCGTGGATCATGTCAGGACCAGCCTCTCGCCGGCATCGGTCCAGCTCAAGCTCGACCTCCCCGATGAGAGATACCTGGTCGCCAAGGTGTCACCTCTGTTTTACCGTGACCGCGACCTCGCAGGATTCGTCGCCGTTCTTCACGACATCACGCAGATGAAAAAGCTCGAGGAGATCAGGAAGGACTTCGTGGCCAACGTCTCCCATGAACTGAAGACGCCCATAACGGCCATCAGGGGGTTCGCCGAGACGCTGCTCGAAGGGGCCATTGACGACAGGGAGAACGCCATCAGGTTCGCCGGGATGATCAAGGCGAACAGCGAGCGGATCAACAGCCTCATTAACGACCTCATGACGATATCCAGGATAGAGCTCGGCGTCATCAAGGTCGAGAAAGCGGAAATCGACATCATCGACGTCGCCGACACTGTGCTGGCCCTTCTCAGGAGCAAGGCGGCGGAAAAGGGGCTCGCCGTCGGGACATCCTTCCCGGAGGGCATCGGCACGATACAGGCGGACAGGAACAGGCTCATCCAGATATTGACCAATCTCGTCGACAATGCGATCAAATTCACGGAGAAGGGCGAAATCACCCTGGGAGCCGAAGAGGACGCGGGGCGGCTCGTCCTCTTCGTGCGGGATACAGGTATCGGCGTTCAGCAGAAGCACCTGCCGAGACTGGGAGAGCGCTTCTACCGCGTCGACCCCGCCCGCTCCAGGACCATGGGCGGCACCGGCCTCGGTCTCGCCATCGTCAAGCACCTCGTCAGGGCCCATGGCTGGGAGATGAAGATCGAGAGCGCCTTCGGAAAAGGCACGAAGGTGAAGATATACCTGCCCGTTGCATGAACCGTTGTTGCATAGGCCCCCGGGAAGGCAGATATGGTTCAAAGCCTTTCCAATGCGATGATGAGACTTTTCCAGGTGTTCAGCGCCTCTTGCCTGACGGGCATTCGTCATCGGTCGACACGGCACAGGGTGGTCTGGTGATCAATTAGGTATCTTAGAGGAAAGGCTTTTCACCACATCAGCCTTCCCGTCGTGCATTTGTCGTCAGGCTCCTGCCTACCGTTGCGTTGCGTGAAAAAGCGGGGCACTTCGCCCCGCCTTTTCCGGAAAGTCTCACCACTATTTCTGCGACTGCAAGCTCATCCTATATGAGAACTTCAGTGGTATCTGCGAAAGCTGTGCCCTGTTTTGGTCGCTCATATTCCGGGGCATGATCAGGAGGTGGCAGGCGGGCAGCGCCGCCCCGGCCCCGATGTCCGTCGCCGTCCGGTTGTCCGTGCCGGACTGACCGGTCAGGACGCCGGACTGTCTCCATGTGAATGACGGCATCATCCTGAAGGACAGAACCACCTCTCCTTCCCTCCGCTGCTCCCTTGCGTTCGCAAAGAAGGACACCTCACCGGACGCCACCCTGTGACCCTCTTCGTCAAACACGCTGACGATAAACGGGAAGGATGTCTGCGATGTCGCCGGCAGGCCCATCCCCAGGCTGATCGCAACCTGCAGGACTTCGTTCTCCCCGAAGAGGGTCTGGGGCCGGCAGTCGATGACGCTGCAGGGGTCCAGGGACATGCCGAAGCCCGGGTTCACCGCAGACGGGTGTGCCGCCTGCAGGCGTTCCCAGTTGAGATGCATCATCACTTCCGCAGCGGGCAGCAAAGGTCTCGGCGGGCAGCCGTAATCGCTGCAGGCGAAGCCCGGAGGGGCGACGCACAATTCAGGAGATGCCGTGTATTCTTCCGGACAGTTGTCCTCACCGTTGAGAATGCCGTCGCCGTCGATGTCGTCATCACAGTCGTCGCCGCGGCCGTCGCCGTCGATGTCGGACTGGTCATTGGAAATGCTGTCGCAGTTGTCGCAGGCGCTGCCCCACCTGTCCGTATCGCTGTTGGCCTGATTGCTGTTTGAAACATCGCGGCAGTTGTCGGAGCTGTCGTCGACACCGTCGCCGTCCCTGTCATCGTCACAGGCATCACCCTGTCCGTCGCCGTCCATGTCAGCCTGGCTGTGGTTTCTCGCATTGGGGCAGTTGTCGAGGCTGTCGACGATGCCGTCGCCGTCGCTGTCGTCGCAGGCATCGTCAATGCCGTCCCCGTCCTGATCGTTGCCGGTGTTGACTGCGAGGGGGCAGCTGTCATCGGCGTTCCTGATGCCGTCGCTGTCGGCGTCGTCATCGCAGACATCACCGGAACCGTCCCCGTCGTCGTCTTCCTGCCCGGGATTCGGGACGAAGGGACAGTTGTCGCTTCCATCGGAAACACCGTCGTTGTCATCGTCCGTTTCAACGTCATCTGCCCTGCCGTCGCAGTCCGAGTCTCCCGTTTCAAGTCCTATGGCCGCCATGGCGTTTCGCACCTGGCAGCAGTCGTTCTCGGTGATTTCGTAACGCCCGATCAGCTCGATGCAGGCGTCCTGGATCTTGGACGAGAAATCGTCAAAGTCGTTGTTCTCCGCCAGTTTCTCCGTGACGAGCCTGTAGTAGATCTGCCTCGATTTCACGTCGCCGACGCCCCTGACGCGGATGCCCGTGTCGGGATGGGTGTCCCCTGCGGTCATCAGGTAGGCGGCCTTGCTCAGAATGGTGCTGTTCGCGTGAACGTCTCCCCAGTCGTTCGCCGCGTTGACAGGGGCGAAATTGTAGTCGTCTATGTGGTCCCTGGACGGGTTTGCCATGTCCCTTCCGCCGCCGCCCGGTGCATGCTCCCCATGCTGCCAGTCCGGATCGAGGCCGCTCCAGGCAGCGAAGAAGTAGCCGAACATGTCTGCGATGTGCTCCTTGACGGCGCCGCTCTGCCCGGTCCTGTCATAGCGCACCTCGGACCAGTGGAAGGAATGGCCGAATTCATGCCCCATGATGTCTGCGGTGGCCCAGCCGTCGGAGAACTTGTGGATTTCGTAAGCGCCGCACTGTTCGGCCATGGCATTGTCTCCGCCCGTAAAACTCACGTCGAGAATGATCCGGTAGACTGAACTGTCGCTGTCTTCATAGGAGCGGCGGCCGAAGACGTCGTTGTAGAACCGGTCGATGAGGTGGCCCAGATCGAATGCCGTAAAGCCCTCCGCGTCAGGGTTGGCACAGGTATGAGGGGTGTCCCAGTAGCAGGGATTCCAGCCCGAGCAGGATGCCAGTGTCTTGCAGACGCCGTCTTCATCGAGCCAGGCGACGGAGTCATTCGTGTCCGCACAGTCTGAAAGGGTGTTGCCGTTGGCTGACCTGATATGCATGTCGTTATCATCGATCCGGGGCTGGGCGCGCAGGATCTCCCCCGTTGACGCGTCGACAAAGGCGTCCGTCAGCACGCCGCCATGGGCGGGCGATTCGAAGACGACCCTCCAGGCCGGCCGCGGACTATGTGTGATATCGGGACATTTCGGGCAGACAGGGGCGAAGAGTGCCTCATCGTAGATCCACAGCTTCAGTGGAACGGGCATCCTCAGCCTGTCCAGGCTCTTGATCCCGAAGGCCTTCATGACCCTGAGCCTCGCCTCCGGGGCCGACAGGGTGGGGTCAGGCTGATCCATTTTGAGGTCAGGTATGTACTTTCCGGACATGTTCTTCAGGAGGAAGGAGCCCTCCCTGTCCTGGATCGTCATCTGGAGCCAGGACCCGTAGACAGGGACATCCTGGTAATACTGGCGGAATGTCAGCGTTCGTGTTCCCTGTCCCGCCCTCTTGAGGAGGCGGAAGCTCCGGCGGGGTGATTCCACCCTCAGGAGGTCCTGCGTTGCAGAAAGGAGGGTCAATGCCAGGTCGTCATCACCTGAGGCCGGCGGCAGGAGGGTTTTGGGGATGGCAAGCTCCAGGTCCAGCCGTTTCAACGCCCCCTTTGCCGTCTTTGCACGGTACGTGTCCGGGCCTGAGATGGTCCTGAGGGTCCTCATGAAGGCGGTCTGCTTCCGGTCCGCCTCGTTGCTGCTGTTGCCGATGATCCTGGTGTTCGCCTGGGCGATGTTCGATATGAAGGACGCCTCTGTTACCGGAGTGCCTGCATTGACCAGGGCTGCGTAAAAGAAAAGTTCGAGCCCCTGCGCCAGGTCCGGCAGCCTGAACCGGAGGACCTGATAATCATGCGATCCGGCACCTACAAACGTTCTGAGAGCGGTCGGGACCATTGAGAGGGGACTAAGCGGATCGCCCGTAAGAAAAATGACATTCCTGAGACCCGGTGTCCATATAACCGCATAAAAATCTCCCCTCATACCCTGAGACTGTGACTGCACGGAGACATGAACATCCAGTTCGTCGCCGGAGAAATAGGCCCGGCGCACGTCCCTGAAAGAGACCGCGGCCTCATCCGCCGCATTGATTGCCCGACCGGACTGGGCAATTTTCGTTTGACCTTGAACGGCAAAAAGGGATTCCGAAAAAGGGATGCCGGCCTGGCTGTCGAGATAGGGCCCGGTTTTCACGAAAAAGTCGGATTCAACCCGGTCCGGTCCATGCGCGGAAGCGACGCAGGGCAAAAGAGTCCATACGAGGAATACGCTCGTCATAAGGATATGATGAAAGCGATTGACCATGACCATGCCTCCTTTAAAAAACAGTGTGAGTGTGAGTGTCAGTGAAGGAATCGGTGTTTTTCCTGCTGCCAATTTATACCACAAAATAATCCTTTTGTCATCAAATATCAACGTGAGGCATTCGCATATTTTCATCGAATTGTTTCCAAAACGTAATATTGCTGTAACACCACCCGTGCGATAATAAGCCAACCTCATGGCGAACAGCGCCGGTACACATGACTGCCCCAAGGCGGGCAAAGTATCTTCGGCACCGCATACCGCCTATCACGTCTGTACATCCCCGACGAAAACTTCTCTTCACTTTATCGTTGCAATAGGACCTCCGGAAAGGCGGGGCGAAGATGCTCTGAAAGACAGTGTCAGTGTCAGTGTGAGTGTACGTAAAGGGTTGATTTTTTCAGCCCTTTGCCTGAAATAGTCTTTATGGGAAGGCAAAGTTTTCGCAGCACCAAGGCGTTGATGCACTTTGTCCCGCCTTTTCATGCAACTGGAGGGTTCACAATCGGCTGTGCAAGATCCGCCGGCGTCCGTTCCGGTGAGGACAGGAAAATACTCGTACCTGGAGGGTTTTATGAACGATGCCGCCTGTATGGAGACGATGTGCAGGAAAAATGATGCGACAGCCGTCAATCTTCGTCGCCTTCGTGCACCTGATGCGGAGAGGAGGATTTTCGTCCTCGACACGAACGTCCTCGTCCATGACCCGCACTCAATCTTCAAGTTCAGTGACAGCCACGTCGTTATCCCCTTTGCCGTCATCGAGGAGCTGGACAGGCTGAAAAAGGGTCACGGGGAGATCGCAGCGTCTGCGAGGCTTTCTCTGAGAATCATCGACGCGCTGAGAGAAAGGGGGTCCCTTTCGGCAGGCATCCCCGTGGGTCAGGGAGGCATGATGTCGGTGAGCGCCTCTCTGAGTGAGTCCTGCGAGCTCTTTTCCGACGGGTCCGTCGAGGACAACCGCATCATCAGGTCGGCATTGAGCATCGCAGAAAAAGACCTCAGGGACGACCGGGGGGATCCGGTGGCGGTGAAAATCGTATCGAAGGATATGGCCGTCAGGATCAAGGCGGAATCCTTCGGTCTTGCGGCGGAAGACTACCGGGACGACAAGACCTCGATTTACGAGATGTACGGGCGTGTGCTCTGCGAAAACGAGTCTCTCAACGGCATCAGGTCGGCCCGATATGTTCACTCCGGCGATACGGTGCAGAGGATAAACGACAAGATGTCGCTGAAACCGGTCAAGCGCGGCAAGGAGATCATGGGCATCTCGCCGAAGAATATCGAGCAGGAATGCGCGATCGATGCGCTTATCGATCCCGATATCGACATCGTCGCGCTCACTGGCCGCGCGGGGACGGGCAAGACCTTTCTGGCCCTTGCGGCGGGACTGCACCAGACGGCGAAAATGACGAGGAAGTCGTCACTCTACGACCAGGTGATGGTGTCGCGGCCGGTGATCCCTCTCGGAAATGACCTCGGTTATCTCCCCGGCGATGTGGAGGAGAAGCTCAGGCCCTGGATGCAGCCGATCTTTGACAATCTGGAGGCGATCATCGGCAATTGCAGGGATGCGGTGAAAGACCGCATCGATCTGTCGAACATGAAGAGCTACCAGTACCTGATCGATGCGGGCCTCCTCCAGGTGGAGCCCCTGACGTACATCCGCGGGAGAAGCCTGCCGAGGCGGTATTTCATCATCGACGAGGCGCAAAACCTCAGGCCCATCGATATCAAGACCATCGTCACCCGCTGCGGCGAGGGCACGAAGATCGTCCTGACGGGAGACCTCGACCAGATCGATACGCCCTACCTGGACAAGAAGAGCAACGGCCTTGCCTTTCTGATCAGCCGTTTCATCAACGAGAGGAATTTCTGTTTCCTCAACCTCAGGCAGAGTGTCAGGTCACGCCTCGCCGAGAGAGGGGCATTGCTCCTGTAATATGACAGCCACAGGGTCACCTTATCGTTGCAACACACTCCCGCGAAAGGCGGGGCGTATGCGCCGAAAACCTTGCTGCGGCGACACCGTAACCCTCGCAGAAGACAACCTTTCAAGCCAATGGTCGATGCCACAAAGAGTAGAATCCTTAAAGACAAACCTAATGAGGCGTATCGTCGCCTTCAGCAAGGCTTTGAGGCGCTTCGCCCCGTCTTTCTATGCAACTACGGGTTCACATTCCTGTAACAATACTTTCACCTACCTTTCATCGTGCCTTAATATTCCTGTAACACCCCGTCCGGTATCATCAATCATCGTGCCGATGAAAAAAATCCTCTTCATCTGCGGCTCCCTCAATCAGACGACGCAGATGCACAAGATAGCGGAGCATCTGGAAGAATACGAATGCCGGTTTTCACCCTTCTACGGAGACGGCTTGATCGGTAAATTCTCGAAAGCAGGCTATCTCGATTTCACCGTCCTCGGCGGGAACATGCGGAGGCTGACCGTGGAGTACCTGAGGGAACACCGCTGCCTGATCGATGAAGGGGGCATCAGGGACGACTATCATCTCGTGCTGACCTGCTCGGATTTGATCGTCCAGAAAAATATCAGGAACAAAAAAGTGATCCTCGTCCAGGAAGGAATGACGGACCCGGAAAACCTGGCCTACCATGCCGTCAAACACCTGAAACTGCCGCGATACCTGGCAAGCACGTCGACGGCGGGTCTTTCCCATGCATACGAACGCTTCTGTGTCGCATCCGAGGGATACCGGGACCTCTTCATCCGGAAAGGGGTGAAAGCCGACCGCATAGTCGTCACGGGCATCCCGAACTTCGACCATGCCGAGCAATACATGGACAATGATTTCCCCCACAAAGGGCACGTCCTTGCAGCGACGTCGGATGCGCGGGAGACCTTCAAGATCGACAGGAGAAAGAAATTCATCCGCCGGGCCGCCGAAATAGCCGAAGGGAGAAAGCTCATTTTCAAGCTCCACCCCAATGAAAATGTCTCCCGGTCCGCGCGGGAGATCAGGAGACATGCACCAGGCGCCCTCGTCTATGCCGACGGCAATGCGCACCACATGGTGGCGAACTGCGACGTCCTTGTCACGCAGTACTCCTCCCTCGCTTTTACAGGCATCTCCCTCGGAAAAGAGGTGCATTCCTATTTCGACGTCGATACGCTCCGGGAACTGTCGCCCATTCAAAACAGGGGGACATCGGCGGGCAACATCGCCGGCGTCTGCAGGGAGATGCTCGAATGAATGGGCGAAAGGGAGGGAAGAAGACTTCGTCGGCAGGCGGCGACCTGTCGCTTCTCAAGGTCGTCACCGTCATCCAGACAAGGACCGGGTCGACAAGACTCCCGGGAAAGGTATTGAAGCCCCTGGGAGGCAAGCCGTCCTTCGTGAGGATGGTTGAAAGGGTAAAGGAGTCGCTGTCGGCAGGTGAGGTCGTCGTCGCCACGACGGTCCTGCCCGAAGACGTCATCATCGAGCGGATCTGCGATTATGAGGGCATCCCCTGCTTCAGGGGCCATCCGACGGACCTTCTGGACCGGCACTATGAGGCGGCCCGGTCCTTCGGCGCCGATGTGGTCGTCAAGATTCCCTCGGACTGCCCGCTCATCGACCCCGGCGTCGTCGACAGGGTGATCCTCTATTTTCTCCGCCATCGCCGCCACTACGACTACGTCAGCAACCTTCATCCCCAGACCTACCCGGACGGGAACGATGTGGAAGCAATGCACATGGGAGTCCTTGAGACGGCCTGGCGCGAGGCATCGAGGGGCTTTGAACGGGAGCACACGACACCTTTCATCTGGGACAACCCCGGCCGTTTCCGCATCGGCAACGTCGCATGGGAGCTGGGACTGAACTATTCGATGACGTACCGCTGGGTCCTCGACTACCGGGAGGACTACGATGTCATCAGCCCGGTCTATGAGCATCTCTCAAGGGAGAATCCCCTGTTCGGCATCGGCGATATCCTGCGTTTTCTTGACGACCACCCGCACATCAGGAGCAGGAACGCCGGATATCTCGGCACAGGCTGGTACATGCATCACCGTGAAGAACTCAAGACGATAGGGTGAGAAAGGAGACAAGATGGAACGTCAGGAATTAATGAGGCTGAAGGAGACCGCCCTCAGGGTGAGGGAAAGTATTATCGGCATGTCGAGGAACGGAGGCGCCTTTGCCGGATCGGCCCTCTCCTGCGCCGATCTGCTCGTGTATCTATACGGCTCCTTCCTTCGCGTGCGGCCCGATCTGCTCGATGACCCCTCCCGGGATTACCTCTTTCTCTCGAAAGGTCACGCCGTCCCGGCCCTCTATGCGGCCCTTGCAGAGGCGGGCATACTCGAAAAAGAGCGGCTGAAGAATCACCTCACCACCGCAGACGACATATATTGGCATCCCAACAGGGGCATTCCGGGCGTCGAGTTCCACGCCGGCTCCCTCGGGCATCTCGTCCCCGTCGCGACAGGAGTCGCCCTCGACTGCAAAATGAGGGAAGGGAGGAACAGGGTCGTCGTCATCGTGGGAGACGGGGAGCTCAATGAAGGGTCCAACTGGGAGGGTTTTCTCGTGGCGCGCGCGCTGGGCCTGGAGAACCTGATCATCGTCGTTGACAGAAACCGTGTCCAGGCGAACAGGAAGACGGAGTCGCTTCTTCCGCTCGAACCGCTCGATGAAAAGTTCCGGTCCTTCGGCCTCGCGACGATGATTGTGGACGGCCATGACTTCAGGGACATCGAGAGGGCTTTTCAGCTCGCTCCCTTCGAATTGGGGTCGCCGAGCGTCGTCATCGCCGAAACGATCAGGGGCAAGGGGGTGCCGAGCCTCGAGTACCGGATAGACCGCTGGTTCTGCAACTTCACCGAAGAAGAAGCGGAAGGTCTCATCGGCGACTTGAGAGCGGCATCCGGCGGCCGCTGCACGCCCGAGACGGCGGGGGTGAGGTGATATGAGCTATCAGGAAACCCTGCGGGACATCGTGTTGTCCGATGACCGCTTTGTCGTCCTCACCGCCGAAAACAGGATCTCCATACGGGACATCATACCGGACCTGGGTAACCGCTTCATCGATACGGGGATCACGGAGCAGGCTCTCATCGGGACGGCGGCGGGACTCGCCCTCAGGGGGCGCATCCCCGTCGTGCACGGGCTGAGCGCTTTCCTCACCATGAGGGCCTTTGAGTTCATTCGGACCGACGTGGGCCTGCCGGACCTGCCGGTCAAGCTTTGCGGAGGCGTTCCCGGGTTTCTCTCCGAGGCGAACGGGCCGACCCACCAGGCCCTCGAGGACGTGGCGCTCATGCGCATGATCCCGAATATGCAGATCTTCTGTCCCGCCGATGAGGAAGACCTCGTCATCGGGCTCCGGACCCTCCTGCTGAGCCCCCACCCCTGCTATATCAGACTGAATCACAGGAAGCCGGCCGTCACCCATGATCCTGCATTCGGGATCGGCAAGGCCGAGGTCATCTCTGCCGGAGAGGACATAACGATCATCACGTACGGGATGCTCCTCAGCGAGGCCTTTGCAGCAGCGGAGATCCTTCAGCGGACAAGCTCGTCGGTCCGTCTCATCAATCTCAGGACCGTCAAGCCCGTCGACGAAGAGGTCATCCTTTCCGCCGCCGAGGAGACAGACCTCATCGTCACCGTTGAGGATCATTTCAAGACGGGCGGTCTGTACGGCATAGTCTGTGAGGTCCTCATCAGCAACGGCCTGATGTGCGATGTCCTGCCCGTATCCCTCGAAAACAGTTGGTTCAGGCCCGCCCTCCTGGAGGAGGTCCTCGATCATGCCGGCATGACGGGGCAGAAACTTGCAGGTCGCATTTTCGAATACAAAAAGGGAGGGAGGTCCCATGCCGAACAGCATCGGATTCAATGAAGACTATCCAGCCGTAGACAGGTCGGAGGAGCTCTACGAGAGGGCGCTTCAAATCATCCCCGGCGTGACGCAGACACTGGCGAAAGGGCCGACTCAGTATATCAGGAGAGTGGCGCCGAAGTATCTGACCAGGGGCCAGGGAGCCCGGGTATGGGACGCCGACGGAAACGAATACCTCGACTTCACCATGGCCGTGGGGCCCCTCTCCCTCGGATACTGCTACCCGGCCGTGGACGAAGCGATCAGACAGCAGCTTGCTCACGGCATCACCTTTTCCATGATGCACCCCCTCGAAGTGGAGGTGGCGGAGCTGATCCGCTCCGTCGTCCCCTCAGCCGAGGCCGTCCGTTTCAGCAAGACGGGCGCCGATGTCACTTCGGCCGCCGTCCGCCTTGCGAGGGCATATACGGGGAAGGAAAAGGTGCTCTGCTGCGGCTATCACGGGTGGCATGACTGGTACATCGCCGTGACGGACAGGAACAGGGGAGTGCCGAAAGCCATGAAGGACCTCACCTTCACCTTCGCCTACAATGATCCCGCGTCCGTCATCGATTCGATCGACGACGATACGGCCTGTATCATCCTCGAACCCGTCGCGTTCGAAGAGCCGAAGGACGACTTCCTCGGCGTGCTGCGGGAGATCTGCGACAGGACGGGCATCGTCCTCATCTTCGACGAGATGTGGACGGGATTTCGCATCGCCCTCGGCGGCGCGCAGGAATATTACGGCGTCAGGGCCGATCTCGTCTGCTACTCGAAAGCGATCGCAAACGGGATGCCCCTCTCGGTGCTTGCGGGAAAGAGGGAGATCATGGCGCTCCTCGAAAGGGACGTCTTCTTCTACACCACCTTCGGAGGTGAGGCATTGTCCCTTGCGGCAGCCCGGGCGACCATACAGGAGATGAGGGAAAAAGACGTGCCAGGCCACCTTGCGCGACAGGGCAGGAAGCTCAAAGACGGCTACAACAGGATTGCCCGGAACCTCGACATGGAATACACACGCTGTATCGGACCCGATGCGCGCACCCTCGTCACCTTCGACGGCGCTGCCGGGGACCCCCTTGTTATGAAGTCATATGTCCAGCAGGAACTCTTCAGGCACGGCGTCCTCTGGTCGGGGTTTCACGCCGTCAGCTTCTCCCACGGCAACGAGGACATAGAGTATCTCCTCGAAATTTACAGTAAAGTGCTTCCCATGCTCGGGACCGCCCTGGAGGAGAACAACGTCAGAGAATGCCTCCGGGGAGAGCCTGTGGAGCCCGTCTTCCGGCGGACCGGGAATTTCAACATCAAGCCGAGGAAAAAAGAGGACCATGAAGCAGTTCTCACTGGACGGTAAGGTCGCCGTCGTCACCGGGGCGCTGGGCCTGCTGGGCAGAGAGCATTGCCTGGCCCTCTCGGAAGCGGGCGCCCATGTGGTGGCCTGCGACACCGACGGGAAAAAGTGCCGGGAGTTCGCCGCAGAATTCGAGCCGGAAGGGCTGGGGGTCGCCGTCGACGTGACGGACGCAACGGCGGTGCGGCATCTCCTCCAAGAGGCGATCGGGCGTTTCGGCGGTGTCGACATCCTCATCAACAATGCGGCGATCAATGAAAAATTCGAAGACCCCCATCTCGCCGCCGAACTGTCCCGTTTCGAGAATTATCCCCTCGCCATGTGGAAGGCCGTCATGGATGTCAACGTTACGGGGCTGTTCCTCTGTTCCCAGGCGATTGGCTCTCATATGGCTGAAAGAGGAAAGGGGAGCATCATCAATATCGCGTCCACGTACGGCGTCGTCGCTCCCGACCAGTCCATTTACCGCAAACCTTCGGGAGAACAGCCTTTTCACAAGTCACCGGCCTATCCGACGAGCAAAGGCGCAGTCATCGCCTTCACGAAATTCCTCGCCTCCTACTGGGGCGAATGCGGCGTCCGCGTCAATACGCTCTCGCCGGGCGGTGTGGAGAACGGCCAGGACGCGTACTTCGTCAGGAATTACTGCGCCAAGACGCCTCTCCGGCGCATGGCGAGCCCCTGCGACTACCGGGGGGCCGTCGTCTTCCTTGCAAGCGAAGCATCATGCTATATGACAGGGGCGAACCTCATCGTCGATGGGGGGTGGACGGCCCTGTGAACCGTGAGTTTCATCGCAGAAAGGCAGTGGCTGACAGGGCACGGTGGATCCGACTGCTCCTGACCGACGTCGACGGCGTCCTGACCGATACGGGTGTCTACTATGGGGACGGAGGAGAAATGCTGAAACGGTTTTCGATCCGCGACGGCATGGGTGTGGAAAGGCTGCGCGATATCGCCGGCGTTGAGACGGGGATCATCACCGGCGAATTGTCGGGCTCTGTCAGGAAGAGGGCGGAGAAACTGGGAATCAGTGAATTGCATCTGGGCGTCAGGGACAAGCTGGAAGTGCTGGAGCGGATCCTCAGAAAGCGGAGTCTTGAGGCGCACGAGGTGGCGTTCATCGGCGACGACACGAACGATCTGTCCGTCATCAAACGCGTCGGACTGTCCGCCTGTCCCCGTGACGCCTTCAGGGAAACCCTTTTTGCGGTTCATTTCGTCTGCTCCCTGCCCGGCGGTCACGGGGCCTTCAGGGAATTCGCGGAATTTATTATCGCCGCCAGGGCCGGCCTCGCACAGGAGAGGATAGGGGATGTGGATATCCACAAAGGCGTGAACCGGGGATGAAGCCTGATTTCGTCACTTCATATCAAGCACACAGGCACAGCACAAAGGAGGTAACATGTTGTCACATCAAAGGAAAGTAAGCGTCAATGGCCGGTTCATCGGAGATGATGAGCCCGTGTACGTCATCGCGGAAATCGGCATCAATCACAACGGCTGCCTTGACACGGCGAAAAAGATGATCGACGGCGCCGTATTCGCCGGATGTGACGCCGTAAAGTTCCAGAAGAGGACCCCCGAGCTCTGCGTCCCCCGGGACCAGTGGGACATCGAGCGGGATACTCCATGGGGAAGAATGACCTATATCGCATACCGGCGGCGTGTGGAGTTCGACTTCGACGACTATGTTGAAATAGCGAAGCATTGTCAGAGCAAGGGGATCACCTGGTTCGTCTCGTCATGGGATGAAGAGTCCGTCGACTTCATCGAACAGTTTGACCCGCCCCTTCACAAGGCGCCGTCGGCAAGCCTGACCGACCTGGATCTCCTGAGAAAGATGGCATCGACAGGAAAACCCGTGTTCCTGTCCACGGGGATGTCGACGATAATCGAGATACGGAAGGCGGTGCAGGTCGTCGGCACCGAGAAACTCCTGCTGGCCCATTCAACATCATCCTATCCCTGCAGGGTCGAGGAGCTGAACCTCAGGATGATACCGACTCTGAAGGGCATGTTCCCCGGTGTGCCCATCGGGTACTCCGGCCACGAGACGGGACTGTCACCCACCTGGGCGTCCATTGTCCTCGGGGCGTCCTTCATAGAACGCCATGTGACGCTCGACAGGGCCATGTGGGGGACCGACCAGGCTGCGTCGGTCGAAATCATCGGCATGCAGCGGCTTGTCAAGAACATAAGGGACATCGAGCGCTCTCTCGGAGACGGAGTGAAGAGGGTGTACGACAGCGAAAAAGGAGCGCTCGCGAAGCTGCGCCGCGTCCGTTGCTCCGAGGTTTCCGACTCCGATGCCGGACACTGGGTATGCCCTGGATCTACATCATCATAGCAGGTGTTTTCGAGATCGGGTGGATCTACAGTCTGAAAATGACGGAGGGATTCACCCGTCTCTTCCCCCTTGTTTTTTACGCGATCTGCGGCCTGGGAGCGGCCTTCTTCCTATCCCAGGCGCTCAAATCGCTGCCGACGGGCATTGCCTACGCCGTCTGGGTCGGAATCGCCATCTCCGGATGCAATCTCTTCGGCATGATTTTTCTGAAGGAGCCGTACAAGCTGTCTCAGATCATCTGTATCATCCTGATCGTCACCGGTGTCATCGGCCTCAAAACGACATCAGAATGACGTCACGACCTGTTGCATCTCCTCCGTCTCTCGATGTCTTCCTGGCACTCCCTGCAGAGGGTGGCAAAGGGAATGACGTGCAGCCGCTGATCACCGATTTCGTCGCCGCACTCCGCGCAGATGCCGTATGTGCCCTCTTTGATTCTCCTGAGGGCTGCGTCGATCTTTTTCACCGTCTCTCTCTGCGCGTCGAGATGGCGGGACCGCATGTTCTGAGTCTGGTAAAGCAGAGACATGTCTCCCTCTTCCATGCCGGCGCCGACGCTCCCCTTTTCTTCCCCTGAAATGGCAAGTCTGAACTCACGGAGGGTGTTTCTCAGCATCTCCTCCCGTTTCTTCTTGAGCACATCTCTCATTCGATCTTCGTTTTCACCGTCCATAGTTGCCTCCTTGTACGATGTTCAAACTCCTGTCTGCCCGGGAAAATCCGGGGCTGTCGTCTATAATACGCCGCGATTCTTTACCGCCTGATTACGGCAATATGAAAAGTGTGTTACAGGACACTCCTGTCCAGAATATCTTGCAGCAAAACCTTGGAAACAAGGATAGGGTGTGGTTTCTGAAGAAAAATTCACGGTTGCCTTGCGCGAAAAGACGGGGCAAAACGCTCCGAAAAACAGTGTCAGTGTCAGTGTGAGTGTCAGTAAAAGGTTAATTTTGTTCGATCGTTGGTCTGCAATGGTCTGCACGGGAAGGCAGAGGTTTCGCAGCACCGATGCTTTTCGGCGCATTCGCCCCGTCTTTCCTGAGATCTCATTGTGGTGATAAGGGTTTATTATGCGAAGAAAGGACCTTATCAAGGAGGGAATCCTGATACACGACCTGAAATGATCAATGTCGCTGCCAGCGAGTCTTTGAGGCGCTTTGCCGTGCCTTTTCATACAACTGCCGGGACAATTTTCCGGGGTGACACGCGGGGACAATGGCAATCCGGGGTTTTCCCGTCATGATATAGGCTATAATAAGAGTTATGCGTTTTGAGGATCTTCCAATCGCCCCGGCTGTCCTCGACGGCATCAGGGAGACGGGCTTCAGCGAGTGCACCGCTGTCCAGGAGGCCGCTCTGCCCCTTGCCCTGTCCGGTAAGGACATCGCCGTCCAGGCCCAGACAGGCACGGGAAAAACGGCCGTATTCCTGATTACGCTATTTTCCCGCATGATCGCCGTCCCGAGTCCCGGCGAGAATCCCTCGCCCCGTGCCCTCGTGCTTGCGCCGACGAGGGAGCTGGTCGTCCAGATCTGCGCAGAGGCTGAGAGGCTCGGCCGCTTTACGGACATCAAGACGCTCCCCGTTTACGGCGGCATGGATTATCAGTTCCAGCGGCGTGAAATCGGCCACAGACCTGAAATCATCGTCGGCACTCCGGGTCGCCTCATCGACTACCTGAAACAGAAGGTGTACAGCCTGAGGAGAACGGAATTCCTCGTGATCGACGAGGCGGACAGGATGTTCGACATGGGTTTCATCGCGGACCTTCGCTTCCTCCTCCGCAGGATGTCCCCCTATGACAAGCGTCAAAGCATGCTCTTTTCAGCCACCCTCTCATACCGTGTCATGGAGTTGTGCTACGAGCACATGAACCTGCCCGAGAGGATCAGCGTGACACCGGGACAGATGACCGTCGACACCGTCGCCCAGGAGCTCTACCATGTCGGCCTTGACGAGAAATCGGGCCTGCTCCTTGGTATCCTCAAAAGGGAACAGGGCGAGCGCACGCTCATATTCGTGAACACCAAGGCTGCAGCCGCCCGCATCGAGGGTCTGCTCAACGCAAACGGATACAAGGCGAAGTCGATCACCGGCGATCTGCCGCAGAAGAGCCGCCTGCGGATCCTCGCATCCTTCAAATCGGGGGAAATCTCCGTTCTCGTGGCGACGGACGTCGCCGCCCGGGGACTCCACATCGACGACGTGAGCCATGTCATCAACTTTGATCTGCCCCAGGACCCGGAGGACTATGTCCACCGCATCGGGAGGACCGCCCGGGCGGGGGCCGAAGGAAAAGCGATCGCCCTGGCCTGCGAGAAATACGTCCAGTCGCTGCCGGACATAGAGAACTACATCAAGTACAAGATCCCCGTCGCGCCCGTCACGGACAGCATCGTGATGACGGACTACAAGAGGTTTTCAGACAGGCGCAGGCGGAGGGATGAAAAGGCGCCGGCGGGACGAAGGCCGGAGAGGCCCCGGAAGCCCGGGTCCGGTCCCTCTGTGAAACGAGGCGGCGGCAGGAGGAGAAGTTCAGAGGGCGGCGGGGATCAACCCAAGGCCCAGCAGTAATCTGAATCACAGAGAGCACAGAGAAAACATTTCAGTTGCACGCAAAGGCGGGACAAAGTGCCCTGAAAAATAGTGTCAGTGTCACTTATTAAGGGGATCGATAGTAAGGTGACATGATCCGGTTCTGTATTTGTCATCCCGGCTTGTCCGGGATCCTTCTTAAGAAAGATGCCCGACAAGCGGGAATGACATGGATGTAGTTTTTCTTACGTGCTCCTCCTTAGGAACTTGACGAAGTTTCTCCCTCTCATAGGCTCGACACCCGAGATGGGGAAAATCACCTTTCTCTGACACTGACACTCACACTCACACTGACACTATCTTTACGTGCCTTTTGCTGACACTGACACTCACACTGACACTGACACTATCCTTTACGTTATTCCGTGCCGTATTATCTTTCCTTCGACAAGGTAGATCACCATCTCGGCGATGTTCGTGGCGTGGTCGGCGATGCGCTCGAGGCCCTGGGCGACGAAACTGATCTTCATCGCCCGCGATACTGTTGAGGGGTCCTGGACCATGTAGACGACGAGTTCCCGGAGGACTTCACTCTTGAGATCATCGATCTCATCGTCCCGCATGATGACGTCCACGGCAAGACGTTTGTTCTTGTTGACGAAGGCGTCGAGGGCGTCGCGGGTCATGCCCTGGGCGATTTCGCGCATCTTCGGAACGTCGATGTAAGGCTTCAGGATCGGTTCCTTGTTCAGATCGAGGGCCTTCTGTGCGATGCTGACGGCGAGGTCTCCGATCCGCTCGAGATCTGTGGTGATCTTCATGGCCGTCGTGATGAACCTCAGGTCGCTCGCCTTCGGCTGCCTGAGGGCGATCAGGCGGATCGACTCTTCATCGATCTCTATGTCGAGAGCATTGACGACGTGATCGTTCTCGATGACCTGCACGGCGATATCGTCATCGCGCTCCACAAGAGACCGGACGGAGTCTTTGATGGCGTTCTCGACGAGGGCGCCCATCTTGAGGACCTTCTCCTTCAGTCTCATCAGCTCTTCGTCAAAGATTGCCATTATCCGAACCTCCCCGTAATATATTCTTCCGTCAGTTTTTCAGAGGGCGCCGTAAAGATTTTATCCGTCTTGTCGTACTCGATGATCTCGCCGATGTACATGAAGGCCGTGAAATCGGAGACACGGGCCGCCTGCTGCATGTTATGCGTCACGATGATGATCGTCAGGTCCTTCTTGAGCTCGACGATGAGTTCCTCGATCTTCGATGTCGCGATCGGATCGAGTGCCGATGTCGGTTCGTCGAAGAGGAGAATCTCGGGAGTCGTCGCAAGGGCGCGGGCGATGCAGAGGCGCTGCTGCTGCCCTCCCGACAGGTCGAAGGCGAGGCCCTCGAGCCTGTCCTTCACCTCGTCCCAGAGAGCGGCGCCGCGCAGGGATTTTTCCACGGTTTCCCTGAGGACGTTCTTGTTATTGACGCCCCGTACCCTGAGGCCGTAACAGACATTCTCGAAAATCGATTTCGGGAAGGGGTTCGGCTTCTGGAAGACCATGCTGATGCGCATGCGCACCTCGATGGGATCAATATCCGGTGAGACGATGTTGATGTTTTCGGGAAGCAGGATGATCTCCCCTTCGTACCGGTTGTGCGGATAGAGGTCATGCATGCGGTTGAAGCACCGCAGGAAAGTCGTCTTCCCGCATCCCGACGGACCGATGAGTGCAGTGACCTTGTTCTGCCTGACAATAAGGTCGATGTTCTTCAGGGCCTGTTTTGTGCCGTAGTAGAAATTGAGGTTCTTTGATTCCGCTTTTATACCGTCTGTTACCATTTGATTTTTTTCCTGAACCTGTACCGGATGTATATTGCGAGCCCGTTCATCAGCAGCGTCATGATCATGAGCACGATACCGGCCGCCGCCGCGTTGACCTGAAATGCCTGCTGGGGCCGCGATACCCACGAAAACATCTGAATGGGCATGACCGTGAAGGGGTCGAAAAGCCACTTCAGGGAGAGGAAGGGGAACTCCGACGTAATGGGAGAAGCCGGCAGAAAGGCGATGAAGGTGAGGGCGCCGATGGTGATGATCGGGGCCGTCTCCCCGATAGCCCGGGAAAGGCCGATGATGATGCCCGTCAGGATGCCTCCCGTGGAATACGGTATGATGTGCCACTGCACGGTCTGCCACTTCGTCGCTCCCACGGCATAGGACGCCTCCCTGATGGAATTGGGGATCGCCCGGATCGCCTCCCTCGTCGCCATGATGATCATGGGAAGGATGAGCAGCCCGAGGGTGAGCCCTCCCGTCAGGACGCTCTCGCCGAAGTCGAGGAAGTAGACGAAGAGCCCCAGGGCGAGGAGACCGTAGACGATGGACGGAACGCCGGCCAGGTTGGCGATGTTGATCTCGATGATATCGGTGAGCCAGTTTTTCCGTGCGTATTCTTCGAGATAGATCCCGGCAGCGATACCGAGGGGAATAGCCGAGAGGGCCGTCACGAGGAGCAGCAGAAAGCTGCCGACCCAGGCGGAGAGGATGCCTGCCTGCTCGGGGAAGCGCGAGGGAAAGGACGTGAAGAACTTATAGGTAATTCGCGGAGCGCCCTGGACGAAGAGATCGACCATGAGGACGAAGAGCAGGACGAGGCCGACGAAGGTCGACATGAGACCGACGATCCAGAAGACGTGGTCCCAGAATTTGTTGTACGATATGCGTTTCCTTATATCTTCCATTATGCCGTTCCCTAATAAACTTCCCGGATCCTCTTCCTGAGCCAGAAGCCGAGGATGTTGAAGCCCAGGGTCATGATGAATAGCGTGATCCCCGCGGCGAAGATGGTCTTGTATTCGACCGTTCCGTGCGGCACGTCGCCGAGGCTCACCTGGACGATATAGGCCGTCAGCGTCTGGACCGGCTCCAGGGGATTGGCAGTGAGATTCGGCATCATCCCCGCGGCGATGGCGACGACCATGGTCTCGCCGATGGCCCGGGAGATGCCGATGATGAAGGCGGCGGCAATGCCCGAGAAGGCGGCGGGGATGACGACCTTGAAGGCTGTCTGGAACTTCGTGGCCCCCATCGCGTAGGAGCCCTCGCGGATGTGCATCGGCACGGCCTTCATGGAGTCCTCGCTGACGGAGCTCACATAGGGGATGATCATGATGCCCATGATGATGCCGGGACTCAGGGCGTTGAAGCCCGAGAGGTCGGGCAGGATCGTTTCCTGGAGGATGGGGGTCAGGAAGAGGAGCGCGAAGTAGCCGTAGACGACGGTCGGGACGGCTGCCAGAAGTTCAAGGACTGGCTTGATCGTCTCCCGGAAACGATGGGGCGCGTATTCGCTCAGATAGATGGCGACGATGAGGCCCAAAGGAAGGGAAACGATCAGCGCGATCGACGTCGTCAGCATCGTGCCGGCGACGAGGGGCATGATGCCGAACTTGGGGTCCGCGAAGAGCGGTGTCCAGGTCGTCTCGAAAAGGAATTCACTGAGAGGGACCGCCTGGAAGAACCCGAAGGACTCGTAGGCGAGGACGACGACGATGCTGACGGTGATGAAGACGGACGAGAGGGCGCAGAGCAGAAGACTGAGCTCGATCAGGCCCTCTTTGAGCTTTCTCGTTTTCCGGTACTTTTTCCGCGCATATTCCGCGGAGCGGACATCTTCGATCGTACCCTTCACGTTTTCAAATGTCTGGTTCATTCTCTTTCCTTCACTGATTCAAAGTCACCGACGGCCCAACAAGTTTACCCTGTAGTTGCATAAAAAGGCGGGGCAAAACGCCTCAAAGCCTCGCTGATAGAGCGACATTGATTGCGTAGGGTCTGCTCCCCGAGCAGACCGTCTCATCACATGTCGGGCCGTTCGGGGAACGGCCCCTACAGCCACTTGATTTCATCTTTTGTGTCGTCCTCAATTGCCGTCAAATGGTGGTCTCACGACTATAGAGGTTTCGCAGCACCGATGCTTTTCGTGGCGCCATCGCCCCGCCTTTCCGGTCGCCTTTCAATGTTACCAAGGGGTACGTAAGTATCCACGTCATTCCCGCTTGCCGGGAATCTTTCTTCAAGAAGGATCCCGGACGAGCCGGGATGACAAATGCGGACTGAATCATTTCACCTTATCAGTGGACTTCCTGGTCAAATAATATTTTGACTGTTTAATATTACAGGAATGTTACAAGAATGTTACAGGAATGTTAAAAGAAAGGCGGGGAGGCGGGTCACCCGCCTCCCTCTCGGTGGATGGTTATTTCTTCTTTTCCTCCAGCTTGAGGAGGTCTTCGATTTTCAGGCCCACCTTCTCCTCGCCGCCGAACATGGAGCCGGTCTTCATCTTCTTGAACCGGTCCTGGGCGAGCTTGTAGGCGCTGTCGGGGAGGGGAATGTATTTCGCGTCCTTCGTCAGTTTCGCCGCGTTTTTCAGGTAGTAGTCGACGAACTCCTTTACTTCCGGCTTCTCGGCGGCGGCCTTCTTGTTGACATAGATGAACAGTGGCCGCGAAAGGGGGCTGTAGGTGCCGTCCATGACGGTCTTCATGGACGGGGAGACGGGGCCTTTTCCGCCGTCGATGGGGATGAGCTTCAGCTTCCCCTTGTTCTCCTCGTAATAGGCGAGCCCGAAATATCCGAGAGCGCCCTTGTCTCCGGAGATGCCCTGGACGAGGACGTTATCGTCCTCACTGGCCGTATAATCACCGCGGGATGCCTTTGCCTTCCCGTTGATCGCCTCTGTGAAGTAGTCCATCGTGCCGGAGTCGGCGCCGGGGCCGAAGAGTTTGAGGGGACTATCGGGCCACTCGGGTCTCACCTGCTTCCAGGTCTTGACCTTACCCTGTGCCGCCGGTTCCCACATATTCTTGAGGTCGGCGACGGTGAGGGACGTCACCCAGGTGTTTTTCAAGTTCACCATGACGGCGAGCCCGTCATAGGCCACGGGAAGCTCTATGTACTCGATCTTCTGCTCATTGCAGACATCGATCTCTTTCTTGAGGATGGGACGGGACGCGTCGGAGATGTCCGTCTCCCCCCGGCAGAATTTCTTGAATCCGCCGCCGGTGCCGGAGATGCCGACGGTCACCTTGACGGCGCCCTTCTTGGCTTTCTGGAATTCCTCCGCCACGGCCTCCGTGATCGGGTAAACGGTGCTCGACCCGTCGATCTTGACGATCTTGTCGGCCGCCTTCGCCGGAAGGGAGAAGGCGAGGACGAATGCCAAGAGCGCCACGAGAGCAGCAACTGACTTTTTCACCATTGTACTACCTCCTTCATCGATTGAAATCTCTCATGCGGAAAAGTTCGCATGTTCATTTAGTATACCATTGCACATATTACAGTAATGTTACAGGATGATGATGATTCCGTTACAGGATGCTGACGAGCCATCCTTCAACGGACCGGTCAAAGGCCGGCTTTGACAGGTTCATGAAGAACGGGCATTTCCGGTGGTTCCGCGTCCTGCAGTATTCCGTCATCTGAAAGGGGCTGGGCGCGTAGGGTTCGTCCGCAGCCCGGCAGGACGGGATGACCGATTTCATGAGATGGGGGCAGGACGGCTTTGTTATCACTCTTTTTTCTTCAACCGCCTGGTTTTTCATTTTTTCGTCCCTTTCATTCTTATGTGGCGTTTGCTATTTCCAGAATCCTGGAGTCCGTTGCCATGGTGTTGAGCCATTTCAGTATGTCAATCATCTTCTGATCATAGGTGATGATGATATTGCCGTTCAGGGGATTGACGCGCAGGTTCGTGACGCCCTCAGGAACGGCGATATCGGAAAGCTTCCTGAGTTCCTTCGACGGGACTTTTCTTAAAAGAGGAATCTCGATCCGTATGCGGCCCGGTATGTGATGTTTCACGATGTAGGAAACCATTTCGTTCCGACAGCCTCCTCGGATATTAAAACATATGGTCCGTTACAGGATGATGACATCTGCGTTACAGTTTCATGAAGAGGGACGGAGGGTAAGAAGTGAAATTCTGCATGCCCTTGAGATGTAGGTAACGCATGACGAAAGATATTGCTGAAGGGAATCGCCGGGTATATAATCAGTCATAAAAAGGAATTTGAACCATGTTGCAATGGACGGCAATCCGGAGGAGGTATTCATGGGACTCTTTGATAATGGTTTGAAGGGCAACATACTGACCGGCCTCGCCATAGGCATCGGCACGTCCGTACTGGCACCGGTCGTCGTACCCGTCGTTGCGAGCATCGCGAAACCGCTCGCCAAGGCTGCCATAAAGGGCGGGTTGATGCTGTACGAAAGAGGCAAGGAGACCTTTGCGGAAGTCGGGGAGATGGTTGAGGACATCGTCGCCGAGGCAAAGGCGGAAATGGCGGAGGAGCAGACGCAGATCAGTCCCGATACAGTCGAGGGAGGCCCCCAGGGTGGCTGATCTTCCAACCGCCTTTATCGTTCACCGGATGCCCGGGAGACTGAGGATCAGGGTCCCGGGAAAAGGGGGGATTCTTCTTTTTTCTTCTCACTGCCGGACCGGTTTTCCAATGTGCCCGGCATCGAAAGTGTTATGACGAATCCGATTACCGGAAGTATTCTGTTTTTGTTCACCCATCCCGCCGAGGCCGATACCATCATCAGAAAGGCGCAAACGAAACGCATATTTAAGGTCATGGAAGACAGACCCGGCAGTCTGCGTTTGCAGGTGTCGGGGGAAATGACGGAACTGAACAGCAAGATAAAGGGATTGACGGGCGGCGCGATCGACCTCTGGACTCTGTCCTTTCTTTCCCTCCTCGGGATCGGCGTCTACCAGATCGCGAAGGGCAACTTCGCCGCTCCGGCGTGGTATACCGCATTCTGGTATGCCTTCAACGTTTTTCTCAAGTCGAAGCCGGAATAAGGGCGAACGGCATATGCCGGTTTCCAGCCGTGTGCCCCGCAATATTTTTTGCGATATTGCATATATCTGATCTTTGCATAGGCAGTCATTCAATGTAACGCACATGTAACGCTCCCGTAACATTTCTGTAACAGGGGTCGGGTAACATGTTCGTTACGCGTACCAATCCAGCAATGCCGAATAATAAGCAGCCGGGTGGATTTACTCGGTGCCCGGCAAAAGAGGAGGTTTGACATGAAGGGGGAAACGGCAGCGGGAAAGCCGGAAATCAGCGAGGGTATCGGAAAGGCGGGAACGACTGTCAAGGAGGGCATCGTCAGCAGCCTGAAGGGGATCAACGAGATCGAGGCCGAAATCGTGAGCCTCGTCCGGAGCACCGTATCGAATACCCTTAAGGCGACGGGCTCAGTCGCCGGCGAGGGCATTAACGTCACCAAGGATGTCGTCAAAGGCGCCATCCAGGCGACCGAAGAAGTGGGTACAGGCCTCATTCTGAGCACGAAGAGCGTTGCCAAGGGTCTGATCATGGGCGTGAGCGACATCGGCGGCGATGTCGTGAGCGTTGCGAGTCAGACCGTGAAAGGCGCTGTGAAAGGCGCCGCCGAGATCGGCGCTGATGTCGGCCTCGTCGCCCGCAGGGCCGTCGACGGCGTCATCGAGGCGACGAAGGAAGTGGGCGGCAACGTCGAAGAAGTTGCCAAGATCGCCGTCGGCGGCGCCATCGAGGCTGCCGGCTCCGTCGGGAACACCGCTGTCAGGGCCGTCAAAGACATGCTCGTCGGCGTCGTCGAAGGGGTCAAGGAGATTGCGGCTGCGGCCCTCCCGAAGCAGACCGCAGGACAGGCAGCTCCCCCTACTCCCCCGGCCGCTGAAGCCGTTGAAGCTCCCGAGGTGACGGTCAAGAGGGGCAGGCGTTCGGCCGAGTAAGCAGAGTACGTGGTCAAGGCGATTCACACCGCCGTCAGGGGAAGGGCCCGTTATAAAATCGACGGACTCTTCCGGTCCGGTCAGCTCAGGCGGTTTCTCGAAAGCAGGCTCGCGCAACATCGTGACATAATCAACTACTCCGTGAGCGACCTGACGGGGAACGCCCTCGTCATTTATAACTCCGGGAATACGCCGCAGTCGATCGCGGCGGTTCTGGAGGTCATTGTTTCCGAATACAGGAAGGGGGGCAACGGCGGGGGACCGTCGAGAGCCGTCCGACAGACGACGACGGAAACGGAGGTTTCGCAGAAACCCGAGCCGGGTCGCCATCTCCGGAGCAGGAGGAAACTCCGCAAACTTATCATTGACGCTGAAGACCAGTCCGTCCAGTCCTGGCATGTTCTGGAAGCCTCTTCCGTCGTCCGCGCCTTCGACGTCGATTCCGCGCGGGGACTGACGGACGAACAGGCCAATGCCAACCTGAAACGATACGGCCCCAATCTGCTCCCGGAATCGGTACCCCGCTCGGGCCTCTCCATCTTCCTCGGCCAGTTCAAGTCCCTTCCCGTCGCTCTTCTCGGCGTTGCGGCGGCCGTGTCCATCCTGACGGGCGGCATCGCCGATGCCCTTGTCATCGCAGGCGTCGTCGCGACGAATGCTGTCATCGGTTACGTCACGGAAAGCCAGTCAGAAAAGACGATCCATTCCCTGAAGACTCTTGTCAGGCCGTCGGCGTCCGTTGTCAGGGACCGGACAGTGCAGGAGGTGAGGGCCGAGGACATCGTGCCCGGCGACCTGCTCGTGTTGAAGCCCGGCAGCTATATCGCCGCCGATGCCCGGCTCATCGAGGCGAGGCACCTGAGCGTCGACGAGTCGGCACTGACAGGTGAAAGCATGCCCGTGACGAAAGAGACGGGGTCTCTTCCGAGAAACGACATTGCCCTCGCCGACAGGACGAACATGGTCTACATGGGAACTTTGGCAACGGGCGGGCAGGGCATCGCTGTCGTTGTCGCAACGGGCAAGTACACCGAAATCGGCATGATCCAGGCGCTCGTGGGCGAGGCAAGACCTCCGGAGACTCCCATGGAGAGGCAGCTTGACCGGATGAGCAACCAGCTTGTGATCATCTCCGGCGGGGTCTGCCTGCTCGTGATGCTCATAGGCCTTCTGAGGGGATACGGTTTCCTCGAGATGCTCAAATCTTCGATCTCCCTCGCCGTCGCCGCCGTGCCCGAGGGCCTTCCCGCGGTTGCCACGACCACTCTCGCCCTCGGCATCAGGAACATGCGAAGACATCATGTGCTCATCCGGCACCTCGAAGCCGTCGAGACCCTCGGGTCGGTCCAGACCATCTGCATGGACAAGACAGGGACGCTTACGTACAACAGGATGACCGTCCGCGAGGTTCATTCCGGATCGCGGCGCATCAGCGTGGCCGGCGGGAAGTATCACGACGGCGCGGAGTTTCTCAACCCCTACCGGTGCGATGAACTTCTCCGGCTCATCCATGTGGGCGTGCTCTGCAACGAGAGCGACGTCGCCGGTCAGGAGGGGAAGTATGTCGTTACAGGCTCCCCCACGGAAAACGCCCTCATACACCTCGCCATCGACTCGGGCGTCAGTGTCCTGAACGTGAAGCAGAAGTTTCCCCTTATCAGGATCGTCCACCGCTCCGAGACGAGGAACTTCATGGTGAGCTATCATGATACGGCCATCGGCAGGGGGCGGGTGGTGGCGGTCAAAGGGAGCCCCCAGGAAGTCCTCGCCCTCTGTTCCTGGCAGCTCAGGAACGGCGAAAAAATCCCTCTGACGGACGAGAACCGTCTCACCATCGAGCTCGCCAATGAGCACATGGCCGCGGAGACCCTGCGGGTGCTCGGAGCGGCTTACGCGTATACCGATGAGGCATTCCCCGTAACGGACGATGAGGACATATCCGACGGTCTCACATGGCTCGGTATGGTCGGCATGACCGATCCCATCAGGGACGGCGTCAAGGACCTGATCGGTCAATTCCACAGCGCGGGGATCGCCACGGTCATGATTACGGGCGACCAGACGCCGACGGCCCAGGCCATCGGAAAGGAGCTGGACCTAAGCAAAGGGGAGCAGCTCGAGATCCTCGATTCGCGCAACCTGTCGCAGCTGCCTCCCGAGGTCCTGACGGCGCTCTGCGAACGTGTCCATGTCTTCTCGCGGGTCAGTCCCGCCCACAAGCTCGAGATCGTGCAGTCCCTCCAGAAGGCAGGCCGGACCGTCGCCATGACGGGCGACGGCATCAACGACGGACCTGCGCTCAAGGCAGCCGACATCGGCGTCGCCATGGGCCACACAGGGACCGACGTCGCCAGGGAAGTGGCTGACGTGGTCCTCGAAAACGACAATCTCGAAACACTGGTGATCGCCGTCAGTCAGGGCAGGACGATCTATAACAACATCAGGAAGTCTCTTCATTTTCTCCTGTCCACGAACCTCAGCGAGATCATGGTCATGTTCCTGTCCATTGCGGGAGGCCTCGGTCATCCTCTCAGCCCGATGCAGCTCCTCTGGATCAACCTCGTCTCGGACATCGCACCGGGTCTCGCCCTCGCCCTGGAGCCGCCCGAGCCCGACGTGCTCAGCATGCCCCCGAGGGACCCCCGGGAGCCCATCGTCAAGCCCTCGGACTTCAGGCGGATCACCTTCGAGTCGGCTGTCCTCTCTGCGGGTACCATGGCGGCCTACGGGTATGGTGTCGCCAGGTACGGTCGGGGACCACGGGCCGGATCGATGGCGTTCATGAGCCTCACGATCGGGCAGATCCTGCACGCCCTGAGTTGCAGGTCCGAGAGGCACAGCATTTTTGACAGCACCGGGCCGGGCGGGATGCAGCCGCTCCCGCCGAACCGTTTCCTCACCGCGTCCGTTGCCGGATCTCTGGTCCTGCAGGCCCTTGCCCTCATCGTTCCGGGGCTGCGTGGTCTTCTCGGGATCGCCCCCATTTCGGTCATCGACGGCGCTGTCATCGGCGGGGCGGCGGTGATGCCGCTTCTCATCAATGAAGCGACCAAGAAGGCAGGGGAGAAAGCTGCATGAGAGACGTGGCATCATTGAATCCACCCAGAGGAGGCAATCTATGAAAGAGGATTTCATGTTCACGTCCGAATCCGTGACGGAAGGACATCCCGATAAACTCTGCGACCAGATCAGCGACGCCATCGTTGACCATTTTTTGCAGCAGGACCCCTTTGCGAGCGTCATCGCCGAGTGCGCCGTCTCGACGTCCATCGTTTTCATCGCCGCCCGCTTCAGTTCGAGCGCCGTCGTCGATTTCCCCTATATCGCGCGTAAGGTCATCAGCCAGGTCGGCTACGATCATCCCTCATTCAACGGCAAGAGCTGCAGCATACTTACGAGCCTGAAAGAGATGCAGCAGGACGAGTACTGCTGTTTCAACGAAAAGGAGCTGACGGACGACGAGATCGATCTCATCCCCGTCAGGAACCAGGTGACCGTGTTCGGTTTCGCCTGTGACCAGACGTCGGCATTTATGCCTCTGCCCATCTGGATAGCCAACAAGCTTGCGAGAAGACTGACGTCTGCCAGGCTGCAGAAATTCCTGCCCTATCTCGCGCCGGACGGAAAGACCCAGGTGGGAGTGGAGTACCGGAACCGGAAACCCTTCAGGATTCACAGCCTCGCCGTCATAGCGAGCCAGAACACACCCGAGACTCCCTCCCTCGCCCAATTGAGGAAAGACATCAGGGATGCAGTCATCGACCCCGTTTTTCATGACGAACAGGTCAGGCCCGACGACAAGACGAGGATTTTCATCAATCCCGACGGCCCCTTCATCGTCGGGGGCCCCTCCGTCCACTCGGGGCTCACGGGGCGGAAGAACGCAATCGATACATACGGAGAGTACTCCCGCCACAGCGGGGCGGCACTGAGCGGCAAGGACCCGAAAAGGATCGACCGGATCGGGGCCTATGCGGCGCGGTATGCGGCGAAGAACGTCGTCGCCGCCGGTCTTGCAAGCGAGTGCGAGGTCCAGTTGAGCTACTCCATCGGTCTGTCCCGTCCCGTTAGCGTTCAGGTGGAGACCTTCGGGACCGGACGGGTCTCAGACCGGGAGATCGCAGCGGCCGTAGAGGAGCACTTCGACTTCCGCCTGGCGGGCATTCTCAGGCAATTCAACCTGCGCTACCTCCCTGCCACGGTCAAGGGCGGCTTTTTCAGGAAGCTCGCAGCCTATGGCCACGTGGGCCGCATGGATATCGGCCTGCCCTGGGAGGTGACGGACAAGGTGGCCCTTCTCAAGAGCGTCTTCCCGTCCTGATTCCAAGATCATCGCCTATCCTCGTGCCTCATTTTTTTGTATACCCGTGATCACCCCTGTCCAAAATATCGTACGGTGCAACTTTGAAGACGAGGATAGGGTGTGGTTTCTGAAGCAAAATTCACGGGTAATGTGAACGGCGGCGGGAGTCGAAGGCGCAAGCCGCAGCGGGAGCCGCACAGTGTGCTTGCGACAGCGTCTATCTCCAGAACAAGATTTGCACAAGAGGAAAGGTAGTTTATTTTGCGAAGAAGGCATGCCCTATCCTCGTGCGACGTTATTCTGGATACCATGACCATTGATTAACCTTTCAGTTGCATGGAAAGGCGTGGCGAAGCGCTCTGAAAAACAGTGTCAGTGTGAGTGTCCGTAAAAGGTTAATTTTGTTCAGCCCTTTGCCTGAAATGATCCGTATGGGAAGCGTCATTAATGTCGGGCCGTTCGGGGAACGGCCCCTACAGGATTCCACTCTTTGTGTCATCGACCATTGGCGAATAGTTCATCTTTCGTTTTGATACAGGTGTCGCCGCATCAAGGTTTTCGGCGCATTCACCCCAGCCCCGCCTTTCCCGGAAGTGTATTGCAACGATAAGGTTAACTTTGAAACGCGAAAGCCCGTCGGGGGACGGGCTTTCTTGTTCGGAGTGAGTGACTCCGATAGGAGGGGGGTAGTTTATATCAATACAGCCAGCAGAGACAGGGCGGAGCCTTCGAATGCCTTTTCCACAAAGGCTCCGAAAACGGCTTTGCCGATGACCTGGCCTGCCTTTGATGCCATGCTGTGAATATATTCATCGTTGGACACCGCCCTGGAGGTGTCGAAGTATCCCGTCCGGTTCAGTGTGTCCTGGATCTGCCGCGCCTCTATGGCCGACGAGTCGTAATTGATGACGACGCTGCCCGTCAGGGTGTTGACCGATGCCGATGTGACACCGCCGAGGGATTCGATCTGGGAGCGGACTTCATCGGCCCTGCGCTCGTGGCCCTTAATGAGCGGCGATTTGACTCTCAGCCTTCCGGGAACGTGGTGCATGTAGTAGCTCACTTCACTCCTCCTCTTTATTCTTTTTTAAAAATGTCTTGCATTCGGGATAATGGGCACAACGGAACCGAACAATGTTCTCCTCTTTTTTATAGAGATGCATCGGCCTTCCGCACTTCGGGCAGGCCGGCTTTTCCTTCATCGCAATCCTGGTCCGTTCCGGTGCGAATTGCCGTCCGCACATGAGACAGAGAAAGCGCTGCTTTCCCAAGGGTTCTTGCCGTAACGGTACAGCACGTAGGAACAGCACCGGGGGCACTGTATTTCGTCGCCTGCCATCGCCTCTGTCATGGAGAACACCGTTGCCATGCTTATATTGAAACACATTACTTTTACAGGCTGATTACGGGATTGTTACAATTCCGTTACAAATTCCGTCACCGCGAGGAAATGACTGTATTCCTCGCAATGCAGCACGAACTGGGACTCATAGACCCTGCACTCGTCCCAGTCGTTGCAGAAGCACGTGCACTCGCCGACGCAGCCGATCCGCGACGGCTCGATCCCGGCCAGTTCGCAGATCCCCTCGATAAGATTGAAGTTGGGGCACATGGCCTATCCCCTCAGGCACTTTGCGAGATAGACGGGGCAGTTGTCGTGATTCTCGCTGTTGCACAGCAGGACCCTCTTCTTCCAGGTGATCGCCATGGATGAGAGAGAGGCCCCGCAGATGTTCGTCAAGTCGTCGCAATACGGGCATGTGAACTCGTATTCCCTTTCGACTCTGAATCCGGCGGGTTTTAACGCCTCGGCGTTCATCATGAGATACCTCCTTGCTTGATCTTTGTCTATTCCAAGATTACCAGAGGGATGTTACAGGAGTATTTCAGGAAGGTGAAGATTGCGTGACATCACGGATTGGTCTTTTTTCAGCGCCGGGGTGGAGATTTCCACCCCGGCATTATCGAGGAAGGGACGTCAGTCTATTTTACGTAGACGAAAATGGGGTTCGAGTAGAACCAGAGGTCGTTCCACGCCTCCTGCGCGCCGTCGATGCCGATGTTCTGCGTCACGAGCGCGTCGGCCAGCGGGCTGCAGTAGTCGGCCGAGGGCAGCGGGGTGGCAGGATTCGTCTCGAACTCCGTACCGCAGGGCACGTTCGTGCCGCGGAGCCTGAAATACATGCTCCTGTTCACATCCTTGATGTGGTGAACGATCACGTTGTAGCCCTCGTCGTCCTTCTCCCAGTCCTTGCCGGTGAAGCTGGCGATGACTTTTGCCGTCGGGTTCATTGCATTCATGTATTCAGGGCTTGACGGATCGACCTTGCCCGTGACTTCACCGGCGATCAGATCTATATGATCGACGACGGGCGAAACGCAGGAAGTGATGAAGGCGCCGTCAACGGCGCAGTTGTTCATCACGGGGCTCTTGAACCTGATCTTGATCTGAAGATTGTTGATCGGTTTGCCGGCCTTCAGCTCACCGCCCATCTCGACTTCCTGATCGCGGGACTTTGCATTGAACTCCAGGACGCTGATGAGGTCTCCCATGACGTGGAACACGTTGCCCGAGCGGAGGCCGTTTGCGATCTCGTTCAGGTCATAGTCGCCGTCGGCGTTCGTGTCGACAACCTTTACCCAGTTCTTCTGGTACTCCCCGGGGAAGAAGTCGTCGCCTCCTGCCGTATAGTGGCGGTGGTAGTCGGAGCTGGCAAAGTTGAACCACCTGCGGCCCTCACCGAGAAGCGCGTCCCAGAGGCCGCCGACCTTTGCCGTGTAGAATCCTGCTCCTCCGTAGGTGCCGCCGAAGTCGTCGGAGGTGCAGACGCCCGAAGCATCACAGGTGACTGCATTGCCGAAACCGCGGTCATTGTTGACCTGGTGCCCGGGCGCCCCCTCGAAGCCGAAGCACACGTCGGGACCGGCGTTGTTGAAATCACGGAAGTGTTCGACGTTGTACCCGCCGCCGCTGACGAGGTTCCAGGAACCGTCGCGCTCGATGTGGGCAAAGACGATCCAGCCGTTGTCTATCGTCGCCTTTCCGGGAACTGCCGGTTTATACTGATCCTGCATCCAGGCGCAGCCCCTGACGGCATCGGCATGTCTATCGGGGAAGGACTTGCTTGCTCCAGTGCAGCCGACATACGTCCTGCCGTTCATCTTCTGGAGAATCCCGTAAGGTGTTACCTCTCCATTCCGGCTTATGTCGTTGTCGGACGCGTCGAACATGTACTCGAAGGCGCTGATGGCGCTTGCATCGTCGGCCACGATGCCGGTGCTGCAGTGCTCGTGACCGGGCACGTTCCACTCGAAGCCGGAAAAGATCTTTTTCTCAGGATAGAGGGAGCGGTTCCGGAGGATGTCAGGGTACACGAAGTCACGCAGGCTCTGCCAGCGCCACATGATCTGGTGCCCTCCGGACGCGGCCGGACAACCAACGATGGGGTTGGGATTTCGTGCATCCCAGAAAAGACCGTTGCCGTCCCTGTTTCTGCCCCCTCCATGCTCTGAGTTGGCCCACCAGTCGAGGTCGAACTCGTTGCTCTTGCCCATGACGAAGTCGAAGGTCGTCGATCCGTCGGTGTAGAGGGTGTGCTGGTGGAAGTCGCCGGACGTCCACTTGGTGTTCTTCTTCTGGAAAGGCTTGTCGTCTGCGCTCAGGGCCGGGGCAGCGGCCAGGGACAGGGTGAGCAGGGCGCCGAGGGCCGTGCTCAGTGTGCGTTTTGCGAAGTCTTTCATCGTTCCTCCTTGTGTGATTCATGTGATGTTCTGCGGAGTCCAAAAGACACCGCGGGTGCTGCCGCCTCGTTTCTCCCTTGACGAAATCGCCGCACCACCTCCTTTCGTCTTGCCGTTATTTTAGGGAAGCCCGGTTACAGGAAGATGAAGCGGACTTTACAATTGCGTTACAGGGACCCGATTGCTGCAGATGTCTTTGTTATGCAGACGGAATGTGGAAAAGTATTGAAAAACAGGTCCGATCAGGCGAAACGTGTCCTGATGGCGACGATCAGACGGCTTCTTCTATCCCGGGTAGCGGCGGCACCGCAGGGCGAGAGAACGGAATCCTTCCCGACGGAGTACCTGTTGCCCCGCCAGACGACGGTCCTGCTGAAGAGGGGGATGAACCAAAGGATGCCGATGATGAGATCCTTGACCGGCGAGAGGAGATAGAGCGCGCTGTTCATGCCTGCCTGAATTTTTCTGCCGATGTAGAGGTCTCCCATGATCTTCACCGAACTCACGGCCGCCGCGAGGGAACATGTCATGAGGGACGTCTCCCAGAAGATGAGGGGCATGGAGGAGAGGAAGACCGCATTCGTGAGGATCTCCGACACATATTTGATACCGCCGATCCTCCAGCGCAGCTTGCCCCAGCGCGTGTGCCTGTTCAGGAACCTGCGGAACCCCCAGTAATCATTCACATTCTGCACCATGTAGCCGGACAGCACGACCTTCTTGCCCGCTTCATGCATCCTTTTGCCCATCATGTAATCCTCGGCGAGGACATCCTTGAAGGACCACAGGCCGCCCATCTTTTCAAGGTCGTCCTTGCGGAAAAGCATGGACTTGCCGACGACGCAGGGCATGCCCAGGGACCGGTCGAGAAAACAGACGCTCCCCATGATGAAGGAGTTGAGATGGAGGTTTTCCAGGACGGACCCGATGGTGCGTCCTCCCGTGCCTTTGATGAGGTTCGAGACGAGGCCGACACGCTGATCGGCCATGCGGCCCATGATTTCCCGCAGATAGTCCCTGCCGACCAGGACGTTGCTGTCGCTTATCAGAACGTGGTCGTAACGGGAAACGCGGTAGGCCGGGATAAGGTTGTTTATCTTGGGGTTGAGGCCCGCATTGGTTTTCTCCGTGATGATGGTGATGTTTTTGTCAGGATGCCTTTCCCTGACCTTTTCGGCCACCTTGCAGGCTTGGTCGTTCCTGTCCTGAAGGGAGAAGATGACCTCGTATTCCGGGTAGTCCTGCACACAGAAACTCTCGAGGTTGTCGAAGAGGTTGTCGTCCAGCCCTTTGAGGGGCTTGAGGATCGAAACGGGTGGACAGGTCCGGTCACGGCTGACCGCCACGGCTTCAGATGCCTTCTCCTCAACCAGGACTGCGCGTGCGGCGCGTATCTGCAGGCCATAGGCGACCAGGGCGAACAGGGACAAGACGGCAAAGATCAGGAATATCTCCATGGGACCTCCTTCATTTATTCACCTTATCGTTGCATGCGCTTCCCGGAAAGGCGGGGTGCATGCGCCGAAAACCTTGCTGCGGCGACACCTGTATCGAAAGGGCAGACGAACTTTACACCAATGGTCGATAACACAAAGAGTGGAATCCTGAAACACGAAGCTGACAATGCGTATCGTCGCCTTCAGCAAGGCTTTGAGGCGCTTCGCCCCGCCTTTGTATGCAACTACAGCGTTCATTTTCTGAAGAGAGTGATGGCAACGCCCCTGTTGTGGCGGATGCACTGTTTCACGGACTCCACATCCTTGTCGCAGTTCAGCAGCGTCTTCCATGAATAGAGATGGCGCGGACGGTGAAAATCGCTGCCGGCGATATAGGGGTATTTCTTGAGGCTGATGACGTTGAACACGTCATCCCTGTTGGCGATCTCCCAGGCATCGATGTGAGGAGCGTACTTGTCACGGTTTTTCCAGAGATAGAGGGTGTCGCGGACTGCGAATTCCGACATGTAGTGGGGGTGGCAGGCGATGCTGAGGGCGTCCTGCCTCTTCGCCTCCTGAAAGATCTCATCGTATCCCCAGGAGGCGGGAATGAAATCCTTGATGTCGATGATCAGGATGTGCGCCGAGTTTTCCGCCGAGATAGAGTTTTTTGTGATCTCGATGCCGGGGATGATCAGGAGGCCGTATTTGGTCCAGGCCCGCTCTGCCTCTTTGCGGATGTGCTCCACGTACCGTCCGAAATTATGCTCATCGACGCTGAATTTGAACGTCCGGGCGAGCTTGCCGAAGGACCCGTTGCTGCTCACCACATGGTCCGTAATGGCGATGACGTCGAAACCTGCCTGGCCGAAAAGATCGACGGTCCTCCTCAGGTCGACGAGGCCGTCGGAATAAGTGGTGTGAATGTGAAAGTCGCAAAGCAGCATCTGTCTGCATGATACAAAAGTCTTGGTTACGGCAGGATTAAGAGGCGGTTACGAAATGAAGAAGACTTGATTACAGGTGTGTTGCGGGACGTGGATAGGTGGTCTGGCGATCGATATTGATAAGACGCCTGAAGGAACGGGACTACGTGAAAGACCTGCTTCTGATGAGATAGGAATAGTATGTGGCTGCCGTGGTGGGACGGCGCCGGAGGGTCGAGTAATCGACGGTGTACAAGCCGAACCGGGCATCGAGACCCTGGAGCCACTCGTAGTTGTCGATGAGGGACCAGTAAAAATATCCCCTGATGTCGAATCCCTTCTTTATGCATTTTTCAATGACGTCCACGTGGCGCTTCATGAACCGTATCTTCTTCCGACTGTCATGGGTGGCAATGCCGTTCTCGGTGATCATCATGGGAACGCCGAGACCCGATGCCTGCCTGATGACATGATCGAGGCCATGGGGATGGATTTCCCATCCGAGGTCCGTCAGGCCGTATCCGTCGATATCCCTGTGCCGGAGTTCGACGCCCATCTTTTTCAGGGGATTGAACCGCAGGTGCACCCTGGTGTAATAGTTGATGCCGAAAAAATCGAGCTTCCCCTGAATCGGCACCATCATGTCGGTGGCCTTGCGGAAGGGGAATTTCACGTGGACGCTGCCGGACTTGAACGCGTCGAGCAGGGAGTGGTTGTAGAAGGAGCCGGCAATCGTTGCAAGTGCCCTGTCGAGGGGGTTCCACCGGCGCCAGGGAGCGAGGGCGGCCATGTTGTGGGCGACGCTCACCAGCGCGTCGGGACGGCGGCTGTGAATGATCTCATAGGCACGTCCATGGCATGTCAGAATGTTTTTCAGGGCCGCAAGGGCGAGGTCCGCATCTCTCAGGCCGGGCGGCATGCACCCTTCGAGATAGCCGCCGAGGAGGAGCACGTAGGGCTCGTTGAAGGTGATCCAGTATTTGACGTCCCGGACCGACGCCATAAGCCTGTCGACGTACCGGAGGAACCAGTCGACGGATTTGTCGTCGTGCCAGGGGTACCGCTGTATGAACCAGAGGGGATGGGTGAAGTGGTGGATCGTGACCATGGGCTCGATGCCGTGGTCGTTGAGGATGTCGATCATCTCCTGGTAATGGTCGATGGCCTTCCGGTCCCAGGCGTCCTGACCGGGTTGGATTCTGCTCCATTCGAGAGAGAAGCGATAGGCGTTGACCCCGAGGGCCCTGAGCAGGCGAAGGTCCTGCCGGTAGAGGTTGTAATGGTCCGTGATGTCGGGGTTGTCACCGACGGAGAGGTCCCAGGACGACCAGTCGGCATAAGGGGAGCCTTCGAGCTGAAAAGCGGAGGTTGCAACCCCCCAGAGGAATCGGGAGTTCATGATGACGCGGCGATTCCCCGGGAAAAAAGGAGATTATTCAGTTTTCGAAAGACCCTTCAGTTGAGTTCGAGCGCGGGCCCGCAGGAATGGGCGGCAATGGCGCTCCTGATCTTCATATGGTAGAAATAGCAGGACTCGAAATGCCTGCCCATGCACATGCGGATGTCCACATCATCCATTTTCTTGATGAAATCCCTGACAACATTGCAGAGGGCGCCGTCGACGGATCCTTTCAGGTAGGGGCACAAGAGGTAGCTCTTCTCCATTGAATGACACCTCACTTTGAAATTAGATAAGCATACCATTTCCAATGTTACAGGAATGTTACAGGAATGTTACAATTTTTTCTCTCCGCGCAATTCTCACCTGCTCAGCGTACAGATTCAATTTTATTTCAACGCTTTTTAGAAGAAGGGAGCAATCCGTTTCCGCAGGTATTCCTCCCTCCTTCCGAAATGTTGCGATGTGTATGAATATATGCATAATAAAATTATGCGTTTCCTGTGGGATGAGGCGAAGCGAAAGACGAACCTGAATAAATTCCATGAGAAAAGGCGCAGAAAATGAGCAAGAAAACGTCTTCGAAAATCTCTGAAGACTTCGATGAATATCCGGAAATCACGCAGGCGGATATGAAACGCGCGAGATTCCGCGTCAATCTTCAGGAGGTGCCGCGCAAACAGAGGGTGAACATCATGCTGGATACCGGTATAATCTCCTTCTTCAAGGCCAAGGCCGGCGAGCGGGGCTATCAGACACTGATCAATGAGGCCCTTAAGGAGTCTATTCACCGCGAGGAACTGGAAAAGACCCTTCGGCGCATTCTGAAGGAAGAGCTTGCTCGGGCGCGTTGAGCGAGGGCAGTTTGCTTTCATGTTTGAACTATCCGGAAATTCCGGATAGCTGATGCTGCAGCCAGTTCTCTCGCGACAAAGACATTCCGGATTGCACGCTGATTATCCGCACATCCTTTTGAAAACAGCCCATTCATCTGTCTTTGTATTAGCCACAGGGTCTCATTGACGAGATTCACGTCCGGTTTCGTCTCTCCTTCTTCGGTCGTATAAGGAATTAAGCGGCAATGAAAGGCACGTCCATCTTTCGGTGATCATGAAAGGGAGGCGAGGCCTCCTTGTTAAGACCCCATTGCCTGTTTGATGCGCTCGGGGGAAAGAGGCAGGTCGCGGACGCGGCGGCCAAGGGCGGAGCTGACGGCGTTGGCGACAGCGGCAGCAGTGGGACCCTGCGACGCCTCGCCGCTGCCGAGGGGCTTTTCGTCCGGCCTGTCCAGCAGGTGAACGTCGACCTTTGGCACTTCCGGAAAGGTGAGGATGGGGTAGTCGGACCAGTCACGGGAAGTGACCGCCCTTCGATCGAAGGTGACCGATTCTTTCAGGGTCCAGCTCACGGACTGGATGATACCTCCCTCAATCTGCATCTCGAGACCTTTCGGGTTGATGATCTGCCCGGCATCAGCCGCTGCGACGACGCGGCGGACGCTGACCAGTCCTGTTTTTCGGTCCACGTCGACGTCGGCGACGCAGGCGACATAACAGGAAAGATTTTTGTACTTGGCAAAACCGAGGCCCCGACCGCGCCTGCCGTCGCTCTTGAAGCCGCTTTTCCATGACGCTTTGACAGCCGCTGTTTCGATGACGGCCCTGGCACGGGGGTCCTTCAGGTGCCGGAGCCGGAAGTCGACGGGATCCATGCCGGCAGCCCCGGCCAGTTCGTCCATGAAACACTCCATCGCGAAGACATTTGCATAAGCTCCAAGCGCACGGAGCGCCGATGTGCGAAGGGGCATCTCCCTGACAAGATGTCTTACGATCTTCTGATTCGGAAAGTCATAGATCGGCACGGCATTGCGGTCCGGTCCCCCCGCGGGCAGGGGAATGGACTGGAGCGGTGCCGGGCTCATGGGATCGCCGAGGTGCCATGCCGCCAGCAGGTTCACGCCTCCCTGCCGGCCCGGACGGGTACTGTGAGCGTTGCTCCAGAGTTCGTACTGCCAGTCGGCGATCGTCCCGTCAGCGGCGAGGCCCGCCGAGACCTGCATCACCATTGCTGACCCGAAGGGCTCCCAGGCGAATTCATCGTCCCTCATCCACTGGACCTTCACCGGGCGGCCCGGCACGGCGCGCGCTAAAAGGGCGGCATCCAGGGCCACGTCGTCTGCGCCGTTATGGCCGTAACAGCCCGCCCCCTCGACATGTGAGATGATTACGGCCGTGGGGTCCATCTTCATGGCGACGGAGATGTCGCGACGGAGGGGATAGACGCCCTGCGTGTGCGACCAGATGCGGAGTGTGCCGTCTTTCATCTCGGCGACGGCACAGGACGGACCAAGAGATGCGTGCGCCACGTGTCGTTTCGTATAGGTGCCATCGATGCGGCGGATAATCGGAGGGGTATCCAGTGCCTTCTTCTCGCTGATGATCGTGTCCTCGGCCGCCTGCTGTTTCAGCCAGAGGTGGATTTTGGCCGGGTCCGGCAGGTCCCCTGCAATCCGCCATTTCGCGGACTTTCTCAGGGCCTCGCGGGCTGCGATCGCCTGCTCCTCCCGGGCTGCGACAACGCCCAGGAAGCTGCCGTCACGCACGACGGCCAGGACGCCGGGCATGCGTTGTACTGCAGACGTATCGACTTCTTCGAGCCTGTCACGGGGGCCCGGCAGACGGACGATGCGGCCGAAAACCATGCCGGGCATACGCATGTCCTGAACGAATGCGGGACCGCCTGTCACCTTCGGGGGGATGTCGATGCGGCTTACCGGCTTTCCGACGATGCCGTGCTCCTTGGCAGGTTTCGGGGGTACCTTTGCCGTCGCTTTGTGGTGCAGGGTCGCTTTCGCGATCTCGCCATAGGTCAGTTTCCCGCCGTCAGGCGCAATGACTGCGCCGTCAGCCGTTTTGAGCCGGTCAGCAGGAACGCCGAGACGGGCAGATGCCTTTTCGAGAAGGACCGAACGGGCCTCCGCGCAGGCATAACGGATCGCCGTCCCGCTGTACTCGACAGACTGGCTGCCGGCTGTGTATCCTTCATCAGGGGTCAGGCGGGTGTCACCGGAGACCATCCTGATGCGCGACAGAGACACATCCAGTTCTTCGGCTGCCATCTGGCTGAGTGCGGTCAGAATGCCCTGTCCCAGCTCCACTTTCCCCGTAAATATCGTGACCCTCCCGTCCTGATCGATGAGAAGCCATGCGTCCAGCACGGGCGCCTTGCCGAGGTTGCCGGGCAGTCCTTCCTCGGCGGGCCACGCAAGCTCCGGCGCCAATGTGAAGGTGACAAAAATACCCGCCGCTGTTTTGCCGAACTCCCGGCGTGTAAGCAGATAGTCCGTCATCTCTTCATCTCCCCGGCTGCTCGCCGGACCGCGCGGATGATGTTGTTATGAACGCCGCACCGGCAGAGATTCGACGTCAAGGCCATGCGGATCTCCTCATCACTCGGTTCGGGAGTTGCGTCAAGCAGGGCCTTGCTCTTCATGATCATGCCGTTGACGCAATAACCGCACTGTGCTGCCTGCTCCCCGATGAAGGCCTTCTGCAAAGGATGGGGCTTTTCGGCTGAGCCGAGCCCTTCCAGCGTCAGGATGTTTCGCCCCGCGGCCCTGGAGACGGGCATCGTGCAGGAATGAACGGCCAGGCCGTCCATGATGACCGTGCAGGACCCGCACTGGCCGAGGCCGCAGCCGAATTTCGGACCGTTCAGCCCAAGGTCGTTGCGAAGCACGTACAGCAACGGCGTGTCGGGATCAGCATCCACAACGTGCTTTTTGCCGTTTACTGTCAGGGAAAACGTCGAAGCCATTACCTGCTCCTTGACTCAAGCCTAATGTTGACCTTATCGTTGCAATACCTCCCGGGAAAGGCGGGGCGTATGCGCCGAAAACCTTGCTGCGGCGACACATACCCTCATCAGATTAGTTTAGATCACTCGTTCAAGACCATTGGCCGAAAAGTGAGCCTTTTTGACTGATACTGACGCTCACACTGACACTGTTTTTCAGAGCGCTTCGCCCCGCCTTTCAGTGTATTGCAACAATAAGGTTGATTGACTGTTTTTATCAGTATAGGCGCAGAAATGCACGTTGTCAACCGGGGCTGACTGATTCTGATATATCAGCAGAATTAATTAATCTATTAGCAATTATAATTGGAAAAGCCCTCGATAATCTGCTATTTGTTGATTAGGATGCTATTGGCAACAAAGCCGTTCTGCCAGTAAGTATACGATGGAAAGCGATGCAGCAGGGAGAGACCGAAGGGTGTACAAAAATCCATTATGTAAACATGCCGAACTGAGGCAAAACGTTAGTCCCCCTGATGTGCGGAAATTGCGGACACTCACGTTCGGCGGGAAAATTTGCGTGGTCAGGGATCATGGCTCACGAGTCAGCGAAGAGGCTTATAGAGACGATTCTGGCACAGGCGGGGATTAGGGTCAACGGCCGGAATCCTTGGGACATAACCGTCAGGGATGATCGCTTCTACAGGCGCGTCCTCTTTGACGGGAGTCTCGGCCTCGGTGAATCGTACATGGACGGCTGGTGGGAATGCGACCGCCTCGACGAGTTCTTCTCGAGGATCATCCCCACGAATCCCGAGCGCAAAAATCAAGGGATCGGTGAAGCTGCTCTACCTTGGCCTCAGATCGCGCATCTTCAATCTCGGCAGGAAATCGCGGGCCTATCAGGTGGGGACGGAAGCATTATGACACCGGGAACGATCTATTCAAGATCACGCTTGACCGGAGGATGTGCTACAGTTGTGCCTATTGGGATCAGGCCGACAACCTCGATGATGCCCAGGAGGCGAAACTCGACCTCATCTGCAGGAAACTCGGACTGAAACCGGGCGACCGGTTTCTCGACATCGGCTGCGGGTGGGGCAGTCTCGTCAAGTACGCCGCGGAGCGCTACGGCGTCAAAGCGGTGGGGATAACCGTTTCCGAGGAACAGGCATCGCTCGGCAGGGAACTCTGTGCGGGCCTCCCCGTCGAGATTCGGCTTCAGGATTACAGGGACATCGACGAGCCCTTCGATCACGTCGCCTCCGTCGGCATGTTCGAGCACGTGGGACACAGGAATTATCGAACATACATGAGGGTTGTTCACAGATGCCTGAAGGACGGAGGGCTGTTCCTCCTGCACACAATCGGCAAGCATTACACGGAGAACACTTTTGATCCCTGGATGGAGGCGTATATCTTCCCGAACACCCTCGTCCCGTCGATGAAGCAGATTGCAGCGGCCGCCGAGAAGTCCTTTGTCGTCGAAGACTGGCAGAACATCGGTTCGGATTACGATCACACGCTCCTCGCCTGGTTCGGGAATTTCGATTCGAGATGGCAGGAGATCAGGGACCGTTACGACGACCGGTTCTACCGCATGTGGAAGTACTATCTGCTCAGCGACGCCGGGGCCTTTCGCTGCCGGAGCGTGCAGGTCTGGCAGATCGTCATGTCGAAGCGGGGTGTGCCCGGCGGTTACAGGTCAATTCGGTAGCCCGAAGCCCGAATGACGGGGACCCTCTCTGCGCGATTGCGATGTGCGCCACCTGGCCGTGCAGCCGCCCTCTTCCTTCGGATTATCAGAGCCACCTGATTTTTTTGAAAATAAGGTACATGGTGACAACGGAGGTGACTGAGACGGAGACGATCAGGATGAAGGTCGTATAAGGGCCGAAGAACGTCAGGGCATTTTCGGAGCCGCCGGGAAGTTTCACGTTCATCCCGTAGAGGGTGCCGATGACGGTGGCGGGGATGGAGAAGGTGAAGACGATCGTCAGCAGGGCCAGGATCTTGTTGGTCCTGTCGGAGCTGATGATGTAGTCCGTGTCCTTGTAGATCTCGATGATTTCCTTGCACTCCTGGATGGTGGACCAGACGGCGTCAATGGAGTCGGCGAGGGCTTCGAAGTAATCCACAACCTCGATGCCCGGATGACCGGCCTCGGCGGCAAAGCGTTCCGTCTTTTTCTCCAGATCGTGAATCACCCGCTTAAGGGGAAAGACCGTCTTCCTCAGGTTCGCGATGTCATGGCGGAGCTCCGTGACCTCTCTTGTCGCCTCGACCTTCTCGTCAAAGACCTTCGACTCAATGGTCTCGATGTTGGAGAGTATCTTGCCCGACATCTGGAAGAGATTCCCTGCAAGGGCCTGGAGCAGCTTGTAGAGCAGGAAGGTCGACGACCGGGACAGGAGCTCCGAGGCGGATGGCCCGTCCTGCCTGCATCTCTCGAAGAGCCTGTTGATGGGCTTGAGTTCGCCCGTATGAATGGTGACGAGAAAGTCCCTGCCGAGAAAGATCGAGACCTGCGACGCCACCGAGTAGCGCCTCTCTTTCAGATAGCGGGGGAAGTGCACGATGATGAAGAGATAGTCCGGGTACTCATCGATTTTCGGAAGCTGAGTCCTCGACAGGCAGTCTTCGATGTCGAGCTGGTGGAAAGGATAGATGTCCGGCAGTTTGCGGACGACCTCCGGAGCCGGACTATCGATGTTGATCCAGACGAAATTTCCGCCCTCGACATGCTTCAGCCTCGTGGCGCCGATGTCGCGCAGTTTGTCTTTCATGAAATCAGTTTTTTCGTCCGCTGTCATTATGACATTTTTGAAGTCTCAGGGCAGCATGCGGGTCTGCCCGAGCTGTGCGGGAGCTTTTTCCCTTCCTGCCGCCCTTCTCACGAGGAAGGAGAGCGCCAGGACGACCATGATGATGACGACGACGGGGAGAAAGAGGGCGAGGAAAGAGATAACAGCGGACCCGAACAGCTCAGCCGTCGCGACAAGCCCGTTTCCGAGGCCGCCCGTCGTCATGAGGGAGGCGCTTCTCGTCATCACAGTCCCGGCCTGAACGGCTGCGGCCGTCCCGCCGCCGGCGATGATCGCCAGTGACCATTTCAGGAAGGGGGAAAGGTCCCCGACAAGAGAGGCCGTGAGGATCGTCCCCGCAATGGCTGCAGCCGGTGTCATGATGCTGTCCAGGAGGTTGTCGAGCCAGGGGGTGTAGTAGGCGGCGATCTCGAGGACCGTCGCCGTTGCGAAGGCAATGACGGCGGGCCCGGTGCCGATCCAGTCAAATCCCGACGACAGGGTCAGGTGACCGCTCTGGGCCGCGACGCTTGTAATGAGCAACGGCACAAAGACCCTGAATCCGCAGGCTGCGCTCAGCCCGATGCCGATGAACAAACCGAGCAACGTGTCCATTTTCCCCTCCTCGCTGTGACAATCAGGTCGTCAGTACGGTCCTCTCACGGGGAGACGTTTCCGCATTTCAGGAGATCCGTCCCGTCATTCACCTGAAAACACGCCGTTTCATGCCTTACACAATAATCATTATAGCAACAGGGATGCCACAATATCATTCAGGTTGACCCGTCGTTGTATAAAAAGCGGGAAAAGACTTTCTTGGGTGCGTCTGCAACGAAGAAAGTTTTTTGGACACTTCATGATGCCTAAAATAATGCGATACGAGGATAGGGCATGCTTTCTTTGCAAAATAAACCCTTATCACCGCAATGAGATCTCAGGAAAGACGGGGCGAATGCGCTGAAAAGCATCGGTGCTGCGAAACCTCTGCCTTCCCGTACAGACCATCGCAGTCAGACGTGAGAATAAACGATGAACCTTTTACTGACGCTGTCACCGAGGCTGTTTTTCAGGCGTTTTGCACCGTCTTTTCGAGCAAGGCAACCGTGAATTATGCCTCAGAAACCGCACCCTATCCTCGTTTTTCAAAGTCCGGCTGCACAATATTTTTGACAGGGGTGTGGACACATATTTGTCTTCAATCGTGATTTTCTATGCATAATGCATAACACATCGGAATAATGTATTGGAGTTATAGAAAAAGACTATTATAAAATTTCCCAATTTCTGCAAAAACATCTATTTGGAGGTCGTGTGATACAACGTAGTGTTGCTCAATTGGGACGTGCATTCATTATTTTCCTTATCGTCTTCGCTGTTGTGGTCACATCGGACCGGCGTCCGGCGGCGGCGGACTATCCCCTCATCACCACATCTGAACTCAAGGCAATGATGGAACAGAAGACACCTTTCGCGCTTGTCGACGCCCGCACTGAAGAGGAATTTAGCGAGGCCCACATCGTCGGGTCGATCAACATCCCGGAGAAGAAGTTTGACGAGCAGCGTTCCCTGCTTCCTGAGAACAAGGAGAATCCGCTCGTTTTTTACTGCAACGGTGTCAAGTGCGGGAAGAGCAAACGTACCGCCGTGAAGGCCGCAGCTCTCGGGTACAAAAATATTCGCATCTACAGTGAGGGCTTCCCCGTTTGGGAGGAGATGAACCTCCCGATTGTTGCCGGTCCGGACTATGACAAAAAGATTGAAACGACAAAGCTCTCCCCCACCGCACTCAAAGCTCTCATGGAGGGGAATAAGGACGGGTACGTCCTCGTCGACGTGAGAGACGCGGCAGAGTATAAGGAGGGCCACATCCCGACGGCTTTAAACATCCCCGCCGAGACCTTTGCGACCAGCCAGGACATCCTGCCGAAGGAAAAAAAGATTATTGTCTATTGCAACACAGGGAGCAGGAGCTATCTTGCATACAGGAAGCTCATAAAGATGGATTACAAGAACATATACCAGTCACTCTTCGCGGATTGGAAGGATGCGGGGATGCCGGTGGAGCGCTGATCACGCGGGTCTTCTTTGTGTTTTCCCCGAACGAATAGGTCAGGCATGACAAAAAACGGTATTGATGTGAACAATGGAATTCTCATGCAGGCAGGTTTGGACACAGATATCCACTCCCCGTGCAGTCGGCCCATGAAAAGGGCGCCGAAGATGGCGCTCTGAAGGGCTGCTGAATCGCGGCCGGGAGGCTGCGCACGGGGGGTAAGGGGCTGGCGCCCCGCCTGGTCTGCAAAACCAGTAACACGGTAGTCAAAGACGCTGTGGTGGGTTCGATTCCCACTACCCCCCTCCAGATACGCAGAAGGACGTGCAAAAAGGCTGCGGAGCAGCCCTGGCAATACAAAAAGCATCATAAAGGAGGCGCATCATGTCAAAGGATTATACAAACATGTGGAGCTCCATCGGCCTCAATCTCGAGGCCCATAACGGCCTGCTGGCCGTCCTGTCCGACGCGTACAAAAACATCTATCTCTCCCAGAAAAACAGGCCCGAAGGCATGGGGTACTTCGATTTCGTCATATCGGAGGTCCATGGCCTCAGGATCGAGGAGATCGTCAACGCCAAGGACCAGGGGAAGAAGGTGATCGGCACCTTTTGCGTCTACGTGCCGGAGGAGCTTGTCCTCGCCGTCGACGGCGTCTGCATCGGCCTTTGCGCCGGCGCCGACGTCGGCACGTCCGAGGCGGAGCAGTACATCCCCCGCAACACCTGCGCCCTCATCAAGGCCTTCATGGGCTTCAAGCTCGCCGGTCTCTGCCCCTACGTCGAGCTGACGGACCTCATCGTCGGCGAGACGACGTGCGACGGAAAGAAAAAGGCCTATGAGATCTTCGACGAGATCACGAAGAAGGTCTACGTGATGGAATTGCCGAACATGAAGGGTGAGGAGAGCAGGCGCCTCTGGGCAAAAGAGGTGAAGCGTTTCGCGAAAAAACTCGAGGAGGTGACGGGCAGGCGGATCACCCTCGACAACCTGGCGAAGGCCGCCGCCATCGTCAACGCAAAGAGAAAGGCCCTCCAGAGGCTTGCCGCATTGAGGAAGGCCGATCCCGCCCCGATTTCCGGGCTCGACGCACTGCTCATCAACCAGGTCTCCTTTTACGACGATCCTTTGCGGTTTACGGCCAAGGTGAATGAGCTCTGCGACGAACTGGACCTGAGAATCACCGCAGGAAGGGGCGTCGCGCCGAAGGGAACGACGCGGGTGCTTCTGTCGGGCTCTCCCATGGCGATCCCCAACTGGAAGGTCCACGCCATCATCGAAGGCAGCGGCGCCGTCGTCGTCGGCGAGGAGTCCTGCGTCGGCGAGCGGAATTTCAGAAGCCTCCTCGACGAGGCCTTCCGGACCGTTGATGAGGGACTGGACAACATCGCCTCCCGGTATGTCTCCATCGACTGCGCCTGTTTCACGCCGAATACGGAACGTATGGAAAACATCGTCGAAATGGCGAAGCGGCTAGGCGCTGACGGCGTCATCCACTACGCTCTTCAGTTCTGCACGCCTTACATGGTGGAGGCGTTCCGCGCGAAAAACGCCGTCGAGGCGATCAACCTGCCCTTCCTGAGGATCGAGACGGACTACAGCATGGAGGATTTCGGCCAGCTCAAGACGAGGATCGAGGCATTTCTGGAGATGATCGGCAAGGGCGTCCACGCGTGATTTGCGGGGGCATCGACATCGGCTCCCGCTACATCAAATATACCCTTTTGGACGGCGGGAGTCCCATTCTCTATGAGCGAAGGGAGACGGGCCACAACCCCCTTGCCGTCTGCAGGGAGCTCATGGAATCGAAAAAGCCGGACAGGCTTGTCGCCACAGGGTACGGCAGGTACCTCCTTGAGGTGCACGGCGAGGTCAGGACCGTCACGGAGATCAAGGCGGTGGCAAGGGGTGTACGCGAGGTGCTGCCCACATGCCGCACCATCATCGATATCGGCGGACAGGATACGAAAGTCGTCGTCCTGAACGAAGAGGGCCAGGTGACGGACTTTGAGATGAACGACCGGTGCGCGGCCGGCACCGGCAGGTTCCTCGAGATCATGGCGAAGGCCCTAAGTTTCGATATGGACGAATTCGGGAGCCAGTGCGGTTCCGGCGATGACGGCATCAAGATCAACAGCATGTGCACCGTTTTCGCCGAGTCGGAGGTGATCGGACTGATCACAAAGGGGATGGAAAGGGGGTCGATCGCCGCAGCGCTCCATCGCTCCGTCGCGATCAGGGTCGTCGGTCTTCTCCAGAGGGTCGGTGTGAAGGATGACGTGGTCTTTGCAGGCGGCTGCGCCCGGAATCTCTGCCTGCGCCATGTGTTCGAGGAGCGTCTCCGGACAAGGGTGCATGTTCCCGGTCATCCCGACATGCTCGCCGCCCTCGGGGCGGCCCGTATCGCCATGAACGGCGCGTAAAGGGGCTGTGCAATGAGCATTCGGGATCCCTCTCATACCAGTCCTGCAGCGACAGGGTCGGCCATCCGTAGGATCGGCGCATTTCTGACGGACCGCAGGCTTTCACTCGCAGTGCGCTGTGTCATAGGCGCCGTCTTCATCTATGCGGGTGTGATCAAACTCACGGATCCCAAGGCCTTTGCCCGGACGATCGCTTCCTACGACCTTGCGCCGGAGAGCTGGCTTCCCTTCATAGCCGTCGGTCTTCCCGTGCTCGAGGTGGTCGGGGGAGCGGGTCTCGTATTCAACGTCACAGGCGGTCTTACCCTTGTCACGCTGCTCCTTGTTCTCTTCATCGTTGTCCTTTGGTACGGCATCCTGAGCGGGCTCGACATCGACTGCGGCTGCTTTTCCGAGGAGGAAATCAGCGGACAGGCGGGTCTGTGGAACGCTTTCTACCGCGATATCGCCATGCTCGGAGGCGCCCTGTATCTGTACATAGTCCGGTGGATTTCACCGGCGAGGCAGCACGTCCACGGTGTGTGGAACCACATAAAATCGATGATATGAGGAGGTTTGTATGTTCACGAGAGGTCTGTGTATCGCCGTTGCCGTCGTTGTCGCCGTTGTGTTCGGCCTGTCCGGTGTCGGGATCGCCGCGTGGGGCGCCAAGGAACTGGAGACGGAGAAGATCGCCGTGACCTTCGCTCGCGAGGTTGCGAGGGGCGGCTACAAGATCGTCACAACGGAGGAATTGAAGGGCTGGATCGACCAGAAGAAGGACATGCTCATCGTCGACACGATGCCTTACGAGGACAGTTATAAAAAGAATCATGTCCCCGGCGCGGTGCAGATGGAATTCCCCATCCCGGAGATGACGAGTCTCGATGACAAGAAGAAGGCGGAACTCGAGAAGCTCCTCGGTCCGAACAAGGACAGACTCATCGTCTTTTACTGCGGCTTCACCAAGTGCACCCGCAGCCACAACGGCGCCATGTGGGCGGTGAAGCTTGGATACAGGAATGTCTACCGCTATCCCGGTGGCATCAAGGCCTGGATGGACGCGGACTACCCGGTCGGCAAGAAATAGGAAATGATTCCTCCTGTTGCATGGGAGGGCGGATGCAAAAATAAGGTAACCTTGCACAGAAGGACGGGGCGAAGCGCCTCAAAGCCTTGCTGAAGGCGACGATACTCCTCGTAAGGTTTGTCTTTCATGATTCCACTCTTTGTGTGATCGACCATTGGCCTGAAAGGTTGTCTTCTGTGAGGGTTACGGTGTCGCCGCAGCAAGGTTTTCGGCGCATACGCCCCGTCTTTCCGGGGAGTATTTTGCGACGATAAGGGTAACGAGATGAACATGACGATCATTCGCGATGAGAAGTTCGAGAAAAGCCTGGCGGTCCTCAAGCGGAAGGGGGGCAAATCGGCAGTCGTGGCAAGAAAGGCGGAAAAGGTTATCGAGCGGATCAAGTCTCTGGAAATATGTGAGATTGCCGATGCGCGCAGAATGACGAGATGGGGCGAACACCGGATCAAAAAGTGTCTTAAATATGACCTTGCTGACGGTTATCGGATGATCTGCCAGAGGCAGGAGAACGTGCTTGTGCTTCTCTTCCTGGGCAACCATGAGGAATGCCTGCGCTGGATCGAGAGGAACAAGGGTTTTCAGTCCGTCATCGACAGATATGGCAGTGAGGAAATGTGCGCCGAAGACGACGCCGACGATATGCCTTCGGAGTTTCTGATTCTCGAGGAGGAGCGACGATGGTCGGAAGCATTCGAGGAGGACCTCATGAAGAGGATTGACGAGGCGACACTCCGCAGCATATTTTCAGGTCTCTGCAGGGAGTGAGGGTGCCTGGACCATGAGGTTCGCGCTTCGGCAGCAACTGGAGGGCATTTTCAGCGGCTGCATCATGTGCGACCTTTGCCAGAAGGAATGCGCCTTTCTCAGAAAATACGGCAAGCCGAAAGACATCGCAGGGTCATATGACCCTGGTAAGGGAAAACACCACAGGATGCCCTTCGAGTGCAGCCTGTGCCGGTTGTGCGCAGCCGTCTGTCCCGTAAAAGTCAATCCTTCCGATATGTTTCTCGAAATGCGCAGGGAGGCAGTGTCGAGAGGCTTCGGGACATATCGGGAGCACGAGTCGTTTCTCGGATACGAGCGCAGGGGAACGTCCCGGAGGTACACGCATTACATGCTTCCGCAGGGATGCAGGACCGTCTTTTTCCCCGGCTGCGCCCTGCCCGGAGCGAGGCCCGGCACGGTGCTTAAAGCGTTTGAACAATTAAAACACAACATTCCAGACATCGGCATAGTCCTCGACTGCTGCACCAATCCCTCCCACGATCTCGGCCGCGAGTCACACATGACAATCATGTTTGATGAAATGAAAGGATACCTCCTGGATCAGGGTGTGCAGCATGTTCTCGTCGCCTGTCCCAACTGCCATAAGATATTCAGCCGCTTCGGCGCTCCCCTCTCCGTCAGGACCGTGTATGAAGTCATGGCCGAGCTTGAGCTGCCGAAGATGCCCCGTGTCAGCGGTAACGTAATGATTCATGATCCCTGCGCCGTGCGGTTTGAAGAAGGCATCCATGATGCCGTGAGGAGTCTCGTCACTGCTGTCGGGCTCACGGTCGAGGAGATGGTGCATTCCAGGACGAAGACCCTTTGTTGCGGAGAAGGCGGGGCCGTGGGTTTCCTGTCACCGGAACTGGCCGGGACATGGGGTCAAATACGGAAGGGAGAGGTGAAGGACAAGAAGGTGATCACCTACTGCGCAGGCTGCGTCAACTTTCTCAACAAGATAACTTCTACAGCCCATGTCCTTGACCTGATCTTGGAACCTGAAGCTGTGCTGAAAGGGAAGGTGAAGGCATCGGAGAGCCCCGTTACGTATTTCAACCGCCTCCGGCTCAAGCGCTTCCTGAAGAAAAACTCGGCAGGGGCTGTCACCCGTGAAAGGAGCACCTAAGTCCGTCTCACGCAAAGCAGCAAAGAACGTTAAGAAACAACAGGATAGTCCTTATCGCTGTATACGCTTTCCGGAAAGGCGGGGCGAAGCTGCCACGCAACATTAGACAGGAAACAGTAGACAGTAGACAATAGACAGGAATTGGATGACAGACGCACGACGGGGAGGCTGATGTGGTGAAAAGTGGAATCCTGTAGGGGCCGTTCCCCGAACGGCCCGACATTAATGACGCGGTCTGCTCGGGGAGCAGACCCTACGTACGGCATGATGTTGAGGGATGGCCGTGCTTTTGCATGAAGCGGGTGACCTCTTCAAGGTTGGGGATGCCGGCCCTCCCCCCTATCTTTGTGCACTTCATCGCCGCCAGTGCCGAGGCGAACGTCACCGTATCGGCAAGCTGCCAGCCCTGAAGCAACCCGTAGATATATACCGCCGTGAAACACGTCCCCGGCGCCGGTCGTGTCGACGGCCTCGACCGGGAAGGCAGGCGTCAGAAAGGCACTGTCCGAGCTTGCCGTGACACTGCCCCTGTCCCCGAGCGTCACCGTAACCGCCCGGACACCGAGTCGTTCCCGTTCCCTCTCCAGATGCTCCGGCGTGACGTCCCAGACCAGGTCACGGGCAAACTCCTCCGAAGCCACGAGATAATCGGAGTGCATGGCCACATCGGTCATCCCCGCCCTCATCCTCCCTGCATCGAGCATGACAGGCACACCGAGGGCTCTCGCAGACTGCGCAGCCGCTATGGATGCATCGGCCATGAGGCCGTCGAGGAGGAGGAAGGAGCTGTCATTCAAAATGTCTCATCCGAGCTCTTCCGGTCTCAGAGGATCGCCCGTCGGCCGCTTCCAGAAGATCGTCCTCTTTGCGCTTGAGCGGTCGACGACGATGAAGGCCCTCTGAGAAAGAGCCCCCCGGCGCCGGACAAGACCCCTGACATCGATCCCTTCCTCAGAAAGGGACTGCCGTATCTTCTCGCCGGCCTCGTCATCGCCTGTGATGCCGTAGAATCGACAGGACACGCCGAGGCGAGAAAGCGCAACGAGTGCCGTGGCGACGGGGCCGCCGCCCTGCTCATGCCACGCGAGCACCTCTTTTTTCGAATCCGCAGGGGGATAGCCGTCGACGAGAACGAGGGAGTCGAGGCAGCACTGCCCCAGGCCCGTCACGACGGTCATTCAAGGACCTTCCCCATGAGGACCTCGTCAATGAACTCCGATCCGAGCCGTATCCTTTTGTGCCTGACCCCTTCCTCGGTGAACCCGGCGTGGCTGAAGAGCTTGAGGGAGACCTTGTTCATGGTGAATATGCTCGCCTCGATCTTCCCGAACCCCGCCTCCCGGGCCCATTCGACCGCGTAGGAGAGCATCTGTCCTCCTATGCCGAGGCCGCGGTACGCCTCCTTCAGGTGAAGACCGACGTGGAGGATATGTGCCGTTTCTTCCCGTTTCCCGCCGTCTGCCTGAAGGGCGGCAAGGCACCCGATGACTTCGACGCCGACAGCGGCGACGATGAGGAGGTTCTTGTTCCGGTCGATGCCGGAGATATATGCCTGCTCGGACTTGACGGTCTTGCCGTATTGTTCCATAAGGACGTAGCTCCGCTCCTGCGCGTTGGACCGGATCGTGTCGATGATCTCGCAGGAGTCTACCGGCTCAGCAGGTCTGATGGTGATCGTTTCACCGTTCTTTGCCTGAAATTTCCTCGCCTCTTCCATGGCTGCCTCCTTTTCTTAAGTATATCGCATTCATAGTGAAACCTCCCATTAGTATTCTCTTTTTTGAACGTGATAGAATAGGGATGCCGTGGGAAAGACAATCGTCATCGCCAATCAGAAGGGAGGGGTCGGGAAAACGACGACGACGATCAACCTCGCCGCTTCCCTGGCCCTGGCGGATGTCGACATCCTTGTCATCGATTCCGATCCCCAGGGCAACCTCACGAGCGGTCTCGGCATTAACCGCCGCGGAGTGACGAAGAGCCTCTATGACGTCTATCTGGGCAGGATTCCCCTTGAGGAGGCCATCATCGAGACGTCGATGCCGCGTCTCTTCATCGTCCCGTCAACGATCGACCTGCTCGGCGTTGAAGTCGAGCTGACGCAGCGGCAGGACAGGGAAAAGATTCTGTCTCAGGCCATAGCCCCTGTCAAAGACCGTTTCCGCTACATCATGATCGATTGCCCGCCATCCCTCGGGATACTCACTCTGAACGGCCTCGTCGCGGCCGATTCCATCCTCGTCCCGGTGCAGTGCGAGTATTATTCCCTCGAGGGCCTGAGTCTCCTGACGCGGACGCTCACGCGCGTGAGGGGATCATTCAATCCCGCCCTCACGATCGAGGGCATTCTCCTGACCATGTTCGATCCGAGGAACACCCTCTCTCACCAGGTGGAGGGTGAGGTGAGGAGATTCTTCAAAGAAAAGGTTTACACCACCCTCATCCCCAGGAATGTGACCCTTGGCGAGGCTCCGAGCCACGGAAAACCGGCCATTCTGTATGACGCGCGATCAAAGGGAGCGCAGAGCTACCTTTCCCTCGCAAAGGAGATCCTGCATGAAAACAGCGTTAGGCCGCGGGCTTGAGGCGCTCCTCCCCGAAAGGGGAGAAGAGGTTGTACAGATCGACATCGGGAAGATCCGCCCCAGCGGTGACCAGCCCCGGAAGCGCTTTGACGACGGGTCCATCGAGGACCTCACCCAGTCCATCCGTGAAAAGGGGATCCTCCAGCCTGTCATCGTCTCGAGCCTCGGAGACGGCGCCTTTCAGCTCATAGCAGGGGAGCGGCGTTGGCGGGCCGCGACGCGGGCGGGGTTGAAGACAATCCCGGCCTTTATTAAGGACGTCTCGTCGCAGGACGCCATCGAGATCGCCCTGATCGAAAACATCCAGAGGGAAGATCTCAACCCGATCGAGACCGCCGAGGCCTTCCAGAGACTTGTCAGCGACTACGGCATGACCCAGGAGAACCTGTCGGCCCGTGTCGGAAAGGACAGGGCGACCGTTGCCAATTACATACGCATTCTCAGGCTGCCTGAAGAGGTGAGGACGCTGATCAACGAAGACCGCCTCTCCATCGGTCACGCAAAGGTCATCCTCAGCCTGGAAGGGCAGAAGAGGCAGATCGACGCCGCCAGGGAGATCGTCAAACGCGCCCTCAGCGTGAGGGCTGCAGAGACATTCTGCAGGAAATTCACGGGCGGAAAGACGAAAACGAGGCCCGGGAAGACCCCTGAAGTGGAGGACCTCGAACAGAGGCTGACCCGCTCCCTGGGAACGAAGGTGCGGCTGCATCACGGGAAGAAGCGCGGAAGGATCGAGATCGAGTACTATTCTCTCGACGAGCTCGACCGGCTCCTCGAATTATTCCTCAAACTTGACATGTCGTGATTTACCTGATCGTTGCGTGCTCCCTCCGGAAAGGCGGGGCGAAGATGCCACGAAAATTTAGACAGTAGACAGTAGACAACAAACAGGATCCTGATGACAAACACGCGCGAAGGGAAGGCTGATGTGGTGAAAAGCCTTTCCGCTAAGATACCTTATTCATCACCGGACCACACTTTGCCGTGTCTATTGATACAAAAAGCCCGTCAGGCAACAGACGCTGAACACCTGGAGATGTCTCATCATCGCATTGGAAAGGCTTTGAACCATATCTGCCTTCCCGGAGGCAGCGGCAGCGGCAGTGACACTGACACTCACACTGTCACTGTTTTCAGAGCGCTTTGTCCCGCCCTTTCGTGCACCTGCAAGGTTCATTTCCTGCGTTTGGGAACATGAGATCGGCGCCTCCTGATCTTCATTCCGGAATGACCCATGGGTCTTGATCGCTACCCGCGGATCATAGGCCGGAGTTTCATCGACTTTTTCCGGGACGGCGGGCTCATGCTCGCCGGCTCGATGTCGTTCTTTTACATGATGGCCATCGTTCCCTTCTGCATCTTCTTCGTGACCGTCTTCGGTTATTTCCTCGGTGAGCATGACGAAATCTTCCGGTTCTTCGCTGCAAAGCTCATGAGTTATTTCCCCGACATCACGTCCAAGATCACCCAGGAACTGAAAAAACTCATCACCTACAGGGTCATCGGCCCCTATTCCTTTGGTCTCTATGCCCTGCTGTCGTACCAGCTCTTTTCGTCCATGGAATCGGCGATCAACGTGATTTTCAAGACCAAGACGAAGAGACACTTCATCGTGTCCATCATTCTGTCCGTCCTTTTCATGACGCTCATCATCGTCTTCATCATCCTTTCCTTCGCCGCCACATCGGTCGTCAACATGCTCATGGACCTCCCCGAATATTTCCCGGGGTTCCAGATCGGGGCGGTGACGGCCTTTCTCATTGCCTTCGTGGGTCCCCTCGCCCTCAGCCTGCTCACTTTGACGACGATCTATCTCCTCCTGCCGAAAAAGAGGGTCCGCCTGGTCCACGCCTTCGCAGGATCCCTGTTCACCGCCATCTTTCTCGAGGCGGCGAAGTACCTCTTTACGATCTACGTCGTCCGGGTCATGCGGCTCGGCACGATTTACGGCCCCCTTTCAGCTTTCGTCATGTTCCTCCTGTGGCTTTTCTATTCCTCCTGCATCTTTCTTATCGGGGCGGAGATCGTCCATAATCTGGACATGCCCACCGAAAAACAGGTGAAACCTGCGGCAAAGAGGCGATCGTGATTGCGCTGGAGGAGATCTACCGGGCCCGTGACAATATCGGGGGATACATAAACAGGACGCCGCTGATCTATGCGAACTCCCTGAGCAGGATCACAGGGGCCCAGGTGTATCTCAAGGCCGAGAACCTGCAGAAGACGGGTTCCTTCAAGGTCAGGGGCGCGTTCCACAAGCTGGTGACGGAGCGCCCCGGAAGGGTCATCGCCGCATCAATGGGCAATCATGCCCAGGGAGTCGCCTATGCGGCACAGTCTCTGGGCATCGGGGCCAGGATCGTCATGCCCGTTACGTCTTCGATCGTCAAACAGGAAGCGACACGGGGATACGGGGCCGATGTGATCCTTCACGGAGAGAGCTTTCAGGATGCCCTTGACCATGCGCAGTCACAGGAGGGGTTCACCTTCATTCATGCCTTCGATGACAGGGCGATCATTGCCGGCCAGGGAACGGCCGGCATTGAGATTCTCGCCGACCTGGAAAGGCCCGATGTTGTCATCGTGCCCGTCGGAGGGGGAGGGCTTATTGCGGGAGTCGCCACAGCAGTCAAGGCCCTGTCGCCGGCAACGGAAGTCATCGGGGTCCAGACCGTCTCGGCCACCTCCGCCCGGGATTCTTTTCACGAGGGCACAGTGCGGGACGTGCACCCCCAGACGACCATTGCGGACGGTATCGCCGTCGGCAGGGTGGGAGCGCTGACCCTCGATGTCATGCGCCGTGTCGTCGATGACATCCTCACTGTGAGCGAGGAATCCATCGCCGTCGCCGTTCTGCTCCTGCTGGAGAGGAAGAAGCTCGTCGTCGAGGGTGCGGGAGCGACGCCCCTCGCTCTCCTGCTGGAACAGGGCGGGCGATTTCAGGGGAAGCGGGTCGTCCTCCTGTTGAGCGGCGGGAATATCGATTTCACCCTCATCGACCGCATCATCCACCGGGGGCTCGTATCGAGCGGCAGGATCACGGAATTCAGTGTCATCGTCGACGACGCGCCCGGCAGCCTTCACCGGCTGACGGGCATCATCGCCTCCCGAAACGGCAACATCCTGAATATCATCCACGATCCCCTCGTCCGGGGCATCCCCATTGGGAAGACCCTTGTGGACGTGACTGTCGAGACAAGGGGCGTGCAGCACGGGGAAGAGATACGTGCCGCTCTGGAAGGGGCGGGGATAAAAAGCGCGCTCCCGCACCACCCGTCCGAGGGGGATGACGGATCGCGCCAGTAAAGGGTGTCCGTCAGGAAGAGCGTGGCTCAGGTTTGAGTGCCGGCTGGCGAGTTTGACCTCTCCGATGCTCTCCTCTGGACATTACCACCCCTATCTTGATGTTCCCACGAAGCTTCAACGGAATCCTGAAAACCATCCCGCCTCCTGATACTATCATCGAGAAACAGTCGGTGATCGAGGCTGTGCCGACTTCAGCCACAAGCACGCCCTGTGCGCTGTCTGACTGGGATTAAGATTTTCGGTTGGGACTTTTGCGGGGGGGGCTGTCGCGGATAACAGCATCACTCCTTCAGACGTCAGAACATGGCTATCACAGGGAGACAGGGGTCATTTCATGCAGAAACGGTGCATGGATGATTATGCGGTCGTGTCATTTCCGATGGCCGGATGCACGCTTCCTTGCCGGAACAATCTCGATCAATAATCTGAGTGCCTTATTAACCGCGTCAGAAGTGGGGAAGTACTTCCTTACGTCCGGCTCAAGCATGACTGCCCCATCTTCGAGTTTGAAGTATTGAACGGAGTCCGTGCCGTCTTCTTTATGAATGACGACCTTATGGCCCGCTCGATATGCTTCATAGTACTTGCCCCGCACGTCGCCCTTCATGGAAGAAAAGTCATATTCTCCTCTCATCTCTTCTATTGTTGTCGGCCCTTCAGTCTTAGCCTTCTTCATAGTGTCTCCTCTCACGCGCCGTTGCTTTGCGGCAGCTGATGATACGTATTTTACTCTGTCTCTCCGCATGAATCAAAACGAGAATGCGGTTCTTGGCGGATAATCCGATATTGATATATCGCTCCTCAGTGTCGGAACTATCGATGTCCGGGTAGGTAAACAGGAAGGGGTCATTGAAGACCGTCTTACCCTCTTCAAAAGACACTTTGTGTTTTCTGAAGTTCTCTCGTGCTTTGGTTTCATCCCATTCAAAGGTCATTTTCATACAAAGCCTCGTCATGTTAATGCGATGCTGAGCAGTGCCCGAAGGGCATCTGTTCGAGTGTAAGGAGTCGGCTCCATCAATTTATATACGCCCGCCATGGGCGTGAGCTCATGGGGTAAAAGTCCCCTGTACGAGAACCTGAGAGTGTTCATACTAATGGATGCTATCACAAGTACGAGCCGAAGGCAAGAGCCTGCCCCGGACTTGATCCGGGGAACAGAAACCGCATACAAGGCTCAGTCCCCAGGCGAGTTGGGCACAACACAACAAAGCCCGCAGGTTCAGGGAATAGGGCAAATGCGGCGGTTGTGAACGGACAGTTCACGCGTTCCCGGTCTATGCCGGGACAGGCCTTATCCGGGGATATCTGCGCGTCAGGGAAGAACGTCCCCTCGATCCTGTCTCAGTGCAATATGTCGTCAGCAGAACGAACATGCGACGAGCATTGTCAATAAATAGGGGGTTGTCCCTCTTTTAAATCGCAAAGGCGAAATCCTTCGTCTATGATCCCCTGTATCGCCTGACCCAGGCGACCGGACCCTGGGGAAGCCTCCAGTACGGCTACGATCCCGTCGGCAACAGGACGACGGAGTCGATGAATGCTTCCACAACGAGCTATACCTATACCGCCAACAAGCTCACATCATCCACGGGAGCGAAGACCTTCTCCTTCTCATACGATACCAATGGAAACACCGTCATGGAAAACCAGAGGCAGTTCGTCTATAATCAGAATCAGAGACTGATCAGGGCGATGGAAGGAACAAGCATACTCGGTGAATACGTCTATAACGCAAAAGGTCAGAGGGTGAAGAAGACAGTCGGGCAGCAGACGACCCTGTACCACTACGACCTGCAGGGCAGTCTCATAGCGGAATCCGCGGCAGACGGGACGATCACGGCGGAGTATGTGTATATGAACGGACAGCCTATCGGAAAGATCGAAGGAGACAATCTGTCTTTCTATCACACCGACCACCTCGGTACGCCGATGATCATGACGGACACTACCGGCGCCAAGGTGTGGGAGGGAGATTTCATGCCCTTCGGAGAGCCGATGTCGATCACCGGCACCGAAACGAACAACATCCGGTTCCCGGGTCAATACTTTGACCAAGAAACAGGGCTCCACCAGAATTGGCACAGGGATTACAAGGCGGAGATCGGGAGGTATATCAGCGAAGACCCAATTGGGTTAGACAGAGGTTCGATTAACCTCTATTCATATGCTGACAATGATCCTGTGAACCTTGTGGACCCGATGGGTTTAACCCCTACATGTCCGCGATGGACATCTTGGCCTGTTAAAGCTCGGGATGACAGTCGAGGAGCTGTGTATAAAGGAGAGGGAAAATGCGTTCTAACAAAGACAGAGAAGTTGGAGTGTCCATGTAGACTGAAATGTTACTACCATTGTACAGTAAAAGTGAAGAGGGGCAAGAAGAACGTAAGACTATCAGAATACGATTCTTCAATTATAATTACGTGCGAAATGGGTGAATGGCTTTATAACCATTAGGTCGATGAGATAACATGATTAGGACAATTGTTAGTATTATAATTGTATTTGTTGCTATTCTCATTTCCTCGACGGCATCTTCCGAGCAAACAATTATAATTGACCCCCTATATGGGGGAAAGGATTATGGACCAAAATATCAAACCTTCTTCTCGAAACAGATAACCTTAAGAATAGCCAAAGAGGTGGGGGAATTATTGTTGAAATCCGGACAAAAGGTTATCTACACCCGCAACGATGATACATTGGTGGAGCCGGAAAGAAAAATAGAGATTGCTAGCATCAATAAGGGTGCAGTATTTGTAAGTATAGGGATTAATAGTGCAAAGATGGCTGTGGCGAGGGGATTTGAAATATACACGCCCCCAAGAATTGAAGCGGAGCCCCACGTTATTATTGATTCTAAGCCGCATTCGCTGCAGTCTCGACCCGAACTAAGACAATTCCTTAAGGACTTGGCAAGCAACAAGAGGGACAGTGGCAGTAGGAAACTTGCTGAGTCACTTCAAAGAAGCATCAACAAGGTAGTAGGTCTACATGATAGGGGGATCAAGAATGGTCTGTTTAAGACTCTGCTTGAGACAGATATGCCATCAGTTGTTGTTATGATTGGTTTCATGACAAATAGAGACGATAGGGAATTTATGACTAATCTTGCCAATCAAGAGAAGATGGCTAAGGGTATCTTTGAAGGTATTAAATGTTTTCTTGACGACTTCGATCAGGGAAATTGAGTCCACTAGATAGGGCGGGCAATCCGGGACAACCCCCGTATTTATTGATTGACCTTTTCACGAGCGACACCACGTGCAAAGCAGTACGACAGGAGCAGGGAAAAGGGGGTCACCCATTGACGGGCTGTTGCCCAAAACGAGTTTTTCGGATCGATTTCAACAATAGCCCCCGACTTCACTTCTTCCGTGATAATGCTCGGAGGCAGGCACGCTGTCCATAATATGCAGCAAGGACAGCCACAATCAGAGACCGGATCGCCTTCGTACGGGCAGTGTCCACTGCCAATGCTTTTGCTGCCGCCGTTCTCTTCGGTTTAGCGGCTTTGCCGATCAGTAGCTGGATGTTCTGAATCGCACAGGTCAGATACTCCTGTATCTGCATTCGCCACAGCCCCCGCCACCTCGTTTGATCAAACCCGTATCGCGTCCCCTCGCAAAAGAACGCTCCATCAGATGCTGCCTGGTTCGTATGTCCGCCTCGCTTTGGCAGTACGGCTTCCTTCAAGAGATTACAGACCCCCGAAGGTCATTGTCATTATTGGTCAGTTCACAATCCTACCTGCCATGCAGGATGTCCATCCATCTAATCGCCTCGGAATCGCTGATCTTCCCCAGGTAGACCTGCGTGGTCTTCAGGTCCTGATGACGGAGGATGACCTTGGAGATGATCTCCAGAGGGACCCCGTTCCTGCTGGCATAGGTGGCTGAATGCCGGCGCAGGTCGTGGGGCGATATCTTCACATTCAGCTTCATGCCGAGTCTCGTCACCAGGTTTCTGACCGTCGTGTAACCGACACGGAAGACACGGTCGTCAGAAGAGCGTTTCTGGCTTGCAGCATAGTCCGCCAACCTCGCCGCGATATGCTCCGGCATGAAGGCGACCTCCGTGTCCCTGCCCGACTTCGGGTCCTGGATGAGGATCTTTCTGCCCGAAAGGTCCGAGACCCTGAGGTTCAGCACTTCGCCGACCCGCAGGCCGCACCGTGCCTGAAGCTCCAGGATGAGACGGTCTCTCGTGTTTGTGGAGTTGAAGATGATCTCGTCCACCGTCTCCTTGTCCAGGATCTTACGGGGCTTATGGGGGACGTTCCTGAAGGCCTTCAGGACCAGTGGGGCCGAACAGGGGTTCTTGATGTTTGTCCCTGTCACGTCGATGACGTAGTTGAAGAAGGCCTTGAGCTGGGCATAACGCAGATGCCGGGTGGATCTGTTCAGTCCCTCGGTGCATGCTTCCAGGAACCGGCTGATCTCATCGGGCGACAGGGAGTCGACCTCCCTGTCCGACAATGAAGTCTGAAGCTGATCCAAGAATCCCCTGTAGTTTTTCCGGGTGCTCTTTTTGACGGCTATTGTCTGATGCTTTCTGAAGAGTTCGACGGCGTCTCGAACGGTCATGATGACACCTCCTTGCGGTGAACTTGCCGGGGGTCTGCATGATTCAATTGTATGGCAGCATCGATGAGATATGATCACATGCCGTCAAGCATGAGATTGATGTTATAGCTTGATAGCGGTGAGATTGGTTCTTCATTGCCGCAGGGTGCAGAGGAACTGGGCTTCGCTTGAGACGATTTCCGTTTGAACTTCGCCGGATTGTCGGGCCTTCGTTTGTGCGTCTTCCTGTCAAACCCACGCATCATCCTACGAACATCATTCGCTGCGGACTCTCGGAAGGAATCGAGGTGAGCGATTAGAAGCGGCCTTGAACAGCCTGCAGGAGAACTCCGCAACCCATCAGGGCAAGAATCCTGCTGCGACCTTCGGGGAATGACTTCACAGAAGCAGGATATGGGTCAGACATTCATTCCTGCGTGGGATTGCGAGCACAGGTGAAGCCGGAGATCACAGAAGTTGGCCGACTACTTCTATATCAATCCCATCGCCTTTCGGACGAGCAGCATCGTCTGCTCCGCGACAGCGGAGGCCTTTCTCGTGCCTTCCTCGATGATCGAGACGAGGATATCCGGTCTGTCGAGGAGCTCCCTCCGCTTCTGCCAGATCGGCTCGAGGGCGGTAAAGACGTTCCGGATCAGGATCTTCTTACAGTCAATGCACCCGATGCCGGCGGTCCGGCACCCGTGGGCGACTTCTTCGATCTCCTCCGGAGACGAGAAGATCTTGTGGAGCTGGAAAACGGGAGAGAGTTCCGGATCTCCGGGATCGGTCCTCCTCTTCCGGGCGGGGTCGGTCATCATGGTCCTGATTTTCTGCTCCGCCACCTCCGGCGGGTCGCTCAGGTAGACTGCGTTGTCGTAGCTCTTCGACATCTTCCTGCCGTCGAGCCCCGGCACTTTCGGGAACTCCGTAAGGAGCCCCTCCGGTTCGGGAAAGACTTCACCGTAGAAGTGATTGAACCTCCGCGCGATCTCCCGGGAAATCTCGAGGTGGGGGATCTGGTCGACACCGACTGGGACGTATTTCGCCCGGTAGATGACGATGTCTGCTGTCTGCAGGACGGGATATCCGAGAAACCCGTAGGTCGATATATCCCGGTCCTGCAGTTCCTGCTGCTTCTCCTTGAAGGTGGGGACCCGTTCGAGCCAGCCGATAGGGGTGATCATGGAGAGAAGCAGGTGCAGCTCGGCATGCTGCAGGATCTTCGACTGGATGAAGAGCGTCGACTTTTCAGGATCGAGGCCCGCCGCCAGGAAATTGACGAGGAGGTCCTTCGTGCTCGCCTGGATCGACGACGGGTCAGCATATCCCGTTGTCAGTGAATGCCAGTCGGCGACGAAGTAGAAGCATTCGTACCGGTCCTGAAGGGCTACCCAGTTCTTCAGTGCCCCGACAAGGTTGCCGAGATGGAGCTTTCCGCTCGACTGCATCCCGCTGAGAACCCGATCCTTCTCCATGATTCCTCCTTTATTTCCTCGCGCAAAGTCGCAAAGTGCGCAAAGAACGGCAATGACTCAATAACGTAATGACTTAATGACTCAGTGACTTAATGACTTAATGACTTAATGACTTAATGACTTAATGACTTAATGACTTAATGACTATGGTCTTATAGCAGCTCCAGCACATGCATGATGAGCATGATTATCGGCAGAACGATGACGCGCGTCAAACCCGTTGCAACCAGCAGAATGACGACGATCATGCCGTAGGGTTCGATCCTGCCGACCATCTCTGCCTGGCGCTGCGGAAGCAGGCCCATAAGAATCCTTCCCCCGTCGAGGGGCGGAACGGGGATGAGATTGAAGGCCGCAAGGATGACGTTCACGCTCACGTTCGCCGAGAGCATCAAGGCCAGCGGCTTCAGGAACGTACCTGCGACCTCGTCGGGAATGACGCCGGAAACGGGAAGAAGCAGATACTTCAGCACGAGGACGCTCAGAACAGCCAGGAGGATATTAACACCGGGACCGGCCGCAGCGGAGATCGCCATATCGCGCTTGGGGTTCCTGAAGTTGAAAGGATTGATCGGCACGGGCTTGGCATATCCGAACACGAACTGACCGTTCGTGAAAATGAAGAGGGCGATCGGCATGATGACCGTCCCGAAAGGGTCGATGTGGGCGATGGGATTGAGCGTCAGCCGGCCCATCTTCCGGGCCGTCGGGTCCCCCAGTTTCTCCGCCACGAATCCATGGGAGACCTCGTGCAGGATGATGGCGAAAAGAATCGGGATGACCGATATGATAACTTGCCGAAGGATAGGGGCGAAATCCATCAGTCGGAGCACCCCGCTATTGTGTGTCGCAAACGGTTCGTGAACATAAGTTTTTATCATACGGCCCGTTCTCTTTCAATGTCAAGGCATGATTTTCAATGATTTTCGCGTATCCCGGGGCGCAGCTCTCCTGTTCCAAAGAATTTCCGGCGATGACGACATCAGGAAGACGAGGGGGTCTTATCCTCGTCTTCGATCATATCGTTCTGTTGTTAAGGTTGACTCCTGCGGCCAACCATGATACCTTTTATGAAAGATGCAGGGACCCCTCAGTTTCGGTGCGGCAGCCGCCCGTCACTGCCCTGCAATTCCAATTCAAGGAGACAGGACATGGAAAAACCGGATCAGAAGATCAAAATGGTAGCGCTCTTTTCCTTCCTCATAGGCGGTGTTGTCGGTTCAGGCCTCGCCTTCCTGCTCGCCCCTCAGTCGGGCAAGAAGACGAGGAAACAGATTGTGCATATGGCGGAGGAAGCGAGGGACTACGCGGGCAAATACTCCGGCAGATTGAAAAAGCGTCTTTTCTAAACAGCGGGCATTGGCAGGTTTGCGATGGACGGTCACGCAGGATCAGTCATCATCCGCTGCAGTGCCTGCAGGACTCTGAACCAGGTCCCGTCGGGGCGGGTCAGAGAGCGTGCGCGGTGCGGACGGTGCAAGAGGCAACTCGTCATCCCGGCGACGCCGGTCCAGGGCACAGCAGGAAATTTCCAGGAGGAAGTGATCGACTGGCACGGGACCGTCCTCGTCGAGTTCTGGACCCCCCATTGCGGCGCCTGCAGCCTCCTTACTCCCGTACTCGGAGAATTGGCCCGCGAACGGGTTGGTTCTCTCAAGATCGTGACGATCGACGCGGAACAGGAGCAGTCCCTGGCCCGGCGGTTCCAGATCCTCTCGGTGCCGACGCTGATCCTTTATAGAAACGGAAGGCGGCTGGACGAGACGAGGGGCGCCCTCAGCAAATCACAACTCGCATCATGGATCGACAGCCGGTAATGGGTGTCCCGAGTAATCTGACACGGGGATAATGCCCGGCTACCGTTAAAAAGAAGGATTCCGGACAAGCCGGAATGACAAAGCGTGGTGCAGTTCATCTGTTGCCGGGTTATTAATTCAAGTCACCCCTGTCCAAAATATCTTGCAGCGAGACCACCTTGAAAGCGAGGATTGGGTGTGGTTTCTGAAGCAAAATTCACGGGTAACGTGAACGGCGGCGGGAGTCGAAGGCGCAAGCCGCAGCGGGAGCCGCACAGTGTATCAGAAAAGGCAAAGGTTTTCATAGCAAAGGCATACACATGAGAAGAGGAAGTTTATTTTGCGAAGAAAGCATGCCCAATCCTCGTGTCACGTTATTTTGGACACCAATGATTTCAAGTCATTAAGTCATTGGTGGCGGTCGGCAGTCGAAACAAGGCCACGAACACCGGGCGGAACAGTCGATTGAATGAAATCGATCAAAAGGAGACTAAAATAATCATTGTCGTTGTCACCAAAGCTTTTCGGCATCTTCGCCCCGCCTTCCCAGATGTCGTATGCAAAGATAAGGTTGACCAAGTTGATTGAGTTGAATGGCTGAACAGTCTGCAGGTATGTTCGTCGCCTTGCTCCGACTACTGATTACTTGACAACGTTCAACACATCGTTTACTTATTTTCGGTTCAAGACATCGTTTACTATCGCTCTTTGACAATGATGTAGCCACAGCGGTTTTTATCATGAACATCTGTTTTGCGGAGGTGTTCATGAAGAAGACTCTCCTGAAGCAACGGGTATCGGCAGTACAGCGATACCTAAAAGGGGAAAGTCCCCAAAGTATCTGCTCCTCACTGAGAAAGACAAAGCCGTGGCTGTACAAATGGATTGCACGGTATATCCCAGATAATCCGACATGGTTCGAAGATCAGTCCCGGCGACCCCTTTGCAGCCCATCACGAACGCCAACGGAGATTGAAAAGATCGTGGAGATGGTTCGGTTAAGCCTGTACAACAAGGGCGTCTTTTGCGGCAATCAGGCCATTCAGTGGGAGATGAAGGACATGGAGATCCAGCCGATCCCTTCCCTGAGCACAATTGGCCGTATCTTACGCCGCCTGGAATTGACCCGTCGACGGGCCGGGCGGTATGAGCCCAAGGGCAAGAAGTATCCCGAACTTCCGGCTCTCTTGCCCAATCAGACCCATCAGATTGATTTGGTCGGCCCCTGTTACTTGACAGGCCCGATCCGGTTCTACAGCCTGAATGCCGTTGATGCTGCAATCAACCTGTGCGGGATTGAGCCGATGACATCTCGTGCAGCACAAAGCATTTTGAATGCTGTGCACGCAGTCTGGCAACGCATGGGAATCCCTGAGAATCTTCAAGTGGACAACGAATGGGCTTTCTTCGGTAGTCCAACTCACCCGCGAGGAATGGGACCACTTATTCGTTTCTGCCTACGTTATGGAGTCCATCTCTGGTTCATTCCACCTTCTGAGCCATGGCGCAACGGCGTCGTTGAAAAATTCAATGACCACTATGGGCAGAAGTTTCTCGCCAAAGTAAAGATGGCCTCCGGGGATCAGCTTCGACAGGAGTCGCTGGTGTTCGAGCATAGGCATAACAGCACGTATCGCTATAGTAAGATCAAGGGGAAAACTCCTCTCAAAGCCTTGACTGACACACGAAGGAAGTTGATCTTCCCGAGTAAGAGGGATGTCCCCAGGCACCCCTTGGATAAGCCAGAAGAGGGTTACTACCACTTCGTCCGATTCATCCGAAGTGATTGCCGGCTGAACATTTTTGGGGAAATGTTTCCCGCTCCTCCGGAAACCCAATATGAATACGTCGTGGCTACTGTCGATGTCAAAGAGCAAAAATTAAAACTCTTTCTGGATAAGATCCAGGTTGAAGAATACAACTATCAAATGCGATAACTGGTGATGAGTCACGACATCGTAAAATACATCCGCTCAAAGCGATAAACGATGTCGTGACCATTCTTTGAGTAAACGATGTCCTGAACGTTATCAATTACTGTCTACTGTCTATTGGCTACTATTGTGACCTGACGAATGCGTCGACATGGCCCAGGGCTTTCTCGATGTGACGGGCCGGCGTATAGAAGTGAGGTGAGAAACGTATGCCCCCGTGCCTGATCGCACAGATCACCCCCCGTTCCCGCAGATAGCAGTGCAGTTCTGACGGGTCGCCCTCTTTCAGCCGGAACGTGACGATCCCCGCGAACCTGCCCGGCTGAAAGGGCGTCACCAGCTCAAGTGCCGGGTTGTCCAAAACACATTCGCAGATGAAGGAGCTCTTCGCAAGGACGTTCTCTTCGATCGTCCCGATCCCGATATCGATGATGAGTGAGAGGCTCGCCCGGAGGGCCTGCGCGCCGAGCATGTTCGGGCTTCCGCACTCGAACCGGCGGGCCGATTTGGCGACTTTCCACTGTTTCGCATCGAAATTGCCCGCCTCTTCGACCATGTGCCACCCGTACTGATTCAGGCCCAGGAGGTCGCGCGCCGATGAACGGCAGTAGAAGACGGCCAGGCCCTCGGGTCCGAGCATCCACTTGTGGCCGTCGGCCATGACGAAGTCAGCCCTGATCCGCTGCACGTCCAGATCGACGGCGCCGATGCTCTGGATGGCGTCGACACAAAAAAGAATGCCCCTCTTTTCGCAGAATGCGCCGACGCGCCCCAGGTCCATGCGGAGGCCCGTGCCGAACTGGATGGAGCTGACCGTGACGAGACGGGTGCGGTCATCAACGAGCGAGAGGATGGCCTCCTCCGGTTCCGGTGTATTGCCGACCGGGGCTTCGCGGAATTCGACGCCCCTGCTCTGCAGGGACTGCCAGACGATCCTGTTGGACGGAAATTCCTGATCGGTGCTCACCACATTGTCGCCCTCGCGCCAGGCAATGCCGTAGGCGACGACGGACAGGGCCTCGGACGTGTTCTTGAGCAGGGCGATGTCGTCGGAGGAAGACGCGTGCAGCAAGTCGCGGAGTTGGCGGCGAAGGTCGTGCTCGGCATCGACCCACAGGGGGTAATGGAGGGAGCCGGCAGCCACATTGTCTTCAGCGAACCGCCTGACCGCCTCGGATGTGCGAATCGGCCAGGGGGACACGCCGGCGTGGTTCAGGTAGATGATGTCGTCACGGAGACCGAACTCCTCCGGCCGGATCGCTTCAGGAAGGGGGCTTCGTTCGTCCATTGTCAGTCGATCCTGATGAAGGGGTATTGCCGGAGGTCCTCACGCGTCCACAGGGACAGCCCGGCCCTCTGTGCGACCGTCTCCACCGCCAGGACGGCATCGGGGTCTTCAAAGGTGATATGCCCGGGCGTCCCCCTCCTGGTCAACCCGTCGAGCAGCGCCTCGTCGAGGACCCGTTCCTCGTCGAGGCTTGCAAGTTTCCCCCGGAAGCCCCGGCGGTGCATGCGCACGTGGAACCCCTTTCCCGCAAGGTCCGGCAGCCACTCCAGGGCGGCCTCCAGGGACTTTGCCTCGAACTCCTCGGGAGACTGGAAGGCGAAGATCTTCGTCACCGGGATCAGCCGGGAGATGCAGCCGAGCGACCTCGGGTCGTCAACGAGCCAACCCCTCAACGTCTCGAGCATGCCGGCCACGTCACCGGTCCTCAGGACAAGGACATTGAAGAACTCGGTCCTCCTGATCTGGCCGAAATTCCCGAAGAGCCTCACGACCTGGCTGAAGCACCGTTCGTGGATGGTGATGACGACGTTCCAGTCGAACACAACCTGTCCTCCTTCATCGCGGCTGCAAACGGGCAACTTTATCGCTGCAATAGAACCTACGGGAAGGCTGATGTGGTGAAAAGCCTTTCCTCTAAGATACCTTATGCGTCACCAGACCACACTTTGCCGTGTCTATTGATTGCATATGACCGTCAGGCAACAGGCGCTGAACACCTGGAAAAGTCCCATCATCGCATTGGAAAGGCTTTGAACCATATCTGCCTTCCCGGAGACCGCATAGATATCTGAACTATTCCTTTCACTCACACTCACACTTACACTTTTTCAGAGCACTTTGTCCCGCCTTTTCATGCAACTCGCAGGTTAAGACTTCAGGACCTAAAACCCGAAGATCCCCCTGATCTTGTCGATGGTCTTGTCGACGCCGGGCTGCTTTTCCTCCGGTTTCCGCTCCTGCTCCTGCTTTCTCGTCCTCTGGTCCTGCTCGCCGGACTCCTGCCCCTTTTGGTCGCGGGAGCGCGAGGGCTTCCTTTCGTCGCTCTGTCCGAGCATGAGCATGCCCGTCGATTTCAGCCTCATCTTGACGGACCATATGGGGTTCCAGGGCTGCTTCGGGTCCTTCGGCTTGGGGGGGTGGATCAGGTTCAACTCGTCGCCATACCCGATGAACTGGAGCATCGGACCGCCCGTATCCTTGAAAATGCCCCGCGGGATGGTGCAGGTGGTTGTGCCGGGAGGCATAACGATTTTTTCCTTGATGAATTTCTGCACATCTCCCGGCGTCAGGTAATCCATGAGCCCGAAGGAGGCATCGGGGATTTCACTGGATGACCAGATGATCATCTCGCCTTCGCGGTCGTTGTTTCCCATGGCGTAAGCGTAATACCCGATGGCCGTGGGTATTTCGCGCCAGTCAAAGCGGACGGGGTCGGCGAGCGTACCCGATGTGGAGGTGAATTCGACGGGCGCCATGAAGTCGTGTCTCGGCCCGACGGCGAACCGGATATCGGGGACGTAGTTGCCGTGCACGAAGTGGTCTCCCGTCAGGGAGCTGTCCTTGGGCACCTCGATCCTGCTCTTTTTGTTCGGCCAGTCGGCGAAGATCCAGCCGGAACGTGGTGACGGAGGATACTGCTGCGTCGCCCTGATGCCGGACATGGCCCTGCCGAATTCGGCGGGGTTCATCTTTTCCGTATCGAGCACGCGGGGCTGGCCCTTCCTGACCTCGTCGCTGCATCCCCAGTAGATGAGCATGCGGAAGCGAGGTTTTTCGTGCTCACGCTCCTCGTGCCGTTCCCCCGGCTCATAGCGCTCGACCTTTTCCTTCTCGGGGATCATCAGGGGGAGTGTCTTCCCCATGTTCTGGCCCGGCGGGATGTCGTGGGTCGCGTTCGGATCGGCAGGGAGCTTCATGGGCGAATTGACAAGCAGGAGCAGGCTGCGGCTCGGTCCGAAGCCGGGCCCCCCCATTATCTTCCCCATGAATCCGCCCATCCCCTCGGACATCCCGGGCATGGTCATGTTCTGTGTGGCCACGTCAACCCAATAGTGCGTGTAGGGAGGTATCTTTGCCGTGGCTGCCTTTTCCGCGGCGGTGCCGGGCTGAACGAGCAGAACAAGAGAAATAAAAAGAACCGATAGTATGATGCTTCTTTTCCTGACCTGCATGGTATCTTCCCTCCTCAAAAGTGCTTCCCTCAAGATACCATGAAACGGCGAATGATGCAAAGTTGCCCGCAGAACAAGAAAGTGTGAGTGAAAGGAGATGTTCTTCCGGGGTGAAAGGAGCGCTGATGTTGTCAGGCGAGGGCGTTTATGTCTTCGACCTTCACGACGGACCCGTCTTTCCGCAGGTACACGACCTGCCCGATCATGGCGTTCCTGATCATCCGCCGGCAGAGCAGGCAGGGCTTCCCCTCGGCGAAGCTGTCGTCCTCCTCGAATCCGGCGATGTAGATCGTGGCGTCCTTCATCCGCTCCGGCGGGCCGTTGATGATGGCGTTCTGTTCGGCATGCACAGCCTCGCAGAGCTCGTAGCGCTCCCCGGCCGGCACGTTCAGCTCCTTCCGCTTGCAGGTCCGGATGTCGACGCAGTTGATCGAGCCCCGGGGGGCGCCGTTGTAGCCCGTGCTCACGATGACGTGGTCCCTGACGATGACGGCGCCGTACCGACGTCGCAGACAGGTCGACCGGGAGGAGACGACCTTGGCGATCTCCAGGAAGTACTCGTCCCAGGAGGGGCGCTTGAATAGCTTTTTGTCGCCGAGCGGTTTATCTGCCATGATGTTCTCTTGAGTCGTTTCGTTGGTCCGTTCGGTTTGGTCTTTCGCAGCCGACGTTAACTTTGAATTATACAATTTTCCGTGTTATGCCACCAGATCCAGCAGCCCCTGCCGGAAGACCTGGAAACTTTTCGATCTGTTTCGGTCGGGATTCATGTGCATGGAGATTTCTCTTGCCGCCCGCACCTTTTCAAGGCCGCCTTTGAAATATCCGGCCCGTTGAAGCACCCTTTCCAGTGTTTCCCATGTTCCGCCTGAAACGGCGTCGGGATCACGGAATCGTCTATTGTTTGCCAGCCCTTTGGGAATTCCCGGATATGCGTCACTCAAGGCCTCCACGTCTCCAAAGAACCACGCTTCCAGTTCCTCAACGGCGATTCTGTTGAGAACCTGAAATTGCGATCCGCCGGCAGCCGTCTTCGGCATCAGCCCCGCCTGCAAGGCCATTTTTTCCAATCTATCTTTCAGCTCCCTGCAGTCATTGTTGTCGGCATCAATCAACACGACGATCTTCCAATCCGCAGGCATCCACCGCCGATAAGCCCGCAGTCTGTAAGGCAGCTTGGCCAGCAAATCGCGCTTTCCCTGAAAGGGGTGAATTTCAAATGTGACCGCCGTACCGACTATCATAGGTATCAGGTTATTCAGCGCTTCTCTCGCAGAGGACTCCTCAACCAGGAATACCAAGTGCATGCGGTGAACCTATCGTGCTCCTTTTCCCAGAGGATCGCCGAATTCGAATTGCTCTTCCATCCACAGGTCCCCGAGCAATGCGCCCTCATCCATGAACGCCCTGATCCCCTTCATGTCAGATACCTTTTTGGCCCTTGTATAACCATAATCGTCGCGACTCAGCACCCAGAGTTCCTCCGGGCGGAGACCGTTTACAAAGAAGGGGGAATGCGTCGTCACCATCAACTGCGTGCGAGTTGACGACTCCCTGCATTCCTCCGCAAGCTCCGGCAGAAGCCGGGGATGGAGATAGTTTTCCGGCTCTTCGATCCCGATCAACTGTGGCGGATCGGGATCATAGAGAACCGTGAGATAGGCGAGCATCTTCAGCGTGCCGTCTGATGCAAACTTTGACAGAATGGGTCGATCAAAGGGAGAATCCTTGATCTGAAGAAGCAATCTTCCGTCCGCCATGATGTCGGCTTCGACCTTCTCCAACCGGGGAACACGGCGGGACAGAGTATTGAGTATTTGATCGAGACGGTCCTCATGCTGCTCCTTCAGATACTGGATAACGTTCGGCAGGTTGTCACCCGTCGGTGACAGACGCTCCTGTGCCCCCGCCTCGGGAGTCGAGCGGGTGCTGTCGGCGGACAGATAGGAAAGATACCACCCTGTTATGAACCTCCGAAGGGCGCTCACACGGGGATGCTTCGCAAACTGGCCGAGTGTGTTGACTGCAAGCATATCAGTGGAATCGAGCTGTTCCTCGATGCGCTGATCGTCCTTATCCGGCATCTCTCCCGTGACGACCAACCCCTTCCCCTGTCTGAAATCAAGGAATCTGAAGGGTTGACCATGAGGATGCCGCTTCCATCTCAGCCATTCTTCTGCAACGAACGGACCCCGTCGCCCTTCGTCTATGGCGAGATGATATGTGATAAGAGGAGAATTGCGCGACTCCCGGTATTTCAACTCGAAAACGATCGGGCCTTCACTCCCCCTGCTCCGAAGCTCCTTGAATCGGCCTCTCTTGTCCCAAGCCTTGCGGAGCCCCACGGAAAAGCATTCTGACAGGAAGGCAAAGCCGTCAAAAACAGTCGACTTCCCGCTCCCGTTCGGCCCAAGAAAGACCGTCAGGGGCGTTATCTTCTTAAGCTGGACATCTCGCAGAACCCGGTAATTCTTCACTGTCAGTTCCTCAATCCGAGGGGGCATGGGGGCAGGTCCTGTTGGTGTGCTCATGGAATCGTCCTTCTGAGGTTAATTTTGATGATTGTCAGCACATCGTATCAAGTGCCGTTAGATGTTGCTGCCATTCATTGCAACAACAATTTCTCAACGATTGAGACCGTGTTCACTATTGCATCATATGTATCATTGGTCTCGATTCTTTTTCGTTTATGAATTGCATCATTTCTAAGGATTCGCACTTTTGTAGCCTTTGTGAAATCAGTATCATCAAACAGATGTTCTTTTTTTGCCTTGTCAATTAGGGCTTCAAGGTCTCCCTTTTTTCCCTTTCCTTTTTTCGTTATTTTCGTTCTTTCATGTGGAGTTAGCTTGGGATATTTTTTTCCCAAGAACTCCTCCATTATTGCACAGCAAAGAATAAGGGCCGCAGCATCCATTCCAAAGAGCCATGATTTCATTGCCTCGTGAAAATATAGATTTACTTCGGCTGTAGGCTTGACGCTGACAAATACAGGACGGAGATACTTTGCTCTCTCAATGTAGTCGCTCAGTATATTGACCATGAGCCCACGATATCCACCTGCGGATATTTCTTCCCATAATTCGTCAAGGCTAGTGCTTCTCCAAATTTCATTCACGACTGTCAGGGCGTCATTGATCAGATCCGTGTCTTCTATGAAAATGAGCCCGCCAGGGTTCCAAATGAGATTGTTTACGATTTCATATGTAATATTCTCAGCCTCCTGAGAATATTTGATAAAAGAATCTGCCGTGAGGGTATTTCGTTTATATTCGCTGTGAAGATCGACAAGTCTCTTAATGTTTTGAACAATTGGCTTGCTTGTCACGTCAACAGGATAATCAAAATTAATGCCTGCCAAAGATTTCAAATAAACCGAAGAGTCGCACTTTGGGCATCTCGTTCTGTTCGCTACTTGTTCAATAATTTTGCTTAAAGCTTCAAGATCATTAACATCAGAACTTTTCACACTAATGTCTTGATCTGATAGATTGTCTATAGAAAACAGATCTTTGCATCTCTTGCATTGAAATTGTATCAATCGCACACCCCGGTAATTTTGCATGAAATGAATATATATTTCTTTGAATAATAGCCGAAAAGCAGTGGTCAGTCAAGAAAAAGCGAGCACGTCTCTAAAAAGAGAGGTGATCTTGAGCCTTTGGTAACAGCCGAGTTGAGAATGCCATCTTCTCTTCATCTGTGAGAGTCGATGCATTAGCAGTCAAGTATTCCGAAGCGGAATATGTCAATGATTTTGAGACACCTGTCGTCCGCATTTAGTGTACTACTTCCTCACTCTCAGCAGCCGTTTTCGACTTGTTGATCCATGCCGCCTCCGGCAACGCGGGCGGCACAGGGATTCTCTTAACAAAGCGCTCCGGATGTGCCTCAAAGGCAGCCCGCAGAACCTCAATCCTCGTGTTCCTGACATCTCCGGCACGACCATAGTGGACAACGTCGGGCGTGAGCAGTCCGATGCCGGAGTGACGATGGTCCTTGTTATACCAAGGGAAGAAGTCTTGGCAGAAGCTCCGGGAGTCCTCAAGGCTGCCGAAGCGTTCCGGGAAGTCCGGCCGATACTTGAGTGTCTTGAACTGGGCCTCGGAGTAAGGGTTATCGTCACTGGTATAGGGCCTGCTGTGGGTCTTCGTCACCCCCAGGTCAGCCAGAAGCAAGGCGACCGGCTTTGACTTCATGGAGGAGCCCCGATCTGCGTGAATCGTCAACTGTCCTTTGATGATCTGCTGCTTTGCACAAGTCTCTTTGATGAGCTTCTGGGCCAAGGCAGCCGATTCAGCTGCCGCCACCATCCAGCCCACAACATAGCGGCTGAAGATATCCAGGATGACATAGAGGTAGAAGTAGGTCCACTTTACGGGACCAAGGAGCTTGGTGATATCCCAGGACCACACCTGATTGGGCGCCGTGGCAAGAAGTTCAGGTTTCTGATACACCGGGCGGCTCACCTGGTGTCTCCGTTCCCTGACCTCCTGGTTGTCTTCCAGAATGCGGTACATGGTCCGGATGGAGCAGTGATAGGCACCTTCATCCAAAAGAGTTGCATACACCTCAGGGGGTGCCTTGTCCACGAATCGTTCGCTGTGCAGGTGATCCAGGACTGCCTGCCGCTCCTGGACAGATAATGCACGAGGAGGGCTCGGTCGCTTCCGGGGTTCCGCCACAGGCGCGCTCTTCCTTGTCAGCTCCCGATAGTACTGACAGCGGGCGATATCGAGCGACGCACAGGCCGCCTTGATACCGACATCAACGGACAGGGTGACGGCGGCCTCCATCAGTCGTTGCCTCCCTCGTCGGTCCCCTCCAGGGGTGCCCCCAACATCTGGGATACTTTTTTTTGAACGTCAATGATGATCTCGGCTCGTCTCAGGCGATCCCTCAGCCGCTCATTGTCCCGGCGAAGTTTCTCATTTTCCTCAATGAGTGGATTGCGCACGGTCTCCTTGCGTCCACGCTTCTTGGGGGCAAGTGCAGAGAGCACTCCCTGCGCCCTCTGGCGGCGCCAGGTCGTCAGGTTCGACGAATACAGTCCCTCACGACGAAGAAGCGCTCCCAGACTCCCCGGGTCGGTGCACGCATCGGCCTGCTTCAATATGCGAAGCTTGTACTCAGCAGGAAAGCGCCGCCGGGTGGCCTTGTCTGCTACCTCGGGGTCAGGAGTCGTGCTCGCCGGCACCAACGGATATCCGGCTTGTTTCGCCCCCACAGCCTCTCTCTTCAAGTTCTCCGTCTCCATCAAAAGCATCTCCAGTCCCTCGGTTGCTCTCATCTCTTCAGCTATCATGTTGTCTATTCCTCCCCGCCCTCTACTCTAATTTACTATAGGGGAGGTGTCTCAGTTATATTGACACAGAGGGGAATACCATTCCAATAGCGCTTGGGCGGCATGACGCATCTCAAATTTGTGAGTCGGTCCATTTCCGGAACCGCACCTGCCGATGATCCAAAGATCCTTATCAAAAGGAGGAGAAAGGAATATATCAAGTTTGATTGGCAGAACATATGACCCTGGCACAATGCGCATCTCTCTCTTCCCGACGAGAATCAATACATTGGCGTGTGGCCTCTGAATAATCCAGTTTTCCGTATCCATTTCAATCATATGAATACGACAGTTTATGCCAGGACGCGAGCCATCCATCAATTCCACGAAGGGATCATATGCCATGCCACGGCCCCCATTTCTAACCATGAGGTCGATTGTCACAGAGATCCCCTCTATAGCGGGATGTAAAGAAGGAATAATTATCAGTTCATCATTCTTTGAATCTGGCTGGAAAGCTGGCGGTTTTAGACCGAAGCTGAAGAAGACATTGGGAGATGGTTTCCTTCCAAACAGCCCAGAGATGACCGAATGGGGCGTTCGCTGAAACGATGATCCTGCCCGTATATAATAGTTCTCTTTTATTAGTTCTTGATGCGGAGCCAGATCACTCTCCGGTATTAAAGTCACCGCGTATCCATCACCGCTGTCATTAATCAGAATTGCTTCATGCTGAACTCCGCCGTGAGCAGGTATGGTACAACCAGAGACAGCAGCCTGCAGCCAACTTATGAATCGCTTTGCATCTCTGATAGGTCTTGTCTCACAAGCCACGTCAGCTCCGTTTGATGTTTTTCTGCAGTCAACTCCCCATACAATCACGCCACCTCCCGAGTTGCCGAATCCTGAGATCGCCTTGGCGAGATTCTCCCTGTCCCTCCTATCGAGTTTGGTCCCATCCCCGTCGTTAGCTGACCGCTTGAAGTCAAGGAACATAGATTCCACTTCTCGGTCTTCGACAAACTGCTGGATTGCTGATTCCCCTGCTTGAACAATTCTTCTGTAAATATCCTCTGCTCTGCCCAACTCATGGCCTCCAGATACCTATGGCACTTTCATATTTGTGGGTCTTTTGCATGAATCTGCTGAAAAGTAAAATACTCATGCTCGAAACCCTTTCTTTACGGCCATATCCCAGAGTTTTTTCATTTCTGTCACTTGTTTGTCATTAAGAGTACGGTGATTCTTGATAGCCGTGCTGATTGTATGCCCGAAATCGATCCAATAAGAGTTCAGGCATTTCGTCTCTTTAATCCATTTGGCGACGTTAAGCCAGACTTTCCAGTTGTTTTTCGGGAAAGGAGGTTTCTTGGCGGCTGTCGTCTGTTTTGTGGCGACGTATTGGTCCTGTTTCTCAGAGACAGACGAGGGGGCCGATCCTTCCGGATCTTCGTTCTCCGCGGCCGCACTCTTATTGAGAAACGCATCAGGCCAGCCGCCATGACGCTCGATGACTTCGTCAATCTCCTTCATGACCCGAATTGTCTCGTTAATGGCGACGACGATTTTCTGATAGTGGGCAATATCGTCTTCGGAGAGCACACGGCCTTTGCGGTCTTTGAGCCACTTCTCGCAGACCTGGTAGCCGCCAATGTGGAAATTCCACACCTCCTCGGGCACGCCGCGGAAACCGATGGTGCCTGGAGTTGCCGGCTGTCCCTTCCTCGTCGCGGTGGCGTCGAACCAGACCGTGTTGTCCGACCAGCCAACTCGAACAACTTCAGGTTTCTTTGGGCCGATATAAGTGGTAATGAAGTGATCGAGCAGAGGCGACTCCAGCAAGTGTAGTGCGATGAGTTCACCGCCAACACAAGCAAGCTCCCCGAACAAGCTGATGCTGGTGGGAATCGGAATATGCGGAAAGTCAATCTTCAGAAACTCACGGTATCGAATGCGATAGGTGGGACTATAAAGGATTGAGTATATGAAGGAGATTACTTGTTCAGCAGTCACACTTTCTGTTTCCAGCTGGAGCGACCTGTGAAGATCTTCCAAGAATACCGGTGATAGATTAGCTCTCCGCCCATTGCAAAAAAGGCCGCCTGAATCTTCGGTGCAAACAAATAGTGGGAAGCAGTATGATGCCCGAGTAGATTCGGCTGTCTTCATCTCGGAAATGTGACGTGTACAGAATGCTGATGAAAAAGACGGACTCTGTGAATTTCTGGAAGTCAGAAGCGCTAAGTTATTATCTATGGTGATCAGGTTGCGCATTACTCCAGGGCTCGCTCCGCCCCGGCCAATCTGAATCAGGTCGGGCTGGTACCACATCCAACGATCATCGAAAGGCCGATAGGTGACGCGCATCAGATACGCTGTGGCTTTTGCTATATCTATTTTTCTTCTTTCTCTGTATGTGTTCCAGTATGGCCCGTCCTCCAAATCTAGTTCCTTTCGCACCACTTCTTCATGAACTGATAAGTCCGAGAGTCTTTTCATACGGGAAAGCAAGTTGTGTCGATCGAAGTCTACGAGCAAGGAATCTCTGTTGGATTTGATACCATTACCATATGCCTTGCCCTGATCTGTTTTTGGATTACCTGTACCAAACAGATCGGTGACAGGCCAAAATACGTTATATATATCAGTGTCCATTTGATTATTCGGTTGCTTAAAGAAGAAATTTGGCGGCTTGGGGTCAATGATCTTGTGCGTACATGAAATCGCTGTGCCAGCCAGTAGCCTGGAGTATTTATCGGCCCTTGAACCCCACAAGTCACCCCGCCATACATCAGCCATTGTTGAATTTCGGCCTCTGCGTAAAAAGCAGGACACTGAAACACCCTGTTGAATCTCAAACACATTTTCGTTATCAAATCCTAAAGGAACAGCCTCACCCACATTGCTGTCTCCGTGGCAGTCCAATATGAATACTCGATCAAAATGCTCGAGGACCGAGGCCCGCATCCCTCTATGTATCAATCCGTCAAGCCATCCGCGATTGGTGATGACGGACAAAACACCCTGAGAGCTTTGTGTCAGAAGGGAAACGCCATAGGCTATAAACTTAACGTAGTCATCTGAGAGTGGCTGAACATTACGTTCATCAGGAACTAGGCGCTTGTAAATTTCAACAAGTGACTCGGCAGCAGTGAGCGATTTGCAGACAACTTGGCATACGGTGGATTTCCGATTACAACCGTGAACCGCTTTTGCTTCTTAATCCTATTAACCGCTTTCGCCTCGTGAGCCAGAGCCGGTGCCCATTCTTCAAATAACGGTTGTTCCGCTGCGTCAGTCGAGGGCTCCAGGCTGTTCGTCAAATAAATATGTGCCCGTTCCTCACTACCAAAACGATAGCCGGTCTCGGCGAGTTTCAATCCAATTTTCATGTGTGCGATAGCATAGGGTGCCATCATTAGCTCAAAACCGTAGAGACGGGGAAGAAGATGCTTCGGAACATATTCATTCCATAGCACCGGCACTTCCAGCGCCATGTGGCCTTCCTTTTTCCACTTGTCAATCATCGTGTTATATATGACCTCGATGACTTCAACAAGGAATGTGGCTGTGCCGGTAGCGGGATCGAGTATCTGGACAAATAGTTCATTCGGTGACACACCCTCGGGAATCTTGATATCCGGATGTCTCTCGACCATCTCACCCCATGACACTGTCGAGGCAAGGCCGTCTTCAAGACCGAATTCCGCCTTCAGCAACTCGTCAACGCTCCGTACAATGTAGGAGACCACAGGGCGGGGGGTGAAGAAGACGCCTCTTTGGACCTTCTTCTTCTTGTCGTACTCACGCAGGAAGTCCTCATAGAAGTGAATGACGGGGTCTTCCTGCATTCTGAGGTTGCCGAAATCGCGCAGGACATCGTCCATGTGTGTATCGGGGTTGTTCAACAGGTCGACGACCTCTTGTATCCCCAGTTCATCAAAGTCGATCTTGCCTTTCCGTCCACCGACGGTGAGGAAGGTGCCCATCATGTCCCTGAGGAAGGGATTCGTTATCGGGACCATGTCTTTCAGATTGTCGGCGATGACCCCAACAGGGCGTGACATTCTGGCAGCGAGAAGCCCGTATGTGATGGTCTGAGCATACATATCCGCGAAATCGTCTTGCGTCAAATCATGAATGAGCGCCGTCTTGAACGCCTCGTGCAGTTTTCTCAGAGGACCACTTTCTGACTCAACATGAAGAACAAGGTTCGCTCTCTGACGGATGCTCTTGGCGAGATCGGCCAGCCGGACAGCCAACTGCTTTGATGTCTTTATCACTTCCCGGGGACGCAGTACGAACGCATCAGACCATCTTTTCCGCCAGCCTTCGATGTCCTTCTCATCATCGGGCCAGCGCAGTTTGTCGGAGAGCATCTGTACGACGTAGTCGAGCTTGAGGACGGTGTCTTCAGCATCCCACCCGAGGACCCGAAGCGTTGGTAGGTCGCCGAAAAGGCGATTTGCCGGTTCGCTGAAATGGGCAAAGGTGATCTCCCTTTGCTCGGACTGACCATATGACGAGATGAACAGGAGATCATGAAGGTTCCAGGTTGCCTGATACGCCCTCTGGGCAGAAGCGCGTTTCTTGATGACAAGGGAGCGGAGGATACGGCGCAACACGACGATAGGGAGAGTCTTCGGCTCGAAGTTGATGAAGAAAATGCCCCAGGGCTGCTTCGAGATGAGAGGACGGAGCTGTTTTATTTCTTTGAGTTTGACGGCGGTCCCGGCGTCCAGCCCGAGCTCTTCAGGCTCGTAGTCATACGTGAGGTCTTCAAAGTCATCTGATTCAATAGGCCAGTCGAGCTTGTCCCGGAGGTATTTCACCAGAGAGGGGAATGTTCTAATGGAGCGGAGACGTTCGACTTCGTCTGAGATCATAATCATCGCTCCTTTAGGAAAGCTCCATCCAGGCTTTCAACGTTGCCCTGACTCCAACAGGGGCCATAATGCGTTTGAAGTATGTATTCTTGATGTGTTTCTCAATGGAGACCCTGATCTGCGACAGATTTTGCTCGGGGAGCGTCCTGTGCCGCGGGGTATCAGGTTTGCACCGTATGAACTCCACGATTTCCGTGGGGTCCTCCATGATCGCCTCCCTTTGAACGTCGTAGAGATACCACCGCGTGACACCGGCCTCGTCTGTCCACACCTCGCACTCATTGCCGTCTCCGTCATGGGTGGCAGCCGGACCGGGAAGCGCGTAGCAGAAGAAGACTGCCTTGGTCCCCGGTTTGGGGTGTTGTTTCCCGCTGAAGACCCGGCCCGGCAACAAGGCAAGACGCTCAGGCAGGTCGGGGTTGTCGATCAACAGTTGCTGGTACTCAAGGTGCATCTTCTCAACAGGGGTCGTCGTTCCCTCATAGGCATGGTTGAACTCTTTCAGAGCTTCAAAGTGGTCGTGGGGTGTCAGGAGCTTCTTGCCCTCGATGCCGAAGGTTTTTGAGATGCGCAGTGTCTTGTGAGAGACTCGGGCATAGAGTTTCAGGAGATCGTCGAGCTCTTCGGGGGGAAGAAAATTCCAGTAGGCGACCTTGCCCCTGAGGTCTTTCTGTTCCGGGTGGTCCTGAAGTATTATTTGCTCAGTCTCGGGGTTCATGCGTCGGTCGACACGGCCGATCCTCTGCATGAGGCGGACAGGGTTCCAGTGAAGATCGTAGTTGATAAGTCTTGTGGCATCCTGAAGGTTCAAGCCCTCTGAAAGCACATCAGTGGAAATGAGGACCCTGATCTCTTCCTTACCGGCATCCATTATCTCTGCGCTTGAGGTGCCGTTATAGTAGGGCGAGAACCTCTGGATAATGTCGCTGCGGTCTCTCTTTGTGCCGCTATCGATCTGTTCGACACCGGGAATACCGGCTTCCCGGAGCTGCTTATGGAGGTAGCGGGCCGTCTCGGCAAACTCGGAGAAGATGAGGACTTTCTCTTTCTTCAAAACGGGGTCGGTCTTCAGGAGCTTGATGAGGGCCTTGAGCTTGTCGTCATGTTTCGGCTCAAATTTCCGCAGTTCCTCGAGGAACTTGCAGATTTCGTCCATGTCGAGGTAGGTGTCGTCGAGGATCTCATCGACCTTGTATTCGTCCCTGTTGAGCTGCTGGACATCTTCAAGCATCTCTTCCGTGACGATGTCTTCGTCAAGTTCCTCGTCGTCGCCGAAGAGCTCCTTTTGTCTCTGCCGGACATAATCGATGGTCTCTGCGCGCTGTGCCATCCAGCGATCAAGATGGCGTTTCTCGGCGTCGGACTCACTGTGCTTTGTCGCCCAGGAAAGTAGCTTGAGGAGGAGCCTGTCACAGGAGCGCTCAAAGGCGTGTGCCGCGCTTTCAAATCGCTTCAGGAACTGGGTGCGTATCAGGCCGATCAGTTGCTTCTGTCGGTTTTTGACAAAGGGATCAACGGAAGTGTCGGGCCCTTTATAGTACGCGAGGGGGTAGTAAATACCCAGGACAAAGAGTGGTTTATCTTTCACAAATGCTGTCTCGACCAATGACAGAAGCCGCCCGTATGTTTTCTTCACGGAGTAGTCGGCCACCTGGGGGTCTTGCCTTTCCGGAAAAATCGCTGCGGTGCCCTTCTGCTTGAACTGGCTCTCTTTGGCGTATGCGCGGCTCCGTTGCACAACGAGTGCCTGGAACAGGCTGTCTGACGAGAGGGCTCGTTCGGCCTCTAACAGGTTGATCTCGGTGACCTGACCGGGGCTCTCGCTGCCCAGTGTCTTCTTCAAGTCCTTCTCCATCCTGATGAAATGCCCCTTCAAAGAGTGGATGCCGAGTGAAGATTTGAAGTAGTCATCCCGAAGGCGCGTATAGAGTTCCACCATGTGACGGAAATCGTCAAGCCAGTTGTTAATGGGGGTGGCGGTGAGCATGTAGACTTCTTTAGAGCACTTTCCGCTCTCAAGGAGGTCATAGAGGTACCAGTAACGCGATAGTTTGCGCTCCTTTGTCCCTTTGATGCGCCCCCCTATTCCCCTGAAGCCAGGGTTCCTGAAGTGGTGGGCCTCGTCAATCACAATAGCGTCTGCAAGTTCCTTGATGCGCTCGAACCGATAGGGGAAATCGCCGGATCTGTTGAGGTCTGTGTGGTTGAAAATAACGAGGTTGCTGAAATCGCCTCCTCGTATGCCGCCGACATGGGAGAGGTAGCGTCTGATGTCCCTCTCCCAAACGTCTGCACGAGTGGCCTTCGGCACAAATAGGGCCACCCTCTTTCTTTCGTGCATGACGAGCCGCTCAATGAGCATGAGGCCGACGAAGGTCTTGCCCAGACCGACGCCGTCACAGATGAAGGCACCGCCATACTGCCGCGCAATTTTCACGAGCGCCTGGTACCCTTCTTTCTGGTACTGGTCAAGGATAGGGTACATCTTTGACTCTGTCTGCTCCCAAGCGGAGGGTGTCATCTCGTACGTTCTAAAGTACTCCTGAAGGGCTTTCGCATAGACCTCAAAAGGAGTATATTCGCGGATGTGCCGCTCGATGACCTTGAGTATTTCGGGAGTAATCTCTTCGGCATCTTTCCAATGGCGTTCAAACCATTCCTGGAGCACTTCAACCTCACGCCGGATCTGGATGTTCAGTTCAACGTTGTTTGTTAGACCGGGATTGGTGAAGTTGCTGGATCCAACGAGTGCGGCTGAGCCGACGACGGCGAGTTTTGAGTGGGTGATATAGGCTTTGGCGTGGAATTTCTCTTTGTTGTAGATGCGGCATTCGATCTGCCCTTTCCCTAAGGCATCGACGATTGCCGGGACGCCCGCGAGGAAGTCGTTCTTCTCCTTCTCGTTCTCTATGCTTTGATCGAGCTTCTGCTTTGCAGACTGGATGCCTTCCTGGAGGGCCTTCTTGGTGCGGAACGAGACCTCGTCACCCATGAGGATGCGGAGTTTGTCGAGCTTCTGCCACTGGCCTTCAAGTGCAAGCAGGGCGCCGATTTCGAAGAATCCCGTGGCAATGTCGAACTGGGTGGAGATGTCGGCCCACTCGTGAAGGTAGTGTTTGACCTTCCAAAGGTCGTCACTGTTGTCGACGATGAAGAGGTCGGAGCCTCGTCTTTTCTCCTGTTCTCTCATGGACATATGTGTCTTGACTGTTTTGTCTATAATCTACACCTCCGGTTGAAATGTTTCAACCTTTGTGCAAACCGCTTGAAGGAGCACTCAACTATCAGTACCCCTGGTGCGTCCACCATTCATCGACCCGCACATCCCAGGCCGACGCCCATATGAGGGCATCGAAGAGACAGCTCCGGGGCACGACGACATGGAATTCCGTCCCGGGGCGGGCGGAAAAAGAACGGAACTGCTCCCGCGTGTGGTCCGAGCAGAGGGTGTCGGCGGTCTTCGCTTCGACGATGATCGCCGACGTGCCGTTTACGGCGAGGATGTCCGGCCTGCGGCCGAGCACTGCCGGCGGCAGCGAAAAACCGGGCAAGTCGGCGGAGACGGCATACCCCTGCGCACGCAGGTCATAAGCCCGGGTCCTCACCATCTGGTCGTGCATGGATTGGGAAGCGGCGCACCGCTTCGATGTCAGGGGCATATGGCCCTCCTTACCCGCACTTGGTGTATCCGCAGGTGTAGCATTTGGCGCAGCCCTCCTCGTGCTGGACGGCGCCGCCGCACTCGGGACAGGCGCCGATGATCATGACCGCCTGGTAGGTGGTCTTGCCGTTTCCCTTCTCCCCGTTCGAAGGCGTAAGGGGCTGGTACTTTTCGAGGGCCTTGGCGATCGAGTCCGAGCATGACAGCACCCGCCCCCCTTCGTACCACGAGGGCTGGTGGCAGGAAATGCCCTTGAGCTGCTTGACGATCTCCTCGGGCTCGATGTTCGACCGGAGCGCCAGGGAGATGAGGCGGCCGATCGCCTCGGCCTGGCTCGCCGCGCACCCGCCGGCCTTGCCGATGTTGGTGAAGACCTCGAAGGCCCGGCCGTCCTGGTCCTCGTTGATCGTGATGTAGAGGTTGCCGCAGCCCGTCTTCATGAGCCGCGTCGATCCCCGGATCACCGAGGGCCGTTTCTTCGGGACGACTTTCTCCCTTCCCTCGCCCTGGGACTTCTCCTCGGCCTTCTTCTTGCTCAGCACCTGTTCCTCCCGCGACCCGTCACGGTAGACGGTCACGCCCTTGCACCCGAGCTGGTAGGCGAGGACGAAGACGTCCTCCACGTCCTTCGTCTCTGCCGTGTGAGGAAAGTTCACGGTCTTCGAGACGGCGTTGTCGGTGTATTTCTGGAAGGCGCCCTGCATGCGGATGTGGTCGACGGGCGTGATGTCATGGGCCGTCACAAAGACGGCCTTCATATCTTCCGGGAATTCCTCGAAGCCGGCGATGGAGCCCGTCTCTGCCACCCTCTCCATGAGCTCCCTGCTCCAGAGCTCGCGGCGTTTCGCCTCCCTCTCGAAGTGGGGGTTTACCTCGATCAGCTTCGTTCCCTCCATGACGGTCCGGACGAAAGACAGGGCGAAGAGGGGCTCGATGCCCGAGGAGCAGCCGGCAATGATCGAGAGGGTCCCTGTCGGCGCGATCGTCGTGACGGTGGCGTTCCGGAGGGGCGTTTTCCCCCGGTAGATGCTCTTCTCGTAGTTGGGGAAGGTCCCCCTTTCCTCGGCGAGGGCGCACGATGCCTTTCTGCCCTCGTTCTGGACGAACTGCATGACGTCCTCGGCGAGCTGGATCGCGTCGGGCGAGTTGTAGGGGATGCCGAGCTGGATGATCATGTCGGCCCAGCCCATAATGCCGAGGCCGATCTTCCTGTTCGCCTTCGTCATCTGCTCGATCATCTTGAGGGGATACTTGTTCACGTCGATGACGTTGTCGAGGAAGTGGACGGCCCTCCACGTCGTGTCCCTGAGCCTCTCCCAGTCGACGGTCCGGTCGCCCTCATCGCCGGTGGTCACCATGAGAGCGAGGTTGATCGACCCGAGGTTGCAGGACTCGTAGGGCATGAGGGGCTGCTCGCCGCAGGGGTTCGTCGACTCGATCTGGCCCAGGTCCGGAGTGGGATTGCAGGCATTGATCCTGTCGAGGAAGACGATGCCCGGCTCGCCGTTCTTCCAGGCCTGCTTCACGATAGTCTCGAAGACCAGGCGGGCCTTGGGCCTGCTGACGACCTTCTTCGTCCTCGGGTTGATAAGGTCATAGGCCGTGTTCTCCTCGACGGCCTTCATGAAGTCCTCTGTCAGCCCCACGGAGATGTTGAAGTTGTTCAGCCGTCTGTTGCTGTCCTTGCAGGTGATGAAATCGAGGATGTCGGGGTGGTCGACCCTGAGGAGGCCCATATTGGCGCCCCGCCGGGTGCCTCCCTGCTTGACGGCCTCGGTGGCGGTGTCAAAGACGGTCATGAAGGAGATGGGCCCCGAGGAGATCCCCTTTGTCGAGCCGACGACGTCGCCCTTCGGCCTGAGCCGCGAGAACCCGAAGCCCGTGCCGCCTCCCGACTTGTGGATGATGGCGGCGTGCTTGACGCCGTCGAAGATGGACTCCATCGAGTCATCGACGGGCAGGACGAAGCAGGCGGAGAGCTGGCCCAGCCTCCTGCCGGCGTTCATGAGCGTCGGGCTGTTAGGGAGGAAGGCCAGGGACGTGATGAGGCCGTAAAATTCCTCTTCCGTCCGCTTCACCTCGGCGTCGGGCTTGCCGTAGAGGTAGTCCGCCGAGGCCACATGGCGGGCGACGCGCCGGAAGAGATGGTCCGGCGTCTCCATGATTTTGCCCTCTTCGTTTTTCTTGAGGTATCTCTTTTCGAGAACGGTTATCGCATTCGGTGTGAACCGGAGCGCTTCAGTTATTTCGGCCATGGCAATCCCCCCTGAAAATATGAAAAATCCATCATTTTGTATGATACGTTAAATTAAACCACAACATCTTGTGGATGTCAAGGGAAAAATGACCGAAAAGGGAGGTCTCTGTTTTCACAGGTCTTTTCCTGTGAAATCGGTGTGGACAACCTGTTAGTCCGATTTACGACCCGAAAAAAGGTGGGGGAGAGAGGCCTGAAAGTCCGTCTGGCGCTGTCCGGGAAGGCAGGTATGGTTCAAAGCCTTTCCAATGCGATGAAGTGACTCAATGGCGGGGCGAAGCGCCTCAAAAACAGTATCAGTGTCAGTGTGAGTGTGAGCAGAAGGCAGACCTTTTCAGGCATTCGCGCGGACGTCGTCTCATGTTTTCGGCGCATACACCCCGCCTTTCTCGATGGAGTGTGCAACGACAGGTTCATGTCTTTCATGAAGGGATGTTCTGATATAATGGAACATGAAAGGGGACATGGCGATGACATTCAACGTCACAGCGAGTGACGGCCGTGCCCGGGCCGCGGTCCTCGGCACGCCCCGGGGCCTGATCCATACTCCCGCCTTCATGCCCGTCGGCACCCTCGGGACGGTCAAGGCCATGTCCCCCGAAGAGCTCGACCAGATCGGCGCAGAGATCATCCTCGGCAACACCTATCACCTCTACCTGAGACCGGGTCACGACATTATTGGTCAGGTCGGTGGTCTCCATGCCTTCATGCATTGGGACAAGCCGATCCTCACGGACAGCGGCGGGTTCCAGGTATACAGCCTCGCCTCCCTGCGAAAGATACGTGATGATGGCGTCGAGTTCCGCTCCCACCTTGACGGCTCCCTCCATGTGCTGAGTCCTGAAAAGGTGATGGAGATCCAGATACTTCTCGGTTCCGACATCGCCATGGTCCTTGACGAATGCACGCCCTACCCCGCGGAGTACGACTATGCGCTCAACTCTCTCGAACTCACCACGAGGTGGGCGGAACAGTGCAAGCGGTATCTCGAGGAACAGAGGCGCCGACCTGCGGAGTGGCTTGAGAACGCAGCCGTCAACCCGAATGGCGGCGATGCCCCTCTCCCGGCCCTCTTCGGCATTGTCCAGGGAGGTATGTACCGCGACCTGAGAAAACGGAGTCTCGATGAGCTGATGTCGATCGGGTTCGACGGATACGCCCTGGGCGGACTGAGTGTGGGCGAGCCGAAAGAGGAGATGTACGGCATCGTCGAATCGATCGCCCCCTCGATGCCCGAGGACAGGCCGCGGTATCTCATGGGCGTCGGGGACCTGGGGGACGTCCTCGTGGCCGTCGGGCAGGGCATCGATATGTTCGACTGCGTCATGCCGACGAGGAACGCCCGCAACGGCACGCTCTTTACGAGCCGGGGCAGGGTGAGTATCAAGAGGACGGAGTACAAGGCCGATCCCGGGCCCCTCGACCCGGACTGCCCCTGCTACACCTGCCGCAATTATTCGCGGGCCTACCTCAGGCACCTCTTTCTGTCCCGTGAGATCCTGTCGATGAGGCTGAACACGATTCACAACCTCGCCTTCTACCTCGCCTTCTTCAGGGAGATGAGGGAGGCCATAGAGAGGGGAGCCTTTGCGGGATTCAGGACAAAATGGGAGGCCGTTGTTGGACAGGACATCTGAAATACGGAAGGTGCTCATCATCACCCTCCTCCTCAATGTGGCCGTCTCGTCAGCCAAGCTCGCCTACGGGTACATGACCTCATCCATCGCCATCGTCTCCGACGGGTACCACTCCCTTTTCGACGGCGTCTCGAATATTGTGGGTCTCATCGGCAACTATATCGCCTCTCATCCTCCCGACGCGGAACATCCCTACGGCCACCGGAAATACGAGACGGTCTTCACCATCTTCATCGGTGTCATGATGTTCGCCACCTGCTTCGAGATCTTCTCCAAGGTCTACCGGTCGCTCTCTGAAGGATCAGTGGCGAAGATAGCGCCGGAGAGCTTCGCCGTCATGGCTGTCACCATGGCGGTAAACATTTTCGTGACTCTATACGAAAAGAGGAAGGGGGAAGAACTCGGCAGCGAGTATCTCATCGCGGACTCGCAGCACACGAAGAGCGACGTCTTCGCCTCCGTCGCCGTCATCGGAGGCCTCGCCTTTACCATGATGGGCTACCCCCTGGCAGACCCTGTCATCGGAGGCATCGTCGGCCTCCTCGTTGCGAGGGCCGGGGCGCGGATCATCATGGAAGCGACGGAGGCCCTCGTCGATTCGACCAGGCAGGACACGATGAAGATAAAGGAGGTCGCCTGCAGCATCGACGGCGTTGTGGAGTGCCACGAGATCAGGACGCGGGGGACGAAGAGCCATGTTTTTCTCGATCTCCACGTTCTCGTCGACCCGTCCCTGACGGTCCGCGAAGCACACGAGATCGCCACCCTCGTCGAGGAGGAGATCAAGAGCAGGCTGCCTGAAGTGGTCGACATCATCGTCCATATCGAGCCGTCGAAGTCAGGAGAATCGATTCCCGGCGGCAAACAGGAATGACCCTGCCCCGGACGACCTCGTGAGAAGCCCGCCACAACGCTTTTCCGTCATTCCCGTGCAGACGGGAATCCAGTGTTTTCAGTCAGATTATTAACCCGGCAATTAGACCTATGAACTGCACTATGCTTCGTCATTCCGGCTCGTCCGGAATCCTTCCCGGTTTTCAGAAGGATTGCCGACGCCCCCGCATCAAGTGCGGGGTTGCGGCAATGACAAAGGTATCGATATTTAATTGCTCTGGTAATAATGCAGCCCGGGTGCCGGTTTCGGGCTTCCTAATCTGTGGGGATAGGCTTCGCGTGATAACGACTTCTTAGGAATTCGGCAATAATGATATACTATCTGCATGACAGTAGCCGCGGAAGAGAAGGTGAAAAAGCGCGCCTGCGCCAATCCGTCGGGCAGCAGGAAGAACCTCTGCAACGAGTGCCTCAACGAGCACCGTGAGGCCGGAGAACTGCCGCCCTGTTTCACCGAAACGAACGGGCAGGGAGGCGAGAAAGGCGCCGGGCAGGAAAGTCCCGGCATCCGCCGGAGAAGGAAAAAAACGGAATAGCTTTTCTCATGCGGCCGCGCACGAATGAGCCGGTGTGGTGGAATGGCAGACGCGGCGGACTCAAAATCCGCTGGGCTTAGGCCCGTGTGGGTTCAACTCCCACCACCGGCACTTTTTGGATACCGTCCCTCCTGATTTTCAGAACTTTGACGTCCTGCCAAGAAGCTGAAAAGTAAAGCACTGGTAACTGTATCCGGAGATTCAGGAAATGACTGATTTCAGAATTCGCTCCACGGTGGTGCCCTGGTCTGCGTCGGCTGGCGAAACGGTGAGATCGAGAGCATTCAGGGCAACTGATCGGTCATGCAACTCAGGCCGCAGATTACCTCACTCTATTTCGACCGATCGGGGCTGGTTCTTCCCAAGAAGAAATCCTGAGCAAATCAAGGAGCTCATTCACCTTCTCGTATGCCCTCCGCATGATAATTTCCCTGTCCTCTTTTTCTGTGATTTCAAGAAAGTCCGCAACCCACGTGGGACCTACATGCTCGACAGAGGCAAATTTGCTTCTTATTTTCCCGAGCCCTTCAAGGACAAGCTTGTTCTTCAGAAAAGATGAGCATTCGACAGCGAGCTTATCTGTACCGCCCGGATAGTACTGTTGGGGCCGAGAAAAAAGAGCCATATCTGGCGGACCAAAACAGTCGACATAAAGGAGCCGAATATGGCGAAATATGGTTACCATCTCCCAGCATCTGGTGATCATCGCTATTTGCCTTCCTGCAGCTCACATTTTTATAGTGCCTTCATGATAAAATGTGCTGCCATGCCTGATGAAGAATCGATATCGTCGAGACAGTGGCAGCTTCGGCCGTCATCATTGATTGGTTCATCATTAATGGATATTTCTACCCTTCCAGGGGATCTTCTATCGACAGAGAGTGTGACGCTTCATTAGAATGAGCATTTTTTTCCCGGTGGCCACTGCCGTTTCAAGGGCAGGTTTGCAGCTATACTGTCATGCTGTAACGGGAACCATTCTCGCCATATACGGTTCCTTCATCGCCGGATTCGGTTCCTTTCCCGCGGCGCTAACAAGTACTCAACGCAGTAGTAAATGTCATAAGCATCCTTTTCCTTCATCCTGTCATACATCGCCATTCCCTTATAACAAGAAACGGTACTATACCGGCGACCTTGAAGCTTACCTTGTCTCTTCCTCCATCCGGGAGGTCGCCTTCGAGCGTTACGGTGACCGAAGCATCAAAGGCAAGATCACAACCACGGGCTTTTCTGGCGCGGATATCCTGAATTTTTTGAGTCCTGTGCGTCTTGCCGGTTCCTCCGTATTCCCCGGCCATAAGATCGATTTCAACATCTATCGGATCATATCCTGCTGCTCGGACCTTGCGAAAAAACCTGAAGGGTTGCGCATCCTGCATATAGCCTCTCTTAAGCAAAGCTTTCAGAATTGTTTGGTATGCCTCATCAGGGATTTCTGAGAAATTCAGGGCAACGTCAATATCAAGGCTTCCGACATGCGGCTCTTTTGAGTCGGGAAGAAGAAAAGAGGGGGTCCAGCCGCCGATGATGACCATCTCGTCTTTGCATTCCCGAGAATATGCACGAGTTCCAGGAGCACTGACTTACAAGCATTGACCTCTCTGTTGCCGTACAGGCTTTTGCTTACCATGTAGGCTTTAACCTCTTTTCGAGTGAGGTAAGATCAAAAAGTGTGTAAATGAGTAAGAAGGCGGTGTATCCTTAATCAGTTGACCTGGAATCAACGAAGAGAAAGGAGACACCACCATGGAAAAGAGTATCACCGAGGCAGTTGAGGCGTCAAGAGTGACATACGAGACATTGGAAGGCATGGTTCGGCTGAAAGTACAGGAATACATCCAGGACATTTTGGAGGAAGAAGTCGAGATATTTTTAGGGAGGAGGAAATCGGAGAGGATCAAGAAGGTGGACGGGACCCGGGGGTATTGGAACGGACACGGGAAGGGGAAGAAGTTCACGCTGATGAACGGGACGATTACGGTCCGGCGGCCTCGTGTGCGGGGTGTAGAGGAGCGATTTGAGAGCAAGGTGCTGCCTTTTTTCACGCGTCGGTCCAAAGAAGTGGGGCAGCTCCTGCCGGAACTGTATCTTCACGGACTGGCGCAGGGGGATTTTGATTTAGCGCTTCGGGGGTTATTGGGAGAAGGGGCGCCGCTGTCGTCCTCGTCGATCCAGCGGCTGAAGGGCAAGTGGCAGTGCGAATACGACGAGTGGAAGGCTCGGGATCTTTCCGGGCTTGAGGTCGTCTATCAGTGGGCGGACGGGATATACGTGAAGGCCGGGCTGGAGAAGGATAAAGCAGCATTGCTGGTGATCATCGGTGCATTGGTGAGCGGGGAAAAGGTACTGTTGGCCTGCGAGAGCGGATATCGGGAGAGCAAGGAATCCTGGGCAGGGGTCCTGAGGGATCTGACCGCTCGGGGACTGAAGCTGGGCACATTGACGGTTGCCGATGGCCATTTGGGAGTATGGTCAGCATTGGGCGAGCTTCATCCCGAGGGCAAAGAGCAGCGGTGCTGGAACCATAAGATAACCAACGTGCTGGATGCGATGCCCAAGAGGATACGTGCCGAGGCGGGCGAGTATCTCACCAGGATCCCCTATGCAGAGACGCAGGCAGAGTGTGAGAGTCTCCGGGACAGCTTTATCAGCCGGTATGGGAGGGATTTTCCGAAGGCGACGGAGACCCTGAGGAGAGATTGGGAGCGAATGGTGACGTTCTATTCATTGCCGAAAGAGCACTGGGTGCATATCAGGACGACCAATGTGGTGGAGTCACCGTTCAGCGCGGTGCGTTTGAGAACGGATGCGGCGAAGCGGTATAGGAAAGTCCAAAACGCGACGGCGATGATCTGGAAGTTGCTGGGAGTCGCTGAGAAGAGATTCCGCAGGCTCAAGGGATATTGGTTACTGAGGGATGTCCACGAGGGGAAACACTTCACAGACGGCATTGCCGTCGAGCAGGAAGAGTCTGTCGAAAGGATCGCCGCCTAATGGCTTTTTACACACCTATTGACATGACCTCTTTTCGAGTATCGCCTGTGCTGCGTCCTCTCCGCGCCCCTTGTATCCCTTAAGATCAAGATAAAGCTGGATATCTGATACCACATTGATACCGCCAATATTTTGGAGACCGTAGAAGACACCCTTGTCATAAGGCTGGATCAATACGACATTTGCACCGCTTTCCACCTTCTTCAGCTGAAGGGCTGCTGCCAAGTTCTCTATACTACCGTCGATATACGAAAAGAACCTCATGAACCTGACGAATGGAGCGACCTTTCGAGCGCCTGAGAACAATGCCAGGCCATAGGCATAATTTCTCTTATCGCACTCTTTTTTGACTGCCGCTTCCAACTCCTCTTCAGAACGGTTTGAGTAAAAAGAGAAGGCCGGGTTCTTTTGATAAGAATAATTACTCACCCAACGATTAAGCATTTCTTCCGGCTTCACCAGATAGAAGGTCTTGTTTACTTCCTCGATCCATTCCTGCGCCAGAAGGGTTTGTTTTACCCTTGAGGTCAATCCCATGCTTATGCCGGCTTCGCGGGACATATTTTCAACATTCCATCGTTTTGAAGGGGCTGCGAGGAGGACCCTCAGCAGCCGGCTTGATTTCGGTGAGAAGACTGACCTGGAAACGCGGGCAACGGGGAAAGGGTTTGGCTTTCCCCGTTTATCAATAAAAATGTTCTTGAAAGATAAGTACGCATTCCCTGCGAGGTCTATGCACCCGATCCCTGCATCTCTGCAAATCTGCCTGCTTGTGTCGCTAAGATAGGGTGCGACCAAGACGCCATAGGAGTTCTTGAGATCCTTCAGATACTCTTTAAATTGGGCGACGGCCACTCTCACAAGGCGGGGCTCACCCTGTGATTTTACTTCGACGAGGAATCTTGCCGGTTTTCCGGAGACACGGGCATTTACCACGAGATCAATTTGTTGATCGTCCACTCTGAGATCAGCCTTCGTTTCGAGCAGGGTAATGAACGGAACATCTGAAAGCACGGTCTCTATGCTCTTCCTGGCCTTATTAAGAAGATCTTTTTCAGAATTCAGTTTCATCATAATAGCCTGTTTCACCATATGGTGAAAATATACTCTATAGTGAAACAAAAGTCAAGAAATAACCGGCATATCTATGCATAGTCACGAGCCGATCTATTGATACCTTGCTTTGGCACGCTCATAAGCGTGGAGGACCTCTTTGCATCCTCCTGAATAGACAGGTCTGTCATCGAGATGAAAGGCCAGTCGGAGAACCCCGTTGTCAAGCAGGTCAAATTGTGCGTCCTGTGCATGAGGTAGATGAGTCCTTCGGGATGACGGGGTGAGCTATGGTGACGACGTTGAGCAGTTGACCTGCCTCTGTGAACAACCCCGGTAAACAGCCCGTCTTTCCGCTTCCTTGATTTCAGTGCAAAAGAGCTGGTATATTTAAGCATCTAAAGCGGAGTAGCTAATACAGACAAGGTCAACATGCTGGTGTAACAACCTGGCCTTGTCGTTGGTTGATGTATCCGACCAATAAGCGAGAGCTTTAGTGTGGCCAAAGGTCATGCTAAAGTCTCTCGCTTTTTTATTACGCCTGGAGGTGGAGACCGTGACAGCATTTCTTTCTTCGTTGATCTTTGTCGTTCTTGCCGAGATGGGTGACAAGACACAGCTGCTTGCCATGTGCTTTGCCGCCAGGTACCGGTGGCAGACGGTCATGTGGGGAGTCTTCGTGGCGACTGCAGCAAACCATTTGCTTGCCGTCGTTGCAGGCAACTATCTCACGCAGTTCGTTCCCATGAGCTACATCAATATAGCGGCAGGCGTATCGTTCATTATTTTCGGGCTTTGGACGATCAGAGGGGACACGCTCGACTGCGACACGAAGCCATCCAGGTTCGGCCCGTTTTGGACAGTCGCCATCGCCTTTTTCATAGCGGAAATGGGCGACAAGACACAGCTTGCAACGGCAGCACTCGCCGCGGAGTACCGGACGATAGTCCCGGTTTGGTTAGGTACCACTGCGGGGATGCTTGTTGCCGACGCCATCGGGATCATCTTCGGCGTCGTGATGGGAAAGAAAATACCCGACCGCCTGATCAAGTGGGTCGCCGCCATGATCTTCATCGCCTTCGGCGCCGCAGGGGTCTACAGGTCGGCGCCCGCCGGTTTCTGGACAGCCCCGCTCGTTGCAGGCAGCATTTTGGTGATCGCGCTGCTGGTCGCTGCCGTTGTCTTCATGAACAGACGCACGGCCGATGCGGGAGCCGATGCAGCTTCAGGGTAAGTCTTCATCGTGGCCGGAGCTGATGCGACCGAGGCGGACTGGGTGTTTGCAGGCTCATGAGGCGTTGCAAATAATGCTGACTGAGGTTCGTTAGGGTTTAAACCATGGATGTAAGGAGGAAACCATGAAATGTCCTGTTTGTACAATTGACTTGCAGATGTCTGAGCGCCAGGGAATTGAGATCGACTACTGCCCGCAGTGCCGGGGAGTCTGGCTGGACCGGGGGGAACTCGACAAGATCATCGAACGATCGGGCATGCAGACCTCGGAGAATTACAGGCGGAAAACTGATCACCAGGAAAAAGAACATGGCGGCCACCACGAATACAAGAAATACAAAAAGAAGTCTTTTCTCGAGGAACTGTTCGACTGACATATGAAGTCGGTGAGGACATCGAGAGCTTGAAGAACAGAGGTTTGGACATGAGTCATCGCCGTACTGCGGCAACTCGCCGGGGACCACGGGCGGAAAGCACTCGTTTTGCTGTGGTCGCTCTCCTGCTGCTTCTCAGCCTGTGAGAGCTGCACTTAGTCGTGCGCAGCTTTTAATTCAAGGAGATTCATGCGCTTCGGCATAGCAAATGTGCTATAATTGACATGTGAGCTGGACGATCACATATTACAGCGAGGCTCTCCAAGAAGACGTCCTTGCCTTTCCGGCCGGTCTTCTTGGCCGTTACTTGCGGTACACCGACGGTATGGAAATCTACGGTCCTGATCTGGGCATGCCACATACGCGAGCTATGGGCGACGGGTTGTTCGAACTACGACTGAAAGCCGTGGAAGGCATTGCCCGCGTATTTTACTGAACATTGATCGGAAAGAGAATCGTGATCCTACAGCAGTTCACCAAGAAGACTCAGAAGACGCCGCCGAAAGAGCTTGCCATAGCTCGGCGACGAATGAAGGAGGTCAGAGATGCTCACACACAAAGAACTTAAGTCCCGAGCTCTGGAGCGTGAAGACGTAAAGGCTGAGTACGATCGTCTTGAAGATGAGTTTGCATTTCTCGACGAGTTCCTGAAGGCACGGTCATCTGCCTGTATGAGCCAGGCGGAGGTGGCCGAGAAGATGGGGACGACCCAGTCAGCAGTGGCCCGTCTTGAGTCTGGTCGAGGCAAACATTCTCCCTCACTGGCTACCTTGCGGAAGTACGCTCACGCCCTCGGGTATCGTATAGACCTAAGACTTGTGAAAGAAGGGAAGGACACAAAAACGCCCCATCGAACAAGGCGCTACAGTGAATCGGCCGGATAGGCACAATGCAGTCGGCAACAAAAGAATAATGCTGGCGAGAGGCGGATCAGATGACAGACCAAGATGGGAAGAAGCGAAGCCATCCCACTGAGATGAATCCATGGCAGGAAAGGCTGGGTCTACCGTCGGTTCCGTAATCTTCTTCGTATTGGCGCCGGGAGCCGTTGCGGGATTGGTTCCCTACATGATCTCCAAATGGCGCTTCGAACCGTCGTTTCTCGGCGTTCTGGCGGTGCGGTTTGCAGGGGGGATGCTGGTTGTCATGGGGGTGGTGAGTCTCGTGCACTGCTTTGTGCGCTTCGCGCTGGAGGGGCGCGGCACGCCGGCGCCGGTGGCCCCGACGGAGGCGCTCGTGGTCTCAGGACTTTACCGGTACGTGCGCAATCCCATGTACCTCGCGGTCGTGGGCATGATCGCAGGCCAGGCCTTCCTTTTCGGCAGCGTGTCGCTGATTGGGTATGCGACGGTCGTATGGATGTCTTTCAATGCCTTTGTTCTATGGTATGAGGAGCCGACGTTGCGCCGTCGGTACGGCAATGCATATGAAGCGTACCGGGCAAATGTGCCCCGGTGGGTGCCCCGAATGACTCCCTGGACTGGAACGACCGAACGTTCCGCATAACTTGCACAAAGTGCCGATCAATGGGCATTCAGCATAACGACGAACTATAGAGCGACATATATGCTCACGGAAAGAGGAATTGTCATTACGGCTGTCGGCACACACTAAAGAGGTGTTGGGGAATTGAAACCGGGGAGCAATCGAGCAGATCGGAGAGGGGGATGAGATGAAAATCGATATGCATTGCCACGTGATAGGAAACGGCACGGACATTCACGATATGGACAACGACGTGTACCTCTATGCGGAGGACAATCAGCTCCTGTTCACGAGGATGCTCGCCTGCCTGATCCAGGAAGACCTGGAGAGAATGGAAGCAGACCTGAACAGGGACGGCATGATATCGACTGACGAATACTTCGCCTTGCTCTACCGCATGCTCTCTTCCTCCACGGAAACTGACGGGATCGTCCTCCTCGCCCTCGACGCCGTCTATTCTCCAGAGACGGGCATGTTGGATGAAGAAAAGACGGATCTCTGGGTGTCGAACAGGCTACTGGCGCGCAAGGTTGAGGCGCTGAACAGCCGGCTCAGGTCCGAAGGGATAGAGAAGACATTCTACCTCGGCGCCTCGGTCAGCCCGAACAGGAGGGACTGGGAATCCGAACTTGCCTATGTCCTGGACGAGACAGACGCGGTCTTAATCAAGTGGATACCCTCGACGCAGCACATAGACGTGAGAGACGAAAAACACAGGGACTTCTATAGCGCCCTCGCAGCTGCGCAGATGCCCCTTCTCTGTCATGTGGGCCCCGAGTATTCCTTTCCCGAGGGGATACGTAATACGGAACTGGATCACTTCAGGGGCCTCGAAAAGCCCCTTGCGGAGGGCGCAACCGTCATCGCGGCCCATTGCGCCTCACCGGTGTTTCCGGTCATCGACCGCAACGACGTGGCGGACTTTCTTGCCTTCATGAAGGATGCAAACGCTGACGGGACGGTGAGGCTCTGGGCGGATACCTCAGCGCTTTCACTGTCGACTCGCCTTCCGATCATCCCCGGTATCGTCGGGACCTTTCCGCCGGAATGGCTGGTCCACGGCACCGATTTTCCGATCCCCATCGACGGGTGGCCCCATCTTCCCTGGTTTACGCATGACATCACTCCCGAAGAGTACGTCAAGATCTGCAGGACCAAGAACCCCCTCGACCGGGACATACGGATCAAGAGGGCTCACGGCTTTTCTGACGATATCCTCGGGAACGCCGAAAAGGTGCTGCGTTTGAGGGCGCTGTAGAGGTGAGAGACGGGTCGGGATTACAGGGAGTTCAATGATGAGAACAGACAGATGATGATATATTTTGTATCATGACATGATAGAGAATATACCGGGAGTGGGAATAAAGAGCCAGATCGGCACGACGCGCAAGTCCTGCAGCGAGGAGACCATGGCGGCAGAGAACCGGTTTTTTGCCCAGTTGAGCACCGTAAAGAAATTCGGTTTCATGCTCGGCAAATAAGCGCTTACGTATCTGAGGGAAGGAAACCATGAAGTGATGCTGTTCGAGGAACAAAACCCGTCGGGACGGCAGCGTGGGAGCGAACTATCCCGCCGAACTCGGAGTCTGCTTCGTTTCTAAGCCACAAATGCGTTCAGTTCCCGATGGTTATAATTACGGAATGTATTTCGGATCGCATTTCGACGTCGCAGTAAAGGGCCAGGGGAGAATGATGGCATTGGCGAAGGTGTCCAATCCCCTGAATGTCCATCCCCGGGGAATCGACCCCTCCTGATTCCAGACAGCCGCTTCAGCATAGGTCATCACCGGCATCGGTCTCATCCACAGGTTGTCCTCAGGATCGGTGTGCTCGATCTTGGACGGGTAAAGACTGACGATGAAATAGGATTCGGTCAGCAGATAGACCCGCTTGTACTGTCCCGCCTTGAGCAGAGGAATGTGATACTGGTAGTCTGTCGGTGAAACTGCCTTCGGCGTCCAGTAGAAGGAAAACCTCACATAGATGTCTTTCAGATCGTGGGAGAAGACGTCGGCAGTCATGGTGATGGGCCTGCCGAGAGGGTCCGTCTGCTGCAGGATCTCGTCGCTTCCCGCAATGTACCACTTGTTATACAGGCAGAAGCGGTCCATGCTGTTATACACATCAAAAGGGGTGGGTTCCCCGATGTTGCTGAACCCCACGACGACAGCCTCCGCCTCTGCGCCGAGCCGTCCCTTGTAGACGATCTGGATGGACAGATCGACGGCTTCCAGGGGGATGGGATCGCTGCTCAGGTCGAATTCGAGGGTGGCGAACTCCGTGCGGGGAATTGACCGGATACCCTGGGCCTCCGGATAGACCTTGTATTCGAACTCTTCGGTCACAGGAACCGGTGAGGTGCGGACACGGAAGGGATTCTCAAGTGCCCGCTTGAACTTCACGACCAGTTCAATGCTGCCGTCGCGCATCTCTTCACCGGAGGAGGTGATGTTCAATGCGCTGAGTGTGAGCTTCTGGAACCCTTTGCCCGGATCGTCGTCGTAGTGGATGAAGGAGAAGACGCCTTTGTCGGTGGGACCGATGTAGATGTTGCCCCTGAAGAAGTAGTCCAGAAGGCCGGTCGAGTACCCGACGGCACGGGGAATGAGATGGGCGGCGTAATCTCTGTAGATGTCGTCATACAGCACCAGGGGAAGAAATTCATAGCCCTTGTCGACCTGCTCGCCGGAGGAAAGTTTTCTCTTCACATCATAAGAGAAATATCCCATTGCAGCAAGGCGATATCCGTTCTTTTTATCCCTGATATAGATGACATTGTCTTTGATACGATCCTCCGCATCCGTTATTTCAGGATTCGCCCAAGTGATGTCTCCATAGGTTGTGTCTTCGACTGCCGGATGGGGATAGCCTCTGAAGATCGTGTCTTCGCTGAAGAAATTGGCGTTGGTGAATTCGGTGAGGCCGACAGTAGGGCTCAACGTGGCGAGAGGATTAAAGCCATTATATGTATTTGTGTCGAATAGGGGCGTAATCGGGCACATGCCCGGTCGATTTGTTTCAGAAAACAGGACAGATCTGTCGAATGAAACGGGTGAAGTGAAATGGCGCAGGAACTCGGGATGCTTTTTCAGCCAATCCTCGTACTCGAACCCATCGGGATGCCCGTCGTTTCTCACGTGAGAGGGGACCGAGGAGTCCTGCACGAGATGCATGAGCTGCCCGAGGGCACGGAAGGTCCTCGCCCATTGCTCTTCTTTTTCCCTGTTACTCTTTCTCGTGAGGGCCTGATAGAAATAATTTCTCGCATCGTGCCACGAGTACCAGCCCCCCTGTGATTGAGTCGTTCTTGGCAATTGGCCCCATATCACCGATGAACTCCATAATCCAAGATAACCGACATTGGAGAGGGGATCATGGAAATGGTTGAATGACCGCGAATAGGGCATGGCAAAGGGCGGCCTGTCTTCATAGAGTCCGCCGTCGCGGACCCATCTCCACACTTCTTTGCCATTTAATTCAGTTTCCACCCCGTCTCTCATACCGATCCTGTTTATCAATAGTGAGTGAAGGGAGTATCCCGTAGAGCCTGATGCAATTTTTTCATTGAGGAATTCATGTGAGACAGTCTCCAAGGAGAAACAAGGAGAGGAAAAGCAGATTAATGCAATAAATGAAATTGCAGTATATTTCAACCATCTCATTTTATAGACCTCCTTCAATCGGAAAAGTTTTCTCTCCTCATTGATTGCCCGATAGAGAAGAGGAAGTTGTCTTGATCGCATGTCATTGAATCCGGCTGGGACGTTTCTCAATCGTTCCTCGGCTATCGCTAACTTTTTCAGTTCAACTGTCACACCTTTCTTGAATAGTCTCGCCGTATTATCAATACCAGTACTCAAAGGGCCGCGGGGGAAATAACTAAAATAATCGTATCCTCTCCCGGGATAAGCGGTGTAGCCCGGTTTGTAGACGATAAACTCCGGTGTCTCACCCCTGGCGACTGGATAAAGACTGAAGAAAATATGAGCAGGGATGTAGAATTCCCCCTTCTTATTCGTGAGCACTTCTTTTGCGTCAACAACGTCTGTATCGGATTCGATCAAGCCATATGTTCTGATAGCGTAGCCAGCCACGACCACGGCTCCCTCTATCGGTTCTTTCGTGTCCGTATCGATGACTTTTCCCTGAAAAGCATCTTCGTAATAGACAATCCACCCGATGCTTGCATGCGCGGAATCAAGACCGGCAAAAAAGAGCACCACCAGCATAATCATTACACTTCCGAACATCAGTTCCCTCCTTCCTGCAACTTCCCTAAAACCTATCGATCCTCCATACCCCGTCAGCGTCCCGTCCGAAGTAGACGTAATAGGCAATCTGTGCCGCCTTGCCGTTGATAACATGTGTCCGCAGCGTCCTGCATTTGGCGACGTCGTTTTCCGGGTAGATCAAATCGATATCCTTCATATCATTCCGCCCTTTTTTTATCCCGTCGATCTCTTCTTTCGACGATGACGCATCTGTGACTGAATATGCATAGGTGTTTTCTTTGTTATCGGTGACAAAGATGGCAGGATAATAGGCGCCGTGCGAAGATGGCATCGTCTGTGACAGGGCCGGGCCTGTGGACAGAAGGAGGATTAAGAGTGTTCTGCAGGCGGAGAGGATATGTGTTCTGAAACATGTATGTTTTTCCATTGCGCACTCGTGTCGGATCAAGATGGGTATCGCCTTAAAGATATTCCAATTGTTGACTCAATGGCAGTGATTGCCCGCACAGTGAGAATGAGCATGGAGGGATTCTCAAGGAGCGATTGCATTTCATTGGTCACTTGGCGAAACGATTGACCCGCGGGAATGGGAGGGGTGGGAGAAGCGTCATCATAAATGTCACAGAATAATGCAGATTCTTAAAGCAACAGCAGAGAATTAGTGCAAGAAGTCAGATATCTTAATGTTCAAAATGGCCGGCATCTCATGAGACAGTCCGCCTGCTTAAAGCAATTCGCAAGTCTGACCCCAAGAAAGAGTGATTGACTTTCCCCCCGTTCTCGGTTATACATGAAGAAAGAAAGCAAACAGCCAGTCAATGGCGAGGAGGACGATTGTGAAGGAGACCATGCTATCGGTTCTTCTGTTATCGGTTATCATGAGCGGCCCGGTTCACGCGGCGATTCCCCTGCCTCTCGGGCAGGAGGTCTTCTCGATACTGCCGTCGGGCAACCCTTCGATAAAATCAGATCCTGCCGCTGCGCATCCCGTCGGCATCGGTCCTCTCTCTGCCGGTGACAACACGTTACGCCTTCAGATAGGTTTCGATGAGTTCGAGGAGGCTGTCGACATAATCGTCGGTATTTCTGTTCCCGCCCCCGTAAACGACACCCTCATCGTGAGACCCGATCTCTCTGTCCAGTCTCTGAATGCGGGTCTCGTAGCATGGAAGTCCGCGACGAAGGGTCCGGTGAACGAGACCATCTGGGGAAACATCGATATTTCCGTCCTTCCCGACGGAGATTACACGGTCTACGTCCTTGTCATCCCGGCAGGCGGGTTGTCTTCCTCCTCTGCCGCATCTTCGCGCCACGGGTCGGATGCTCCCCGGCTACCCGCCTTCTACATTTATGCCAATCCCTTTATCGTGGTGAAGTCAAAAGTGGCAAGGCTGGTATACGATCTTCAATGCACGACCCCCGACGGATCCCTCTCATTTAAGGAGGAAGCGTTTATTCCCTTCGGCATAAAACAGGGCAACCAGGTAGGCGGGACAGGAGGCGGCGTCGCAACGTACACCGTCGCATTTCCGAACTCATGCGTCGCCAGCGGCACCGGCGTCATAAGCATGATATTCAACGGGCTTGTCGAAGAAGCGGCAGGAGGGTACATACTGAGAATAACGGGTCTCCACGGCCAAATCGATTATGACACAGGCCGGATCACCTGCCCGTACATCGGTACACTTCCCTTCGAGCCGGACACTTTGCTGATGCCCACTTTTCTGTTTCCGGGACTTGAAGACGCCGCAGTACCGTTGCATGTGACCCCTCCCTATCTCGGAGAAAGGTTCGTTTCCTTTGGATTGCCCCCTCTTTCCTGTTCAGGGGATATTTCAGTTGACACACTTGTCCGGAACAGATAACCTTATCGTTGCATATGCTTTTTGGAAAGGCGGGGCTGGGGTGAATGCGCCGAAAAGCATCGGTGCTTCAAAACCTTTGCCTTTCCATAAAGACCATTTCAGGCCGGCGGCTGAAAAAGGGTGAACCTTTTGCTGACACTCACACTGTCACTGACACTGTTTTTCAGAGCGCTTCGCCCCGCCTTTTTATGCAACTCAAGGTTGATACAGCTGAGCGAGGATAGCTGATCGTTTTTCACTCCGGCGCTTTCGGCCCACCCGTATGGCATAGTCCCCGCCTGATGTATCCACGTAGTTCGGGTGGCGGCAGTCACAGCGTGACGGGGCGATTAGTCTCACCCGCTGCGCGGGAGGGCGAGGATCCTCTCTATGATGCCCGTCGTCGAGATGTTGTCGACATAGGGGAGGCTGCGGACGTCAGGGACGATGTCGGCGCCGACGATGTCCTCTTTCTTCCAGTCCCCTCCCTTGACAAGGACGTCCGGCCGCAGCAGACTGATGAGCTCATAGGGGGTATCTTCGTGGAAGAGGGTTACATAGTCCACCATTTCAAGGGCGGCCAGCACCTCGGTCCTCTCGGCCTCGGGGATGACAGGCCTGTTCGGCTTGAGCCTCCTCACGGAATCATCGGAGTTCAGCCCGACGACGAGGACGTCGCCCAGGGCCTTCGCCTCCCGGAGGTATCTCACATGGCCGACATGGATGAGGTCGAAACACCCGTTCGTGAAGACGATCTTTTTGCCGAGTGCCTTCAGGCCGTCGACGGTCTCCTTCAGGGCGTTGCGCCCGGCGACCTTGCTCATGTCCCTGACGGGCCGGAGGAGTCCCGGATCCGGGCGATCTTCTCGCCGGCTTTCCGGAGAATCTCGCGGTCACTCTTGTAGAACACCCTTCCGACCGCCTCGTCGATGGGGAACCACCGGGCCTCATCGACTTCCCACCCGTAATTCTCGATGTCGCCGCTGACGTACTCGAGCAGGTAGTAGGTCACGGTTTTCCGGCACTTGACGTTGTCATCTTTCAGGAAGAACCAGTAGGACCGCTCTCCGAGCAGGTCGACGATCCTGCCTGTGAGGCCTGTCTCTTCGATGATCTCCCTGACGGCCGTCGCTTCCGGCTGCTCTCCCCTGTCGATGAGCCCCTTGGGCAGGGTCCAGACGGACTTTCCCTTGAGCGCGATGAGGGCGATCTCGGCGGCATCATGCCGTCTGCGGTACAGGACGCCGCCTGCCGAGTGGAGGTGTTTGAGCGTTGCAGGGCGCATGAGAAGCCCTAGGGAAGGGGTTTTCCCGTGATGAGCCTGAAGATGTCGTTGTACATGGCGAAGACCATAAGGGTGATGATGAGGGCCATGCCGATGCGCTGGGCGATGAGGACGACCCGTTCGCTCAGGGGCTTCTTCCGGATCGCCTCGATGCCGAGGAGAACGAGATGCCCGCCGTCGAGGATCGGGATGGGCAGGAGGTTCAGGATGCCGAGGTTGATGCTGATGACGGCGGCAAAGGTGAAGAAATTCATGGCCCCCGCCGTCGCCTGCTTCTCGGCAAGCTGGAAGATGAGAATGGGTCCGCCGATCGTGTCGGCCGGTATGATCCGCTGGATCAGCTTGACGATGCCCACGAGGGTGAGGGCGCAGATGTCCCAGGTCTTGACGAAGGCGTTCTTCAGGGCGCTCACGGGGCCTTCCCGGATGACGAAGGTATCGCCCGCGGGCTTCACGCCGATGAGGCCCACCTCCCTTTCCTCTCCGAAGATGTCCTTCACCATCTTGCTGTCCGGCACGATCTCCTTCGTGAAGACTTCCCCCGCCCGCTGGATCCTGATGGTCAGGGGCTTCCGGGCGCTGGCGTAGATGATCTCCGTCATGTCGGTCCACTGCGCTATAGTTGTCCCGTCGATTTCGAGGATCCGGTCTCCCTTCTGGAGCCCCGCGTTGCCGGCCGGGGTGTCGGGCATGACCTCGCCGATGACGGGCAGGAGGGCCGGGATGCCGCCCAGGAAAAGGAAGAAGAATATGACGACAGCCGTCATGATGTTGAAGATTGGTCCGGCGAGAATGATCGGCGCCCTCTTTCGGACGGGCTGATGTTTGTAGGAGCGGCTCTCGTCGTAGTCGTCCACCTCATCCTCCGTCTCCTCGCCGAGCATTTTCACGTAGCCGCCCAGGGGAACCGCCGACAGGAGATACTCCGTTTCGCCGATTTTTTTCCCGATGACCTTGGGCCCGAAACCGAGGGAAAATTTGAGGACCCTGACGCCGCTCAGCTTGGCGAAGATGAAGTGCCCCAGTTCGTGGATGAAGATGAGAAACCCGAAAAGAAGTATAGCCGACAGAAACGTCATCGCTTCACCGCCTCCCCCGCTTGCGACCTCGCCCAAAGGTCCGCTTCAAGTATATCCCCCAGTCTGCCTGCAGACTGAATGTCATGAGAATTCATAACTTTTTCTATTATAACAGGTATGTCGTTGAAACCGATAACCCCGTCGAGAAAGGCCTGCACGGCCACCTCGTTCGCGGCGTTCAGGACGGCCGGAAGGGTCCCCCCCGATGCCACGGCCCGATAGGCCAGGTTGAGACAGGGAAAAGTCCCCGTATCCGGCTTCCGGAAGGTAAGGCGGGAGAGTTTGTCCCAGTCGAGGGGCTCCATGACGGAACGGAGCCTTTCGGGATAGGCGAGGGCCATGGCGATCGGTCCCTTCATGTCCGGCCTGGAGAGTTGGGCGAGATAGCTCCCGTCATGGAACTCGACGATGGAGTGGATGATGCTCTGGGGATGGATGACGACGTCGATCGACGGCGCGGGCATGTCAAAGAGGTGGTGGGCTTCGATCACCTCCAGGCCCTTGTTCATGAGGGTGGCGGAATCGATGGTGATCTTCCTCCCCATGCTCCAGTTCGGATGATTGAGGGCCTCGCCGGGAGACACATGCTGCAGCTCCTTCCGTGTCCGTCCCGCAAAGGGCCCTCCCGACGCGGTGAGAATCATCTTCCTCACGGAGTCGCGCCGGCCGTTTATGCACTGGAAGATGGCGCTGTGTTCGCTGTCGACGGGGAGCAGGGTCGCTCCTGAGGCTTTCACCTCCGCCATGACGAGGGAGCCTGCCATGACGAGGGTCTCCTTGTTTGCGATGGCGACGGTCTTTCCTTTCCTCACGGCGGCGAGTGTCGGGATAAGCCCTGCCGAGCCGACGATCGCCGACAGGACCGTATCCGTTCCGGGCAGTTCGGCGACGGTGGTTATCCCTTCCGCGCCGCAGAGTATCTCGGGCGCCCCCGGACCGGCGAGGCTTTTCCTGAGGTCCCGCCAGGACGACTCGTCATTGACGGCGACGACGTCGGGACGAAACCGCCCGATCTGCTCCCTGAGGAGGGCGACATTCCCGCCCGCCGTCAGGCCCGTCACCTGAAAGAGGCCGGGAAATTGCGACACCACTTCGAGAGCGCTCCTCCCGATCGACCCTGTCGAGCCGAGGATGACGAGCCGTTTCATGTCAGTGCGAGGGTGATGAGATAGAGGACCGGTCCCGCGAAAAGGACGCCGTCGATCTTGTCGAGGATCCCCCCGTGCCCCGGGATGAGGACGCCCGAATCCTTCACGCCGGCATCGCGCTTGAACATGGACTCGACGAGGTCACCTGCGATCGTCACCGCCCCGATCATCAGCCCGATGAATGCGAAGAGCAGGCCGTTCATATCGCTGAACAGGAGTCTGCCGAGGATGAATGCGGAGAGGGCGCCGCCGAGGATGGAGCCGAAAGCGCCCTCGACGGTCTTGTTCGGGCTCACTTCGACATAGAGCTTTCTTTTCCCCATCCCCTTGCCGACGTAATAGGCAAGGCTGTCGGAGGCCCAGACGGATCCGTACAGGAGAAGGATCCACTCATAGCCGTTCAGCCTCAGGTGCCATTGCGGCAGCAGGAGGGTGGGGATGTAGACGAAGCCCGTGATGGCCGGCGCCATATCATGGAGAGAGGCGGAGGGGTCCCTGACGAGGAAGAGCCTCGCCGTCGACATGATCAGGAAGGTCATCATAATCACCGAGGGATGGAAATTTGCCGAGACCGCCTCGGGGACAAACCGACTCTCGATCAGAAAAGAAGAGGTGATCATGAGCACACCTCCGATGATGCCGATCACCGAGAGGGCAGGGGCTGTTTTGTACATGCTGTAAAATTCCGCCTGGGCCCCTGCCGTGACGATGGTGAGGATGACGAGGAACGCGCCCGGACCGAGGCGAACGATGAGGAAGTAAAGCAGGGGAAGGGCGATCAGGGCGACAATGAGCCGCTTCAGGTGCATTTCAGGGCTCCGTCGGCGACCTTGCCGAATCGACGATCCCTCATCTGGTATTCGAGCACGGCCTCCAGCAGCTCTTCTTTCGTGAAATCGGGCCAGAGGGTGGGCGTGAAATAGAATTCCGCATAGGCAGACTGCCAGAGAAGGAAGTTGCTCAACCGCTGTTCACCGCTCGTCCTGATGATCAGGTCGGGATCGGGCGTTCCCGCTGTGTCCAGGTGAGCTGTGACGGTTTCTTCGGTGATCTCTCCCCCCGGAGCGGCTGCGAGGGACTTTTTAACGGCCCTGATGATCTCGTCCCTGCCGCCGTAGCTCAGCGCGCACTGGAGGATCAGCCTGTCATTGTTCTTCGTTTCCGCCTCGATGAGCTCGATGATCGCCCTGATATTTTCCGGCAGCCTCTCCCTGTCGCCGATGGCCCTGAACCGGATCCCGTTGCTCATGAAGCTGAGGAACTCACCCTTGAGCGTCGATTCGAGCAGACCCATGATAACGTTCACTTCATCCTCGGGCCTCATCCAGTTCTCGATTGAGAAGGCATAGAGGGAAAGGACCCTGACACCGATGCCGCTGGCGGCCTCGATGATCTCCCTGACCCGTTCGACGCCCCTCTTGTGGCCCTCGAACCTCGGCAGCCCTCTCATTTCCGCCCAGCGGCCGTTGCCGTCCATGATGATGCCGATATGCGGGGGGATGGTCCTCTTCTGCATCGCCTGCTCCCCTTTGCTATCTTCCCTTGAGAGAAAAGACGTAGATCATCACCCCCAGGGGATTTTCTCCCTTGAGGATGTTTCCCGCCTTGATCCCGAAGAGGGGCTTCGAGAGGACGTAGATTTTGTCGTCGACGATCGTGTAATCGAGGATTTCTCCGCTGATGTCCTCGACGAGCCTGCGCTCATCGACGGACAGGCCGTTCCACCAGAGACTCCTGATCTCCGATTTGCGGAACCCGATGCCTTTTGCCATGCCGACAAGGGGCGTCTTCTTGGGAACGAGCACTTCGCCCTGCTTTTTCATGAGCCGGTCCTTGACAGCCCATTTCCCCCGTTCCGCCATGCCGCCGACAGACTCCCTCTTGAACGTCGTCGAGAAACCCCCGTAATCGGCGGCGCTCATCCAGACCCTGACGTCCCGCTCATTGTGGAGCTGGAGAAATCCGTTGTCGTCCCATGACAGGGTTCCCCTCCTGCCGTCGGGCGAGATAATGGGCTGGTAATCATAGATATTGATTTCGGCCGGCAGCTTTATCCTGTCTCCCTCCCTGAAGGTCCCGTTCTCGTACGAGACGGTGAAGACGGCACCGTCGTACCCGTCGCGCTGGTTAAAACGCTGACCCACCAGGCCCTGGTCGACCTTTCTCAGGAAGAGGTCCTTCCTGTTCCAGAGTTCCACAAACCGTCCATCGCCGAGTTCATGGACGGAGGAGACGATCCTGCCGTCCTGCATGAGCGTGACGATGACCTCGTCCCGGCCGTTGCCGTTCATATCGGCCGTCTCGATCCAGAGGACATCTCCCGTTCGGGAAACATTGAATTCCCATAGGAGCTTGAGATCCACCCCCGGCACATAGGCGCGGACGACGTTGCCCGAGACGAGGATGATTTCCGGGTTCCCGTCTCCGTCGAGGTCTCCGACGGAAAGGTGATTCGCCCCATATGTAAGGCTGAACATGAGCAGGATCTCCCCCTCCCTCATCAGGGGTCTCCCCGCCCTGTATTTGAGTTCCCTTACCGCGGTGAGCGGGAAGGAGACCTCCTTGTCGGAGAACTGTTTTGCGTCGCCTGCCCAGAGGAGCCTCTGCGCGAGGTTCATCTGATCGCCGGCAGCCGAAGCCCGGAGCATGATGATCATCTCCGCGCCCTTGTCCCGGGCCTCTTTCATGATCCCTTCCATATCGTCCGTCACGATGCCTGTATCGATGAGATCGAAGCGGCCGCTCTCCTTCAATATCTGGTAATAGGTCTCGCCCACGTCCCAGTCAACGGTCTGCGACTGGAAGAAGAAGAGCCTGATTCTCGTGCCGTAAATCTTCACCTTTGCGTCCTGGAAGTCCTCGGGCTTTCCCTTGACGATGACGCCGCGGGAGTCGTCCCTGTTTGCAGTCGTCACATCCACCGTGCCGACGGGGATTTCGATCCTCCCGAGAGGTTCCTTCGTGACGGGGTGGATGAAACTGACCCCTTCCTTAAAGACCGAGAATCTCATGCCGGGCTTGACGGACGCGAGCGTCCCCTTGTCGATGGTGACCGCTCCGTCTTCGACGGCGAGCACACGGCCGGACATGGGCTGAACAAAGGAGAGCAGCTCCTGTTTCAGCGCCTTCAGCGGCTCTTCGACCAGGCTGGGAGTTTCCTCCCCGCCTCCGGGTTGCTGCTGACCGTAGGCGAAGGAAGCGCAGGAAAACAGAATGCAGCAGGCGAGGACCAGAAATGCAAAACCTTTTGTCACGAAAACCCTCCTTGTACGTCTACGTCAGGGTATCAATCAAACAGTTTAGTACAAGATCCGCCGTCCTGTCAAAAACCTTGACTAAAGACGTTGTTTGCGGTTAAATAGACTGTTATGGGTAAGGCCCTGCAACGACTTCTTCCCGCCGTCGCGGTGATCCTGACGGCCCTCGTCATGCTTTCATGCGGAGGCAAGGAAGTCGTGAAAGAGGAGGCCTTCGATCCTGAAAAGAGCCTTGCGAAGGCCGAAAAACTCATCGATGACAAGGAATACGAACAGGCCCGGAAGGTGCTCCTGGAAGTGAAGAACAGGGACACGACGAAGAAGTTCTCTCCCGTCGCCCAGCTCAGGATAGCGGACTCTTTTGTGAGGGAGGGAGAGCCCGAGGTCGGCATACAGGAATACCGCAGATTTCTCGAACTCTATCCCGATAACCAGTATGCGTCCTATGCGCAGTACCAGATAGCATCGGCATATTTCGGTCAGATCGAGTCGCCCGACAGGGGTTCGGGCGCCGCCCAGAGAGCACTCAGGGAATTCATCCGCCTCAAGGAACTCTATCCCCGGAACCCCTATCGGGAAGTCGTGGAGCTCAGGATCGAAAAGGCGCGGTCCGTGATTGCAGACGGTGAATTCATGACGGGAGAGTTTTACTACAAGAAGGGATCGTATGAATCCGCCATCTCCCGTTTCGAGGGGCTCATCGACAAATTTCCCGAGTACAAAAGGATGGAAGAGACGCTTTTTCTCCTCGGCAGCTCATACCGGGCCATGAAGAACGACGAGAAGGCCCGGGACGCGTTCACACGTCTCGTCACCAGGTATCCGTCGAGTTCCTTCGCCTCTCAGGCGCGGAAACTCATGCCCGGCATCGGGACGCAGGGGTCTCCGAGGTAGCCTCCCGTTGTGATTCCCCGATATTATCCCGCCTTCCTGAACATCGAAGGCAGAAAATGCGTCGTCGTCGGCGGCGGAAAAGTCGCTGAAAGGAAAGTATCATCGCTCCTCAGGGCGGGCGGAGACGTCACCGTCATCAGTCCCGACCTCACGGCGGCCCTGGAGAAGAAGAAAGAGCGCGGCGCCATCACCCATGTAAGGAGACAATACAGGAGCGGAGATCTCCGGCAGGCCTTCCTCGTCATCGCGGCCACATCCCGGAAGGACGTCAATGAGCGTGTTTCCTCTGAAGCCCCCTGTCTTGTGAACACCGTCGACCTGCCTGGGAAGGCGAATTTTATAGTCCCGTCCTCCATTGAAAAGAGCGGTTTGAGGATCGCCGTTTCGACGTCAGGGGCCAGTCCGGCTCTGGCCGGGACGATCCGGAAAGAGCTTGAAGGTCTGTATGGCGGGGATTTCGGACAATTCGTGCGTTTCCTCGGCGCGCTCAGGGCACGGGTGAGAAGGGAAATGCCGGATCAGGCTGAAAGACAACGTTTTTTCAGGGACGTTGCATCGGAGGAGATGATCGAGGCACTGCGCCGGCAGGGATTCCCTCCGGTCAGGCAGACAATTCTGAAAATGCTGGAACAGCGGAAGGCGGAACAGTGAAACGCATCGGGGTCATCGGAGTGGGGTATCTCGGTCAGCACCATGCCCGTATCTTCTCCGGGCTCGACGGGGCACAGCTCAGTTTCGTCGTCGACGCGGACATCGAAAGGGCGCGGGAGATAGCGGGAAAATACGGCTGCGCATACTGCGCCGACTACAGGGACATCATTGACAGGGTGGATGCCTTGAGCATCGTGACGCCGACGACGCTTCACTATGGAATAGCAAGGGACTGCATCGATGCGGGCAAGGACATCCTGATCGAAAAGCCGATCACCTGCACTGTCGACGAGGCCGAGGACATCATCAGGACCGCCGCCGACAGGGGCGTCATCGTCCAGGTGGGCCACCTGGAGCGGTTCAACCCCGCCGTCGTCGCCCTTCATCCCCTCATCGGGGAGCCCGTCTTCATCGAGGCCGAGAGGCTCTCGCCCTTCCTCGGTCGGGGAACGGACGTCGACATCACCCTGGACCTGATGATTCACGACATCGATATCGTCCTCGCCCTCCTGTCGCGGGCGGGAAGAAACGTCACCGTTGCCGACATCAAGGCGACGGGCTCGCCGGTGCTCACGGAGACGATCGACATCGCCAGGACGTGGCTCGAATTCGGCGACGGTGTGCAGGCCCTCGTGACAGCAAGCAGGCTTTCACCGGAGAAGTCCCGGAAGCTGAGGGTCTTCCAGCGTGACTCCCTCCTGCTTCTCGATTACCAGGCCATGGAGATCAGGAGGTTTTTCAAGCGGGACGGCGGGATCGTCGAGGAGTCAGTCGGCGTCGAAAAGAGGGAACCCCTGATGGAGGAGCTCCGGGATTTCGTGGCATGTATCACTGAGAGAAGAAGGCCTGACGTCTCGGCCGTCGAGGGAAGGAACGCCCTGCAGATCGCACTCGAGATCGGCAGGAGGATCAGGGGCGGATACTCGTTCTGCCCGGCCGTCGGGGATTAGACAGTCCCGTTGCAGAGGAACAGCGGGGCGAAGTGCTTCGAAGGCTTACTGAATGCGACGCTGATGCCGGGAAGGCAGACATGGTTCAAAGCCTTTCCAATGCGATATGAGGATCATTTTGGCAGATGCACAGAAAGCGGGGCGAAGCGCCTCAAAGCCTCGCTGATAGCGAGCATGATTATTTATTATTGGATTTTAAACATTTCATCCTTTGTATCATCGACAGCTGTGCTTCCGTGCTCTCCACGGGAAGGCAGCGGTTTCGCAGCACCGATGCTTTTCGGCGCATTCACCCCGCTTTTCGGTCGGGCGTATGAAGAAATATGTCATCTCAGGTTGTTCAGCGCCTGTTGCCTGACGGGCTTCTGGCATCAACAGACACGGCAACGTGTGGTCCGGTGATATATGAGCATATCGATACTATTATGATAGAAAGGGATTGATGATCATGAAACCGATGCTTGACTTGAAAACGCAGTACCTCGATATACGGGACGAGGTCCTCGCCGTCGTCGGCGAGATTCTCGAAAGCTCCCAGTATATCCTCGGCCGGCGGGTCCGTGAGCTGGAAGAGAAAGTCGCCGCCTATCACGGTGTGCCCGACGCGATCGGCGTGGCATCGGGAACGGACGCGCTCCACCTCTCCCTGCTCTCTCTCGGCATCGGCAAGGGAGACGAGGTGATCACCACACCCTTTACTTTCTTTGCGACAGTCGAGGCGATCCTCTATACGGGAGCGACGCCGGTGCTCGTCGACATCGAACCTGACACATTGAACATCGATCCGGACCGCATCGAGGAGAAGATCACCGCCAGGACGAAGGCGATCCTCCCCGTTCACATTTACGGCCACCCCGCGGACATGCAGCGCATTATGGAAATTGCCGGGCGACACGGACTGAAGGTGGTCGAGGACTGCGCCCAGTCCTTCGGCGCATCCCTTCAGGGCCGGAAAACGGGAAGCTTCGGCGACGCCGGGTGCTACAGCTTCTATCCGAGCAAGAACCTCGGCGCCTTCGGCGATGGGGGCATGATCGTCCTCAGGGACAAAGCCGTTGCGGACCGGATCAGGAAACTCCGGAACCACGGATCGGCAGGGGGCTATCTGCATGATTGCGTCGGTTTCAACAGCCGCCTCGACGAGCTGCAGGCGGGGATCCTTCTCGTCAAGATGAAGAGGATCGACGCGTACAACGAGTTGAGGCGCCGCCGGGCCGGGCTGTATACGCGGCTCCTGTCCGACGTCGTGACCTGTCCCGTCGAGAAAGAGGGAGCGGTCCACGTCTACCACCAGTACACCATCAGGAGCCCGAAGCGCGACGCAATCCGCGACTGTCTCAAAGAGGGGGATTATCCCTCCGTCGTCTATTATCCCGTGCCCCTCCATCTTCAGGAGGCACTCCGCTTTCTCGGCAACGGGGAAGGAGATTTTCCCGTCACGGAGCGTGCCTCCCGGGAGGTCCTCTCGCTCCCCATCTATCCCGAGATCGGGGAGAGCGAGATGGGGCGGATTTCGGATATCGTGCATGCATGCTTGAGAGGGTGATGATCGTCGCCGGTGAGAGCTCCGGAGAACTCTACGGCGCCCTTCTCGCCAGGACCCTCCGGGCGAGACATCCGTCCGTCAGGATCACCGGCGTGGGCGGCTACCGCATGGAAGCCGCCGGCGTCGAGCTCATGTCAAGGATAGCCGGCGCATTCGGCGGCGTCGAGGTGATGAAGAGTATCGGCGAGCTCCGGAAGACCTTCGGCCGCGTGAGGGCATACCTGTCGACCTTCCGCCCCCAGGTGCTGGTGCTCATCGATTACCCCGACTTCAACATGAAGGTGGCCCGTGAGGCGAAGAAGCTCGGCATCAGGATCCTCTATTACGTCAGCCCCCAGGTCTGGGCGTGGAGGAAGGGCCGGGTCCGGACGATCGGCAGCCTCATTGATATGATGGCGGTCATCCTCCCCTTTGAAGAGGCGTTGTACAGGGATGCGGGCATCCCCGCGGAATTCGTCGGCCATCCCGTCATGGACGAGATGAGGGACGTCCTTACCCTGAAGGGATTCGGTCTCGAAGCGCTCGGGTCGGATGAGCTGAAAAACGCCATGAAGGGAGAACTCGGTATCGCCGCCGACAGACCCGTGATGACCGTCATGCCGGGGAGCAGGAGGCACGAAGTGGAAAGACTGCTCCCTGTCCTGTGCGAAAGCATCATCGGGACGGCGCGGACGTCTCCCGGGTTCATCTTCGTCATCCCCCGGTCGCCCGATCTGCCGCATGAAGCAAAGGCGCTCATGGACGGGGAACTCGACCGTCTCCGGAAGACCCTCTCCGGTATGGGCCTGCCGCCCGATTCCGTGCGCGTCATCGAGGGGAAGCCGCTGCAGGTCCTGTTCGCGACGGACTATGCCGTCGTCAAATCCGGCACGTCGACACTCCAGGCGGCCATCGCCCGGGTGCCGATGGTCGTGGTGTACCGCGTCTCTCCCATCACACACTTCCTGGGCAGGCTCATCGTGAAGGTGCGCCACTTCTCCCTCGTGAACAATCTGATCGACCGCTCCCTCGGGCAGGACAGGGGACCCTTCGTCATGGAGCTGTTCCAGCACGAGGTGACCCGTGAGAATATCACCGCCGAACTCAGGCGCCTCATATCCGACAGGGGTTACAGAGAGCGTCTGAGGGAGCAGATGCGGCACGTAACCGGCCTCTTTGCCGGCCGGAGCGCCTCCGAGAGGGTCTCTGACCTGGTGGAGAGATTAAGTCATTGAGTCGTTAACCCATCCATTGCATGAAAAGGCGGGGCGACGCGTCTCAGAGCCTCGCTGATAGCGAGTGTGATCGTTTATTATGGTGTATCAAGAATTCACCCTTTGTGACATCGATCATGAGCCTAATAGTGTCTTTATGGGAAGGCAAAGGTTTCGCAGCACCGAGGCTTGTCGGCGCATTCACCCCGCCTTTCTGGACATCTCATTGCGGCGACAAGGTTCATGGGAGAGTCAGCAGAGACAAGGTTTGGGAACAGCCGTTCAAATGAAAACAGGAAATTACATGTTACCGTCATTCACACTGTCACTGTCACTCACATGATCATCAGGCTCTTCAAACTCGTCAAACCTTACTGGGGCATGATCGCCGTCGCCGCGCTCATGAGCCTCTTCATCTCGGGGCTGAACGGAGGGCTCGCCTGGATCGTCAAACCCGCCCTGGACGGCATCTTCATCGAGAAGGACATGACCCTTCTCACCCTCATGCCCGTTGCCGTCCTTGTCCTCTATCTCCTCAGGGGCGTCTTCTCCTTTTTTCAGGCCTACCTGATGAGGGGGGCCGGCGTGAAACTCGTCCGGGACATGAGGAACCGTCTGTACGATCACCTGCTCTTCATGCCCGTCGATGAATTCAAGAAGGAATCGAGCGGCTCCATCCTTTCGAGGGCGATCAACGACGCTGCGCAGCTCCAGAGCCTTCTCGCCGGCGCCGTGAAGGACATCTTCGTTGAGGGGGCCACGGCGATCGTGCTCATCTGTATCGCTTTTTACCGCCGGTGGGACCTCACCCTCATTGCCGTCACCGTGCTGCCCGCCGCCCTCTACGGGGCCGGGAGGCTCGGAAAGAGACTGAAAGGTGTCAGCAAGGAAGCGCAGAAGAACATCTCCGTCCTCACGGAATTCCTGACGGAGACGCTGAACGGCATCAAGATGGTCAAGGTCTTCGGCAGGGAGCAGGCACTTTCCGGGACATTCCGCAGGAAAAATCAGGAGTATTACCGGAACGTCATGCGTACCACCAGGCTCGTTGAATTCACGTCACTGCTCATGGAAATCGTCGGGGCCGTCGGCATCGCCTTCGTGCTCTGGTACGGCGGACGGCTCGTCATCACGAGCGTCATGTCACCCGGCGAGTTCTTCTCATTCCTGACGGCGATCTTCATGATATACACGCCGGCCCGCCGCCTGGCCTCGGCGAACAATGCCATCCAGCAGTCCAAGGCGACGATGGAGCGCCTCGACGAGCTCTTCGAGAGGGAACATGAGGACGAGGGGAAGGAGGATATCGGGACGATCAGGGAGTCCTTCGAGTTCAAAAACGTGTTCTTCAAATACCCGACGTCGAAGAACTATGTGCTCAACGATGTCACCCTTTCGGTGAAGAAGGGCGAGATCATCGCCATCGTCGGCAGAAGCGGGGCCGGCAAGACGAGCCTTGTCGACCTCATCCCCCGTTTCTATGACCCTGTGGAGGGCTCCATCCGCATCGACGGCAGGAATATCGCCGAGGCAAGTCTTCCGTCGCTGAGGAGACAGATCGGCCTTGTGAGCCAGGACATCATCCTCTTCAACGACACCGTCAGGGCGAATATCGCCTTCGGCAAGCCCGACGCGACGGACGAGGAGATCAGGAACGCGGCCCGGGCGGCCTATGCCCATGATTTCATCCTCGAACTCCCGAAGGGTTACGACACGGTTATCGGTGAACGGGGTGTAATGATCTCGGGCGGACAGAGGCAGCGCATCTCCATCGCCAGGGCCCTTCTGAAGAACCCCCCGGTCCTCATCCTCGACGAGGCGACATCGTCCCTCGACTCCGAATCGGAGAAGATGGTCCAGAAAGCCCTCGACACCCTCATGGAAAACAGGACGACCTTCGTGATCGCCCACAGGCTCTCGACGATCAAGAAAGCCGACAGGATCATCATCCTCGAAAAAGGCAAAATCGTCGAGACGGGGACCCATGACGACCTCTTCGCAAAAGACGGTCTCTACCGCAGGCTCTACGAGCTCGAAACGTCGGGGAAACGCGAACCCCGCACCTTTGTCGCAACAGACGCCGAAAAGGAGTAGCTCTCCGGGTATGTTCCTTTCCGGCGCGTACACAGTCCTCTACGGAATCGCCCTGACCATACTTCTTCCCGTCGAATATTTCAAGAGACCAACAGAGGTCCGCAATCGGTGGATACGGGAGAGGACGGGTCGTATTTCCCTGTCGCAGCGGGAACAGAAAGGGCCTTGCCTGTGGATCCACGCCGTCTCAGTCGGCGAAGTGGCGGCCGCGGTCCCCTTCATCAAGGCGTTGAAAGCTCGCCGGCCCGACCTGCGCATCGCCCTGTCGACAGTCACCGACACGGGACAGAAGGTCGCCCGGGAGCGCGTCGGCGCCGTGGCGGACATCTTTTACATGCCCTTTGACCTGCCGGGCATCATCAGCAGCGCCCTGAGGCGGATCAACCCCGCCCTCCTCGTGATCATGGAGACGGAGCTCTGGCCCAACTGCGTGCGGATGGCAAGCGGTCGGGGGATCCCCGTTGCGCTCGTGAACGGCAGGATCTCCGACCGGTCCTTCTCGGGATACCGGAGGGTACGGTTTTTCATGAAAGAGACGCTCGGGCTCATCAGGCTCTTCTGCATGCAGAGCGACACTTATGCGGAACGGATCAGAATGCTCGGCGCCCCTGCGGACCGTGTGACCGTGACGGGCAATTTCAAGTTCGACGTCCTCGCGCCTCCTGCCCCGCCGGCGTGGTCGGAACGCCTCGCCGGGCCTGTCATCATTGCAGGCAGCACCCACAGGACGGAGGAAGACCTTGTCGTCGACGCCTATGTGAGGCTGCTGTCCCGTTTCCCCGATCTCAACCTGATCGTCGTGCCGAGGCATCCCGAGCGGTTCGGAGAAGTGGAGGACTATACTGAAGAACCGCGGCGTGACTGTGATCAGGCGGTCAGACATCCTTGAGGGAAGCGGGGGGGACATCAGGGGGTCCGTCGTCCTTGTCGATGTCATGGGCGAGCTCGCCGCGGCATACGGGGCTGCCGATATAGCGGTTATGGGCGGGAGCTTCATCGAACACGGCGGGCAGAACCCCCTCGAGCCGGCATGCTGGGGCAAAGCGATCGTCTGCGGCCCCCACATGGAGAACTTCCCCTTTGCCGAGGACTTTTACCGCCGCGGAGCGGCAGTGCACACCGACCGGGACGGCCTGTACGACATCCTTTTCCGCCTCCTCTCGGAGCCGGACCTCAGGGCCTCCATGGGGACTGCGGCGAAGAGGATCGTTCAGGATAATGCCGGTGCGACGGAAAAGGCCGTTGAAAAGGTCCTCGAACTCCTCGCCCCGGCGCGAAGTTAACCTTAATGTTGCATACGCCGGACTGAAGGGGCGGGGTGTATGCGCGGAAAACCTTGATGCGGCGACACCTATAACATCGCAAATGACGGCGTTTCAAGCCAATGGCCGAAAAGTGAGCCTTTTTACTGACACTGACACTCACACTGACACTGTTTTTCAGAGCGCTTCGCCCCGCCCTTTCATGCAATTGGACGTTAACCTCGCGGTCGCATGAAAAGGCGGGGCAAAGATACCACCGTAACAGTCATTAAGTCACTGGTCGTCGACAGCCGGAAGCAGACCGCGAACACCCGGACGGGAGGGCTGATGTGGTGCGTGCCGCCGTCATCTTTTCCCAAAGGCGTTCAGTGACTATGATTCATGGTCTTGGGAGCTGCCAGGACTGTCTGAGACGTTGTATGAAGCTCTTTATCTTGCTTTTCCATGAGAGAGGGACAGACCCCTGGGTCTCAATTGAAATCCTGTCGGGATAGAAGATGATCATCCTTTCTTTTGTCATTCCGAAAGAGTTCTTCGTATGTGTCATTGTCTCCCCATCACCGCCTTCCGCAGCAAATCCTGCTACAACCGTTCTTCCCATTTTTCCCTCACGTCTTTTTGAGACGCCCTGTTGGCGTTGGATTCCGAACCCTTCGCCCTTGCTTGGCAGCAGATCCATCATGCCGGATGAACCGCGTTCACTCGTCGGGCAGATAAGGTCAGTCTCGCCGATGCTCAGTCACTTGAGCAATTACCATTCCACAGGAAGCGGCCTTCTCCTGCCCTGTTAGAACCCAATGATTTTGATAGCGGTTCAGTGAAATCCCTTTCTTGGACTTTCTGCGAGGGTCGTTCCTGTTTGTGCGGAGTTTTACACAGAAGTGAACAGTTTTCCGAACAGAAGCTGCCATATTGTCATCTGCATCGAGCAAGTACTGGCGCATACTCCCCGTCATCGTCAGGGCCTTTTCCTGGGCGCTCCAAAAGACCATGGGCGTGGGCGGCGCCGTCGGCCTCGGGGCGGCAGCCAATGTCTTTCTCGGGATGATCGAGGCGCCTCATACCGGCCGCAATCATGTTGTCCCAGATCCTCATACCCGGGACGGGGAGCGTCACCTCGGGAAAACTTGTCCCCCCGCAGACCGCAACGAGCACGATGGATGCAATCACAAAAGGCACGATGGAAGGTATCCATCTCCTGATCAACATCATCGCAATGCTCATCGTCCTCGTGGCCCTCGTGAGCCTCGCCAACCAAATGCTGACCCTGCTGCCGTTGTGAGACCGCTCACATCGTCTCAAGAAAGCATTTAGGATATCTTCGCCGATTATGAATATTTGAGCTTGTCATATATAATGGAAACAGGCTTGGAAATGCCGGGGTTGCGGAGGCATATTTTCAGAAGATCTGTTTGTGCGACAAGAAGGAGGTGATAGGAGGCTTCGCCACTTCAACATGCGATGCCGCCGGAGTCGTCCATTGAGAATGCGTGATGAACACTTCATGATCTCAAGGAGGTAAAAATGCCTGAGGAACCGAATCAGTCTGAACCTTCACTTTCACCGGAACAGAGCGACGCAAACAAGGAAGGCGCATGGGATGCCGCTCAGTGGCATGAGGTAGAAAAGGGAGATACGCTATCGAAAATAGCTGCCAAGTATTATGGCGATGCGGGCTTGTATATGCAGATATTCGAAGCGAACAAGGACATTTTGGATAACCCCGATCTTATCAAGGTCGGGCAGAAGCTCCGGATTCCGTAAGCAACCAACCACCTGCAACATATTCAAGGAGGACATGCTGATGAAAAGACAGATTATGGCATTGTTTGCAGCTTTTTTATGCGTAGCATTTTTATTCGCCTGCGCCGATGAGAAAGGACCGGCGACAACCGCCGTCAAGGCGGCTGAAGAGGCAATGAAGGCAATTAATAAGGATGAAGCAATGAAGTATGCGGCGGAAAAGTACGGTGCTGTCGAGAAAGAGCTGACAGCCGCTAAGGACAGCCTTGCAAAGAATGATTTCAAGGGAGCACTCGCAGCGGCAAAGGAAATCCCGGCGAAGGCTTCAGAAATCGTCAAGGCCATCACAGAGGGCAAGAAAGCCGAGTTGGCAAAGGCATGGGAAAGCACGAGCGCCGGACTTCCGAAGGTTTTTGACCAAATCCAGAGCAGAATAGATGTTCTTTCAAAGAGCAAGGCCAAGCAGGCCGCCGCCGATACAGCAAAGACCGGACTTGAAGATGTCAAGAAGATGTGGGCGGGGGCTCAGGATTCATTCAAAGCCGGGAAAACAATAGAGGCTATGGACGCATTGAAATCCGTCAAGGGGAAAACTGCTGACTTGCTGACAAGCCTTGACATGCCTATTCCGGATGCCTTGAAGTAGAAAAGGTTGTTCGCTAATTTTCCATATTTCCGACAAAAGGAGATTTTCGATGAAACGTCTTGTCGCGTTGTGTGCCGCCGTCATCCTTCTGTCAGCCGTGATCGCATCGGCACTGGAGACCTATCAGGTCACCGGCCCGGTCCTGGAGGTCAAGGACAACTCCATTACGGTGCAGAAGGGCAAGGAGAAATGGGAGATCGCCAAGGACAAAGACACGAAGATCACCGGTGACGTGAAAGTCGGGTCCAAGGTGACCATTAAGTACCAGATGAAGGCCGCGAGCATCGAGTCCAAGGAGGCGGCGAAGAAGAAGTAAGCCAGTGATGCAGTTTCAGTGTCAGTGAAAGGAATACGACGGGGGCCGTTCGGGGAAACGGCCCCCGTCGTGCAGCGAAAAGTGTTGTTGCTTTTTACAGGCTGACGAAAATATCAGCCTGAGGCCGGTTTATGGCCGATCCGCCGGATTGACTGGTTGGAACAACTCAGGATGCCTTTTTCAGCCGCTCTGCCACCCATAGTTTGATGATAGACTGCCTGGGTACCCCTAACCGTTTGGCTTCCTTATCCAGCAACTGAATCATCCACAGCGGGAAATCGACGTTGACCCGTTTCTGTTCCTGCACCGGTCTCTTGGCCTTTGAGATGTCAAGATACTGCGAAACATCGTCACCTTCGTCAAACCTTTTGTCGAATTCCTTAGCCTTCATATATGTCAATCTCCTCTTTGCGGGATCGCCGTACAGAGATCATCCTCACGGCATTGCCCCGATGCGATATCACTCCTGACCAATGTGTGCCTGCAATCATTCCAATGACCATAAACCTGGGTTCATCCGCTGTTCTTGCCGGAATCTCGATCAAGTCGGGGTCATCCCACAACGCTTGTGCCTCATAGAAGTCGATCCCGTGTTTTTCCTTGTTTTTATCATTCTTTTCCGAATCGAACTCGAATTCCATAGTATATAAATTATACCTTCAATATACCTAAATCACAATATTTTCGTTCTTCCTTGTCTTAACCTTATCGCTGCATACGCCATCCGGAAAGGCGGGGTGTATGCGCCGAAAACCTTGCTGCGGCGACACCTGTATCAAAACGAAAGATGAACTAAACGCTAATGGTCGATGACACAAAGAGTGAAATCCTGAAACACGAAGATGACGAGGCGTATCGTCGCCTTCAGCAAGGCTTTGAGGCGTTTCGCCCCGCCTTTTCATTTGCCAAAGGGGACGTTGTGTCCTGGGTGTCATTGACCACGTCTGTTCCTTGTCCTCATTTCCATACTGACATGTGGGAAACAACGTCCCCGATTGAACTCCAATAGCGCTGCAATAAATCCTCATTGCGCGTTGCCGAAACGATCGGTCTTTATTAGACAAAAATCCGAACCATTGCCTCCCGAAAACGAAGCTCTGACATCCACATTTGTGCTGCCCGAGATTATGTAGCCACCATCCCGCGTTCTCTGAACGGAGCTGAAATTGGTAGATGTCTTTCCATATATTCTCTCCCAGACAATATTGCCGTTTTTATCCATTCAAGTTTCGCAGATAGAAAACCGTCATGAAAAGGCGTCTGATAAGGGAATGAACAGAAAAAACTAAAAAGAACATCCCCAAACCTTGTACAATATTGTCGCGAAACATACAAAGACGAGGAGGGGATGTTCTATGAGCATTGTACCACAAAATGAGGATGTTCAGAATTACGCAAGCACATTTCTCCGCACCCATCATGTCGCCCGGATTCTCAAGCAGTCCAACTTCACCAAGGAGCGGGGTATCCCCTGCGCTGCATTGTTTCGCTTTATCTTTTTGTTGGTATTTACAGGAAAGAACCTGTATCGAACACTGCACATGGCAGCGGCTGAGGGCCATCCGGGCAAAGACCCGGTGTATCGGTTCTTGAACTCGTCTCGCTACAACTGGAGAAAGTTTCTGTTGCTGCTGAGCGCATCGATCATCAAAGACCGGGTCGCAACATTGACCTCTGCGGAGAGGATCAAGGTGCTCATCATCGATGATTCCCTGTTCAGCCGGAACAGGAGCAAGGTGGTGGAACTTCTGGCACGGGTGTACGATCACTGTGAGCAGAAATACCGCCGGGGATTCCGGATGCTGACGGTGGGCTGGTCTGACGGGGTGAGTTTTCTGCCTGTGGCGTTTTCTCTGCTGAGCTCGGTGAAGGCGGACAATCGCCTCTGCGAAATGAACAACGAGATTGACAAACGGACCAACGGATACAAGAGGCGGGCGGAAAGCATCAAGAAGGCAACGGAGACGATGTTTGACCTGATCAAACAGATCAAGACGTCCGGGATTGACGCGCAGTATGTGTTGTTTGACCGGTGGTTTTCGAGCCCCTCCGTGATCATGAACGTCCTGAAGGAGAAGTTTCATTGCATTTGCATGCTCAAAGATACCAAAGTCTTGTACGGCTCTGGGGACAGGAAAGTGACGCTGAGCAAACTGTATGCCTCTGTAAGGAAGAAAAGGGGACGGGCGAAGGTTCTGGCATCCGTCATTGTCAGGCTCGGCGTTGATGAGGAAGGAAAGGTCGTCGAGGCGAAGATCGTGTTTGTGCGGGACCGCAGGAGCAGGAAGTGGCTTGCCGTCTTGTCGACGGATACGGCACTGAGTGACGAGGACATCATCACGACCTATGGGAGGCGGTGGGACATCGAGGTATTTTTCAAGATGGCGAAATCGCACCTGAAGCTTGCGAAGGAGTTCATGGGGCGGCGGTATGACGCGATGATCGCTCATACAACGATTGTGTGTTGCCGGTACATCATGCTGGCGATGGAAAAGCGGGAAAGTGAGGACCCTCGAACGATCGGGATGCTCTTTTATGCTCATTGCGATGAGGCACAGGGCCTTGGGTTTGTGGATGCAATGCTTATCGTCATGGACGTGCTGAAGGAAGAATTGAGGAGGTTTCTTTCACTCTCCTCCCGAAGACTGGAGCAATTTATGACCAACTTTATGGGTGCTCTGCCCTCATTTCTCAGTGCCCCGCTCCAGATTTCTATGTGCGAAAGTTGAGTTATCCATTTTTATGAGAAAAATCTGCATGTGTGCCCCGTTCGGACCGGTGGTACCAGCGATAAAATATCCGGTATCAACTATGCCGATATTCGGATGCCAATAATCAGCGACGGGTCCCTTATAAGTCTTCTCCCAAAGCACGATCCCTTCGTCGTCTGTTCTGATCACATATGCTTCATATTCATTAGGCGTACTGAATGCGTCCGTCGTACCTGTGACATAGTAGCCGCCGTCTTCCGTCTGTAAAACGGAATGTCCGGCACTCAAACCCTTCCCTCCGTATGTTTTTTCCCACAGAGAGGCACCGGCCGCATCCGTCTTTATGAGATAGAGGTCTGCCACATTTCCTGAGTTCTCAACTCCTTCCCTGAAAGATCCTTTGCGGCCAACCACAACGTATCCACCGTCAAGCGTCTGATGAACTGAGGTTCCGTCATCATATCCGGGTCCCCCGTATGTCCTTTCCCACTCTATTTCGCCTCTCCTATCGGTCTTGATCAGATAGACATCCCGTGTGTCTTCCTCCCCGGAGAATGAATTTGAACTCCCTACGATGATGTAGCCCCCATCGGAGGTCTGCCGGACCTTCCTGCCGTCCTGCTGCCTTTTGCCACCGTATGTTTTCTGCCAGAGGATATCACCCTTTCCATCAGTCTTAATGAGATAAACGTGCCCACCCTGTACATTGCCAAATGAAGAAGTCGTTCCCAGAACCACATAGCCCCCGTCAAGCGTTTCTTGCACTGAGTTGCCTCTATCATTGTCTGCACCTCCGTACGTTTGCTCCCAGAGGACATTGCCGTTCGCGTCGAACTTGGCAAGGTAAACATCGCAGTTGCGGCCTCCCCGGCAATGCACCGACCCTGTAAAGATATATCCACCGTCGGACGTCTGCATGACTTCGCCAGCATTATCGGTGCTCACACTTCCAAAGGTCTTGGTCCATGTCATGACGCTGTCTGTGCCGCAGGCAACAAAGTGCAATAGTACAGCGATGAGATATGCGAAAGTGACCTGGCGCCTTCGAGAGCGGATCATGGCTGTTCTCCTTCTGCAGCGTCAATATACGGAAAAGCATTATAGCATTATAGTATCGATCTCAAGGACGTTGTGTCCGGAATGTCATTGACTACGTCTATTCCTGATTCCCATAATGACATGCGGGACACAACGTCCCCAATCGGCCCGGTGGTCTTGAGATATCCAAGGTGAAAGTTTATAATTCTCATTCCCGATGATCATCGCGCAGACCATATTCGGCATCGTGGTGCTTATCTCCGTCACCTGGCTTTTGAGCGAGAACAGACGGGGCGTCAGGGTGAGAGGAATCCTCGCGGGTCTCGCGGTGCAGTTCATCTTCGCCTTCCTCATGCTCAGGCTCCCTCTCTTCAAAGAGCTCTTCCACCTGCTGAACGGCATGGTCATGTCACTCGAAGAGGCCACGAAAGCGGGCACGTCTTTCGTCTTCGGTTATCTGGGAGGCGGCGCCCTTCCCTTCGAGGTGAAGCCTGAAGTGTCAAGCTTCCTCTTCGCCTTCCAGGCCCTCCCGCTCGTCCTGGTGGTGAGCGCCCTCTCCTCTCTCCTCTTTTACTGGCGCATCTCCCCGTCATCGTCAGGGCCTTTTCCTGGGCGCTCCAAAAGACCATGGGCGTGGGCGGCGCCGTCGGCCTCGGGGCGGCGGCCAATGTCTTTCTCGGGATGATCGAGGCGCCTCTCTTTATTCGTCCATACCTGAAGGAATTGACGAGAAGCGAGTTGTTTGTCACCATGACCTGCGGCATGGCGGGCATAGCCGGCACGGTTATGGTGCTCTATGCGAGCGTTCTGAGGGCCGTCATCCCCGATGCGATGGGGCATATCCTCACGGCGTCGATCATAACCATACCGGCCGCAATCATGTTGTCCCAGATCCTCATACCCGGGACGGGGAGCGTCACCTCGGGAAAACTCGTCCCCCCGCAGACCGCAACGAGCACGATGGATGCAATCACAAAAGGCACGATGGAAGGTATCCATCTCCTGATCAACATCATCGCAATGCTCATCGTCCTCGTGGCCCTCGTGAGCCTCGCCAACCAAATGCTGACCCTGCTGCCTGAGATCGGCGGCCGTCCCGTGACCCTCCAGCGGGTACTCGGCATGGTCATGGCGCCCGTCGTCTGGCTCATCGGCATCCCCTGGCAGGAGGCGCAGGCAGCAGGCGCACTGATGGGGACAAAGACCGTCCTGAATGAATTCATCGCCTATCTCGACCTCGCCGGACTGCCGGAAGGCACGTTGAGCCCGAGAAGCAGGGTGATCATGACCTATGCCCTCTGCGGTTTCGCCAACTTCGGCAGCCTCGGGATCATGATCGGCGGGATGGGCGGCATGGTGCCCGAGAGGCGGGACGAAATAGTCTCACTCGGGATCAGGTCCATCATCGTGGGAACACTCTCCACCTGCATGGCAGGGGCGATCGTGGGGCTCCTGCTGCCATTATAAGACCGCTCAAAATGAGAGTTCTTGCCGTGGCCTCAACCAGTGTCCGTCTCTTCCAATAGATTGCAATCATGCAATTTAACGGGAGACGAAGACTCTTGACAGAATGGATATAAAAATGCAGTATAAATAATAGTATGAATATAGAATATATATTACTTAGTGCAGTACATATTTGGAGAAATTATAAATGCCGCGCGGAAAGCCAAGAATTAAAACGGCTGTCATGACACTTCGTGTTGAACCGATGGTAAAGAGGTTTGCGGAACTCGCCGCAAAACATGAACGGCGAAGCGTAACCAGTTTAATCGAGGTTCTTGTCCTAAAATATTGTGAACAGATAGGGATCCAACCTAAGCAACCGTCTGAAAGGGAGACCAAAATATGAAAAGGAACATCGTTAGGTTAACTGGAACATCATTGAACAGCAATCACATCGCCTCACCTGGGGACGAAATTTCTGAGATTCACTTTTATAGGGCAAATGAAAAACCCTATGGTGCTTTGAGCAATCTCTATCGCAGAAATATTTTTTTTGAAGGCCGGATTTATCCTTCGGCTGAGCACGCTTACCAGGCAGGAAAAGCACGAAAGGATTCGGTAAGGGAATGGATATTGAGCGCTCCTTCCCCTTCCTTGGTGGCTATGGCAGCCCACGGACTCTATACTTGGGAGATCGTCCACAATTGAGCTGCTATAAAATTTGAGCGGATGCGGCAAGTTCTTTACGCCAAATTTACGCAACACGACGACCTATGCGAATTGCTACTTTCAACTCGAGATGCACGGCTCGTCGAGGCTGGCACGGTGGACAATTCCATTAACCGGATATGGGGTGAGGTGAACGGAAAGGGCCAGAACATGTTGGGCATTCTACTGATGGAATTGCGAGCGGAGTTGCGGAAAGGAACCCCTTCTAAAAACAGGCCCATACAGCGTACAATTAATAATTGTAGAAAAATGATATCACAAGAGGCCGTTAGCGCCAATAGGTAGCGACACGGGACTTATGCAGCTGCCAAGATCGAGAAACCACTATGAGAATGAACTTGAGGTGATAGGAGAAACATACTCCGCAGCGCTTGAGGCAGATGTTAGCTTGCTCAAGAAAGCGATTGCCGGAGCGAGCGGCCTGAGCGTTATTGGCGTGGGATCAGGCGGTTCCTTCACGATCGCATCGCTGCTTTGTAATCTCCACGAATCGTATACAGGTAGGGTTTCAAGACCATCAACGCCGCTTGAGATCATATGCAATCCCACGCTGGCGGCAACAAGCCCTGTATTTTTGGTCTCCGCCGAAGAGAAAAACCCTGACATCATAGAGGCGTTGCTTAGAGCCAGACGACACAGTGCACGCAGCATTCATGTTATAACAAACCAAGAAAATAGCCCATTAGTCGCAAGTATTGAAAGCCTCACCGATGTCACTACTCATTATTTCAAGCTCGCTCAGAAAGATGGTTATCTGGCAACTAACAGCCTATTGTTGAATGCTGTGGTAGTCGCCCGGGCCTATGGAGAACTGGATCAGAAGAAGAAGCAATTTCCTGATAATTTGAATCAAGTCACCCTCTCGGGGTTACAAATTACTGAATGGCTCAAACATGCTGACGAGTTTGTCAAAGAAGTCGCAAAAAGAGAGAACATCATTATTATCTATTCACCTTTTATGAGGGCAATCGCGGCAGACCTTGAGTCGAAGCTTGCTGAGTCGGCGCTTCTGCACTGTCAAGTAGCCGATATTCGCTCATTTGCCCACGGCCGCCATCTTTGGTTAGCAACTCGGCCTGCAGATTGTGCTATCCTGGCTCTCACTGACCCATCTATGGCTGATCTGTGGTCACATATGCAACGTATTCTGCCATCGGAAGTGCCAACCTTTACCATGCATACGGGAGGCAGCGCTCCGTGGGATTTGATCGCGGGGTTGGTAGCACAGATGCACCTTGTTGCGAATATAGCTAAAGAACTGAACGTTGACCCGGGGAACCCAGTCGTCCCTCAATTTGGGAGGGATCTATATTATGCCGATCTTCAGAAACTAGTGTCGGTGCCGTTACTTTGGACCAGCGCGAATACTTGAAGTACGCGGTTCTCGGTGCACGATGGCCTTCCACTCTTCGACAAGGTTTCATGAAGCGTAAACTCGACGCTTACAAAATAGCACTTGAGCGACAGGAGTTCAAAGCTATCGTATTTGACTATGATGGGACGCTATGCAGTTCTCAGCGAAAGGATGTTTCACCGACCGACGCAGTTCTTAAACAACTTATTCGGCTCGCCGAAGCAGGAATTATTATCAGCATAGCGTCAGGCAGAGGAAGGTCAATCCGGGAACATCTGTCAAGACTCCTGCCGCAGACGTTGTGGAGTAGATTTAGGCTGGGACTTTATAGCTGTGGTCTGATATCGGATATTGGCAGGCCTCAGCCGGAAGGAACAGAAACAAGCGAATTCCTTAGCCATGCTGTGCGAATCGTGGGGGGGCTCCAAGCATTCGGGGTCCCGATCGATACAATCAAGCCGACTCAACCTTATCAAGTCAGTATACGGTTTCAAGAAGGAATTAATACCGAAAGCATGTGGTTTGTGTTAGCTGATGCACTTCGCAAGGCGGGTTTGGATTTTTCGAGGATGGTGCTTAGTAAGCATTCAATTGACATATTAGCCAGAGACATCAGCAAATCTCGCTTGATAACGGTAATCATTCAATAATTCAGAGTTAAACCGGATCAAATTTTGACTATGGGTGATCAGGGTGCCTGGCCCGGAAACGATTCAACGCTGCTTGAGCACCGGTACTCCTTGAGCGTCGATGTGCCATCTCTAAGTATCGACCGTGAGTGGAAGCTCGCCCCGCCTCATAAACGAGACGTAGACGCGACTCTATGGTATTTGACACGCTTATTTACAACAGATAAAAATTCTTTTTATCTCCGTCTGACAGACTATAAGAGAGAAGAAGTCGGTACTCCACTATGAAAGATCAAAATGCTCAAGCGCTGCTGGCTAAAGTTATGAGCTGTGATGATCCCGAGATCGTCAGTGAGCACATCCCTCAATTGCAGTTGTTGGCTGATTACAAATACGACCATTACGAGCAATTTGCCCCAGTGAAAAGATTCATTGAAAGCCTGTCGCATTGGATCAATCAGTTTGACCGTGTGCACCGCTCCACAGCTCTGCATCTTGTAACGGATCGGTTGATTTATATCTCCGCAGCGGAATTATCACACCTTGTACAGACTGCATATCCAGACTGGATTCTTCAGGAGCGTATACGTCTCGTCGCGGAGGAGATGTATATACCACCCCATCGCATCGGAACGATCGTTCATGGGCGGCGGTTCGCGGAACTGAGCATAAAATCTCTATATCTGGGGCTTAGTGATGGCGCGAGAACAAATGAGCTCCGTCGTGCCAGTGAAGGAGACATCGGCAATGAGCAGATCTGGCAAGCATACGAACTGGGCGAGGAAAAGGCGAGCGACATGACCCGAGAGTTAGGGGAAACTCTGGGAAAGGCTGGGTTTTCAACGAACAAACCACGCTTCAACATGATTTGGCTGCTTGATGATTTCTCCGGCAGTGGTTATACGTATATTCGTTTTGACAGCGCTGAGAAGAAATTCAAAGGCAATATCAAGAAAATATATGAGAGATTGCATCGTGGGGATTTGATCGATACGTCGCATTATGAGGTATTTCTCCTTTTGTATGTTGCAACGCGTCAGGCGGTGGACCATATCGAGTATTGGGCTGAGCAATTCACTTCTCCGAACGGTTACAAGCCTCTTCAGCTTAGGGTGCTATGTCCGATTGAACCCGAAACTGCCCTTACAGGAGAAACAGTCCCCCAGTTAGAAGAGATTATTCTTCATCCGAATTATTACGATGACAAAGCTTCTGACAAACACATTCTCGTTGGAGGAACTACTGATGCCCGCTGGGGATTTGCGAAATGCTCTCTTCCGTTAGTCCTTTCTCACAACACTCCTAATAATTCGGTTTACCTTTTGTGGGGGCCTGAGTTTCTTCGCTTCCATGGCCTATTCCCCAGAGTGAGTCGACACAGGGAGTTTTGATGAGGTATCAGGCGAATCCCTTTTTAGATCGTATGTCCGAACGTACCACTTCCTATCAAGAATTTGTACGTCTCTTTTCTCCGAAGATCCTTGAAAAACTACCCGAAGAAGTATTCAAAGGTGCCGTTCACATCTTCAGGAGTTCCCCGGTCGCTGGCAAGACGACCCTGTTGCGCGCTTTCACCCCTATGGCTCTGCGCGCTTTCTGGAACGCGCGCAAATCCTCAGAAATGAACGAATCGTATCAACGCCTCGTTGCTCGAGGTGTGTTAAGTGAAGGTGAAGGACCGCAGCTATTGGGAGTGCTTCTATCCTGTGCCTCTGGATACGCTGATTTGCCACCTGGAGCAGCTTTTTCTCAAGCTGGGCTTTTTCGGGCATTGCTTGATTGTCGGGTTGTGCTTCGCACCTTAAGGTCTTTATCTTTGTTTGTTGGCTTTTCTTCTGTAGACCAACTCGACGGCATCCAACTTGAGTACGACGGAGCGGCTATTGACATTAAATCCATTCCGTTAGTAGATACCGCAAGTGAACTCGCTCTTTGGGCTGAGCAATATGAGCGAGAAGTATACGCCCATTTGGATGCAATTCCTGGACCGACATCGCGTGAAATGCCAGCCCATGTGCGATTTGAGAGCTTGTTATGGCTCCAGGGAGTTAGATTTATTAGAGATGGGAAAATGCTAGCTCCTCAGAGACTGCTCATGATAGACGATTTACACAAACTGCGCCGGAACCAAAGGGCATTATTGATTCAAGAATTGATCGAATCAAGACCAAGTATTCCGGTGTGGATCGCTGAGCGAAGAAACGCACTGGGCATCGAATTGTTGTCGCAGGGCACTCGAGATGGTCGTGACTCCAATGAGATCGATCTGGAGGAATTATGGACCTCGATGCGAGGGCTGCATCAGTTTGCCTCCTTCGCACAGAATATCCTCGATAGGCGGTTGGCTGCGCAAGATGTGATTCCCTCGGGCAATTTTTCGCAATACCTCCGTTCGCAATTGCAGCATGACGAGATTCGTCGAGAGATCCAGCAAGGCATAGCATAGTTTTATGAGATCACAGAACGCTATCGGTCCGATACGCAGTATGTAGAATGGTTTAACAAGGCAGATAGCTACGCAGCTAAGAGTGACCTCGATGCATTGGTGGAGCTTTATACGACGCGAATCCTTATCGCTCGTAATGAGGCGAAACGGCAGTTGTCCTTAGTTCCCCTTTCATCTGAAGAGCTCGAAGAGCGCGACAGTTCCCAAGTGCAAGGCGCGGCAGAAATCTTCATGAATGACGACCTCAAAATTCCTTACTATTTTGGTATCGAGAGGTTATGTATGATGGCGACTAACAACGTCGAAGAATTGCTTGGACTTGCAGCGGCCCTATACGAAGGGTTGCAGGCAAAGCAGTTGCTAAGGCGTTCGGAACTTGTACTGTCAACTTATGAGCAAGAGAAACTTCTGAAAGATGCGGCAAAGCGAAAGAGGGATTATATTCCCAGGTCACATACACAAGGGACAAGAGCTCAACGACTTCTGGACGGTATTGGGATGTTCTGCCGTGAAAGGACGTTTTTGCCGAATGCTCCTTACGCTCCTGGAATCACTGGCATAAGACTATCTCATGGCAAGATTGAGGAATTGCGCTCTTCCAATGGACCGATGGCAGAACAATATCAGCTCCTCTTAAATGTGCTGTCTGAATGCATTGCGGAGAATCTACTGGTTCAACGCGACAGCGCGGCGTCGGCCTCCCGCGAGAGCGGAGTTGTTTTCTATCTGAATCGGACTTTGTGCAGCTACTATGGGCTACCGTTGCAGATGGGAGGATGGCAGGATGTGAGAAATGAAGACATAGTTGAGTGGATGCGACAGGGTCGGCAGGCGCCACCTCGCTTCAAAACAATGGAGGCGAAGTAAGAATGCTCTGGAAGAATTACGTCTTTAGGATGGGTGACAGCGTACACGATCTGTGGGACGACCTGTTCAGAGATCGTGTTATTCGCTTGTTGTACATCTGTGGACGAGGATTCGACGTGAGGGCTCAGAAAGTGCTATCTGAGTTTTTACAAAACATGCGCTCAAACGGCCACAAGGTTGAGGAGGCTCGATTGTTGTTGGTCGGCCTCACAGGATACGAACTCGACGATGCCCTCATTGAGCAGACCGAGCAGAACGCTCGAGAAATTCAACAGCTTTTCCGGGAAATCGGCTCAGTGCATGAAATCAGTTTTGACTCATCCCTGGTCGAGGAAACTGATCTTAGTGCAAGTAACATACTTTCGATTGGAATGATGAAAGTGTTGTCGCACGTTGGTGATCAGACTGACATTATCTTAGATGTCAGTTCTCTGCCACGAACCGTTTATCTAACTCTTTTGACCGCCATTCTTCACAAAGTTATGCCTATTAAGACTCCGGATGCCTTAGGGGCCAAGGGGATTAACTTTCAAGTACTTGTTGGACAAGATGCTTCGCTCGATGGGCGTATACAATCTGACGATCCCAGCAACGATCTGGTGCTCATCCCTGGATATTCAAGTGCTCTGTATTCGGAGAGCATGCAAGACTGGCCTCTTGTTTGGTTTCCCATTCTTGGTGAAAATCGTATGGGTCAGTTCGAAAAGGTGATGGTATCAGTAATCCCTGACACTGCTGAAATATGCCCGGTAGTTCCGCATCCTTCCAATGACCTGAGAAGAGGCGATAAACTGCTGGTGGAATACATGCGTCCTTTGTTTGGGGTGAGAAAGGTGCCGACAACTAACATTCTCTATGCTCATGAAAACAATCCCTTTGAGGCTTATCGTCAGATGTATTCGGCGATGTGTCGCTACCGCGATAGCTTAAACATGCTTGGTGGGTGTCGACTTGTAGTAACCCCTCTGGGCAGTAAACTAATAACGTTAGGGGTTGGTTTGGCTTGTTTTGAGGTGAGACCTCCCACGTCTGAAAACAATTATGGGATCGCAATTCCACAGGCAGAGCCAAAACGCTACATTACTTCGCTCAATGATTTGCGCAGTTCTAAACCCGAGATAGCCTCACTATTGCTGACTGGCGAAGCTTATATGTGACAACGTTCAGGACATCGTTTGCTTAAGAAATGGTCAGGACATCGTTTACTCTCGTTGGGGCGATGCATTTCACGATGCCCGTGACCTTTATCATGAGTCAGCAGTTGCTATTTGTATTCTTCGACCTGGGGCCTGTCCAGGAAGAGCTTCAGCTTTTGATCTTTGACATCGACAGTAGCCACGTCGTATTCGTACTGGGTCTCCGGGGGAATAGGAAACATTTCGCCGAAGATGTTTAGCCGGCAATCGCTTCGAATGAATCGCACGAAGTGGTAGTAACCCTCTTCCGGCTTATCCAAGGGATTTCTTGGGGTATCACTCTTGCTCGGGAAGATTAATTTCCTTTCTGTGTCAGCCAATGCTTTGAGAGGAGTTTTTCCCTTGATCTTGCTATAGCGATAGGTGCTGTTGTGCATATACTCGAACGCAAGCGATTCCTGGTCAAGCTGTTCCCTAGAGGTCATCATGACCTTGGCGAGAAACTTCTGCTCATAATGATCATTGAATTTCTCGACGACCCCGTTCCTCCATGGCTCCGAAGGTGGAATGAACCAGAGGTGAACGCCGTAGCGCAGGCAAAGGCGAATAAGCGCACCCATGCCTCGCGGGTGCGCCGGACTTCCAAAGAAGGCCCATTCGTTGTCCACTTGAAGATTCTCCGGGATTCCCATCCGCAGCCAAATTGCGTAAACAGCATCCACAACGCTTTGCGCCGCGCGTGAAGGTATCGGCTCGATCCCACACCGGTTGATTGCGGCATCAACGGCATGTAGGCTGCAGAACTTGATTGGGCCGGTAAGGTAACAGGGACCAACCAGATCAACTTGGTGCGTTTGATTGGGCAAAAGCGCCGGAAGTTCGGGATACTTCTTCCCCTTGGGCTCATATCTCCCGGTCCGTCGATGAGTCAATTCGAGTCGGCGCAAGATACGACCGATGGTGCTCAGGGAAGGGAGCGGTTGGATCTCCATGTCGATCATCTCCCACTGGATGGCCTGATTACCGCAAAAGACGCCTTTATTGTACAGGCTCAACCGAACCATCTCTGCGATCTTTTCGATCTCCTCAGGAGTATGTGTGGGGCTGGTAAAAGGTCGCCGGGACCAATCTTCAAACCATGTCGGATCATCCGGAATGTACCGTGCAACCCATTTGTACAACCACGGCTTCGTCTTTCCCAATGAAGAGCAGATGTCTCGCGGACTTTCGCCCTCTATGTATCGTCGTACTGCTAATACTCTCTGCTGCAGGATATTCTTCTTCATGAACACCTCCGCAAAAGAATTGGGTGTTCATGATATACCTGGCTGTGGCTATTTCAATGTCAAAGAACGAGAGTAAACGATGTCTTGAACGTAAAAACAGTTAACGATGTCCTGAACGTTATCATATATGGCGTAGCGGTGCCAGAATTCTGGAATTCCGGGGGCATCATACTTGATTGTTGAGTCATGACTGCTATTTTTTGACAGGGAAGAAATGAGAATAAATCAGTGAGTATAGTCATCCCTATGTCGAATCGGCACATTCTATGACGGCTCTTTTTTTTCGTATGCGCAGAGTCATGACCTGATCACTTATGTCAGCGTGGGCATAAGTCCAGGTTTTTTGTGGTATAATTTCACCCATGGAAGGGTCGCAGGAAACAAGAAAATCACGCTGGATTTTTCTCGCCGTCGGCATCCTGATCGTTCCCGTGCTGCTCGCTGTCGCGTATACGTGGTTCGCCCTGACATGGAGTTATTCGAGGGGTGAACGGGCGGGATATATCCAGAAGTTCTCGGAAAAGGGCTGGGTCTGCAAGACCTGGGAAGGAGAACTCCTGATGGTGGCTATTCCCGGCACCACGCCTGAGAAGTTCTATTTCAGCGTCCGCGACGATGCTGTGGTGAAGCAGCTCAACCAGTTGGCAGGCAGGCGCGTCGTTCTCTCATACGAGCAGCACAAAGGCATCCCCACAAACTGTTTCGGCGAAACGGAGTATTTCGTCACCGCTGCAAAAGCGCTGGAATAGACCGGGCAGCCCGTCATTGCGCATCTCACGCCTTTCGCAGTTCTCCAATATTGTCCCTTATCGTCGCATACGCCTTCAGGAATAGCCGGCCGAAAGGGGGCCACGAACTCCCTGACGGGAAGGCTTTCTTGATATGATTCAAATCAAACCTCTTGACATTTTCTGAAGAATGTTTTATAAAGAATTAGCACTCGATGAATGAGAGTGCTAATTATTCGGTTGGGGCCATCGGCCCACCCGGAAGGAGGTCTTGCACAATGCTATGGTCAGAACTCGAAAGACTCGGCAGATTCTTTGATCCCTGGAGGGAGTTCGAACGGATGAACAGGGCGGCCGCACGAGTGTCGCCCGTGGCCTACGAGTTCCCTGCAGCCAATATGTGGATGTCTGAGGATGACGTGATCGTCACGACAGAGATAGCCGGTGTCGACCCGGCTTCGATAGACATATCCGTTGTCGGCTCGAACCTCACCCTGAAGGGGTCCCGTCAGCCTGATGGCGTCAAGGAAGGTGAGTCATATCACCGGAGAGAGCGGTGGGGCGGACAATTCACAAGGACCCTGGAACTCCCCTTCGACGTGGAATCGGCAAAGGTCGACGCACGGTATGTCAAAGGCATCCTGACGATCTCACTGCCCAGGGCGGAAGCGGAAAAACCCCGAAAGATCAGCGTCAAGGCTCAATAAAACTGAGGAGGTGTTCTCATGGCGGACGCAAGAGATATTCTGAAAAAGGAGGCGCCGGCCGCTGAAGGAAGCGAGCGCACAAGGGCGAGGAGACTCTATTCTCCCCTCGTCGACATCATGGAGCGCAAGGATGACATCGTCGTCATCGCCGACATGCCGGGCGTGGATGAGCAGACCGTCGACATCACCCTCGAAAAGAACGTCCTGACGATCTACGGCAAGGTCGAGGCGGAAATACCGGAGAAGCACCGTCTCGTCGCATCGGAGTACGGCATCGGTGATTATCAGCGGTCTTTCACCCTTTCCGACGAAGTTGACAAGGAAAAGATACAGGCATCACTGAAAAACGGCGTATTAACCCTGATCCTGCCGAAGGCGGAAATCGCCAAAACGCGGAAGATCCCCGTTGCGGCAGGAAAGTGACGAAAAGGAGGTGTTGCAGTCATGTCAATCAGGGATTTGATGCCATTCGGCAAGAGAGGACTGCAGGTGCGGCGCGAGGATGACCCCTTTGCCCTGCTGCAGCGGGAGATGAATGAACTCTTCGAGAATTTCTTCCGTGGAGTCGATGTCGAACCCTTTGGAAGTCGCCTCGGCACTTTCAGCCCCCGCATCGACGTGATGGAGACGGACAAGGAAATCAAGATATCGGCGGAGCTTCCGGGAATGGACGAGAAGGACATCGATGTGTCCATGAGCAAGGATGCCCTGACGATCAGGGGAGAAAAGAAAGAGGAAAAAGAGGACAAGGGGAAGGATTATTACAGGATGGAGAGATCCTACGGGTCCTTCACCAGGACCATACCCCTGCCCCGTGAGATCGACAGCGACAAGATCGATGCGACCTTCAAAAAAGGTGTCCTGATGATCGTTCTTCCCAAGACGGAAAAGGAAGTGGCGGAGACAAAGAAAATCTCCGTATCGTCCGAGTAATCCCCCCGGCCGGTGCGGACGCAACGTCTGCACCGGCCTTTCTTCATCAGTTGAGTATCATTTCTCTTTCTCAATAATCGACAGAATGCCTTCTCTCAAAGGCGGGAGTTTCGTTTTGATTATATCCCACATGATCTCATAATCAATGCCAAATTAATGATGGGCAAGAACGTTCCTGAAGTCTGCGATCTTACGCCACTCAACGGAAGGGTATTTTCTGCGTAGGTCTTCGGGCACCTTGCTCGCCGCTTCACCGATTATTTCGAAGTTGCGAATTATTGCATCAAGGCGCATGTCGTCCTTTCTAATGTCGTCCGGGGCGGAGTCCCCGACATATCGCGTAATCCTGTTGACGGATTCAATGATATCCTCAAGATAGAGGTGAATGCTTCTATGCGTATTGCACCTCCCTCAGTATGTTTTCCTTCAGTTGAGGCCTCAGCGCAGCAGTTGTTACCAGGTCGACCTTTCTTCCGAAAAGGTCTTCAAGGAAAAACTTCAGATCCATGAAATTATCAAATTTCTTTGCTCCCTCGTAGAACTCAACGAGGACATCGACATCGCTCCCTTCTGTCTCTTCCCCCCTTGCAAAAGACCCGAATACGCCGATTGACTTTACCTGGTACTGCTGCTTTATTCTTATCTCATTCTTCTTGAGTATTTCGACTGCATTCATTTCAGCTCCTTCACTCCATTATACCAACTCTTCGCCTTGACGCGGATGGGGCATGAGGACGAACCGTCTTTTTCACACCCGCACTCACACTGCCACTTTTGCTTTCTTCATAACCCGAAGGACTGTCAATGTCACTCTTGTCATTCCCTTTCATTCTCACTCACACTGCCACTTTTGCTTTCTTTCAGGGGTTTTGTTTTTAATGTATGATGAACGTCATCGAATTTCTCTACTACGCCGGATACTCCCTCAAGAAACGCCGGGCCATCAGAAACCAAAAGAGGCTCCCCGTCAGGGTCGTCAGCATCGGCAACATCACGACAGGCGGCACCGGCAAGACCCCCGCGACGATCGCCGTCGCAACGGAGGCGAAGAAACGGGGATACAGCCCCGTCGTCCTGACGCGGGGATATGGCGGCAAGAGAAAAGGTCCTTTCTTCGTTTCATCGACGCCGTCACAGAAGGGAGAGACCTTCTCCTCACTCGTCGACGATGCCGGTGACGAGCCGGTTCTCATCGCCGCGAGGCTGGGAGACGTGCCCGTCGTGAAATGCGCCGACCGCTTCGAAGGCGGCGCCTTCGCCCTCCAGTCGCTGGGACATCCCGCGAAACCTGTCCTCTTCATCCTCGATGACGGGTTTCAGCACTGGCGGCTCTACCGGGACGTCGATGTCGTGCTCCTCGACGGCATCAATCCCTTCGGCAACGGCAGGCTGCTCCCCCTGGGGCGGTTGCGCGGTCCTGTCGGGGAGCTGGCTGATGCCGACATATTCCTTATCACGAAGGCACGCAACAGCAGTCTCGATGCAAAACTGCGGGCGATCAATCCTCGGGCGCCCGCCTTCCTCGCAAGATACGCCGTCAGGGGATTGAAGGACACCTGGGGGAACATGGTGTCCCCCGACATCCTGGCAGGAAAACGGGTCTTCGCCTTCTGCGGCATCGCAAATGCCGAATCGTTCAGGCAGACGGTGCAGGTGTTCTGCCGGGACCTGGCAGGCTTCCGGGCATACCGGGACCATCACCGCTACACAAAGGCCGATATCGACGAGATTGTCGAAAAAGGGAAGGAAAGAAAGGCCGAGTTCTTCGTGACCACCGAAAAGGACATGGTGAAAGTGAGGGACTTCACCGTGCCGGCGCGGTTCCTTACCCTGGAGGTCGACCTCGCCATCGACCAGGAGTTTTATGACCGGCTCTTTTCGGAGCTTGTGAGAAAGAGATAGCTTTGTCGTTGCATGAAAAGGCGGGGCGAAGCGCCTCAGAGCCTCGCTGATAGCGAGTGTGATCGTTTATTATTGGTGTATCGGGAATTCCTCCTTTGTGTCATCGACCTTTAGCCCGAAATGGTCTGTACGGGACTGCAAAGGTTTCGCAGCACCGAGGCTTTTCGGCGCATTCACCCCGCCTTTCCGGATATCCCATTGCAATGATAAGGATGATCGGCAAGGACAGGTGAGACCTTTTTCCACATCCCGGCGGGGTCGAGGATGCCCGTCACGTCCACCCAGTGAATGCCCTCCTCCTTCCTGAACCAGGTGTACTGACGCTTCGCGTACATTTTCGTTCTCTTCTTGACAAGATGCACCGCCTCGTCAATCCCGATTTCGCCTGAAAGATAAAGAGCGATTTCCTTGTACCCGATCGCCTGCATCGATGAGAGTTTCGTGATATCATAGCCTGCCCCCCCGTGAGCCTCAATCCGCGCCATCACGGCCTTTACCTCGCCGACCAGGCCCTGCCGGATCATCAGGTCCACCCGCTCTTCGATCATGCGGTACAGCTCTGACCGGTCCCTCGTGATGCCGATTTTCAGAAACTCATAGGGCAGGGGTCGCGTGGAGGCGGCATGGAGCTCCGAGATCGACCGCCCGCCCCGGAGGCAGACCTCCACGGCCCTGACGATCCTCCTGATGTCGGTCGCATTGATCCGTGATGCTGCGTTGGAATCGAGGGCCTGAAGGTACGCGTGGAGCGAGCCCGGATCTTTGCTCTCCCGTTCCTCCAGGGAGTGCCTCAGGGTCCAGTCGGCGGAGGGACCCGCAAAGATGCCCCTTGTCATTGCCTTGATATAGAGACCCGTCCCCCCGACAACGAGGGGTATCTTCCCCTCTCCGATGAGCCGGTCAATGATCAGGCCGGCGGACTTGATGTACTGGCCGGTGCTGAACCTCTCCCAGGGGTCGATGATATCGATCACGTGGTGCCTCACAGCAGCCCGCTCTTCCACCGAAGGCTTCGCCGTCCCGATATCCATGAACCGGTAGACCTGCATCGAATCTGCGCCGATGATCTCGGTCTTCAGATGCTCCGCCATCGTGAGGGAAAGACCTGTTTTCCCGACGCCCGTGGGACCGAGGAGGATGAGGACTTTTTCCATGGAATTTATTCGCAAAGGGAATATATAATAATAAGTTTAAAATATAGCTTTACAGAAAGCAAAGGTCTTCAAGGAGGCGCCATGTTACTGAAAGGGAGAACCTGGAGATTCGGAGACGATGTCGATACCGACGCGATCATCCCGGCACGATACCTGAATACCTCCGATCCCGCCGAGCTCGCATCCCATGTCATGGAGGACGCCGACAGCGAATTCCCCCGCAAGGTCAAGGGGGGAGACATTCTCGTGGCGGGGAAGAACTTCGGCTGCGGGTCGTCGCGGGAGCATGCCCCGATCGCGATCAAGGCCGCCGGCATCCAGGCTGTCATTGCGAAGAGTTTTGCGAGGATCTTCTACCGGAACTCCTTCAATATAGGTTTACCCATCTTCGAGTCCGCCGACGGGTCTGAAAAAATCCGCGAGGGAGACACCGTCGAGATCGACGCAGACAAAGGCGTCATCAGGAATCTCTCGTCCGGCGAACACTACACGGTCAAGCCGATCCCGCCCTTCATGCAGGAGCTCATCGCCTCAGGCGGACTGATCGAGTGGACCAGGAAAAAAATCGGCAAAGGAGCGGCAGCATGAGCAAGGCCTACGATATTGCGGTTATTCCGGGCGACGGGACAGGTCCCGAAGTCGTGGCGGAGGGACTGAAGGTCCTCCGGGCCGCGGCCGATCGCTTCGGTTTTACCATGAATCTGCAGGAGTTCGATTTCGGCGGCGACCGGTACCTGAGAACGGGCGAGGTCCTGCCCGACAGCGCCGTGAGCGATTTGAGCAAATTCCAGGCTATATTTCTCGGCGCCATAGGTCACCCCGATGTGAAGCCCGGCATCCTCGAAAAGGGTATACTCCTGCGGCTGCGGTTCGAGCTTGACCAGTACATCAATCTCAGGCCCGTCAAACTCTTCCCCGGTGTCGACTGCCCCCTGAAGGACAAGGGACCCGAGGACATCGACTTCGTCGTCATCCGGGAAAACACCGAGGGACTCTATGCGGGCGCCGGGGGCGTGCTGAAGAAAGGCACCCCCGATGAGGTCGCCGTGCAGGAGTCGATCAACACGAGGAAGGGTGTGGAGCGGTGCATCCGCTTCGCCTTCGAGTTCTGCAGGAAGAGAAACAAGGGCAATAAGCTCACTCTCTGCGGCAAGACGAATGTGCTCACCTATGCATTCGACCTGTGGGAACGGGTGTTTTATGAGGTCGCGAAAGAGTATCCCGGCATAAAGGTCGATTACGCGCATGTCGACGCCACCACCATGTGGTTCGTGAAGAACCCTGAATGGTTCGACGTCATCGTGACGGACAACATGTTCGGCGACATCATCACCGACCTGGGCGCCATGATCCAGGGAGGGATGGGCATCGCCGCGGGCGGCAACATCAACCCCCGGGGCGTGTCCATGTTCGAACCCATCGGCGGGTCGGCCCCCAAATACACGGGCCTGAACATCATCAATCCCCTGGCTGCCATCTGCGCCGGCGGGCTGATGCTCGAAAACCTCGGTGAAGACGCCGCGGGCAAGACCGTCGAGCGGGCGGTCATGGAGGTGACGGGCAAGCACATCAAGAGCCTCGCCGCAGGCAGCATGGGATACACCACGTCTGAGGTGGGTGACCTTGTTGCAAAACTGGTCGGTGAAATCTGAAGACTTTACCTTCCAGTTGCATGAAAAGGCGGGACAAAGTGCCTCAAAGCCTTGCTGATAGTGACGCTACCTCCGGGAAGGCAGATATGGTTCAAAGCCTTTCCAATGCGATGATACGACATATCGAGGTGTTCAGCGCCTGTTGCCTCACGGGCTTTTGGCATCGATCGACACGGCAAAGGGTGGTCTGGGGATCAATAAGGTATCTTAGCGGAAAGGCTTTTCGCCACATCAGCCTTCCCGCCATGCCTTTGTCTTTGGTTCCTGTTTATTGTCGACTGTCTATTGTCTACTGTTTAGAGGCATCTTTGCCCCGCCTTTCCGGATGTCCTATTGCAACGATAAGGTTTATAAACTGATGCTGATCTATACAAACAGGCTGCTGTGAACTGCGAAACGCGGCGATCCGCAGCCGATGAGAGGAGCGGGAAATGCTGAAGAAGAAGGAGAAGTATGTCGTTGCCGTCGTCGGTGCGACGGGCGCCGTGGGAAACGAAATGATCGCCGTGCTGGAGGGGAGGAATTTCCCCGTCGGCAAGCTGAGGCTGTTCGCCTCGGAGAGGTCCGAGGGCAAGACCCTCGAATTCGAAGGGAGCCAGATCCCCGTGGAGACGCTGAATGACGACTCGTTCAAGGGGATCGACATCGCCCTCTTTTCCGCGGGAGCGGAGCGTTCGAGGATTTGGGCCCCCGTTGCGGCCCGCTCGGGCTGCGTCGTCATCGACAACTCGAGCCAGTGGCGCATGGACCCTGAAGTGCCTCTCGTCGTCCCTGAGGTGAACACCCACGACCTGAAGTGGCACAAGGGGATCATCGCGAACCCCAACTGCTCGACCATCCAGATGGTCGTGGCCCTGAAGCCGATCCACGATGCGGCAAAGATAAAGCGTGTCGTCGTCACGACCTTCCAGGCCGTGTCGGGGACGGGCATGAAGGCCATGGACGAATTGCTCCAGCAGACGACGGACCTTCTCAGCTTCAAGGAAATACAGAAGAACGTCTATCCCCACCAGATCGCCTTCAACGTGCTGCCTCACATCGACAAGTTCCTCGAGAACGGCTACACGAAGGAAGAGATGAAGATGGTCAACGAGACCAGGAAGATCATGGGCGACGATTCGATCGGGGTGACGGCGACGACGGTGCGCGTTCCCGTTTTCAAGGGCCATTCCGAATCGGTCAACATCGAGACGGCGAAGAAGCTTACGCCCAACGAGGTCCGCTCATTGCTGGCCAAAAGCCCGGGGATCACCGTCTTCGATGCTCCCGAGAAAAACGTCTACCCCCTGCCCATCGACGTGGCGGGCAAGGACGACGTCTACGTCGGAAGGATCCGGGAGGACGAATCGATAGAAAATGGGATCAACATGTGGGTCGTTTCCGACAACCTGAGAAAAGGGGCGGCCCTCAACGCCGTGCAGATCGCCGAAGAACTCATCAAATAAGGGAGGTGCGCGAGAGGATGAACGGAAGGGATTATTTCTTTACCTCTGAGTCTGTCACGGAGGGGCATCCGGACAAGATCTCGGACCAGATATCGGACGCCATTCTCGATTCCATCATCGGCCAGGACAAGAATTCACGGGTGGCCTGCGAGGCGATCGTGACGACGGGCCTCGCCTTTGTCGCCGGGGAGATCTCGACGACATGCTATGTGGACATTCCCTCAATCGTGCGCGAAACGATCAGGGACATCGGCTATACGAGGGCGAAATACGGTTTCGATTACGAGACCTGCGCCGTCATCACCTCCATCCATGAGCAGTCCGGCGACATCGCCATGGGCGTCGATCCGGGAGGCGCCGGCGACCAGGGTCTCATGTTCGGCTTCGCCTGCAATGAAACGCCGGAGCTGATGCCGCTGCCCATCATGCTCGCCCACAAACTTGCCATGCGCCTCAGCGAGGTGAGGAAGAAGGACGTCCTCGGCTATCTCAGGCCCGACGGCAAGACGCAGGTGACCATCGAATACCGCGACGGCAGGCCCGTGCGTGTCGACACCATCGTCATCTCGTCCCAGCACAGCCCCGACGTCACCCTGAAGGAGTTGCGCGAAGACATCATCGATAAGGTGATCAAGCCTGTCGTGCCGAAGGACCTGCTGAACGAAGAGAGGATCACCTATCACATCAACCCGACGGGACGTTTTGTGATCGGCGGTCCCATGGGCGACACGGGTCTCACGGGCAGGAAGATCATCGTCGACACCTACGGCGGTGTGGGGAGTCACGGCGGAGGGTGCTTCTCCGGGAAGGACCCGACGAAGGTGGACCGTTCCGGCTCCTACATGTCGCGCTACATCGCAAAGAACATTGTTGCCGCCGGCATAGCCGGGAGGGTCGAGGTGCAGATCGCCTACGCCATCGGCATCCCCGAGCCGGTCTCCATTTTTGTGGACACCTTCGGAACGGGAAAGATCGCCGACGACAGGATCGTCCCGCTCATCAGGAAAAATTTCAACCTCACGCCGAAGGGGATCATCGATCACCTGGACCTGAGGAGGCCGATCTACAAGAAGACCGCGGCCTATGGTCATTTCGGCCGCAACGACGCCGACTTCACCTGGGAACGGACGGACATGGCCGAGACACTGCGGCAGGATGCCGGTCTCTAAGGAGGGACAATGATACAGCATGACGTAAAAGATATCGAACTGGCGAAGAAAGGACGGCTCCGCATCGAGTGGGCGGCCCAGGAAATGCCCGTTCTCAGGATGATCACCGAACGGTTCAGGCGGGAGAAGCCTCTCAAGGGAGTGCGTATCGCCGCGTGCCTCCACGTGACGACGGAAACGGCCAACCTCATGGACACGCTGAAATCGGGCGGTGCGGAGGTGCATCTCTGCGCGTCCAACCCCCTGAGTACACAGGACGATGCCGCTTCCTCCCTCGTCAAGCACTCGGGGATTCCCGTCTTCGCGATCAAGGGAGAGGACAAAAAAACCTACTACAAGCATATTAAAGCGGCCCTCTCGATCAAACCGCAGATCACCCTCGACGACGGGGCGGACCTCGTCTCGACCCTCCACAAGGAGAGCCGTTCCCTGCTCAAGCATGTGATCGGCGGGACCGAAGAGACGACGACAGGAGTGATCCGGCTGCGGGCGATGGCGGCGGACGATGCGCTCAAGTATCCCATTATCGCCGTCAATGACGCATTCACGAAATATCTCTTCGACAACCGTTACGGCACGGGGCAGAGCACGATCGACGGCATCCTGAGGGCCACCAACAGGCTCATCGCCGGGTCGGTCTTCGTCATGTGCGGATACGGCTGGTGCGGAAGGGGAGTGGCGCTGCGGGCGAAAGGTCTGGGGGCCAGGGTCATCGTCACCGAGATCAATCCCCTCAAGGCGCTTGAGGCGACCATGGACGGCTATGAACTCATGCCCATCCAGGAGGCGGCCAGGATCGGGGACATCTTCGTCACCGCCACGGGCAACATCAACGTCATCTCCAGGAAATGCTTCCCCCTCATGAAGGACGGCGCCATCGTGAGCAACACCGGGCATTTCAACGTTGAAGTCGACATCGAGGGGCTCGCGGCCCTTTCGAAGGCGAAGCGGACCATCCGTGATTTCGTCGAGGAATACACCCTGAAGACCGGCAAGCGCATATACCTCCTCGGCGAAGGCAGGCTGATCAACCTTGCCGCGGCGGAGGGACATCCGTCGGCCGTCATGGACATGAGTTTCGCGAACCAGGCCCTGTCCGTCGAATACGTGGTCAGGAACGCGGAGAAGCTGGAAAACAGGGTTTACAAGGTGCCCGATGAGATCGACAGCGAGATCTCGCGGCTCAAGCTCGATGCGATGGGTATCCGGATCGATACACTCACGGCGGAGCAGAAGAAATATCTCCAGAGCTGGGAGGAGGGGACATAGAGACCGCAGCGGCGGGTGCGTCGGCGGAAAATGGGGCGAAGGCCGCGGCGGCGGTCTTCGCCCTCTTCTTTCCCGGTGCGGTGTGCTGACCCTCCATATTCGTTGGCGCCGGGAAGGCAGATATGGTGCAAAGCCTTTCCAATGCGATGATGAGGACCATTTTGGCAGATGCGCCGAAAGGCGGGGCGAAGCGCTCTGAAAAACAGTGTCAGTGGCAGTGTGAGTGTCAGCAAAAGGTTCACCTTTTTTCAGCCGCCAGCCCGAAATGGTCTGTACGGGACGGCAGCGGTTTCGCAGCACCGATGCTTTTCGGCGCATTCACCCCGCTTTCGGTCGGGCCTATGAAGAAATATGTCATCTCAAGGTGTTCAGCGCCTGTTGCCTGACGGGCTTTTGTCATCAATAGACACGGCAAAGTGTGGTCCGGTGACGAATAAGGTATCTTAGCGGAAAGGCTTTTCACCACATCAGCCTTCCCGCCCGCATATTCTTGGCCTGGTAACAACCGTCGGACGCCGACCAATGATACAGTAACTTAATGACCATGAAACTATTCGATACAGCCCAGAATGCCCTTTTTCTCCGGAGGCCGAACCGGTTTGTCATAGAGTGCGACGTGCAGGGGAAGACCGTTCGGGCCTATCTCCCCAACCCCGGGAGGCTCCGGGATCTGCTCCTCCCGGGCAGGACCGTCCATATTGTCGAAAATGCGCGCCGCGACGGCATGTTGTCCCACACCTGCATCGCCGTCGACCGCGACGGTTCCCCCGTCATGCTTCACACGCATCAAACAAACAGCGTCGCCGATCTTCTCATACGCAAGGGGATGCTGCCCGGCTTCGAGGGGTATCGTGTCGTGAGGCGGGAGGTCTCCATGGGCAGCAGCCGGTTCGACTTTCTGCTCCGTGACGACCGGGAAGACCTCGTCCTGGAGGTGAAGTCATGCACCCTTTTTGGCAGGGAGATTGCTATGTTTCCCGATGCGGTGACGGAAAGGGGTCGGAGGCATCTCGTGGAACTGGCCGGTCTGAAGGAACGAGGAACGAAAGGCGGCGTGCTTTTTCTCGTCCATTCACCCCATGTGCGATACTTCATGCCCGATTACCATACTGACTTTGATTTTTCCCGGACCCTGTACGAATTAAGGAATGATATCCTGATACGGGCCATCGCTGTTCGCTGGAAAGAGGACCTGACCCTCGGCGACGATGTCCGCACGCTCGATATTCCCTGGGACGTCATCGGCCGTGAGGCCCGTGACGAGGGCAGCTACCTCGTCATCCTCCGTCGGGAACATCCCGGAAAGATCGTCATCGGTGACCGCGGTGCGATCGACTTCCCGGAGGGCTATTATATCTATGTGGGGTCGGGACGGAGAAACCTGACCGCCAGGATTGAACGTCACAGGCGCGTGCGAAAGACGCTGCGCTGGCATATCGACTACCTCCGGAAGGAGACCCGGTTCGTGGCGGCCCTGCCTGTGCGGGGAACGGCCCGTCTCGAATGCGCCATTGCGGGTATGATGGAGAACATCGCCGACTGGTCAGTGCCCGGTTTCGGGTCATCGGACTGCTCCTGCAGGACCCATCTTTTCGGCATGCGGGACAACCCGATCGGATCGGATCGTTTCATTTCCCTGCTGCAGGAGGTGCGCATAGACAGGCTGGACAAGGACATCACCGAAAAGACAAGTCATTGAGTCATTAAGTCATTGAGTCATTAAGTCGATTGAGTTGATTGAGTTGATTGGGTTGATTGGGTTGATTGGGTTGATTGGGTTGATTGGGTTGATTAAGTCACTGCCGATCTTTGCGATCTTTGCGGCTTTGCGTGAGATAACTTTGCAGTTGCATGAAAAGGCGGGACAGAGTGCCTCAAAGCCTTGCTGATAGTGACGCTACCTCCGGGAAGGCAGATATGGTTCAAAGCCTTTCCAATGCGATGATAATATCGAGGTGTTCAGCGCCTGTTGCCTCACGGGCTTTTGGCATCGATCGACACGGCAAAGGGTGGTCTGGGGATCAATAAGGTATCTTAGCGGAAAGGCTTTTCGCCACATCAGCCTTCCCGTCGTGCGTTCGTGGCTTGGTGCAGACTGTCGGCTACCAGTGACTCAATAACTCAATGACTCAATGACTTGATGACTGTTACGGTGGCATCTTCGCCCCACCCTTTTGGTCCGGCGTTTGCAGCATTGAGGTTGATTATTACCCGGCAATTACCAAGGAGATCGATAGTATAGCAAGGTAACATGCTCCATTTCTGTATTTGTCATCCCGGCTTGTCCGGGATCCTTCTTAGAAAGATTGGCGACAAACAGGAATGACATGAAAGTAGTTTTATGGTACGGTTCATCTGTTTGATTTCCGGTTTAAATAATTGTGTTTTTACGGAGGGAAACGATATGAAGAGGGTTACACAACAGGTTGCCGTGCTCGTACTGTTGCTCTCGTGCATGCTGTCTGTCACTGATTCATGGCATGGCGCAGGGATTGCCGGGGCCGTGGAGGAGCCGAAGATCTCGAAGGAGTCGATCGACATCCTGACGCGGACGAACCAGGCCCTCGCCGAGGTTGCCGCCGCAGTCAAGCCCGCTGTCGTGAACATCTCGACGTCCAGAAAAGTGAAGTCCCGGCAGTCGTCTCAATTTTTCGATGACCCCATGTTCCGGAGGTTCTTCGGAGACGAGTCACGGAACCAGGACCGTCAGCAGGAGCGCCGGCAGATGCACCTCGGTTCGGGCGTCATCGTCGACCGTGACGGCTTCATCCTGACGAACAACCACGTCGTCAAGGGCGCTGATGACATAAGGATACGGCTGTCCGACAAGAGGGAATTCAAGGGAAAGCTGGTCGGCACGGACCCCAAGACGGACATCGCCGTCATAAAGATCGACTCGAACCGGCTGCCGTCCGTCAAGCTCGGAGATTCCGACAGGCTAAGGGTGGGCGAGATGGTGATCGCCATCGGCAATCCCTTCGGCCTCAATCAGACCGTCACCTCGGGCATCGTCAGCGCCACGGGCCGCGCCAATGTGGGCATCGCCGATTATGAGGACTTCATCCAGACCGATGCGCCCATCAATCCCGGAAACTCCGGGGGCGCCCTCATCAATGTCCGGGGAGAGCTGGTGGGTATCAACACCGCCATATTCAGCACGTCCGGGGGGTACCAGGGCATCGGTTTCGCCATCCCGAGCAACATGGCACGGGTCGTCATGGACAACCTCGTCAAGAAGGGCCGCGTCGTCCGGGGATATCTCGGTGTTTCGATGCAGCCCATCACGCCGGAGATCGCGAATCAGCTCGGCGTCAGGGGGGACAATGGCGCCCTCGTCGGGGATGTCGTCGGGGGCAGTCCTGCGGAGAAAGCGGGCATCAGGAGGGGTGACGTGATCACCGAGTACGGGGGCAAAGAGTTCGGCGACGCCCCGGCCCTGAGGAACATGGTTGCAACGACCGCCCCGGGCAAGGAAGTGGTCATCAAACTGCTGAGGGACGGAAAGCCCGTGACGGTCAAAACGACCATAACCGAAATCCCGCAGGAGGCCCGGACAAGCGCGCCGTCAGTCGGAAACAACCTCAGGGGAGTGAGCGTCCAGGACCTGACGCCGGAGTCGCGGAAGCGCCTCGGCGTCGCAAGAAAAGTCAACGGGGTCATTGTCACGGCAATCAGCGAAGACGCCCCTGCCGCCGGCCTGCTGAAGAGAAACGACATCATCATGGAGGTGGAGCGCAAAGCGACGCGGAACGTGAAGGATTACCTGGCGACGGTGTCGAAAATCAAGGAGGGGCGCGATATCCTTCTCCACGTCCACCGGAACGGCTCATCGATCTACCTGACGGTGCAGGCAGAGGGCCGCTGACAGGACCGGCATTTCTTTCTTTGCGCTCTTTGCGACTTTGCGTGAGATAGCCTTGCAGTTGCATAGAAAGGCGGGGCGATGTGCCTCAAAGCCTTGCTCATAGTGGCGCTACCTCCGGGAAGGCAGATATGGTTCAAAGCCTTTCCAATGCGATATGAGGATCATTTTGGCAGATGCACAGAAAGCGGGGCGAAGCGCCTCAAAGCCTCGCTGATAGCGAGCATGATTATTTATTATTGGATTTTAAACATTTCATCCTCTGTATCATCGACAGTTGTGCTTCCGTACTCTCCACGGGAAGGCAGCGGTTTCGCAGCACCGATGCTTTTCGGTGCTTCACCCCGCCTTTCGGTCAGGCGTATGAGGCAATGTGCACATCTCAAGGTGTTCAGCGCCTGCTGCCTGCCGGGCTTTTGGTATCGACAGACACGGCAAAGTGTGGTCTGGTGACGATTAAGGTATCTTAGCGGAAACGCTTTGAACCACATCAGCCTTCCCGTCGTGCGTTTATCCTCTGATTCCTGTCTTTTGTCTCTTTTTTTGCTGTTTTCTTTTTTCTGTATTCTGTATTCTGTATTCTGACTACTGTCTTCAGTGTATCACCCAGTCGCTCCTCCTGACGAGTTCGGGCTCGGGACCTTTTGAGAGTTGCACGATGTAGCATCCCTTCGAGGCGTAGCGCTGTCCCGGGCCGAAGCTGAAACGCTGGTAGAGCGGGTACGTCTCGTCCTGCACCCCGGAGCCCATACTGACAGCGCCCCTTCCCATGTCGACGGAGTCGAGGAGGGCGTCACGGTAATACTGTCCGGCCATGCTTGCCAGGGCCTGCGTCAGCACCCTGATGATGGTGTATGTCTTCTTTGATGTGATCAGATTATCGCCCTTCTCGTAGGCGGGGCCCAAAGTCGACCTGACGATCGCCGTGTACCGCTTCTCGGCTTCGGGCAATCTGTAAGGGTACGTTATGTACGTGAAATCGCGGACCTGTTCTTTCAGTGCCCGGATGCTCTCCCCGAGATAGCCCGCCGAAACAAATGCCATAATCGGCCTGTTCCTGCCGGCCAATGTCTCCAGCGCGGGCAGAGTCTCCGAACCCGCCCATAGCAGCAGGGCGGCGGGCCTGTGCTTTGTCATCACCTGCTGCAGGGACTTCCCGGTCAGCGATTCTCCCGCCTTCAGCGTGACCGTCACCGGGTCCTTATGACCCAAATCCCGCCACGTCTCCCGGAATCCCGCCGACAGTGCCCGGCCTTCAGGCGCATCGCGGACAACCTGGACAATCGTCCGGCCCTTCAACAGGTCCTCCTTGTCGTTGAGATATCGGGCAGCGGCTTCGCCCTCCTGGTAAAACCCCTTGGAGAAGTAAAGGGTGTACCAATCCGTCCCGGAAAGGACGGGGAAGTCCGTAACAGGCAGGATGCAGGGAATCTTATGCTCCTCGCTGAAGTTGTGGACCGGCTGCCATTCCTTCTTCGTTATGCCTCCCACCAGGGCAAAGACGGGCTCCTTCTTATGGTATTCCTCCAACTGGGCGCGCCACGTCCCGGGAGGGCCTTTCAACAGCCACTGCGACAGTACCAGCCTCTCTTTCGAGTATTGCCTTTCCGCCGCGTTATTCTTGAATTTGACGTAATCCTGCAGCGGGAGGAGCATGGTGTCACGTTCATCAGGGCTCACGTCGTCCGTGATGACCGTCGCCAGCCGGAGCGTCGAATTCGACACGCCGGGAGAGAATTCCGACGACAGCCATTTTAAATAATAGATGAGAATCGCCATGTCCTCATCGGTGAGCTGATACCGCGGCATGACTTCATCCATTACCCGGCCCGTGGCGTCAACGCCGCCCCAGAGCGCCTTCGCCAGCGTCTCGTCGGTATAAGCCGGCCGGCGCACGGGCCACGTCGCAACCTCGACGCCGTTATGGAGCTTCCTGACGGTCCGGAAGAGGGTCGCCCCGTTTGTCGGAGGGGTGGCGACACCGCCCTCAAGGGAGCCGATCCCGCTGCGCAGATGGCAGCTCACGCAGGTGAAGGCCGTCCCTGCAACGGGGATGTCTCCCTGCACCAATGCCATCATCGGCTCTCCCGACGGGAGGATGCCCTCGCGGTACATCTGCTCTCCCAGCCTGAGCTTTTCCTGAGGCGACAGGGACGGCTCAGCGGCTTCCGTGAATGAACTCGATGCACAGAAAAGAAACAGCATAGAAACGAGGACGAGGGTGAGGACCTGGACCGCCCCGCAGTTATACAAGGCGACATAAGTTCCGGACGGTTTGTCATTCCGGCTTGTCCGGAATCTTTCCTTGTATCTGGAAGGATTCCCGACGCGCTCCGCTTGCGGGAATGACAGCTGATTTGCGTCGCTATACATTGTCGGTACGCTACGGTTCAATCCTTTCATTTCAACCCCGCTTGCCGGACTTCGGTCATTAATTGAGCGCCGCTCATGAGCCCGCGCACCCTGACCCATTTGCCGTCTCCCGACGACCTGATCAACGTCAACGGGTAATGATCCATCTTGTTCTGTATATAAGCAGAAAGGGCATACAACACCTTGTCGATGTCCGTGCGTGTCCCCGTCAGGAAATCCCATCCGGGCTTCGCCCCGTATCTCTTCAGGTAGTCCTTCATCACCTTCGGCGTGTCATTCTCGGGATCGATGGATATGGATACAAGCTGGACCTTCCGGGCATCAGGGCCGAGCTGCTGCTGAAGCGAGGCGAGGCCGGCGGAAAGCACGGGGCATATGGTCGTGCAGGTGCCGAAGATGAAATCCACGACGACGGGCTTGTCCGATTGCAGGAGGCTCCTGATCCTCACCCTTGCCCCGTTCTGATTCACCAGGGTGACGTCGGGGACGGTATAGGTCTCAACGGTGCGTTTGAACGTCTTGTCCTGCGCATCCGCCGGGTCCCCGAAAGCACAGAGCATGAAAAAAATGGACAGCACGCCCAGTGAGGTCAAGAATGCCCCGGCCTTATTACTCCGGCAATTAAATACCGGCACCACTGTCATTGCCGCAACCCCGCACTTGATGCCGGGGCGTCGGCAATCCTTCCGAAAAAACAGAAAGATTCCGGACAAGCCGGAATGACAAAGCATAGCGTAGTTCGTCCGTTTAATTGCCGGGGTAATCTTCCGCCGAAAGGTCAGTGGGCGTCGTTCGGCCTTTGCAGACGTCGGAGAGCGCCGCAATAAACTCAGACTGAACCGGTTTATTTCCATCGAAAGAAACTCCTTCTCATTGGGTTAGCATGTGAGCAGTGCGCTCACGAAAAAACATCAGCAACAATCGTATTATACTCATTTGTGGCTGGAGGTGTTGATCTCTGTGTAGGGGCTGTTCCCCGAACGGCCCGACATCGATGAAGCGGTCTGCTCGGGGAGCAGACCCTACAATAATCATTGAGGCTATCAGCAAAACTTTGAGGCACTTCTCCCTGCCTTTTCATGCAACAGCACCATTGCCCGCCGTTATAAAAAAAGGGGAGGGATTGCTCCCTCCCCGATGAACGACCTGTTTTTACTTGTTAGGGACCCGTGCGAATGGGGAACGGCAGGGCGTTCGTCCAGGCGGACGAACCGCTGATATTGCTGTTCGCCCGGATCCGATAGTAGTAGGTTGTGTTGCGATTCACGGTCTGCGTGAGACTCCTGGCGGCGGGCCCAGGGTTGACTGTGTTCAGGCCGCGCGTGAATGTGGAATTGGTGGCGCGCTGGACCGTGAAGTTGGTTGGTGGGTTGGTGACGGCCTGCCATGTCAGCGTCGCCGTATAGCCGGTGTTGGGGCCGGGGATGGGCGCGACCGATACTCTAAAATTGGTCGGCGCAGCCGGAATCGCGGGCACGACCGCGGAGGTTGCGTTCGTCGGATTAGTCGACCGCCCATTTGCGTTCACTGCCCACACCTGATAAAAGTAGGTGTTGCCGACCGTTACCGTCGTATCCACGAACGTTGCGTTGCCCGTGTTGTTTCTCGGTCCCCGCGTAGCGATCACTGCAAAGTTGCTGCAAGTGGTTGCCGGTGCTACCACCGTGCAGCGCTCGACCTCAAAGCCGGTCTCGTTGGTCGCGTTGTCCCTCCAGGTCAGGCTCACCTGCGGTCCCGCCTGCACGGTTGTGGACAGGAGGGTCGGATCTGCCGGCACATTCGTTGTCGGAATCCCGACCGCGATGGGGAATGTGTTGGAAACAGAGTCGGCAGACATGGTGGGGAAGCCGAATGAACCCGGATAAGCCTGGGTGTCGCCGACTGGATTGCCTATCGCGAACACCCTGTACCAATAGGCGGTATTGTTCACGACAGTTGTGTCTGCGAATGTCACAACGTTGGCGTTGACGTTGAATGTCGTTAGTCCCGTTGTGAATGCGGCATTTGTCGCCCTCTGGATGCTGAACCGTGCCTCTTTTTGGGAGTTGTCAGTCCAGGTCAAGGTGACTGTCGGGTTGTTGGCGGGGCCGCTCACTGTCGCAGCGAGACCCGTCGGCGCCTTCGGTGGAACTGCAAACACCAGAGAGTGCATCATGTCCATCTCTTCATGGGAAAGGATGTGGCAGTGCCACACGTACTCCCAGCCGAAGTTGACGAAATGGTTCAGGATCTCGGGGATTCGGATTCCATCCGGGTCGAACCATCCTGCCGGCGGCGGCGGGATAAGCGTGGCCCCCTCGGGCAGCGTCGGGTCGATCAGGCGGACGCTGTCGGGCACTTCGAAAGGAATCTGCGACGGGGTCGGAACGGTCGGCCTCATCGCGAGGTAGGTGATCTCCAGCGGGTTCACCCTGAAGGTGTCTTTCCAGCCCAGCTCAATGGGGTCTACAGGCAACGTCCCCCCCGTCACCTGCCCGCTCTGGTCAACTCGGTTGATGAGCTGAGCATGGAACAGGTGGGTGTGGATGGTGTGGGTATCCACGCCGTTGTGGAAGATCCTCCAGATCTGGGTGCCATCGGGCATTACTCCGATTGGAGTCCCTTCCACTGAGCCCTTGACGATATCGGTGGGCGGGGCTGCCAGTCCGTAGGGTATCAACACATGGTTGGGAGAGTTGGGGAGACTGAGCCCGAGCATCCCGCTCATCCGGCCGAACAGGGTGTCGTACACACCGCCCATCTCGTCATGCATGGCCTTCATCTCCAGCGGCAACGTGACGGCAGGCTGAAGAACCCCGTTTTCGTCGATGGGCTGAAAGGTCTTCTGTGTTTCGTTGATCTGTACATATTGTTTCGCGGCAGTCGCCGGGAACGTGTTGTTATAGGCCGAGTTGTAGGCGGCCTGAGGAATGATGATCGGGTCCTGTGTGACCTCGAAGACACCGCGCTTGCAGGGCCCCGGCGGTACAGCGGTACAGCCTGATGTGTCGCCTTTGGCAAACACTGCGTTCAACGCTGTCAAATCATAGGGGGCGGCTGGTGTCGTATTGGCCACCCGGATCTGCATGATCGTGCGGGTGTTGGGGCCGTATCCGGGCTGTGTGTTGGGCGCGCCGCCGCCATCCAGTCTGGTTTCCATTGCCCGTGTAGAAGTCGTAGGGCGTTGCGCCCGCCGGGACCGGCGCCGGGGAATCGTTGTAGAGGATGAGGGTCTTGCCGGCGTAGGCGGAGAAGTCAACAATGACATCCGCCCGCTCCGCTGATCCCAGGAAAAGCGATTTTTGGTTGACCAGGCCAAAACTGAAGTAGGCAGGGTTCAAATTATAGCCGATGGGCTGCTGAGGCACCACGACCGGCTTCGGCATGAAGCCGCCTTCCGTGCCGATCATGATCCATTGCGGCCCTTTCGTTGCCGGATCGGGAATGCCGCTCGGCGTGTCCGCAAATTGGTTCGCCGGCGCCACACTGACGGGGACCATCTTGACTTCAGTACAGTTTTCAACCGGTACTGCGGACGTGCCGTCGCACAGCACGGTACCGGTGGTGCCCGGCGTCGTTGGCATGGTCTTATCCGCGGCGACATAGAGCTGGAAGTTGAACATCCGGTCATTGGCGGCATTCAGCACGCGGAACCGGTATGCCTTTGGCTCTACCGTCATGAATGGATAGGCAGTGCCGTTGACGATCGGGGTGTCCATGAAACTCTCGCCCGGTATGGAGGGGTTCGGATTCCCGGGCCTCAACGGCGGCTCCCAGGGCGCCGTGCAAACGAGATTGACAAGATCCGGCAGACCGTCACAAACAGGCTGATAGTACTCGTTCGGAACGGGTCCGACCTCGATGCACCCCACCGGGAGCCCGTTGACGCACTCCGGCACCGGTGGATTGAACCATGGACCATAGTGCCAGCGGCCGAAGCCGTTCGTGCCGGTCAGGTCCCACGGATTCTGGACCGTCATGTAGACATGGGGGTACCACAGGTCGCCGGTGACTGCCGTGGTTATATTTCCGTTGGCGTCCCTTGTCCCCGTTCCCCAGTTCCATGTGGGGTCCTGAGCGAAAACCGTGTCGGCGTCCACCCAGGTCCTGTCCTGGATGACCAGGGGAATACCGAGGCTGGGGAGGACGCTGGCGCATTCGCCAGGGGAGTCGCCGGCGATCGTCCCGGGGTCACTCCCATCGACGCAATTGATATTGACGCCGGAAACATTGGTGCCGTTGATCATATCCTGGTCGACGGCGTCGGTGAGCACGTATCCGGCTGCTTCACCGGCATACACATTGAGACGCGTGATGCCCATGGCATGGTCGTGATAGAACTGCAGCCTGGCGCTCTGCGCGTTGGTGTAAAAGAAGGTCAGGCATCCGCTGCCCGGAGCGTCGCAGTCAGCGCCCATGTCCGGCACGTTCCGCACACTGACGCCCTTGGGGTAAGGAGTGTTTTCATTAGGGGGCGTAATCCACTGGTGAACGTTGCCGTCGCTGATCCAGACGGTGTTGTTCCCATGAAGGTGGATGGTGGCCCTGTTCTGTGTGAACTTATCACCCGCCGTACCCGGCAGCGCGGGGCCTATCCCGGAACCCATGACGGTTTCGTCCACCGGAATGAAGAGGTCGCCGCCGGCGCCGGTGGGAAGCAGGTTGTAGAACTTGATGCGGACCGGCACCGGCTCGCCCGCTGCGCCCGCAACGCCGTGTGCCCTCCCCTTTGCAACGATGACAGGCCCCAGGAAATGGGGGTTATCAACGGCCAAAGCTTGCGTGCCATCGGGCTTCAAGATTGGGGTGACCCCGTCAACTTGAAGCAAAGGAATTCCGGCACCCGTCGTCGACAACTGCACATATCCCCTCTGCTTCGTCGGCGGCAGGTCCGAGTGCATCTTTTCGTAAAACTCGACCAGGGCGATTTCGTAGTAGTCTGCTGGCTGACCGCTAAACGTCCGAGTTTCGGCAACGGCAACCGGGATATACTGCCCAAGATTATTTACCCCGGCAGGGGTCAGACCCGGCAGTCCGTCGACAAACTTGCGCATGCCGCCGGTGAGTGGGCCACCTAAGGTAGCAGCACCGATGGTTGCGTCACCGAGTGCGCCTGTGCCTGTGGCATCCTCGATGACAACAACAGGAGCAACATACCCTGCACCTACGTCGGTGATCGTGAAGCCGGTAATGACGCCACCCGCAACCGTAGCCGCAACAGTAGCCGGGGTGTAGCACGGGGGCGTGTTATTCGTTTGGCATGATGTAATATACGCATCGCTGATGGTGACTGTAGGCGCGGCGCTATACCCAATGCCACCGTCGACAACATTGACCACCGCAACGGGGCCCTTGGGCAGCGGGCTGAAAGCCCAGTTGCCGAAGGGGCCGAAATAATGCGGCACCCCCCCGGGACCCTCAATGCCCGGAAGGGGGGCGGCAGCGGCAAAGGGGGCCAGGGCCACGGGGGCATCAAGCCCGGGGGCAACGGCAAAGGGGGCAACGGCCACGGGGGCAGCGGCCCGACCTGCTATACCCGGCTTGACACCCAGCTTGGCGGCACGCTTCGCAGCGGCCTTCAGCTCGGCAGGCGTTGTCTTGCCCTTAAATATAAGTTTCTTATCTTTTGGCGCTTTTTGCGCCCATCCCTGGTCGACTCCCCAGGAAAGGACGAGCATTGTCAATAGCAAACACATAAAGATTAAAAATCTTCGGTTCTTCATGTTCTCTCTCCTTTCATGATCCGTCACGTCTCCAAAACAAGAAAACAGATTCATATACTCCCCTTTTAAACACGCCCTCCTTTCTTTGATTCCGTCGGTTTCGCCTCTCTGTCTCACGACACATCCTGCTTTCCCTGCAAAAAAAACCTCCTTGTCACCATTCGATATCCGGTCCTTTATTACACTTAGTATTATAGTGCTGTATAAAATCCCCGGCTACTCGTAGAATTACCCATTTTCATATAGGCAGAACTACCTATAGTCTGTCCATAAAGTATCCTTCGTCTGTCATTCCCGCAACCCCGCACTTGATGCGGGGGCGTTGGGAATCCTTCTGAAAGAACGATTCCGGACCGATCCTCGACGGTGCGAGGACAAGAGCCGGAATGACATACGAACTGCAACTTCGTGAGTTTACAAACAGACTCTACCTATACGAAATTGCCTCCCCCAGGGTAGCAGGCCTGATTCCGCTGAGCGGGCTTATGAAGGTTTACCCCGATGCACGAAAATCATTGAGAATCATGCCCTCCACGAGGCGCACTCCGCTCCTGAGAGCCGGCATCCATTGAATTTATATACCTCTTTTGCAGGAACAGGAATCAGCCTGACATCTCATACGTCGTGCACATGTCTCCTGTAAATTGAACACTCCTTAAAATGTCCTCCGCAGTAATAGATGGCATCCTCCACATGCTGACTGTCCATCTTGAGGAGCAGGCAGTCATCGAGAGGGTTTTCGGCGAATGGACAGACTCTTCTGCCGACTGTTTGTTTCAACATCCTTTTTTCGCCCGCTTCGTCGTTTTGCATTCCACCACGCATGTCTTTCAAAGGCCGGATTCGTGTCGAGGGCCTGATTCCGTGAGATCCTCAAGTTGCCTGCGGCGGACAGGGTTGCGGAAAACGGGGTCCGCCGGCGCTTCGAACGACGGGCACGGAAAGGCGTGCCTCGCCACCCTTGCGTCCTCAGGAAGAGCAAGAACCATACACGCGTAATGCCCGGACGAAGGGCGACCCTGGAAACACAAAGGTTGCAATGAGTTGGACAAGAAAATGCCAACGACGGGGATCGTTGCACGGTCAGGAAAAATTCTTCACGGCATGAAATCGTGACAGGGCATGCCGTGCCATGTCACGGGTCGTTCGGGTCGGCGTCTCTGATGATTTTGTACTCCTTGAGTTTTCGGAACATGGTACGCGCGCTCATGCCGAGAAGCCGGGCAGCCTTCGCCTTGTTCCATCCCGTCTTTTCGAGGGCCTGGAGAATCACACGACGCCCGTCGAATGATGGATCGCAGGGAAAGGGTTGCGCCGCGCTCGCAGCCACCAAATCGGAGGGGAGATCCTCAACGGTAATCGTGCGTTGACGGCAGAGGATGAAGGCATGCTCGATACTATGCTCCAGCTCCCGCACATTGCCCGGCCAGGAATGGCCCATGAAAACCCTCAGGACCTCTTCAGACACCGCATCAATCTCTCTGTTCAATTTTGCATTAAACTTCCTGATGAAGTGGTCCACCAGAAGAGGCAGGTCTTCCAGCCTCTCCCTGAGAGGCGGCAAGGTCATTTCGACGACCCTGAGACGATAGAAAAGGTCCTCTCTGAATTCACCACGCCTGACCTTCTCCCGGAGATCTTTATTGGTCGCCGCGATGACACGGACGTCCACCCTGACAGTAGCCTCAGCCCCGACAGGCTCGAATTCCCTTTCCTGGAGCACGCGCAACAGGCGCTGCTGTGTACCGATCGATATATCACCGACTTCATCGAGAAAAATGGTGCCGCCGTCGGCTAACTGAAATCGTCCGACCTTGTCTCTGATAGCACCGGTGAAAGCGCCCCTGACGTGTCCGAAGAGCTCGCTTTCAAGGAGATTTTCGGACAGGGACGAGCAATTCACCTTTACCAGAGGCTTGTTGCTGCGGTCCCCTGTGTAGTGAAGCGCCTGCGCCACGAGTTCTTTTCCCGTTCCGCTTTCGCCGGTAATCAGGACCGTCGTCTGGACATTCGCCAGGCTCTCTATGAGCGAGTAGACTCTCTGCATCTTTTCGCTCTTGCCGATGAGGTTGCCGAAATGCCGGCGTTCTTCCAGGTCCCGTTCGAGTAATGCCAAACGGGTCTCGTCACGCACGATCATCACGGCGCCTGAGAATCGATGCCGGGTGTCCAGAAGAGGATACGTGACGACCGTAACCACCTGGCTGCGGCACTTCACGTGGTCACATTCAATACGATGGCGTTCAAGAGGCTCTTTGCTCCTGACCGTCTCCATGAGCGTCTCGGCGCAGGTTTGCTTACATTCCGACGCAGAAGCGGGAAAGGCACTTCCGATCGCCTTGCGGGAAATCCCGCAGACGCTCTTTGCAGCTTCATTGACCTCGATAATTGCCAAATCCTTATCGACGGTGATGATCGCGTCCCTGACACTCCTGAAGATAGCCTCAAGGTTTGCACGGTAGCTCTCCTTTTCATCGGTCAATCTCTTGTATTTCACTGCCAGATCTGCAGTGCGCAGGATGTCTTCCTTCTGCACCGGTTTGGAGAGATAGCCGAAGGCGCCAAGGCGGACGGCCTCAGCGGCGGTTTCAATGTTGGGATAGCCCGTTATCAGAACGACGGGACAGGAGAGGTTCCTCTCTTTTATCTCGTGGAGCACATCAATTCCCGTCTTGCCGCCCAGTAAGATATCGGAGAAGACCAGATCGATATCATCAGCTGCAATCCTGTCCAAAGCCCCGTTGAAATCTTCGGCAGTCTCCACCTCAAATCCCGCATCCCGAAGGAATCTCCGGAAGGTAAATCTGATGCCCTCCTCATCATCGATGACAAGAATTTTCCCCTTCACCTTACTCTCCTGCCGGCAAGACGATCTGAACCTTCGTATACTCCCCTTCGACACTCTTAATAGTAAGATTACCACCATGATCGCCGATAATTCCATGGCTGATGCTTAATCCCAAACCTGTTCCGACGCCCTTGGGTTTGGTCGTGAAAAAAGGATCCATCACCCTGTTCCGAATGCGGTCAGGCATGCCCGCACCGCGATCGTGGAAGGTGATTGCCACGTGGGGGGACCCGTTCACCATCACTTCTTCGGCACGAATATCGAGTATTTTCCCCTTGTCGGTCCCGGGATACTTTTCGTTCAGGGCATATTGGGCGTTGTTGATGATGTTCAGGAAAACCTGCTGAATCTGCTGGAAATGAACGACTATCGGAGGGAGATTTTGGGGTATGTCCGACCTGACGATGATTCCGTCTTTTCGCAGCTGCGTGTCGACAAGGGCAAAGCATTCACGGATTATATCATGCACATATACAGGGGCTTTTCCCTCCTTTCTCTCACGGGCAAAAGAGAGAAGACTTCTGACTATGTTCGCGATGCGGTTGCCCTCTTTTATGATGCGAACCGGGATGTCCATTTCTCCATCCGCCTCGCGGGCCTCATCAGCCAGTATCTGGGCATAGTTGATTATACCGTTGATCGGATTGTTGATCTCGTGGGCCACGCCCGCAGCGAGCTCGCCCAGTGATGCAAGATGCGCCGAGCGCATCGCTTCCGCCTGCAGGCTCGTCCTTTCAGTGACGTCACCGGCGACCGTCAGGACGCTGCCTACCTTTCCATCCTCATCTCTTATCGGGAACGCCCTGAGTTCCCATTGCCTCCTGTGAAATTCCATCCGGAACGACTCCTCTTTTCCTGTGCTGAGACTCCTGAGCGCCGGACATCCCTCACAGGGAGCAGTGCGTTTATGCAAGAGGGCATAGCAGTGAAGTCCGGAAGGATCGGGGACATTCTTCACTGAACTGTACAGGGCCCCCTTGTTCCACCAGAGCACTCTCAGGTCAGGAGAAAGTAAAGTCAAAGAGTCGGTAATCGCGTCCAGAAGCGTGTGGAACTGCTGAGAAAGTCTTTGAAATTCGCCTTCGCTCTTCCGCAAAGCCTCCCCGGCCTGCTTCCGCTCAATGATTTCCTGTTGAAGATATTCATTGGCGGCTTTCAGTTCGCCCGTTCGCTCCCGGACCCGCTCTTCGAGCCTGTCACGGGCCTCCTTTAGGGCTTCCTCGGCCCGCCTCCGCTGCATCTCATGATTGGAGAGCATGAGTCCGACAGCAATGACGGCCGATAGCCAGACAGAGAGAACGATCCAGAAAAGGCGCTTTGTGTCTGCACTGTTGCGGGCCTGGATTTCCTGAAGCATGAGATCGAAGGCTGCGGCTTTGTCCATGATCTCTTTGAAAAGAGCATTAAAACGCGCATCCTTCCGGGTACCGATTCCCGAATTCCCGGAATCCTGGAATCTCCCCTGAGCCTCCTTCTTAAACATCACGAGGGAAGACCTCAAATCCTCTGCCTGGGCACGGAGGGTCGGTTCCTGCAGCGCCTCAATAGCCACGCCGTGTGGCGACACCCCTCCGCTCAACAACGCATCAACCAGCGAAACAGACCGGTCGAAAGCAGCCCAGACTTTCCCGGTATCCACCAGGGTTGTGCCGGTGATGACTTCCTCCAGCCAGAGATGGCCCGTCGCTGCATTCAGCAGGATCTCACTGACCATGTCGTCCCGGGCAAAATTCCGCTGCTGTCTCTCACTGAGCTGGTTGATCCATATGAGCAGTATCGCTGACGTAATGCCCAGCACGAAAGCGGCAACGGGCATCCAGTACCATCGCCGAAAGGTGTTTCCGTCATTCATGGGGTCGCACTCCTGTGATACTCGTCTCTGCCTCCCTGCGGAGCAGCCACGCGGCGCATGCAGTCGTGAGAGACAGCGTCTATTAAATTTTATACTCGTTTTGCGAAAAATGACGGATTCCCGACGCGGCTCGAGATTTACTCCTGACCTCCTCCACCCTGAAGCTCCTGCAGTCTCTGTCTCACCCAGCGGACGAGGTCGTCGTATGAGGGCGGGGTGACAAGGAAGATCTCGATGTCGGGCGGCAACTGCAGCCTCACGCGATCGTCGTCTCCGAGGATCAGCATCCCCGATTCGCCTTCGAAGAGGTTCCCGTCGATCACGCTGATCATGTATTTAAGCCTCCTGTCGAGCAGCTCGCGATAGAACTCGAGCACTCTCTCGTAAACTTCCTGAGTTCTGACGACGGCAAGGCAGTTCCTCCAGTCAAGGAAAGGTGTAAAGATGTCCTCTCTCTCGATCGGCAGCAGCGCCGCCCCGGCTGCGACCTTCTCCGCGACGATCCTGTTTGCCCTGTCATTCATCGCAGACAGCATGCCGAGGGCTTCCTCCCCCTCCTTATGAATGCCTTCGCAGAATACTTTCGTCACCCTGCCGGCATTCTCAAGCTTCCTGATCTGCTCCTCGGCCTGATCCCAGTACGAATCGACAAGCCGCCTGTACTCCTCGGGCGCATCCTCCACAGGAAAGACGCTGGGCACGCAGTAGAGCTTCCTCTTCCCGCTGAAACTGTCGGCGGCGGGTCTTTCAATCTGTCCCAATTCAGCCATGACGTTGTCACCTCTCAGTGGATTGTAAAAAAGAATATTTTACTCTACCGAATCATAGGTGTCCAAAAGTGTCAGTGACAGTGACAGTGTGAGTGTCGGTGAAAAGGCTCATTTCATCGGCCATTGGCTTGAAAGGGTGTCTTCTGTGAGGGGTACGGTGTCGCCGCAGCAAGGTTTTCGGCGCATATGAGGATAAGTCCGGAATCATTATTCGTTTTCTCAGGATTGCCGACGGATTCGTCAGGAACAATCACTGTCATTCACACGCACACTCACACTCACACTGTTTTATTGGCTCCCCACAATCACTCACACGCACACTCACACTCACACTGTTTTATTGGCTCCCCACAATCACTCACACTCACACTCACACTCACACTGTTTTATTGGCTCCCCACAATTTGTTAAACTTATGCGATTAATTCATGAGGCAGAGTCACTGACAGGACGGGGAGGTCCATGAAGAGCGGGATGAAAAAGGGCATGCCGACCGACAGGGTGAAGGGAGAAACCGGAGAGGAACTCGTCTCGCTCCGGCGTCGCGTGGCGGAACTTGAGGCGTTCGAGCATCAGTGCCGGACAACGCTCGAAGCCCTCAGGGAACATGAGGAGAAATACCGGAGCATCTTCGACGACTCCCTCGATGCAATCTATTACACGTCGCGGGACGGGATCATTCTCGACGCAAACCGTTCCGCCCTCGACCTCTTCGGGTACGGCAAGGATGAGATGATCGGTCTCGACGTTACCCGTCTGTATGCCGACCCTCGTGACCGTGAGGCCTTTCAGAAGCAGATCGAGAAAAAGGGTTCTGTCAGGGAATACGAGGTCCCCTTGCGGAGAAAGGACGGGTCGGTGATGTTCTGCGCGCTTACCTCCTCGGTCCGCTGTGGAGAGGACGGTGACATCCTCGGATACCAGGGGATCATCCGCGACAGAACGGAGCACAAGCTCGCCGACGATGCCCTGCGTCTGTCCGAGGAGAAATTCTCGAAAGTCTTCCGGTCCAGCCCGGACTGGATCGTCATCAGCGCCCTTTCCGACGGCCGTCTCATCGACGTCAACGACGCCTTTCTCCGCATAACGGGATATGCGAGGGATGAGGTCATAGGAAAGACGTCGGCGGAACTGAACCTCTGGGTCAATTACGAGGAGCGGGCCGAGGTGACGAGGATCCTCAGGAAGAAAGGCGTGATCCGCAACCACGAGGTCCAGTTCCGCATGAAATCAGGCGAAATACGGACCATGCAGCGGTCGGCGGAACTCATCGACCTTCAGGGCGAGAAATGCATCATCAATGTGACAAGGGATGTAACCGAAAAAAAGAGGGACGAGGAGCAGCTCAGGCAATTCGCGCAGGAGCTGAAGAGGAGCAATGAGGAACTGCAGTATTTTGCGTCCGTCGTCGCCCACGATCTGCAGCAGCCGCTGCTGACCACCCTGGGATTCCTGAGACGCCTGCAGAAAAAATACGGGAGCAAACTGGAGGGAGAGGCATCGGAACTCGTGTCGGACGCCCTCGGGAGCGCCGAGAGAATGCAGACGTTCATCTCTGCGCTGCTTGACTACTCACGGGTCAGCGCCGTCAAAAAAATCCACGAACCGGTGAACGCGAATACCGTCCTCGACCGCGTCCTGTTCGATCTGAAATCGGCCATCGACGGGAGCGGTTCCGTGGTGACCCACGATGTCCTTCCCGACGTGGTCGCCAATGAAATCCAGTTGGCCCAGCTTTTCCTGAATCTCATCAACAACGCCGTCAAATTCAGGGGTCCGGAACCGCCGCGGATTCATATCTCCGCAGTGAGGAGCGACAATGAATGGATCTTTTCGGTGAAAGACAACGGCATCGGCATCCCTCCCGATAAAAGCTCTCACATCTTCCAGATCTTTCAGCGCCTCCACCGGGGAGATGAATACCCCGGTACGGGCATCGGCCTGGCCGTCTGCAGGAAAATCGTCGAGCGCCACGGCGGAAGGATATGGGTGGAATCATGCGCCGGAAAGGGCGCGACCTTCTTTCTCACCATGCCCGGAACAACGCCTGCCGCTGCATGAAAGGGAACCTGCACGACCCTGACTCCCCCTCACCGCCTCCGTCCCCGTCGGAGGAGGCATTCAAAGACCTCTTCGAGAGCAACCCCCATCCCATGTTCATCTATGACCTCGAGACCCTCTCATTTCTTGCTGTCAACACTGCCGCCGTTCATCGCTATGGGTATTCAAAAGAGGACTTCCTCTCGATGACCATAAAGGACATCAGGCCTCCCGAGGATGTCCCCGCCCTCCTGGACAACGTGTCACGGGTAACGGAAGGTCTCGACGAGGCAGGGATATGGCGGCACATCAGAAAGGACGGGACCGTCCTGTTCGTCCAAATCACCTCCCATGTCATCACTTTCAGGGGAAGACGGGCCGAGCTCGTTCTGGCCCATGACCTCACCGAACGTCTGAAAGCCGAGCTCGCCCTTGCAGCACCGTGTCGAGATGGAGCGGATTATTTCCTCCATTTCGACAGGGTTTCTGCGTTCCCCTATGGAGGACATCGACCAAACAATCAACGAGGCGCTGGAGAAGATCGGCCGGTTTTCCGACGTCGACCGCACCTATGTCTTTCTCTTCTCCCAGGACGGGACGACCATGGACAATACGCATGAATGGTGCGCCGAAGGCATCGGGCCCCAGATCGGCAACCTTAAGAACTTACCTGTGGAGCCCTTCCCCTGGCTCATTCAGAGACTGCGGGCCTTTGAGACGATTCACATCCCGAGGGTGGCGGAGCTTCCGGAAGAAGCCCGTCCCGAAAGGGATATCCTCTCGGCCCAGGACATCCTGTCCCTTGTGCTCGTCCCAATGACGTTCGGTCATGACCTTGTCGGGTACCTCGGCTTTGACTCGGTGAGGACGGAGAAGCGATGGGACGACGATGACGTCGCTCTCCTGAGAACGGTCGGTGATATCTTTGTGGGAGCGCTGGAGCGGAGAAAGGCCCAGACATTGCTGCGCAGCAGCGAGCAGGAGCTTGCCGCCGAAAAGGAGCGATTGCTTGTGACCCTGCGATCCATAGGCGACGGCGTCATTACGACAGATACAGGGGGAAAAGTCGTGCTGCTGAACACGGTTGCCGAAGCCCTGACGGGCTGGAGCGAGCAGGAGGCACTCGGGCGGCCCCTCTCGGACGTATTCCAGATCATTCATGAGAAGACGCGGAAAAGATGCGAGAGCCCTGTCGAAAGGGTGATCGAACGAGGGGGCATCGTCGGGCTCGCCAATCAGACCGTTCTCGTCAGCCGGGACGGCACGGAGCGGATCATCGCCGACAGCGGCGCGCCGATCAGGATGAGTGACGGCAGTGTCGTGGGTGTCGTGCTCGTGTTCCGGGACGTCACGGAAAAGAGAAGCATGGAGGCTGAACTCCTGAAGGCCCAGAAACTTGAGTCCGTCGGCATCCTTGCCGGCGGCATCGCCCACGACTTCAACAACATCCTCACGGCCATCCTCGGCAACATCTCCCTTGCAAAGCTTTACGCCGGCGATGACGAACCCCTATCGGAAAGGCTCGCGGAAGCGGAAAAGGCCGTGGCACGGGCCCGTGACCTCACGCACCAACTGCTCACCTTCTCGAAGGGCGGTGCACCCGTCAGAAAGCCGACAACGCTTCTCGGGATCATCCGGGACACTGTCGGCTTTGCATTGCGGGGATCGAGGTCGAAGTGCCGCCTCCGCTTACCGGAAGACCTCTGGCATGCCGAGGTGGACGAGAGTCAGATCAGCCAGGTCATCAACAATCTGCTCATCAACGCCGATCAGGCGATGCCCGAAGGAGGCGTCATCGAGTTGAGCTGTGACAATGTGACGGCCGAAGACGTGCAGGACCTGCCGCTGAAACATGACAGGCACATCCGGATAGCGATCACCGATCATGGCTTGGGGATACCGGAGGAGCATCTCCCGAGGATTTTCGATCCCTATTTCACGACGAAGCAGCGCGGAAGCGGTCTCGGTCTTGCCACTGCCTACTCGATCGTCACACGGCATGACGGGTACATGACCGTCGATTCCGAGCTCGGCAAAGGATCGACTTTTTTTGTCTACCTCCCGGCGGCCGAAGGGAAGGCGACCGAACCGGGGCCGGCGCCGGAATCGCTCCGGGCCGGAAGGGGAAGGGTCCTCGTCATGGATGACGAGCCTTTCATCAGGGAGGTCTGCCTCAAAATGCTGCACCACCTCGGGTACGGAGCCGAGGCGGTCGAGGACGGCAATGAAATGATCGATGCATACAGAAAGGCCATTGATGCGTGCAGACCCTTTGATATCGTCATCGCCGACCTGACCGTCCCCGGAGGCATGGGAGGGAAGGAGGCCCTGGCCGTTCTGAAGCAGATCGACCCTGCCGTCAGGGCGATCGTTTCGAGCGGCTATTCGAATGACCCGGTGCTCTCGGCTCACGAAAGTTACGGTTTCTGCGGCTTCATATCGAAGCCTTACAGGATACAGGAACTGAGCACTGCCATCAGGGAAGCCATGACTAAAAAGTAGACCGTATCGTTGCATACGCCCTCCGGAAAGGCGGGGCTGGGGTGAATGCGCCGAAAACCTTGCTGCGGCCACACCAGTATCATAACGAAAGACGAACCATAAGCCAATGGTCGATGACATAAAGAGTGGAATCCTGTAGGGGCCGTTCCCCGAACGGCCCGGCATCGATGAAGCTATTTCAGGCCGACGGCTGAAAAAGGTGAACTTTTTGCTGACACTCACACTGTCACTGACACTGTATTTCAGAGCGCTTCGCCCTGCCTGCAACTCGAAACATCGCGAAGTGTCTTAAAGCCATACATAGCAGTCTCAGTGTCGCTGACAATGAAAATGACCGGATAGTCATACACTGCGCCATTTAAATTATTCTTATACATCTATAAGTCACCTTGAAATATATTTTCGATACGCTATCATAGTGAGAACCTTAACGACAAAGATCTGCATTGGTAATTAAGCAGTTAGATTGTCTCACTTTCGGACGATACATAAACCCAATGAAAGTATTTGACCTTCCCATCTCTTCCTCATCACTCCTCCTCCTCCTCCATATTTCCGACGGAACCTCGATCCTCGATCTGCGACAGAAAAACAATATAAACCAATGATAAAGGGGTAAGAAATGCTAAGAAAAGGTATGTATCTGGGCGGAAGAAAGCTCACAGACGTATCGCGGAGGGATTTCCTCAAGTTCTGTTCCGCCATGGCCGCTTGTATGGGGTTGCCCCTTGGCATGGGTTCCAGGATTGCGGAGGCCGCCACGAGCCCGAAGCGCCCGCCTGTCATCTGGCTCTCGTTCCAGGAATGCACGGGCTGCACGGAATCGCTCCTGAGGACACACCATCCCACACTGGAGCATCTCATCCTCGATCTCATCTCCCTGGAATACCACGAAACGCTCAGCACGCCCTCGGGACACAACCTGGAGGCGGTCCGGGAGAAATCGATCAAGGCGAACAAGGGGAAATTCGTCCTCGTCGTCGATGGCGCCATTCCCGTCAAGGACGGGGGGATCTACTGCAAGATCGCCGGCAAGACCGCCCTCGAGCACATCAAGGAGGTCGCCCCTCATGCCGCCGCGATCATCGCCATCGGCTCCTGCGCCGCATGGGGAGGCATCCCTGCGGCATCGCCGAACCCGACGGGCGCGAGCAGCGTCTCGGAAGTGCTCAAGGGATACACGGTCGTGAACATACCGGGCTGCGCGCCGAACCCTTACAATTTCCTCTCGACGGTCCTCTATTTCGTGACTTTCAAGAAACTCCCCGCCCTCGACGACAAGGGCAGGCCGAAGTTCGCCTATGGAAGACTGATCCACGAAAACTGCGAGCGGCGGCCCCATTTCGACGCAGGGCGTTTTGCCATGGTCTTCGGCGACGAGGGGCACCGTCAGGGATACTGCCTCTACAAGCTCGGATGCAAGGGACCGGAAACATACAACAACTGCCCGTCCCTCCTCTTCGGCGACACAGGCTCGGGAAGCTGGCCCGTCGGCATCGGTCATCCCTGCTTCGGCTGTTCAGAGAAAGGAGTAGGCTTCAACATCCCGATTCACTCGCCCTCAAGGGTCCAGTTCTTCACTCCTCCCGCGACCTACCCTGGGGTCAGGGAGCGCCAGGGAGAAGGCCTGACTGCAGGTTCCGCAGCGATCCTGGCAGGCGTCGGCGGCGCCGCCATCGGCGCAGGCGCCATGCTTGCGAAGAATCTCGGCAAATCCGGTGAAAGCGCCGGCTCCGGGAAGTCCGGCGCCGAGGAGAAGTAAACCATGAGTATCAATCGGCGTGATTTTCTGAAGGGAGCTGTCGGAGGCGGTCTCCTCGTGGCCTCGGGTGTGCAGCCCGCTTTCGCGAGAGAGGCAATGACACTGCCGAAGGAGGCCGTCGGGATTCTCTATGACGCGACCATCTGCGTCGGCTGCAAGGCCTGTGTGTCCGGGTGCAAGCAGCAGAACAACATGCCGCCCGATCATACGAGCGTCGAAAAGCTCTATGACGACCCGATCGATCTCTCGGGCAAGACACTGAACATCATCAAACTGCACAAGGAAGGCGAGATCTATTCCTTCGTCAAAAGGCACTGCATGCACTGCATCGACCCGGCCTGCGTTTCGGCCTGTCCCGTCTCGGCCCTGAAAAAGAACCCCGAGAACGGCGTTGTCACGTACAACAAGGATGCCTGCATCGGCTGCCGGTACTGTCAGATCGCCTGTCCCTATAACGTCCCAAAATTCGAGTGGGACAAACCTTTCCCTCAGATCAGGAAGTGTCAGCTCTGCGATCACCGGTTCAAGGACGGCAAATTCTCCGCCTGCTGCGAAGTCTGCCCCGTCGGGGCCTCCATCTTCGGGAAGGTTGAAGACCTCCTGGCCGAGGCCCGGAAGCGCCTGACCCTCGAGCCGGGCAAAAGGTACGACTATCCTGTCCAGCACATCAAGTCGAACTTCACGTCCAGGAGAGAGGTGCCTGTCTATCAGAAACACATTTACGGGGAGAAGGAGGGCGGCGGCACCCAGTACCTCATGCTTGCGAGCGTGCCCTTCGACAAGCTCGGACTGCCGATGCTTCCCGATAAATCGGACGCCGTCCTGTCCGAGAAAATCCAGCATGGCATTTACACGGGGTTTATCGCCCCTGTCGCCGTCTTCTCCGGGCTCCTCTTCGCCGCATACAGGAGCACGAAGAAGCACGACGACGATCACCACAAATAGGCTATCGAGATAAAGGAGAGACTGTATGGAGGAAAGCAAACCGATCGGTGGTAAAATCCTGACGAAACCCTTTATGGTCCTCATGGTATTCGCTCTCGTCGCCGCCTACTATCTCGCCAAGAGGTTCATTTACGGCATCGGCGCCGTGACGAACATGAACGACGGCTATGCCTGGGGCATCTGGATCGCCTATGACGTCGTCGTGGGAACGGCCCTCGGGTGCGGCGGCTATGCGATGGCGATCCTTGTCTATGTCCTCAACAAGGGGGAATATCATCCCCTCATCAGGCCCGCCGTGCTGACGAGCCTCTTCGGATACACGATGGCGGCCGTCTCGGTCTTTGTCGACATCGGCCGTTACTGGCAGATGTACAACGTCTTTCTGCCGCAGTATATCAACGTCAATTCCGTCCTCCTGGAGGTGGCGCTCTGCATCGCCCTCTATACGGGCGTCCTCTGGATCGAGATGGCCCCTGCCTACCTCGAGCAGACCAAAGCGGACAACCTGCGGAAGACACTCAACAAGTTCATCTTCGTATTCATCGCCCTCGGGATCCTGCTGCCGACGATGCACCAGTCTTCGCTGGGGTCGGTCCTGCTGATCGCCGGGAGCAAGCTCTCACCGCTCTGGCACACGGGATTTCTCCCGCTCCTGTTCATCATCTCCGTCGTCACCATGGGGTATTCCACTGTTGTCCTGGAATCGGTCATCTCCTCGGTGGGATTGAAGCGGCCCTTTGAGACACCGATCCTCAGAAAAATCGCCGGCATCATCCCCTGGCTGATCGCCGTCTATCTCGCGATCCGTTTCGGGGACCTTCTCGTGAGGGGACAGCTCGGCCTCGCCTTCAAGGGCGATCTCAAGGGGAATATGTTCCTCCTCGAGAACATCCTCTACATCATCCCCATGCTCATGCTCTTCGCCCCGTCCGGCAGGGCAAAGCCGCAGTCGCTCTTCATCTCATCGGCGCTCATGCTCCTGGCAGGAGCGATCTACCGGTTCAATGCCTACCTGGTCGGGTTCAACCCCGGAACGGAGTGGCTGTACTTCCCGTCATTCGGCGAGATTATGATCACCCTTGGGATAATCTCGATCGAGATTATGGGATACCTCATAATCGTCAAGAAAGTGCCTGTGCTGCCTGATCTCAGGCACGCATAAATATAGGAGGAATATATGGGTAAAAGAATCACCATTGATCCGATCACGAGAATAGAGGGCCATCTCCGTATAGACTGTGAAATCGACGGGGGCAAAGTCACCAACGCCTGGTCATCGGGACAGATGTGGAGAGGCATCGAGGTGATCCTGCAGGGTAGGGACCCGCGCGACGCCTGGGTGTTTGCCCAGCGCATCTGCGGCGTTTGAACATCCGTCCATGCGCTGGCCTCGGTGAGGTCGGTAGAGAATGCGCTCAACATGGAAATTCCCCTGAATGCGCAGTACATCCGCAACATGATCATCACGTCCCATGCCGTGTTCGACCATATCGTCCACTTCTATCATCTCTGCGCCCTTGATTGGGTCGATATCGTCTCGGCCCTGAAGGCGGACCCGAAAAAGGCGGCCCAGCTCGGCGAGAGCCTGTCTCCGTGGCCGTTGAACAACTACAAGGTGATGAAGGCGACACAGGACCGGCTGAAGGCCTTTGTCGGCTCCGGTCAGCTCGGCATATACGACAACGGATACTGGGGCCACCCGGCCATGAAACTGCCGCCCGAGGTGAACCTCCTCGCGACGGCCCACTACCTCCAGGCGCTGGAGTTCCAGAGAAAGATCAACATGATCCCCGGCATCCTCGGCGGTAAAACCCCGCAGCTCCAGAACTTCGCCGTCGGTGGCGTGGCAAACCCCATCAATCTGGACAGCCCGTCAACGCTCACCGTGGAACGACTCTTCAAAATCAAGGAGCACATCGACCAGATCGGCGATTTCGTCAAGGACGTCCTCCTCGTGGACGTCTGCGCCGTCGGGGCCATGTATGCCGACTGGACGAAATACGGCGCCGGCGTGACGAACTACCTCTGCGTCCCCGACCTTCCCCTCGACACGAAGGGGACCGTCTTCGACCTGCCGGGAGGATTCATCGAGAACGGCGATGTCGGCACATTCAAGCCGATCAAGAGTTTTCAGGACGACTACTTCAAGAAAGGCGTCAAGGAAGCGATCAAGCACGCCTGGTACGACGGGAACTGGAACCGCCACCCCTGGGAAGAGGAGACTGTTCCGAAGTATACTGACTTCCAGGACAACGGGAGATACTCATGGGTGAAGGCGCCTACCTTCTATGACAAGCCCGCCCAGGTAGGACCGCTGGCGAACGTCCTGTGCATGTATGCCGCGGGCCACGGACCGACGAAAAAGTACGTCGACCATGTCCTGGCGACGGTGGGCAGCCTCGCCAAGGCGAAGATCCCTGTCGCCGCCCTCCATTCGACGATCGGCAGGATCGCCGCCCGTGCCGTCCGGTGCGCCGTGATGTATGAGAGCCTCGGGAAGCAGTGGCAGCTGCTCATCGACAACGTCGGAAAGGGAGACACGACGACATACAACCGTCCCAATTTCCCGACGGGCGAGCAGAGGGGTGTAGGCTTCCATGAGGCGCCGAGGGGTGTCCTCTCCCACTGGATCGTCATCAACAACGGCAAGATCAAGAACTATCAGTGCGTCGTCCCTTCGACGTGGAACGCCGGGCCGAGGAGCGACAAGGACGAGATGCTGCCCTATGAGGCGTCACTGGTCGGCAACCCCGTTGCCGATCCGGAGCGCCCCCTCGAAGTCCTCAGGACCATCCATTCCTTCGACCCCTGCCTCGCCTGCGCCATTCACATGGTCGACACTAAGCGCCGGGAGATCGTGAAGGTCAAGGCCTTTTAGAAACGCACACGCATCGCGTATACTCTGAAGAGGCAGGCCCGGGCCTGCCTCTTTTATGGGGTCAGGTCTTGAATATTGATTGCATAACAGAGCACGGTCAATTGTCAATATTCAAGACCTGACCCCACAGGGAGGATAAAATTGATGGCTGTCACCATTCTCGGCATCGGCAATATCCTCCTCATGGACGAGGGCGCCGGTGTCCGTGTCATAGAGAAACTGCTCGCGGCATACCATATGCCCGACGACGTCGAGGTGATCGACGGCGGCACCATGGGGCTGGAGCTTCTCCCGTACATTGAGGACAAAGAGAACGTCATCATCGTCGACGTCGTGAAGTCCGGGAACCCGCCGGGGACGATCGTCAGGCTCGAGGGCAAGGACGTACCGGTCTTCCTGTCGAGCAAGATATCGCCCCATCAACTGGGTCTGTCGGACCTCCTGGCCGTCGCGCAGATCACCGACCGGATGCCCCGGCACATCGTGCTCATCGGGATAGAGCCGGAGCGGATCGACACGGGTCTCGATCTGTCCGGGACGATACAGTCAGGGATCGATACCCTTGTCGCGATGGTGATCAAAGAGCTCGAAGCCATCGGCATCCGCCCTGCCCCGAAGTCGTGACAGGCCCGATCAATCCCTTGACAACAGTACATTTATTCGGATACTATGAATCATAAAGGGGAGTAGCTGAATCGATGGTGATCGTCAGCACGTCCGTCTGTGTCAGGCGGACCGGTACCATTGAGTTAGGGACCCTAACAAGCGAGACCTTTACCGCGTCGCTCTGACCGCTGGTAAAGGTTTTTTTATGCGAGGAACCGACAGGAGGTAAGAATGAACAGTTTCAAAACAATGCTCTTGATGGTCACGCTCACACTGATGCTGGTCATGGTGGGCGCATTTATCGGCGGGAGAACGGGCATGACAATGGCTCTCGTCATGGCCTTCGGCATGAACTTCATCGCCTACTGGTTCAGTGACAAGATCGTGCTCAGGATGTACGGCGCCAGAGAGGTGACGGAGTCGGAGGCGCCGGACCTGTACAACATCGTGAGGAGGCTTGCCCAGAGGGCCGAATTGCCCATGCCCAAGGTCTGCATCATCAACCAGGACCAGCCGAACGCCTTCGCCACGGGAAGAAACCCCGAGCACGGCACCGTCGCGGTGACGACGGGCATTATGAAAATTCTCTCCAGGGATGAGCTGGAGGGCGTCATCGCTCACGAACTCGCCCATATCAAGCACCGCGACATCCTTGTGAGCACCATCGCCGCCGCCATCGCGGGAGCCATCAGCTATCTGGCCCAGATGGCGCAGTGGGCGATGATCTTCGGCGGAGGACGGAGCGACGATGACGAGGGAAGCAGCCCCGTCGCCACGATCGTCATGATGATCGTCGGCCCCATCGCGGCGATGCTCGTGCAGATGGCCATATCCCGGTCGAGGGAGTTCGGCGCCGATGAAGGCGGCGCGATGATCGCCGGCAACCCGATGAGTCTCGCCAATGCGCTCGGAAAGCTCGAAGTGGCCGCTCACCGCGTCCCGATGAATGCAAACCCGGCCACGTCCCACATGTTCATCGTCAACCCCCTCTCGGGCGGCGCGCTCATGAAGCTCTTCAGCACCCACCCCCCCATGGAGGAGCGTATCGCCCGCCTCAAGGCGATGAGAATGAGCGGTTAGTCAGAATAAACCTTATCGTTGCAATAAGACATCCGGAAAGGCGGGGCGAAGATGCCGAAAAGCCTTGGTGCTGCGAAACCTATGCCGTCCCATAAGGATCATTTAAGGCCTATGGTTGATCGCATAAAAGATGAGATCCCGAATGTCCCATTTCAAATAATCATGCTCGCTATCAGCAAGGCTTTGAGGCACTTTGTCCCGCCTTTGCATGCAACAAAAAGGTAAAGGGATCCGGGGGACCGCTCCCGGATCCTATCGAATTCTCTTTTTCGGCTCCCGCCGCCGTTCACAGTACCCGTGAATTTTGCTTCAGAAACCACACCCTATCCCCGTCTCCAAAATCTCGCCGCACCTCTTACACCGCCGATTATTTCATAATTGCCGGCGCCATTGTCATTGCCGCAACCCCGCACGTAAGATTCCGGACCTATCCTCGACCCTGCGAGGACAAGCCGGAATGACAAGGCATGGTGCAATTCTTCCGTTCTGTTGCCGGGTTAATATTTTGGACACAAGTGGGGTAAAATAGATCGAATTTTGAATCTTGCGTCAGGAGGACAGGATGCAGAAACCACTCGTTGGAATCCTCATGGGGAGCGAGAGCGACCTCCCGGTCATGGAAAAGGCGGCGGACGTGCTCAGGGAGATGGGAGTGCCCTTCGAGATCGATATCAGCTCGGCCCATCGCCTTCCTGACAAGACGGCCGCCTATGCCAGGACGGCCCGTGAGCGCGGCATCGAGGTACTCATCGCCGGCGCGGGCATGGCAGCACACCTTGCAGGGGTGATCGCGGCCCACACCACCCTGCCCGTCATCGGCGTCCCCCTCAAGTCCGGCGCCCTCGGCGGTGTCGACGCCCTGTACTCGACGGTGCAGATGCCCCCGGGCGTTCCCGTGGCGACAGTGGCGATCGACGGTGCAAAAAACGCGGCCTATCTCGCCTGCTCGATACTGTCGATCAAGTATCCTGAAATCGCAGCCGCACTTGATTCATTCCGGGACAAGACAAGGGCGTCCCTTGAAGAAAAGTCGGCAGCCATGCGGCAGAAAGGGTCCGGGTCCTCATAACGGTGCACCGTACTCACAGCATCGGCATTTCTGATTGAAGACCTACTGGCACGAAAAGGAGCTCTCTGAAGTCTTCGAAGAGCTGCATTCTTCTCCCCTGGGTCTGACGGCCGACGAGGCCCGCCGGAGACTCCTGACCGCCGGCCCCAACGAGCTCAGGGAAAAGAAGCGCCGCTCCCACTTCATGATGTTCCTCGGTCAATTCCGGGACTTCATGATCCTCGTCCTCATCGCAGCGTCGATCATATCAGGCATCATCGGAGAGCACATCGACACCATCGCGATCCTCGTCATAGTGATACTCAACGCCGTCATCGGGTTCGTCCAGGAATACAGGGCAGAAAAGGCGATGGAGGCGCTGAAAAAAATGTCGACGCCGTCCGCAGAAACCGTCAGGGACGGCAGACCCTTCAGCATACACTCCGCTGAAATCGTTCCCGGAGATGTGGTCATGCTGGAGTCGGGGCGGATCGTTCCCGCCGATATGAGGATCACCGAGGCCTTCGTCCTCAGGATCGACGAATCGGCCCTGACGGGAGAATCGGTGGCGGTGGAGAAACACACCTCGTCCATTCCCGGCGGATCCATCCCACTTGGCGACCGGAAGAACCTGGCCTACAAAGGCACCGTCGTCGTCAACGGCCGCGGCTCGGGTATCGTCACCGCCACAGGCATGGAGACGGAACTCGGGAAGATCGCCGCCATGATCCAGGAGGAGGAGGTAAGGACCCCTCTCCAGAAGAGGCTCGCCCACTTCGGCCGGAGGCTCGCCCTCGCCGTCTTCGCCCTCTGCGCCGTCATATTTCTCATCGGCGTCATGAGGGGACAGGAACCCGTGCTGATGCTCCTCACGGCCATCTCCCTCGCCGTCGCTGCCATCCCCGAAGCCTTGCCCGCCGTCGTGACCATCTCACTCGCCCTTGCGGCCAGGAAAATGGTATCCCAGAATGCGATCATCCGGAAACTCCCCGCCGTCGAGACCCTCGGCTCCGTCACCTACATCTGCTCCGACAAGACAGGCACGCTGACCCTTAACAGGATGACCGTCGAAAAGGTGTGGATCGACGGCAGGGTCGCCGGCATCGGGGAGCTTCAGCCCCGCGCGGCAAATGAAGTCCCCGGACTTACGGGAACCCTCGACCGCCTGCTCCTCGCCCTCGCGCTCTGCAATGACGTCAGGGTCTCCGGAGACGGCGAGGTGACGGGTGACCCGACGGAGATTGCCCTGTACCGGTTCGCCCGGCACATGGGATACGGGAAGGAAGACCTGGAAACCGCTTTTCGCCGCGTTGGCGAGATACCCTTCGATGCGCAGAGAAAGGCCATGACAACGGTCCACGCCGGTAATGACGGCGCTGTCATCTCCTTCACGAAAGGCGCCGTCGAGACCCTCATCAGCGCATCGACAGACATGTTGACGACTGGCGGAATCAAGGCAGCCGATGCCTCGCAAATCATCAGCGCAAGCGACAGGATGTCGTCGGAAGGCCTTCGGGTCCTTGCCGTCGCCATGAAGAGATGGGACCGGCTTCCCGATGCACTCACTCCCGGTTCAGCCGAGAGTGATCTCACCTTCATCGGCCTCGTCGGCCTCATCGATCCCCCCCGGGAGGAGACGGCCGGAAGCGTAGCGCTTTGCAAATCCGCCGGCATCAGACCTGTCATGATTACAGGTGATCACCCGGCAACGGCTGAGGCGATCGCCCGACGGTTGGGCATCCTTGAGGACGATTCCGCGGCGGTGATGACGGGGCAGGAACTCGAGGGGATGCCGATAGCCGAATTCGACGAAAAGGTTGAAGGCATCAGTGTCTATGCCCGCATGGCGCCCGAGCAGAAACTGAAGATCATCAAGGCGCTCCAGGACAGGGGACAGTTCGTCGCCATGACCGGTGACGGCGTCAACGACGCCCCGGCTCTCAGACGTGCCGACATCGGCATCGCCATGGGGATCACGGGGACCGACGTCTCAAAAGAGGCGTCCCACATGATCCTGATGGACGACAACTTTGCGACGATCGTGAGGGCCGTGAAAGAGGGACGCAGGGTGTTCGACAACATCCGCAAATTCATCAAATACACGATGACGAGCAATTCGGGAGAGATCTGGACGATCTTCCTCGCACCGTTCCTGGGCCTCCCGATTCCCCTCCTGCCGGTGCACATCCTCTGGATCAATCTCGTGACGGACGGCCTGCCAGGGCTTGCCCTGGCCGCCGAGCCCGCGGAAAAGGGGATCATGGAAAGGCCTCCGCGCCATCCTTCCGAGAGCATCTTTGCCCATGGCCTCGGCGCGCACATCATCTGGGTCGGGCTGCTCATGGGAGGGGTCTCCCTGATCACCCAGGCCTGGTCCCTGAAGACGGGGTCTGCAAACTGGCAGACCATGGTCTTCACCGTCCTCTGTCTCAGCCAGATGGGCCACGTGCTCGCCATACGGTCCGAGAGCCGGTCCCTCTTCAGCCAGGGCCTGTCATCGAACAGGCCCCTCCTGGGCGCATTTGCCCTTACGCTCGTCCTGCAAATGGCGACGATTTATGTCCCCTTTCTCCATCCCGTCTTCAAAACGAGGCCGCTGAGTTTTCATGAACTGGTCTTTACACTTGCGATGTCATCTGTGGTATTCTTTGCAGTGGAAACCGAAAAATGGATCAGGAGGAGACGATGGCAGATGTCTTGATGGAGAGTCACCTTGACGACGTTCGTTTTCTGCGCCGGGGCAAAGTGCGGGATATTTACGAGATCGGCGATTATCTGCTCATCATAGCCTCAGACAGGGTGTCCGCCTTTGACGTCGTCCTTCCCAACGGCATCCCGGGCAAGGGAGAGGTGCTGACGAGGATTTCCCTCTTCTGGTTCAGGCAGGTGGAGGGGATCATCGGCAATCACATCGTCGCCACGGACGTGGACGACTACCCGGCAATCCTCCACAAATACAGGGACGACCTTTCCGGCAGGAGCATGCTGGTGAAAAAGGCGGAGACCATACCCGTCGAGTGCATCGTCCGGGGGTACCTTTCCGGTTCAGGCTGGCAGGACTACAAGAAGACCGGCATGGTCTGCGGCATCAGGCTTCCCGAAGGCCTCGTCGAGTCGTCGCGCCTCGACACCCCCATTTTCACCCCCAGTACAAAAGCCGAAGAGGGCCATGACATCAACATCTCCTTTGACGAGACGGCAGGAATAATCGGACCTGACCTGGCTGAGCAGTTGAGGTCGGCAAGCCTGAGCGTCTACGGGAAGGCCCGGGAGATCGCCGAGAAGAAGGGCATCATCATCGCCGACACGAAGATGGAGTTCGGCCTCGTCGACGGGCGTCTCACGCTTATCGACGAACTGCTCACCCCCGATTCGTCCCGCTTCTGGTCCATACGGGACTATCAGCCCGGAAAAGGACAGGACAGCTACGACAAACAGATCGTCCGGGACTACCTCCTTACCCTCGACTGGGACAAGACATATCCGGGGCCGGTCCTGCCCGAAGAGATCATCGGCAAGACCGCCGCACGGTACCGGGAGATCCTGGAGATCCTGACCGGGTAAACATTGCTGTTGCATGATAAGGCGGGACAAAGTGCCTCAAAGCCTTGCTAATAGCGAGCTTCATCATTTGAAATTGGGCAATGGGGATCGCATCTTTTATGCGATCAAATATAAGCTCGAAACGATCCATATGGGAAGGCAGAGGTTTCGCAGCACCAATGCTTTTCGGCATCTTCGCCCCGCCTTTCCGAATGTCCTTTTGCAACGATAAGGTAAAGGAGTCCATGCGAAGGCTCCTGCGTCTCCTCTACCTGCTCCGACTCAGGCGTCCCTACCCCACCATCGACCGCATCCATTATCTCAAGCGCCTCGGAAGGGGGAGAAGGCTTACTGAAGATGACCTCTACTGTTCCGGAAAAGACCTCGAGCAGTTCCGTGACGGAGAGGTCCTCATTCACAGCGTATTCAGGGACCGATCGGTCCTTTTCCTCTGTGACCACCGCGCCCACGTCGAAAGGGGCATCATCAGGGAAGGCCTGTATGACGCCCATGTCCTGCAGTTCATGGTGAGTTATGCCCGTCCCGGCACGATCGTGATTGACGTGGGCGCCAACATCGGCGCCTATGCGATTCCCTTCGCCGTTGCGTGCCCGGACGTCGGGGTCCACGCCTTTGAACCCCATCCCATGGCGGTCAGCCGTTTCAAGAAAAATCTCGCCCTCAATCGTACCGGTAATATCCGTCTCCATGAAATCGGCATCGGCGCCTCTACGGGGACTTGCACGCTCTACGGATGCGACATCAGGGATATCGGGAGTTCCTCATTCCTGGAGCCGCCCGGCGGTATGGCCCGTGAAAAACTCTCCGTACCCGTCACGACCCTCGATGAATGTTTCGATGACTCCGTGAACGTGAGCGTCATCAAGATCGATGTCCAGGGTTTCGAGCAGGAGGTGCTGCGGGGCGCGCGAAACCTTGTGTCGAGGGACAGGCCATGCATACTGCTTGAGCATGAGGACTCGAATTTCGGTGACCGCGAACAGGCACAGGCGTCAAAGAACGTCCTGCGCGCCTTCTTCGATGAAGCGGGATACGCGGTCTTTTATATCACCCGCTATGATCCGGATTTGCTCTTCCCCGTGGCATGGGACAGGCCGCTCGCGGGCAATCTCCTCTCTGTCCCCAAAATAACGTGACACGAGGACAGGGCATGATTTCTTCGCAAAATAAACTACCTTTCCTCTTGTGCTTGCCTTGTTATGAAGATACGGTTCTCATAAATACACTGTGCGGCTCCCGCTGCGGCTTGCGCCTTCGTCTCCCGCCGCAGTTCGCGGTACCCGTGAATTTTGCTTCAGAAACCACACCCTGTCCTCGTCGGGTTATCCTGAGTGTTGCGGACCGCGCTGCGAAAGGCGGGGCGAATGTGCCGAAAAGCCTTGGTGCTGCGAAACCTTTGCCTTCCCATGCGGATCATTTCAGCCGACGGCGGATGACAGGGCGGATGGAATGCTTAATATCCAATTTAAAAATGATCATCCTCGCAATTAGCAAGGCTTTGAGGCGCTTTGCCCCGCCTTTTCTTGCAGCTCCTACTGTGCAGGAAGGAATTTGAAGAGAGAACGTCACCCTATAGACAATTTTAAACGGCTCGTCGATATCATGGAGAAACTGCGCTCCGCCGAAGGGTGCCCCTGGGACAGGGAGCAGACCCGGGAATCGTTGAAACCCTATCTCATCGAGGAAGCCTACGAGCTGATCGAGGCCCTCGATGCCGGCGACCCATCGCAGATCATGGAGGAACTGGGGGACCTCCTTTTTCAAATCGTCTTTCACTGCCAGATCGGCAGGGAGAGGGGTGAATTCGGCATCGACGACGTCATTGCCAAAATAACGGACAAGATGGTGGGACGCCACCCTCACGTCTTCGGAGACGCCCGTTTCGACACGGCGAGGGCTGTGTCACGACAGTGGCACGAACGGAAGAGAGAAGAGGGGAAATACCGGGAGTCGATGCTCGAAGGGGTCCCGAAGGCACTGCCGTCCCTTCTAAGGGCGCAGAGGCTCCAGGCGAGGGCTGCCAGGGTCGGTTTCGACTGGAAACGGGTGGAGGATGTCTTCGAAAAACTGAGGGAGGAGCTCCGGGAGTTCGACGAGGCCGTCGAAAGTGGGGAGCGGGGGCGTATGGAGGACGAGCTCGGAGACATCCTCTTTTCCCTCGTCAACATCTCCCGTTTTCTGCGCATCAACTCCGAGGAGGCCCTAAGGAAAACGAATGAAAAGTTTACGCGGCGCTTCCGCATGATCGAAAGCAAAGCGGCGGAATCGGGCAGAGATCTCTCCGGGATGTCCCTTGATGAAATGGACGCCCTCTGGGACGAGGCGAAAAGGTCGGAAGGGGGGCATGATTTCCTTTGACTTTTGATCGGGACTCATGGTATAAATCTGCTACCCGCTCCTCATGCGGGCATAGTAACCTGTTTTTTCAGGATTAAGAAGGAGGTCTTCGTCGCATGGCTTTTGAAGGTAAGGTGAAGTGGTTCAACGAGTCGAAGGGTTTTGGTTTCATCCAGCAGGACAACGGACCGGATGTCTTTGTCCATTACTCTTCCATTAAGGGTGATGGATTCAAGACGCTCACAGAAGGCCAGAAGGTTCAGTTCGAGATCGTCGAAGGCGATCGCGGACCGAAGGCTGCCAACGTAGTAAAAATATAGTCGACCACACGGGCCCTCGACGGAGGGCCCTTTCAAAACACCCCGCCGCCCCTTTTTCTTGTCATATCATCGTCTTTTCCTGTATTCTAAAAAATTATCCTTATTGATGAAATACACTGTCGGAAAGGCGGGGTGTATGCGCCGAAAACCTTGGTGCGGCGACACCGAAACCGCCACGGAAGACGACGACTCAGGCCGATGGTCGATGACACAAAGAGTGGATTCGTGAAACACGGAGCTGACAATGCGTATCGTCGCCTTCAGCAAGGCTTTGAGGCGCTTCGCCCCGCCTTTTCATGCACTGAAAGGTCATGCCTCTTCCCGACTGGCTGAAGGTTAAGGCTTCGGGGCAGCATGCGACGAAGAGAGTACTGAGGAACCGTCAGGTCGCCACGGTTTGCGAGCAGGCCCGATGTCCCAACAGGGGTTTCTGCTTTTCAAGACCGACGGCGACATTTCTCATTTTGGGGGAGCTTTGCACGCGGTCATGCCGGTTTTGCGCCGTGGCGCACGGCAAACCCTCAGCGCCGGACCCCGGAGAACCGGGGCGCGTCGCCCGGGCTGCAAGCGACATGGACCTGACCTATGTCGTTGTGACATCCGTCACGAGGGATGATCTGCATGACGGCGGGGCGAGTCAGTTCGCTTCGGCAATCCGGGAGATCAGGAAGGTCCTGCCCGGGGCGGGGATCGAGGTGCTCACGCCCGATTTCCTCGGCCGCCGGGAGTCGATCGAGACGGTGCTCGAAGCGGGACCGGATGTCTTTAACCACAACATGGAAACGGTGAGAAGGCTCTACGCATCAGTGAGGCCCCAGGCGTTATATGAACGCTCGCTGGAGGTGCTGCGCAATGCAAAGGAACTGGCTCCCCACATAAAAATGAAAACGGGCCTCATGGTCGGTCTCGGCGAGGAGGCCCGGGAGATAGAAGAGCTCTTTCATGACGTGAGAGAGGCGGCGTGCGACATGATCACCATCGGTCAGTATCTCCGGCCGGGCAAGGCGAACATGCCCGTCGTCGAATACAGGAGACCGGAATTCTTCGAACACCTGAAGCAGCGTGCCTATGCGGCGGGGTTCGGGTTCGTCGCCTCGGGACCGCTCGTCAGGAGCTCCATGAACGCCGATGAGATGTATAGAGGGAGAAGAGATGTTTGAATTCAACAGGATAAAAAGACTTCCGCCTTATGTCTTTGCGATCGTCAACACCCTGAAAATGGACTACCGGAGACGGGGGGAGGATGTCATCGACCTCGGCATGGGCAACCCCGATCTCCCCACGCCGAAGCACATCATCGACAAGCTCCGTGAGGCCTCAAGGAACCCGAAGAACCACCGGTACTCCGCGTCGAAGGGCATCACCCAGCTCAGGATGGCCATCTCGGAATGGTACGCGAGGAGATTCAACGTCGACATCGATCCGGAATCGGAGGCGGTCGTCACGATCGGCTCCAAGGAGGGCCTCTCCCATCTCGTCCTTGCGACGGTCCAGCCGGGAGACCTCGTCATGACACCGGCGCCGGCCTACCCGATCCACCCTTACAGCGTCATCATCGCCGGCGGTGAGGTGATCAGCGTCCCCATCGGTCCCGGCATCGATTTCTTCGGGGAACTGGAGCGGGCATTCAGGACATCCTGGCCGAGACCGAAGATGCTCATCATCAATTTTCCTCACAACCCGACGACGATGGTCGTTGACGGCCTCGACTTTTTCAGAAAAGTCGTCGATTTTGCAAAGGAAAACAACGTCTTCGTCATCCACGACTTCGCATATGCCGACCTGTGCTTCGACGATTACAGGGCGCCCAGCTTTCTCCAGGTGCCGGGAGCGAAGGACATCGGCGTCGAGGTCTTCTCCATGACCAAGAGCTATTCCATGGCAGGCTGGAGGGTCGGGTTCTGCGTCGGAAACAGGGACATTGTCGGCGCCCTTATCAAGATCAAGAGTTACCTCGACTACGGCATGTTCCAGCCCATCCAGATCGCGAGCATCGTCGCTCTGCGGGGGCCCCAGGACTGCGTCGAGGACATCAGGAAGACCTATGAATCGAGGAGAGACGTGCTGGTCAAAGGCCTGAACAGGGCCGGCTGGAAGATCGAGCCTCCCAGGGCCACGATGTTCGTCTGGGCCGGGATCCCCGAGGCTTTCAGGAGCATGGGGTCCCTCGAATTCTGCAAATACCTGATCGCCGAGGCGAAGGTCGCCGTCTCGCCCGGCATCGGCTTCGGAGAGGGCGGCGAGGGATTCGTGCGGTTCGCCCTTGTCGAGAACGAGCACAGGATACGGCAGGCCGTCAAAGGGATCAAGAAGGCCCTGAACAAGTGAACATGGTATGAAAAGGCGGGACAAAATGCCTCAATGCCTTGCTGATAGCGAGGATAATCATTTGAAATTGGATATTCAGGATTCCATCCTTTGTGTCATAAACCGTGGGCCTGAAATGATCCTCATGGGAAGGCAAAGGTTTCGCAGCACCAAGGCTTTTCGGCATCTTTGCCCCGCCTTTCCGGAGGTCCTACTCCAACGATACGATAAAGCTGCTGATGCAGCGCAGATGAACATGACGAGGGAAAGCATAGGATCATGAAGAAGAACAGCATCAACGTCGGCATCATCGGTTTCGGCACCGTCGGCAGCGGGACGGCAAAGATCCTGCTCGAAAACGGGGACCTCATCAGGGAAAGAGCGGGCTTCGATATCGTCATCAGGAAGATCGCGGACCTCGATATCGAACGGGACCGCGGCATCAGGCTCCCGACCGGCATGCTCACGACGGACGTGCAGGCCATCCTTGGAGACCCTGATGTGGATGTCGTCGTGGAGCTCATCGGCGGGACCCATCCTGCAAAGGAATTCATTCTCGGGGCGATCGGCTCGAAGAAGCACGTCGTCACGGCGAACAAGGCCCTCCTGGCCACGGAGGGGAATGATATATTTACGGAGGCGGCCCGCCAGGGCGTCGATGTGGGGTTCGAGGCATCCGTCGCTGGCGGCATACCGGTCATCAAGGTGCTGAGAGAAGGTCTCGTGGCCAACCGGATACTCGCCGTCTACGGCATCATCAACGGCACGTCGAACTATATCCTCACGAAGATGACGAACGAAAAGGTGGAATTCTCGGAAGCGCTCGCCGAAGCGCAGGCCCTCGGATATGCCGAGGCCGACCCCACCTTTGACATCGAGGGCTTCGATTCGGCGCACAAGCTCACCATCCTTGCATCCCTCGCCTACGGGATCCCCCTTTCCTACGACCAGGTCTATTGCGAGGGCATCACGAGGATAACGGCCCAGGACATCGAGTTCGCCTCTGAACTGGGGTACAAGGTGAAACTCCTGGCGATTGCGAAACTCTCGGGTGATGAAATCGAAATGAGGGTCCATCCGACAATGGTCCCCAACGAATACCTGATATCGAAGGTCGACGGCGTCTTCAACGCCATCTACGTCGAAGGGGACGCTGTGGGATCGGCCCTCTTCTACGGCAGGGGAGCGGGGGACCTCCCCACGGGAAGCGCCGTCGTCGCCGACATCGTCGATATCGGCAAGAAGATCCTGTCGGGGTGCGCCATGGCGCGTCCCTCCTTCTGGGGCGGGCCGTCCGCTGCCGGGAAAAAGATCAGGAAGATCGGTGATATCGAGAGCAAATACTACTTCAGATTCTCGGCGATGGACGAGCCGGGGGTGCTCTCGAAAATATCGGGCATTCTCGGCGACAACAACATCAGCATCGCGTCGGTCATCCAGAAGGGCCGGCGCATCGGGGGCTCCGTTCCGCTCGTCGTTTTGACACACCGGGCCCGCGAGCATGGCGTGATCCGCGCCATACAGGAAATCGACAGCCTGCCCGTCGTATCGGACAGGACGGTTTTCATCAGGGTGGAAGGCAAGGAGGCGTAACAGGTGAACTCAGGCATGGAACAGATCGCAGTGGACAGGAAGATCAACATCAAGGGGCTCGTCTGCCCCTATACGTTCGTCAAATCCAAGCTCGCCGTGGAGGACATGGAGGTCGGCGAAGTCATTGAAATACTCCTCGATTACGAGGAAGCGGCCCGGAGCATCCCGAAATCCATGCAGGACCATGGGCAGACGGTGCTGAAGGTTGAAAAGATCAACGACACGGACTGGGTGCTTGTGATCAGGAAAGAGAAGGAGTAGGGGAGATGGAGTTTTCGGAGAAGCAGATACAGCGGTACAGCCGTCACATCATCCTCCCCGAGGTGGGCGGCAAGGGCCAGAAGAAGATCCTCCAGGCGAAGGTGCTCATCATCGGCGCCGGGGGACTGGGCTGTCCCGTGGGCTACTACCTTGCCGCTGCGGGTGTCGGGACCATCGGGATGGTCGATAATGACGAGGTGGAGCTGAGCAACCTCCAGAGGCAGATCGCGCACAGCACGAAGACCCTCGGCATGCCGAAGGTGCTGTCGGCGAAGGCCACCTTCGAGGCGCTCAATACGGATGTCAGGGTCGTGGCCATTCAGGAAAGGCTGACGAAAGACAACATCCGGGACTTCATGGGCGACTATGACATCGTCGTCGACGGGTCGGACAACTTTCCCACCCGCTATCTTGTCAATGACGCCTGCGTCATGATGAAGAAGCCCCTGGTAAGCGGGGCCATCCTGAGGTTCGAGGGACAGGTCACGACGGTCATTCCGGGCGAGGGCCACTGCTACCGCTGTCTCTTCGAGGAAATGCCGCCGCCCGGCCTCGTGCCCTCCTGTCAGGAGGCCGGGGTGCTCGGCGCCATCACCGGCGTCGTCGGTGCCCTGCAGGCGACGGAAGTGCTCAAGCTGATCCTCGGCAAGGGAGACGTCCTGAAGGGCGTGCTCCTCATCTATGACGCCCTGAGGACCACTTTCAGGCGGGTGAGAGTGCCGAGGAACCCTCACTGTCCCGTGTGCAGCGACCACCCGACTATTACGGAACTGGCCGATTACGACCCCGGGTACTGCAGGCTCTGAGACCGGTGATCCCTCCGGGAAGGCAGATATGGTTCAAAGCCTTTCCAATGCGGTGATAAGACATCTCCAGGTGTTCAGCGCCTGTTGCCTGACGGGCTTATGGTATCGATGGACACGGCAAAGGGTGGTCTGGGGACGAGTAAGGTATCTTAGCGGAAAGGCTTTTCACCACATCAGCCTTCCCGTCGACGCGTTCGTGGCCTCGTTGCGACGTCGAGCGCTGACGAATGACTCAATGACTCAATGACTTCTTACGGTGGCATCTCCGCCCCGTCTTTCCGGAGATCTCATTGCGGTGATAAGGGTTTATTTTGCTGAGAAATCACGCCCTATCCTCGTATCACGTTATTTTGGACACTAATGAAATGAAATAGCAGGCATGGTCATTCCGGCATCCATATACGATGACATGATCGCCCATTGCCGGGCCTGCTTCCCGAATGAAGCATGCGGCATCCTCGCCGGCAGGGGCGACGAGATTACGGCCTTCTACCCGATGACGAATACCGAGCAGTCCCCCGTCACGTACCTGATGGACTCAAAGGAGCAGTTTGCCGTCATGAAGGACATGCGGGCCAGGGGCATCTCCATGGCGGCGATCTTTCACTCCCACCCGACCTCCCCCGCCTACCCTTCCGGGACGGATGTGAACCTTGCCTTTTATGACGATGTGGTCTATGTGATCGTCAGCCTGATGGACCCGACGCCGTCGGTGAAGGCCTTCACGATCAGGCATGGCGCCATCGGGGAGACGGAGATCATCGTCAAAGGGGAGACCCCGTGACGGGAAGTCTCTGTTTCCATTTCATCTCCCTTTAGAGTAAAATATTACTTTATTTTATCGTAGTATTAGTCCCCCGGCATGTTGCCGGGATCGGGGCACTTTTCAATATCACAGGGAGGTGGCAGCATGGCAGTCATCGTGAGAATCCCTACTCCTCTCCAGAGACTGACACAGGGGAAAGAGGATGTGGAGGGAAAACCGGGAACCATTATCGACATGATCCTCGATCTCGACGCCCGGTATCCCGGCATCGCCGAAAGGATCACGGAGTCAAATAAAGTCAGGCGGTTCGTGAATGTTTACGTGAATGAGGAAGACATCCGCTTCCTCCAGGCCGAGCAGACCGTCGTCAAGGACGGCGACGAGATCTCGATCGTGCCGGCCATAGCGGGCGGGTACCGGTAATCCCGGCGCAGCCCGCCCGTGACGCTGCATGACGGCCTCCCCGTGCCCTGCGTGCGGAAGGAGCAGACGATGAAAAAGCGCGTGAAGCTGACATTTCCCCAGCGTCTGATCAAGGAACCGGTCATCTTTACCATGGCGAAAAACTACGACGTGATGCCGAACATCAGGAGGGCCAGGGTTACTGAAACGGTCGGTGAAATTGTCCTGGACCTCGAGGGGTCCGAGGATAACGTGGAGAGGGGCATCAAATCCCTCAGGGATGAAGGGGTGGAGGTAGAAGTGATCGAGGGAAACGAGGGGACACTATGAAATATATTGTCATTATCGGCGACGGGATGGCGGACAGACCCATCGGGGAGCTGGGGGGACTGACTCCTCTTCAAAAGGCCCACATACCACACATGGACAGTCTGGCGCGGCATGGCATCATCGGCCGGGTCCGGACGGTGCCGGAGGGTTTTCCGCCGGGCTCCGACGTCGCCAACCTGAGTATCATGGGCTATAACCCCGCGTCCTTCTATACCGGGAGGGCGCCTCTCGAAGCGGCAAGCATCGGCGTCGCCCTCGAGGACAGTGATGTCGCATACCGGTGCAATCTCGTGACCCTCCGGTTCAACGATGACCGCTCGGACGCCGTCATGGAGGATTACAGCAGCGGTCACATCACGACGGCAGAGGCGCGGGAGATCATCCAGGCACTGAAGGAGGAATTCGATTCCGATGAGTTCACCTTCCATCCCGGCGTCAGCTACCGCCATCTGCTCGTCTGGAAAAACGGGAAGACCGACATCCGGTGCACGCCGCCTCATGACATCACAGACAGGCAGATCGCGGCGTACCTCCCCGAGGGTGACGGCGGGAAGGTCCTGCGGGACCTCATGACCCGCTCCGTGCCGGTCCTTGAGAGACACCCGGTGAACCTCCGGAGGCGTGAAAACGGCAAAAGGACGGCTACCAGCATCTGGCTGTGGGGCCAGGGGAGAAAGCCCATGGTGCCGGACTACAGGGAAAAGTACGGCCTGAAGGGGGCCCTCATATCGGCCGTCGATCTGACCAAGGGACTCGGCATTTATGCGGGTCTTGACATCCTCCAGGTGCCGGGTGTGACGGGCTGGCTCGACACGAACTACGCGGGCAAGGCTGCCTATGCCCTGGATGCCCTGAGGGATACCGATTTCGTCTACATCCACGTCGAGGCGCCCGACGAGGCCGGTCACACCGGTAGCTGGCGCGACAAGATACAGGCCATCGAGGATTTCGACAGGCTCGTCGTCGGCGCTGTCATGCAGGGCCTGAAGGAGCGTTTCGACGAATACCGGATCCTCCTCATGCCCGACCATGCGACGCCCGTCGAAGTGAAGACCCACACGCCCGAGCCGGTCCCCTTCGTCATCTTCGACAGCAGGATGAAGCGGGACAATGATGGTGTCACCTATGACGAATCCATAACGGAGAGGCCCGGGGTCATGGCCGTTGAGAAAGGATACACGCTCATGGACTACTTTATCAGGGAGGAAATGGACTGATGCTGATCGTTCAGAAATACGGAGGAACGTCGGTCGCCAACGTCGAGAGGATAAAGGCAGTGGCGGGCCGCATCGTCAAGACCGCCCGTGAGGGCAACAGCGTGGCCGTCGTCGTTTCGGCCATGGCCGGCGAGACGGACAACCTGATAAGCCTCGCCCACAAGATCTCTTCGAACCCCAGTGACAGGGAGATGGACCTCCTCCTGTCGTCGGGCGAGCGGATTACGAGCGCCCTGACGGCCATGGCCGTCGAAGAGCTCGGGCAGAAGGCCATGGCCTTCACGGGACGACAGGTCGGCATCATCACAGACGCGGTCCACACGAAGGCGAAGATAGCGAAGATCAACGCGGACCGCGTGAAAAAGGCCCTCGACAAGGGATACGTCATCGTCATCGCCGGCTTCCAGGGGATCACGGAGAGCGAAGATGTGACGACCCTCGGCAGGGGCGGGTCGGACCTCTCGGCCGTCGCCATCGCATCGGCCCTGAATGCCGACCTCTGCGAGATCTACACGGACGTGGACGGCGTCTACACGACGGACCCCAACATCGTCCCGGAGGCCCGGAAACTGGAAAAAATCTCCTATGAGGAAATGCTCGAACTGGCGAGCCTCGGCGCCAAGGTCCTCCAGACCCGCTCCGTCGAATTCGCCATGAAATATAGTGTGCCCGTCGTCGTTCGGTCGAGCTTCAATGATAACCCCGGCACGCTCGTCACCAAGGAGGACAAGGATATGGAAGAGGTTGTGGTCTCAGGTGTGGCATACGACAAGAACCAGGCGAAGATCACCGTCGTCGGCGTCCCCGACAAGCCAGGCATCGCAGCGCAGCTCTTCAAGGGCATCGCCGAAAACAACATCGTCGTCGACATGATCGTGCAGAACGTCAGCAGCGACGGCAAAGCGGCGGACATCTCCTTTACGGTGCCCAAAACGGAGAGCAAAAAGGCGATGAAGCTGACACAGGATCTCGCCGACATGCTCGGGGCGAAGGGGGTCGCGATGCGTGACGACATCGCAAAGATCTCCGTCGTCGGTGTCGGCATGAGGACCCACTCCGGCGTGGCCGCACAGATGTTCAGCACCCTGGCGACGCACGGCGTCAACATCCTCATGATCAGCACGTCCGAGATCAAGGTCTCCTGCGTCATCAACGCGAAGTATACCGAGCTGGCCGTCAGGGTGCTGCACGACGCATTCGGCCTGGCGAACGCGGCCTGAGCGTCTATATGCGCACCGTCGAGATCTACGACACGACCCTCCGGGACGGGGCCCAGGCGGAGGAGATCTCCTTCTCCGTCGAGGACAAGCTCAGGATCGCCGAAAAACTCGATGAGTTCGGCGTCCATTACATCGAGGGCGGCTGGCCCGGCTCCAACCCCAAGGATGCGGATTTCTTCCGCAAGGCAAGAAAATTGTCGCTTTCCGGGGCCGCCATCGTCGCCTTCGGGAGCACCCATCGGCCCGGGTACAAGGTCGACGAAGACGCGAACATCCGGAGCCTGCTCGATTCGAAGGCCCGGGTTTTCACGATCTTCGGAAAGACCTGGGACTTCCAGGTGCGGGAGGCCCTGAAGATCTCCCTTGAGGAGAACCTCGACATCATCGCCCATTCGGTGTCCTATCTCAAGGAGCACGCGGAAAAGGTCTTTTTCGACGCCGAGCATTTCTTCGACGGGTACAAGGACAACCCTGCCTTCGCCCTGAACTGCCTCCAGGCAGCCGGAGAGGCCGGGGCCGACTGTCTCGTTCTCTGCGATACGAACGGCGGGACACTCCCTCACGAGATGCGCCGGATCGTCGGGGACGTCCTCAAAAACGTGACGAAGCCCGTGGGCATCCATGCCCATAATGATTCGGAGTGCGCCGTGGCGAACTCGATCATCGCCGTCGAACTCGGCGCCTCCCAGGTCCAGGGGACGATCAACGGATACGGGGAGCGCTGCGGCAACGCGAACCTCTGCTCCATCATCCCCAACCTGCAGATCAAGCTCGGCATCCGCTGTGTCGACGACGGCCAGATAAAAAAGCTCCGGGACGTCTCCCGCTACGTGAACGAAATCGCCAACCTCCGTCACTTCAGACGCCAGCCCTACGTCGGAGACAGCGCCTTCGCCCACAAGGGAGGCATCCACGTCAGCGCCGTAAGAAAACGGTCGGAAACGTACGAGCACATCAGGCCCGAACTCGTCGGCAATTCACAGCGGGTCCTCATTTCGGACCTTGCAGGGAAGAGCAACATCCTCAGGAAGGCGGAAGAGTTCAACATCCGTGTCGATGCGGACTCCCCGGAAATACAGGGCATCCTTACAAACCTGAAGGAGCTGGAGCACCAGGGATTCCAGTTCGAGGGGGCCGAGGCGTCCTTCGAGCTCCTCCTGAAGAAGTCCCTGGGGCTGCACCGGCGTTTCTTCGACCTTATCGGCTTCAGGGTCATCATCGAGAAGAGGAAGGAAAGTGAAGAACCGCTGAGCGAGGCGACGATCATGGTGAAGGTCGGCAAGAGCGTCGAGCACACGGCCTCCATAGGCCAGGGTCCCGTGAACGCCCTGGACAACGCCCTGAGAAAGGCCCTCGAGAAGTTCTATCCCCAGTTGAGAAGCGTCAAGCTCCACGACTACAAGGTGCGGGTCCTGACGGCAGGCAAGGGCACGTCGGCAAAGGTCCGTGTCCTCGTCGAATCCGGCGACGACGAGAACCGCTGGGGGACCGTCGGGGTCTCGGAAAACATCATCGAGGCGTCCTGGCAGGCCCTTGTGGACAGCATCGATTACAAGCTTCTGAGGGACAGGCAATGAGCAATCCACGGGCTATCCTCATCGGAGGGCAATGGGTGCACACGAAAGAGACCATGGCCGTCATCAACCCCTATGACGGCTCAGTGGCAGCCGAAGTCAGCCGTGCAGGCGCGGAAGAGGCCGAAAGGGCGCTCGCCATCGCCTCGGCGGCGACGGCGACGATGGCGGCACTCCCTTCTCACAGGAAGTCGGCGATACTGAACGCCGCGGCGGACCTGATCCTGAAGCGGAAGGAGGAGATCGCGCGGACCATCGCGACGGAATCCGGAAAACCCGTCAGAGATGCCCGCGTCGAAGCGGACCGGGGGGCTTTGACATTCAGGATTGCGGCGGAAGAGGCGTCGCGGATCGGGGGAGAGGTGATCCCCCTCGACAGGAACGCTATCTCCGAGCGGAGATGGGGCATCACGCGTAGGTTTCCCGTGGGCCCCGTCATGGCCATCTCGCCCTTTAATTTCCCCCTGAACCTCGTCGCCCACAAGGTCGCGCCGGCCATAGCATCAGGCAACCCGCTCATCCTGAAGCCGGCGTCCAAAACACCCCTCACAGCCCTCATCCTCGGGGAGATCCTCCTCGAAGCGGGATTGCCCGGAGAGGCGATCAGCATCCTCGCCTGCGATTCCCGGATAGCCGAGGCCATGGTGACGGACGAGAGGACAAAGATCTTCAGCTTCACCGGGAGCGTTCCCGTGGGATGGGCTTTGAAAGCGAAGGTGCCTGCAAAGAAGGTGCTCCTTGAGCTGGGCGGCAATGCCGGCGTCATCATCGACGAGAACGCCTCCCTCGACTACGCCGTGAAGCGGTGCGTCACCGGCGCCTTTTCCTATGCCGGGCAGGTCTGCATCTCCGTGCAGCGCATCTATATCCATGAAAAGGTCTACGACGACTTTCTCTCGCAGTTCATCCCCCTCGTCGAAAAGCTCCGCCTGGGCGACCCCCTGTCGGACGAGACCGATGTCGGTCCCGTCATCGATGAGGACAACATGCAGAGGATACAAGCCTGGATCGGCGAGGCCGTCGACAAGGGAGCGAAAATTCTCACCGGTGGCAGGAAGGACGGGAATTTCTATGCGCCGACAGTCCTGGCGGACACGACGCCGGAGATGAAGGTGAGCTGCATGGAGGTCTTCGGCCCCATCGTGACGGTCGTGAAGGTGAAGGATTTCGAAGAAGGGCTGGCTGCGGTCAACAATTCGGTTTTCGGTCTCCAGGCCGGCGTTTTCACCTCCGATCTCGGCCATGCCTTCAGGGCCTTCGAAGCACTGGAGATGGGCGGCATCATTGTCAACGACGTGCCCACCTACCGCGTCGACCATATGCCCTACGGCGGCGTGAAGGTCTCCGGCTTCGGCAGGGAGGGCGTGCGGTATGCCATCGAAGAGATGACGGAACTGCGCCTCATGGTCCTGAACCTGCCGTAGTTCCGCGCGGTCGGGTCGCGAACGTCTCCTGCACAAGGCGGCCTTCGCTGCTGATGTCGGTTACCCCCTTCTGCCACAATGATGATGATGTCTCCCTTCCCGCCCCCCATTCCCGCGAGTCACTCCGATGACAGGTGAAATCCAGATGCAATCGAAAATGCCTATCCCTCGGTGTCCTCTGTGCGGACAATCACTGTCATTAGACCGACAATTGGAATATCGTTAAAGCGATACTCACCTTGATTCAACAGGAGTGCGCAATGAAGAAACATGAATGTTTCAGAAAGCATGTCATCTTCGCCTGCCAAACGCTCTGCATCTTCCTTCTGTCTACAGGCCCGGCCCTGTCACAGGTGATTCCCCCGGCAAACGGCACCTATCATCCTGCCATCTTTGTCACCGATAACAAAGAAGACACCTATGCCTATTCAGTCTCTGATACGGCATCTTCCAGGGAGGAGATCGACGGGATACTGAAGAAGAGGTGGAGTGACATGAAGGCGGCCTTGTCCCGCAGGGACGTTGACGGGGCGGTACAGCATTTCATGAAACATGCCCGTCAGAGGTACAGGGAGACATTCAGTGCCCTTGTCGATAATCTCCCCCGGATCGCCTCCGACATGAAGGATATCGAAATGATCTACCTGGAAAACGACGTCGCCAAGTGCAGGACGCTGCGCACACATGTCATCAACGGCAAGGCGTCGCAGATTACCTATTACGTTTATTTCGGACGGGACGCCGACGGGGTCTGGAGAATCGACAAGTTTTAGGGAAGTTGCAGGAAGGAGGGTGCTGATGCTCGGAAGAATTGTGATCATGCTGACGTTGCTCGTTCTGGTTTGCACTACTTCAGCTCATGCAAGTATGGGGTGGATCGTCTATTATGAGGATGCCTTTCAGGGGAAAGTCATCGACACGGACACGAAAGAGCCGATAGAAGGCGCTGTCGTCGTGGCTGGCTACGCTATCAGAACATATGGCTTGATCGAATCCGACACAGACGTTGTTGACGCAAAAGAAGTGCTCACGAATAAGAAGGGGGAATTCTACATCCCTGCCCATATATTCTTCAGTCTTTATCCCGTCGCCAGGGGTGAGACACCGGAGTTCATCGTCTACAAACCGGGCTACACCGCTTATCCTGAAACTGCATATTTCCGGCAATTTCCGCATGGCCCTTTGAGTACTGGTATTGATAATACGGCGAGACTGTTCAAGAAAGGGGTGACCGTTGAATTGAAAAGGTTAGCGACCGAAGAGGAAAGATTGAGAACTGTACCATCCGGATTCAGTGACATGCGGTCAAGACAACTTCCCCTTCTCTATCGGGCTATCAATGAAGAATATAGACGGTTTGGTTTAAAGGGGGTATATTAAATGCAAAATATTAGATCTGTAATAGTGTTGCTTATTCTCATTATGATTTACTCTTCTCCTTGCTGTCTCGCCTTGGAAACGGACTCTCATAAAGTTTTGAATAAGGATATTGCATTGGGTTTTACAGGTAGCGCCCTTCATTCAATGTTGAAGACCAGAATCGGCATGACGGACGGTGTTGATACCGACTTGATGGGGAAGAAAGTATGGAGTTGGGTTCAGGCCGGCGGACTTTATGAAGACAGGCCGCCCTTCGCCATGCCCTATTCGCGGTCATTCAACCATTTCCACGATCCCCTCTCCAATGTCGGTTATCTTGGATTATGGAATTCATCGGTGATATGGGGCCAATTGCCAAGAACGACTCAATCACAGGGGGGCTGGTATTCGTGGCATGATGCGAGAAGTTATTTCTATCAGGCCCTCACGAGAAAGAGTAACAGGGAAAAAGAAGAGCAATGGGCGAAGACCTTCCGTGCCCTCGGGCAGCTCATGCATCTCGTGCAGGACGCCTCGGTCCCCTCTCACGCGAGAAACGACGGCCATCCCTCCGGCTTCGACTATGAATATTGGCTGAAAAAGCATCCCGAGTTCCTGCGCCATTTCACTTCACCCGTTTCATTCGACAGATCTGTCCTGTTTTCTGAAACAAATCGACCGGGCATGTACCCGATTACGCCCCTATTCGACACAAATACATATAATGGCTTTAATCCTCTCGCCACTCTGAGCCCTACTGTCGGCCTCACCGAATTCACCAACGCCAATTTCTTCAGCGAAGACACGATCTTCAGAGGCTATCCCCATCCGGCAGTCGAAGACACAACCTATGGAGACATCAATTGGGCGAATCCTGAAATGACGGATGCGGAGGATCGTATCAAAGACAATGTCATCTATATCAGGGATAAAAAGAACGGATATCGCCTTGCTGCAATGGGATATTTCTCTTATGATGTGAAGAGAAAACTTTCCTCCGGCGAGCAGGTCGACAAGGGCTATGAATTTCTTCCCCTGGTGCTGTATGACGACATCTACAGAGATTACGCCTCCCATCTCATTCCCCGTGCCGTCGGGTACTCTGCCGACCTCCTGGACTACTTCTTCCGGGGCAACATCTACATCGGCCCCACCGACAAAGGGGTCTTCTCCTTCATCCACTACGACGACGATCCGGGCAAAGGGTTCCAGAAACTGACACTCAGCGCACTGAGCATCACCTCCTCCGGCGAGGAGATGCGGGACGGCAGTATTGAACTGGTCGTGAAATTCAAACGGGCACTTGAATATCCCTTCCGTGTCCGCACCTCATCCGTTCCCGTGACCGAAGAGTTCGAATACAAGGTCTATCCGGAGGCCCAGGGTATCCGGTCAATTCCCCGCACGGAGTTCGTCACCCTCGAATTCGATCTGAGCAGCGATCCCATCCCCCTGGAAGCCGTCGATCTGTCCATCCAGATCGTCTACAAGGGACGACTCGGCGCAGAGTCAGAGGCGGTTGTCGTGGGATTCAGTAACATCGGAGAGCCCACCCCTTTTGATGTGTATAACAGCATGGACCGGTTCTGCCTGAACAGTACCTGGTATATCGCGGGAAGCGATGCGATTCTGCAGCAGACGGACCCTCTCGGCAGGCCCATCACCATGACTGCCGACGTCTTCTCCCACGATCTCAAAGACATCTATGTGAGGTTTTCCTTCTACTGGACGCCGAAGGCATGTTTCACCGACAGACTACCAGTATCACATTCCTCTGCTCAAGGCGGGAGAGTACAAGCGTGTCTATCTGCTGACCGAGTCCTATTTCATCGTCAGTCTCTATCCGTCCAAGATCGAGCACACCGATCCTGATGACAACCTGTGGATGAGACCGATGCCTGTGATGACCTATGAGGAAGCGGCCGTCTGGAATCAGGAGGGGTCGATTCCCCGGGGATGGACATTCAGGGGATTGGACACATTCGCCAATGCCATCATTCTCCCCTGGCCCTTTCCTGCGACGTCAAAGTGTGATACGAAAATCATTCCGCAGTGATGCGTGTCCACTTTAACGCGAGCGCGTAGAGATTCCCGGTGAGTGAAAGGGCAGGTATAGACGTCAAAATCGAGAAACCATCGGAGGAGAGGTAGGTATTTGCCGCAATGCCGGCCTGTTTCGTCATCGTCGTGGTCATGGGAGCCTATCTGGGACTGTTCTTCCAGTCAGACCCATAATCCGCAGAACGACAGATGGACCAAGCGTGATGCCGCCACCAGCCGCTTCACGGACCAGAAGTCTGATAACAAGCCTTTCAAGGGCGTCAGAAAAGAGAAGTAGGGCTAACCTTTCTTCTTCCTGCTCAGTGCCGCCTTGCGGATCCTGATGGTATTGGCGTGCGCTTCGAGACCCTCCTCGTCGGCGAGCATTTCGACGACATCAGCGAGATGCCGGAATCCCTCCTCGTCAAATTGCAGGAGACTCATCCTCTTGATGAAATCGTATACGCCCAGGGGCGATGAGAACCGTGCCGTCCCCCCTGTCGGGAGCGTGTGGTTCGGTCCCGCCGAGTAGTCGCCGAGAGGCTCCGCCGTCCAGGGACCGAGGAAGGCGGCGCCGGCATTGCGTATCAGCTTCACGTCCCGCTCGGGCTTCTTCGTCATGATCTCCAGGTGTTCGGGAGCGATTTCATTGGCCAGTTCGGCAGCTTCAGCGATCGAGCCGGTCCTGATGATGGCGCCGAATTTCCTCAGGGACTTGACGGCGATATCCTTCCTCCTCAGCACCTTGAGCTGCCTCTTCAGCTCGTCGGAGACACGGAGCGCGAGCTCCTCTGAATCCGTGACGAGGACGCTGGAGGCAAGCTCGTCGTGTTCGGCCTGGCTCAGCAGGTCGGCCGCAATAAAGGAAGCGTCGGCCGACGCGTCGGCGATGATCAGGATCTCGCTCGGGCCCGCGATCATGTCGATGTCGACGTCTCCGAAGACCATCTTCTTCGCAAGGGCCACATAGATGTTCCCCGGCCCGACGATCTTGTCCACCTTCCTGATCGTCTTCGTTCCGTAAGCCATGGCGCCGATCGCCTGGGCGCCGCCTATGCGATACACCTCTTTGACGCCGAGGAGATCGATGGCGCACATGACAGCCGGGTTGATCTCTCCCCGCGGCGTAGGCACGCAGAGGGCGATTTCCCTGACGCCGGCCACCTGGGCGGGGATGACGTTCATCAGGACCGTCGACGGATAGGACGCCTTGCCTCCTGGCACATAGACGCCCGCCCTTTCGATGGGCCCTATGATCTGGCCGAGGAGGATGCCGTTCTTCTGAAATGTCCAGGACGATTCCCTTTGCCTCGTGTGAAAGGCCTCGATCCTCTTTGCCGACAGCGTGAGGGCCTTCACGATCCTCCCGTCCGTCTTTTTCGCGTACTTTCTGATCTCGGCGGCCGTGACCATCAGGGGAAGCTCATGGCCGTCAAAGGTCCGCGTGTACCCCTCGACGGCAGCGTCTCCCTTTTTCTTTACGGCAGCAAGGATATCCCTGACACGCTGCTCCGTCTCCGGACTGACACCGGCGGCCCTCTTCCTGAGCACACGGAGAAATGACGCGATCTTGTCTCTCTCTCTGAGTATTCTCATCGAATGTTTTTCCTTTGCTCTTATCTAATTGAATACTTGTACCACTGTCATTGCCGCACTCCCGCACTTGATGCGGGGGCATCGGCAATCCTTCCGGAGAAAGAGAAAGATTCCGGACGAGCCGGAATGACAAGGCATAGGGCTTTCGTATATTCAACTGCCCTGATAATTACCCTATCGTTCCATACACCCCTCCGTAAAGGCGGGGCGTATGCGCCAAAAACCTTGCTGCGGCGACATCTGTATCGAAACGAAAGACGAACTATAAACCAACGATCGATGACACAAAAAGTGGATTCCTGTAGGGGCCGTTCCCCGAACGGCCCGACATTTATGACGCTTCCCATGCGGATCATTTCAGTCAAAGGGCTGAACAAAATTAACCTTTTACGGACACTCACACTGACACTGACACTGTTTTTCAGAGCGCTTCGGCCCGCCTTCTCATGCAATGAAACGAGGATTATTAAAAAAGAAGCTCTCCGGGAGTTCCCCGGAGAGCTTCCGACCAACATAATGATTAATTTTTTACAGCTTGCCCTTGACGAGGTTGTCGACGACGGAAGGATCAGCAAGGGTGCTAATGTCGCCGAGTTCATCGGTCTGGCCATGAGCGATCTTCCGCAGGATCCTTCTCATGATCTTGCCGCTTCTGGTCTTCGGCAGACCCGGTGCGAACTGGATCTTGTCCGGAGAGGCGATCGGGCCGATGACGGTCCTGACATGGCCGACGAGGATCTTCTTCAGTTCATCCGTCGCCTGGATGCCTTCCTTCAGGGTGACGTAGCAGTAGATGCCTTCACCCTTGATGTCGTGCGGGTACCCGACGACGGCCGCTTCGGCCACGGAATCGTGGCTGACGAGGGCCGATTCGACTTCGGCGGTGCCGAGCCTGTGGCCCGAGATGTTGATGACGTCGTCAATACGGCCCATGAGCCAGTAGTCGCCGTCCTTGTCGAACCGGGCGCCGTCACCGGTGAAGTACATGCCGGCAAACCTCGAGAAGTAGACCTCTTTGAGCCTCTTGTTCTCAGGGTCGCCGTAGGTGCCGCGGAGCATGCCCGGCCAGGGCTGGGAGATGCAGAGGTAACCGCCCTCGTCGGGCCCTGCCTTCTCGCCCTTCTCATTGAGAATGACGGGAACGACGCCGGGGAAGGGCCTCGTCGCAGAGCCGGGCTTCAGGGTCATGGCGCCGGGCAGCGGGGTGATGAGGATGCCGCCCGTCTCGGTCTGCCACCAGGTATCGACGATGGGGAGCTTCTCCTTCCCGACGTTCTTGTAATACCACATCCAGGCTTCGGGGTTGATGGGCTCGCCGACTGTCCCGAGGACCCGGAGAGAGGACAGGTCGTGGCTGTTGACCCAGCCTTCGCCTTCCCTCATGAGCGCCCTGATGGCCGTCGGCGCTGTGTAGAAGATGTTGACGCCGAACTTGTCGACGATGTCCCAGAACCTGCCGGGGTTCGGGTAGGTCGGGACGCCCTCGAACATGAGGCTCGTGGCGCCGTTGCTCAACGGACCATAGACGATGTAGCTGTGGCCTGTGACCCATCCGATGTCGGCGGTGCAGAAGTGGATATCCTCGTCATGGATGTCGAAGATCCACTGCGTTGTCACGTTGACATAGAGGAGATAGCCGCCTGTCGTGTGGAGAACGCCCTTGGGTTTGCCTGTGGAGCCGGAGGTGTAGAGGATGAAGAGCGGGTCCTCCGCGTCGACCTGTACAGGCTCGCAGTAGAGGCCGATGTCCTTGGCGCCCATCTCGTCGTGCCACCACAGATCCCTGCCGGGCTCCATGTCGACTTCGCCGTCCGTCCTCTTGACGACGATGACCTTCTCGACGGTGGGGCACTCATTAAGGGCCTCGTCGGAATTGGTCTTCAGGGGCACCTGCCTGCCGCCTCTCATGCCCTTGTCGGAGGTGATGACGAGCTTCGCTTTGCAGTCCTGTATCCTGTCCCTGAGGGCGGTGGCGCTGAATCCGCCGAAGACGATGCTATGGATTGCGCCGATCCTCGCGCAGGCAAGCATCGAGATAGGAAGCTCGGGGATCATGGGAAGGTAGATGCTGACCCTGTCGCCCTTCTGCACGCCGTGCTTCTTCAGAACGTTGGCGAACTTGTTCACCTCTGTGTACAGCTGCTGATAGGTATAGGTCATATACCTGCCGCCGTCGGACTCCCAGATGATCGCCGCTTTGTTCCTCGTCGCCGTGTTCACCCACCGGTCGAGGCAGTTGTAGGAGACGTTCAGTTTGCCGTTGACGAACCACTTGATGTCGGGCTTGTTGAAGTCCCAATCCCAGACCTTGTCCCATTTCTTGAACCAGTGGAGTCTTTTCTCTGCCAACTCGCCCCAGAAACCCTCGGGGTCATCAACGGACCTCTTGTATAGAGCCTCATATTCAGCAAAGCTCTTGATATGAGCCTGCGCGCTGAACTCCGGTATCGGCGGGAACTTTCTCTCCTCTGTCGATAGGACTTCGATTTTCTCTTTCTTCTCTTCTGCCATCTACTTTTTCCTCCTTACGACTGTTTTATTGAGGCGCAACGCACCCATTATTGAAAAAACCTTTATTGACGACTGCGTAAAAAGTCCTGCAAAGCACTTGTCCGTCATTCCCGTGCAGACGGGAATCCAGTTTTATCAGGTAGATTCTCTTGGTCTGGATACCCGCCTTCGCGGGCATGACGACTTTTACGAATCCATCTTTATTTATACTATTTGCTTTGTGCTGCTCACTCACTCTTTGGCAATTGGTCGAGATACCAATCCATGGGGTTCAGCAGGGTGAAACCCATGGATTCGAGCTTTCTTCTCACCTTCGCGACGTTCTGCGTCAGCAGATAGGGAAAGACCGCCCGCTTGCCCTCCTCCCAGTGCCTCGCCACGAGGATGCTCCCGAAGGGGACCTTCTCTTCGCTGATGGCGTCGACGATCCTCTTGGTCGTGCCGAGCTTGTCTTCTGCGAGGATGCAGAGCAGGGTCCCGGGCTCTTCGATGCCCAGGACGTTGATGAAGGCCCGCATGAGATCGCGGATCGATATGATCCCCCGCAATATGCCCTGTTCGTCGACAACGGGAAACGCGCCGACGCGCATCCTCTGCATCAGGAGAAGGGCATCCTCTATGGTGTGCATGGGAGTGATCGTGACGGGGTCCTTCGTCATGATGTCCCGTATCCTGAGCTTCGCTATCTGCTCTCCCTGCCGTTTGATCTCCTCCGCGGGGAGGACGACGGAAGGCAGCACACTGCGAATGTCACGGTCGCTCACGATCCCGACGAGCCTGTTGTCCCTCTCCACGACGGGCAGATGCCTCACTTGGTGCCGCATAAGTTTCTCGTGCGCCCCGGCGATGCCGTCGTCGGGATGGACGGTGATGACATCTCTCGTCATTGATTTATCGATAAACATCTTTTTCCCTCGATACCATGTCCTGCATCAGCCCAGCAGGACCTTGACATGGTTTCGTATCAGTTCGGGGAGCCGGTACAGGCAGTATCCCCCTTCCAGGACCGATATGATCCTTCCCTGAGCATAGCGGTCGGCCATTTTCACGATCTCTTCCATCATCCAGGTATAACCCTCCGTCGAGAGGCGGATGTCCGACATGTCGTCATCGACGTGGGCGTCAAACCCCGCCGATACCAGGATGACTTCCGGCTTATAATCATCGAAGGCCGGGAGGAGGTCTCTCTCGAGCAACTCCCGGTATTCTGCGTCGCCCTGGCCGGGCAGGACGAGTGAATTGAGGGTGAAACCGCTGCCCGGTCCGGTACCCTTCTCGAACTCGCGGCCCGTCCCGGGATAGGCGAATGAGGGATGTTCATGGATCGAATAGAAGAAGACCCGGGGGTCATCCTCGAAGATCTGCTGGGTGCCGTTGCCGTGATGGACATCGATATCGACGATGCCGATGCGGCCTATGCCGAACACATGCTGGAGATACCGGGCCGCAATGGCGATATTGTTGAAAAAGCAGAATCCCATGGCCCTGCTCACCTCGGCATGGTGGCCCGGCGGGCGAACGGCGCAGAAGGCATTGTCGAGATCCCCTTTCATCACACGCTGCACGGCTTCGATGATGCCGCCCACGGCGAGCATCGCCGTTTCGAAGCTTTCCCTGCATATCCTGTTGTCGGGGTGCTGAAACATGTCGAGGCCGTACATGCAGGACTCCTCGAAGTCCATGATCTGCTTGATGTCATGCACCGCCTCCACCCAGTCCTGCCGCGCCCGCTTCGCCTCGATCACGGTGAGATGGGGGAGCAAGCCCCCCTGCTCGACACCGAGATACGCGGCAAGAAGGCGGTCGGGCAGCTCAGGGTGCTCGTCACCCGTCTTGTGGAGCAGAAACCGGTCATCATACAAGAAACCTGTTCTTCTCATCTCCATCCTTCTTGCTGTCGGCGCTCCCCGGAGACCACGGCGGCACTCAGAACCCTGTCACGGGTCTCGGCAGAAAATGTTTTCAGTCTGCAGGGGGGGGATCGCCTTTTTCGCAAGCTTTCATGGTGATCCTGGCGCCCATGTCCTCAAATCGTATCTTGAGCTCCAACGCAATCGGCTCGTCGAGGTCATCCATGATGAGGACGGGACAGCATTCGACCATCACCATGGCAGAAGCACTGTCGAGAGTGCAAAGGTCTGCCACAGTCAGGACTACCTGTCTCGTCTGGGAACCCGGCCCTTCTTCGAGGTACAGTTCGTACCGCAACTCGTAGTCATAATCAAGAGAGACATCAAAACTTTCGCACTGCGTGCACGTCGGATAGTCATCACGGGATATCCAGCTGTGCGAACAGGCATTGCATTTCACCTTGTTTGGTTTCACATAGTCAGTGATGCGACCGCTTCCGCACACGGGACAGGCAGGTTCGGGATCAACTTCCGTCCAGACGTAGGCGCAGGAGAGGCACTTGCGCTTCACGAGAGGGCGGTAAGGAGTAATCTCGCTGCCGCTGCAGAAGGGGCAGAAGTGCTCGTCTTCGGGACCATCCCATTCGAAGGTGCAGGTCTTGCATATGAATCGTCTCATATTGACTGGCTTTTCCTACATCGATTGCCTATTCTTTCTTCTCCCCTTGAGCGATAGGAGCCGAACAATCGACCCAGTAAGTGTAGCATATTTTCTGTCAAAATCCAGAACTTTTTGGGGGTCCGGGTCGGACAGAAAAAGGGCAGGAAGGTAAACCTTCCTGCCCTGTAAAGACAAGGTACTGCGGTTACGGGTGAACCGGTGACGGTGTTACGGAATTACCGGCCCCCCTCCTTCGCCCTGCACCATCTTCGTGATTGCCTCGACGATCTCAGGGTTTGCCAGTGTCATCACGTCGCCCACATCGGTGCCATTGGAAATGGCGCCGAGGACGCGGCGCATGATCTTTCCTGAACGGGTCTTCGGCATGTCAGGCACGATCCAGACCTTTCTCGGCCGTGCAATCGCGCCGATCTCCCTGACTATACACCCGGATATTGCTTTTGCGACTTCGGGGCCACCCGCTCTGCCGGGCTTCAAGGCAACATACAGATCGGGTTCCTTGCCCTTGACTTCATGTTTCACCGGAACAACGGCTGCTTCCGCAACATCGGGGTGGGTAAGTGCCGCAGATTCGATTTCCTTGGTCCCGAGCCTGTGGCCCGAGACGTTGATAACGTCGTCGATACGGCCGAGGATACGGACATACCCGTCAGCCGCCACGACTGCAGCGTCGCCGGTCAGGTACGGCCAATCCTGCCACCTCTTGCTCTTGGGATCCTTGTTGTACTTCTCGAAATACTGCCTGACGTAGCGGTCGCGGTCTCCCCAGACGGTCTGGAACATGCCGGGCCACGGGTTCTGGATGCAGATGTTCCCTGCTTTCCCTGACCCCGGAGGGACGACGTTTCCATCTTCGTCATAGACGATGGGGTGAATACCGGGAACGCCGGGGCCGGCGCTGCCGGGCTTCATGGCCTTGATGGCCGGAATGGTGCTGCAGAGGAAGCCGCCGTTCTCAGTCTGCCACCATGTGTCGACGATGGCGGCCTTGCCTTTGCCGACCTCGTGATAGTACCACTTCCAGACCTCGGGCTCGATGGGCTCGCCCACGGTGGTCATGTGCTTGAACTCGTAGTTGTACTTCTTCGGCTCGTCGGGACCGACCTTCCTCAGGGCGCGGATGGCTGTCGGCGCCGTATGGAAGATGTTCACATCAAGCTCCTGGGCGACTCGCCACGGTCTCCCCGGATCCGGATGGGTCGGCACACCCTCAAAAATAACGCTGGATGCACAGAGCGACAACGGACCGTAGACAATGTAAGAGTGGCCGGTGATCCAGCCGATGTCAGCCATGCACCAGTACACATCTTCCGGATGGATATCCTGGATGTATTTCGAGGTGCCGGTCACATAGGCAAGGTAGCCGCCGGTGCTGTGCTGGGCACCCTTGGGCTTTCCCGTCGTGCCGCTTGTGTACATGAGAAACAGAACTGCCTCGGCAGGCATTGGGACCGGATCGATCCTCGCACCATAGTACTTCTTCAGCACGTCGTTGACGATGAAGTCGCGGCCTTCCACCATGGGGGTCTTGGCAGAGTACTTCCCGGGATAGCGCTGCCATACCAGAACCTTATCTACCTTCTGACCCTCTTTAGCCGCCTCTTCAACGGCGATGTCGGCCTTCTCCTTGTGGTCGCCGAGCGTGCCGGCGCGCCAGTAAGCATCCATTGTGATGAGAACGTTACTCTTGGAGTCGACGATCCTGTCGGCGCAGGCCTTACCGCTGAACCCGCCGAAGACCTGGGAATGAATAACGCCGAGGCGGGCGCAGGCGAGCATGGTGATCGGCAGTTCCGCCACCATCGGCAGGTGCAGGGTGACGCGGTCGCCTGCCTTCAGGCCGCAGAAGTCGCGGAGGAGCGCAGCCATCTCGTTGACCCGGACATAGAGCTCCTGGTAGGTGACATGCTCGATCCTCTCGCTCTCGACTTCCGAGACGAAATGGAGCGCCGTCTTGTTCTTGTTCTTTGCAAGATGCCTGTCAACGCAATTGTAGCTTGCATTGATCTTGCCGCCCACAAACCACTTGAAGCACGGCGCATCGCTGGTATCAAGGGTTGTATGCCAATACTCGTACCAGTCTAACAGGTCTGCGTACTCCTTGAAGCAGTTCGGGAAGTTCTCCAGGCTGAAACGGTCGTAGACAGCCGGATCGGTCATGTTCGCCTGGGCGATGAACTTCGTTGAGGGAAAGAAGAACTGCTCTTCACCCCAATGCACCGCAATTTCAGCTTCAGACGTCTCAGTTGCTTCCTTTTTTTCCTTTTCTTCCGCCATTTGTACTACCTCCTTATTCGGCGTGTTTTGAAGTGCTCCGCACCCATTCCTAAAGCTGTTTTTACTCTTTGCGCATCAAATTTCTCCTCAGCGGCGACCTCGCTCGTCATCAGCGATACCGTGATGCCGGCGAGAAACGCCGCTCCCATGGAAAACAAACCGGGATTCTTGAGAGGAAAGATGGGCGAGGCGTTCCCGAGTACCTCCACCCATACCGTCGGACCGAAGATGATGAAAACGACGGCAAGCAGCAGGCCCGTCATGATGCTCGCCACGGCCCCCTGGGTCGTGAACCTCTTCCAGAACAAAGACATGATAAGGGCCGGAAAATTCGCACTCGCCGCGACGGCAAAGGCGAGCCCCACGAGAAAGGCCACGTTCTGCCCCTTGAAGAGGATACCGAGGAGGATCCCCGTCAAACCGAGGGCAATGATCGAGACATTTGAGACAAGGACCTCCTGCCGTTCCGCTGACCTGCCCCGCCGGATCACGCCGACATAGATGTCGCTCGACAGCATCGAGGCGCCCGTGAGGGTCAGGCCGACGACGACGGCGAGGATGGTCGTGAAGGCGACGGCGGCGAGGAACCCGAGGAAGAGGTTCCCCGCAAGGGCCTCGGCAAGCAGGAGAGCAGCCATGTTCCCCCCTCCGTCGGTCGAGGCGATGACATCCCGTCCGACGAGAACCGCTGCGCCGAAGCCGATGATAAAGGTAAGAACATAGAAATATCCGATGAAGCCGGTGGCATAGAAGACCGATTTCCGGGCCTCCTTCGCATTCGGAACGGTATAGAACCGCGTCAGAATGTGGGGAAGTCCGGCGGTCCCGAACATGAGGGCTATCCCGAGCGAGAAGAGGTCAACGGGACTGTCTACAAACCCGCCGGGCTGGAGAAAGGCATTCCCGTATGTCCTGGCCGCTGAACTGAAGAGGGCCCCGGCATCGAAATCGAATCTCGACAGGGTAAAGCCCATGAGCAGCGTGGCGCCGCCGAGCAGCAAAATCGCCTTGATGATCTGCACCCACGTTGTTGAGAGCATCCCGCCGAAGAGAACAAAGGAGATCATGAGGGTCCCGACGAGCACCATCGACAGTTCATGGGAGATGTTGAACATCAGATTGACGAGGGATCCGGCGCCCACAATCTGTGCGATCAGGTAAAGGATGACCGTGACGATAGCGCCGAGGGAGGCAGCCGTGCGTATCGGTCTTTGACTCAGCCTGTAAGCGACGACGTCGGCAAAGGTATATTTGCCGAGGTTTCTCAAGGGCTCGGCAAGGAGAAAAACGACGACAGGCCAGCCGACAAGCCAGCCGACCGAATAGATGAGCCCGTCATAGCCCTTCATGGACACGAGACCGGCGATGCCGAGAAGCGATGCGGCGCTCATGTAATCTCCCGCGAGGGCGAGACCGTTCTGAAACCCCGATATACCCTTGCCGGCCGAATAGGATTCCCGTGCCGTTCTCGTCCCCTTGGCCGCCCAGTATATGAACCCCAGAGCGATCAGTACAAAGAGGACGAAGTAGATAACAGCCACGGGACTTGTCTTTCCTATGACGGACCGGATCATCTAATCACCTATCTTCTCTTTGACCTTTGACACCAGCACATCGTACTTGTTGTTCGCCCACCAAACGTAAATTCCCGTAAAAACGAAGGAAATTACGATGACACCCAACCCGAAAACGATTCCGAACGTCACGTTTTTCGTCAGTTCTCTTGCGAGGAGATCCCTCCTGAAAGCGATCAAAAAGAGGAAACCGAAATACACGACCATCGTCAAAACGGTCAGGACATAGGATACCGTGTTTTTCCAGCTTCTCAGCCTTTTGAAATCTTGATCGCCAAGGATTTCGTCCCTCACATCCATTCGTTGTGTTCCCACCTCCTTTGCCGAAAATCATCTTCATACGGCTTGGTTCTTACTGAACTCCGAGCCGATCACCTCCTTTCGAAGAGGCGGTGACGCCCTCTCACATTGTCATGTATCAGCATCATCCTGTTCATTCGTCCTGGCATACCGGCCATGCTCACCAGATAAAGGGTTTATACCTGTTGACGAGGGTATCCTGCAGTTTCGAAATGAGCTGGAAGACGGCCTTGAGCGTCTTCTTCTGGAGATTCGTCAACGCGTTCGGATTGATGAAATCATCGGGCTCCCGTCCGGACTCGATCTGGTCGAGCTTGTGCTGTATATGCAGGAGCAGCGTGAGCTCAAAGGCATGCTCGATTTCTTCGGCATATTCCTTCGCAATCGTGTGCCTCTCCCTCAGGATGCTCAGCCGGTCGAGCGTCGATGTCTCCCTCACCCCTTTTTCAAAAGCGAAAAGTCTCACAATGTCCACCAGAGGCATGATCCCCTTGATCTTGAGGCTCAGTTTATCCTTGTGGTCCCCGCTCTTTTCGACGACAAACGATTTCAGGAAGCCCAGGGGAGGAAGGTTCTTCACGATGACATTGGCGACGTTCCCGAGAAAGATCTTCTGTCCCTCCATGGCGGGAGTTATGTGATCCCGCAGCTCCTCTGCCAGGGCGTATTCTCCGTAGACGGGCCTGAAATCAAAGAAAATGAGTGTTTTGAGGATGACGTCGGGGGTTGGAGAATCGATCCAGTCGGTGAAGTACTTTTTCCAGGCCTTGATCGGCTGCCGCCACTGGGGATTGCTCGCCATGTACTGGGACGGGCAGAGTGCGAACCCGCATTTCATGAACCCGTCTCTGACGAAGACCGAAAAATTCGAGAAATACCGCTTCGCCTCCTCCGCTTCCTGGGATGAAGAGGGGTCCCTGTATATGATGCCGTTGTCCTGATCGGTCCTGAAAGACTGCTCCCTCCTGCCTTCACTGCCGAAGTTGATCCAGCAGAAAGGGACCGGGGGCTCTCCGTACCTTTTCTCGGCGATCTCGATGATCTTCCTGACGAGCCGGTCGTTCAGCTCCGAGATGATCTTGGTGATGTTGCTTGCCTTTGCTCCCTCCTTGACAAGGAGGCCGATGATGCCGGTGATCTTCTTTGAAATGGGGATGAGCCCCTCGATCGACTTCTGATTTTCGATATCCTTGACGAAGGAGAGCGGAAACGAACCCTGAAGCAGCATGAGATCGTGGTTGGAGATCACGCCCCTCAGATGACCGTCTTTAATGACGAGGATGTGGTGCATGTCGTACCTCACCATCTTCGAGAGGGCTTCAAAGCAATAGTCCCTGACATCGACGCGGATGAGGGGGAGGCTCATGATGTTCCTGACGGGTTCATCAACGGACCTGCCTTTCGCAACGACCTTCTCACGGAGGTCACGATCCGTCACGATACCGGAGGGGAGATTGTTGTCGTCGACAATAACGAGAGAGGTGACCTTGCTTGTGGCCATGACCTGAGCCGCCTCCCTGATCGTCATGTCCTCAGTGGCTGTGACGACATCGCGGCTCAGCACGTCGCCGATCTGCGTCGTGAAGAGGAGATGATCGCCGCCTCCGTGCAGGGGGCTCTGGCGCCGCATCTCCTGGTAGGTCCGGTGCATGTACTTGGAAAGGTGGGATTTCAGGAAATACTCGGTGAAGGTTGGATTCGATTCAAGCAGCTTGAGCACCCTCTCCCTGCCGAGGAGATAACAGATTGTGTCATCGATGGCGATGGCCGTGGTGTCCTGCCTATCTTTGCCGATCAGGGAGAGGAAACCGAAATTGTCTCCTTCTCCGCGATAGTCGACGACGACGTCCTCAGCGTCTACGTGATGCTTCGTGATCTTGACGCCGCCCTTCTTGATGATCCGGAGAAAATCGCTCGCCGGGCCGTCCTGCTCAAGAATCACCGTGTCTTTCGGGTAAAATTCCATAGATAGGTTGCTCGCGACTGATTTCAAAACGCTTTCATCGAGAAACTGAAACGGTGGCACCTTTCTTAAGAAATCTATGACATCTTCAAAAAGCATTGTTAGTCCGTTTTAATGGCGTTTTATAATCAGCAAATAGAATGCCAGTCAGAACATTCTGGGAACCTTAGTAAAACAGGGCATCGCGGGATTGCCGCGACGCAAAGGGATTGTTCCAATGTAACAAAAAGTAATTAAACGACAGTCCTTGTTACTTGAAGTAACATAATCCGGATCCGGAAGGAACGGCAAAGGACGGCAAAACAATAAATGCTGATAAATAAGAGAATTTGCGTCATTCTGTGGTATACTTGACGCACGGCAGGTTTGTTTTCATACCGGGGAAGGATCGGAAACCCGTCGCTGAGATTGATAGCGAGGAGAAGATCGGGAAACGTGGGCTATCGCGACAACATGTTACATATCGGGGGTTTTGACCGGCAATACATCTGGCATCCCTTTACGCAGATGAAAGATTGGATGGCAGGGTCGCCGCTGATGATCGTCGAGGGGAGGGACTGCTTTCTCAAGGATGCACAGGGCAGGTGGTACCTTGACGGTGTTTCCTCGCTCTGGGTCAATCTTCACGGTCACCGGAGAAAGGAGATCGATGACGCCATCAGGGACCAGCTCGGCAAAATAGCCCACACAACGCTCCTTGGACTCGCCAATATCCCCTCGTCGCTCCTGGCCGGAAAACTGATCAGCGTCACCGATCACTCATTCCGGGATCTCTCACCCCGGCTGTCGAAGGTCTTTTACTCCGATAACGGGTCCACGGCGGTGGAGGTCGCCCTCAAGATGGCCTTTCAATACTGGGTCCACAGGGGCACCCGGGACAAACACGCCTTCCTCTGTCTGAAAAACGCCTATCACGGCGATACCATCGGGGCCGTCAGTGTGGGGGGTGTTGAACTTTTTCACGGTCTGTTCAAGCCGCTCCTTTTTGAAACATACCATGCGCCTTCCCCTTACTGTTACCGTTGCGAGCTGGGCCTGAGGCGAAGCTCCTGCTCTCTTGCATGCCTTCAGGCCCTGGAGGGGATCCTGAGCGAGCATGGACGGAAAATCGCGGCAGTGATCGTCGAACCTCTCGTGCAGGCTGCGGGCGGGATGATCGTCTGGCCTGAGGGCTACCTCGGCGCCCTCCGCTCCCTTTGTGACCGCTATGACACTCTCCTTATCGCCGACGAGGTCGCAACGGGCTTCGGTCGGACAGGAAAAATGTTCGCCTGCGAGCACGAAGGGATCGTGCCGGACATACTCTGCCTGTCGAAGGGCCTGACGAACGGCTACCTGCCGCTGGCCGCTACCCTGGCGACGGACAACCTATTCGACGCCTTCCTCGGAGAATTCACAGACCTGAAAACATTCTTCCACGGCCACTCCTATACGGGAAACCCCCTTGCCTGTGCTGCCGCCTGCGCGAGTATCGACATCTTTGACCGGGACCGTACCCTTGAAAAAATGAGAGGCACCGTCCCGGTTCTCTGGCAAGCGCTGCAGGACATGCGTGACCTGCCTCACGTCGGAGACGTCAGACAGAAGGGCCTCATGGCTGGAATAGAGCTGGTTCATGACAAATCAACGAAGGACCCCTATCCATTTGAAATGAAAATGGGGTGGATGGTCGCCCATGAGGCGCGGCGCAAGGGCGTCATCATACGTCCCCTGGGCAATGTCATCGTCATTATGCCTCCCATCTGCATCAGCAGCGAGCATCTCAGCCGCATGCTCACCGTCATCAGGGAGTCGATCGTCTCCGCCACATCCACGTAACCGTCGTCAGCCCTTCACTATCAAGTTCCGCCATATTTTTCCGATAAGAAGAAAGAGTAGTCAGCGCCATTTATTGCGTATTCCCCATGAAACCCCAGACAAGGAGAAGGCAATGATACCGTGGAAGACCCCCCTCATTCGTATGGGACGCAGATTTATCCTGATCGCGTCACTTGTATCCCTCTTTATGGTGCAGGGATGCGCCCAACAATTCCAGACCCCGCTCGTTCAAAAGAACGACATCACCGGATGGGGAGCCAGCGGCATGGCGTGGAACGGCAAGGCCCTCGTCGTCGCCGATGACAACCTCTATATGGAAGCTGCGTCCGTCGAAACCGGGGCATACTTCGGCAACGCCGATCCCTACACGAATGACGGGTATTACGTCATGAGCAAAGATCCCCTGTCTTTTCCCATACCAAGAAAAATCTGCGGCCTTGCCTGGGAAGACCAGTGTTGCGGCAGGGGCTTCCTCTGGGCGGCCGACAGCGCAAGGAAAGAGCTCATCAAAATCAATGAAATGAACGATATCGTCCTGGTGATCCCGTCTCCGGGGAATAGCCCGAACGGGCTCGCCTATGACGGCAAGACCCTCTGGGTGGCAGATTCGGAACGGTCAAAAATATTCAGGGTTTCCCCGATGGATGGCGCAGTGATCGCCGAGTTCAATTCTCCTGTCCGGGAGCCCTCTGGCCTCGCCTGGGATTTCTCGGGCCTTTGGATCACGGGACAGAGCCCCTGCTCCCCGGACACACTCGGCTGTTCATGGCCCCGCCTTGTAAGACTCGACGTCCTCAGGGGGGTCGTCACCCATGAAATCGAGCTCTCAACTCACATCACGAAACCGTCATCTCTCGAATGGGTCGACGGCGTCCTGTGGGTCGGAGATTATCCCACCAACAGGATCTTCAAGATAACATCTGCCGGTCGTGAAGTGGCAGACGGAACGGTGTACACGTCCCCGATCACCGTCGCGCCGAAGGCGCCAGCCTCCCAGAAACCGCGCCATCTCACGGCAGCCTCCCCGTCACATGCGGACCGGACAGCAGGCGATGCCAGGGCCGCCGCCGAAGAGGCGAAAGATGCGGCACGGCAGGCTCAGAAGGCGGCTGAAGACGCGAAAAAAGCCGCTGCGAAATCAGAGAAGGCCTTTGAACTGCAGCAGAAGAAATGACGGGATGGTGAGATAGCAGTAAAAGGTAAAAAGAAGGGGCTGCTCCCGGAGGGCAGCCCCTTCTTTTGTTTACTAACTGGTGAGTATCTTCAGTGCCCTCAGACGGCTGGGATGTTTCAGCTTCCGCAAGGCCTTCGCCTCGATCTGCCGGACCCTTTCCCTTGTTATCGACAGGTATCGTCCGACTTCCTCGAGGGTATGATCCCTGTCTACTCCGATGCCGAACCTCATCCTGATAACCGTCTCCTCCTTCGGCGTGAGTGTCCGCAAAACACGCTGGATCTGTTCAGATGTTTCTATCCTCTCCGCATCGGAATAGGGAGACGGGCTTGTCTTGTCACCGATAAAATCTTCGAGTTCCGTATCTTCGTCTCCGATAGGGGTCTGGAGAGCTATTGGGTCCTGAATCGCCCTGAATACCTCCTCGACCTTGCGAACGGGCACGACGAGCTTCTTGGCGATCTCCTCATTGGAAGGTTCCCTGCCGAGCTGCTGCGTCAGCTCCCGCGACGACTTCGTCACCCGATTGTAGAACTCCATCATATGGACAGGCACACGGATTGTCTTCGTCTGATCGATGAGGGCCCGCGTAATCGCCTGTCGTATCCACCACGTGGCATAGGTGCTGAATTTGAATCCCTTTTCGTACTTGAATTTATCCACGGCCTTCATGAGGCCTATATTCCCCTCCTGAATGAGATCCAGCAGGGGAAGTCCTCTGCCGACGTAATTCTTCGCAATGTTCACGACGAGTCTCAGGTTTCTTGTTATCAGCTCATTCTTCGCCTCGGTGACGAGATGCCGCGCCTTCGATATCCTGCTCCAGATGTCTCTCAATTCATCTATTCTGACGCCGACTTCCGTCTCGACCCTCTTTAACTCGCCCTGCACTTCCTTCAGGAGATTTTCCAGCTTCTTTGTATTTTGGCCCTTTTTCTTTTTTTCCTGTATTGTCGCTCTCAGCTCCTTAACGGAGCCGTGCCTCTTCATCTTTCTATCAACGTCTTCCACGAGTTCCATCAGTTCTTCAAGGCGAAGAGGCGTCCTGATCACAGCCTCATCATACTTCTCTTCATCGGGAAGAATGTCTTCCTCGTCCTCACTGTTTATCGCATCCCTTATCTTCTGGAAAAGAGGAATGTTGATGATCGTCTCCCTGATGATCGCCCTTCCCTCTTCAAGCTTCTTTGCGAGGTCCGTCTCCTCGCCCTTTGTAAGGATCGAGATATCGCCCATTGAATTGAAATAGGCCTGGACGAGATCCTCAGCCCTCTCGTGCTCCTCGACCTCCTCTTCTATCTCTTCTTCCAGCGGCATGCCTTCTTCATAATCAACCACCTTCACCCCGATGTCACTGAGAACATCCATGAGGTCTTCAAGCTCATCGGGAGAAAAGTACTCGGACGGCAATGCCTCGTTTATTTCATCATAGGTGAGAACACCGCGTCTCTTGCCGATATTGACGATTTCTTCGAAAATATCTCTTTCCTTCATCTCTATATCAAGCCCCTTTGCACACAAAAAAATTAAAGAAAGGGATACCCCTTTCTTTAATTCTATTCACATAATTCATGTTATGCAATCATTATTTTTGACGAATCAGGGGAAGGGAGAGTTTAATGGTCAAGGCGCACGGTTTATTAGTACTGGTAAGCTGAACACATTACTGCGCTTACACCTCCAGCCTATCGACCTGGTGGTCTACCAGGAACCTTCAGGACCCTTTCGGGTCGGGAGACCTCATCTTGGGGTGGGCTTCCCGCTTAGATGCCTTCAGCGGTTATCCCCTCCGGACATGACTACCCAGCATTGCCACTGGCATGACAACTGGAACATCAGAGGTCCGTCCATCCCGGTCCTCTCGTACTAAGGACAGCCCCCCTCAAGTCTCCTACGCCTACAGCAGATAGGGACCGAACTGTCTCACGACGTTCTGAACCCAACTCACGTACCGCTTTAATGGGCGAACAGCCCAACCCTTGGGACCTACTTCAGCCCCAGGATGCGATGAGTCGACATCGAGGTGCCAAACCGCGTCGTCGATGTGAACTCTTGGACGCGATCAGCCTGTTATCCCCGGCGTACCTTTTATCCGTTGAGCGATGGCCCTTCCACTCAGTGCCACCGGATCACTAAGCCCAACTTTCGTTCCTGCTCGGCTCGTTTGCCTCACAGTCAAGCCTCCTTATGCCTTTGCACTCAACGGCTGGTTTCCGTCCAGCCTGAGGAGACCTTGGGACGCCTCCGTTACTCTTTGGGAGGCGACCGCCCCAGTCAAACTACCCGCCAGACAGTGTCCCCCACCCGGATCACGGGTGCAG
>CAVPIW010000010.1:0-2500 GCA_963705105.1 uncultured Nitrospiraceae bacterium | reverse complement strand
GAGATCGCCGCCGGGGTAATGCCTGGAATCCTGGCTGCCTGGCCTACATTTTCAGGCTGTACCTTCTTGAGCTTTTCCATGACCTCACGGGAGAGCCCCGGGATCGATGAATAGTCGAGGTCAGGCGGAATCCCTTTTCCCTCCACCTTTTTTAGTCTTTCGACCGTTTCAAGCTGCTTCCGGATATAGCCTTCATATTTCGTGTTGATCTGCGCCAGGATTTCAACCTCGGGTGTAACCATGTCCTCCGAAGGACAGGTACGCCTGATGAAGTCATAGGTGACTTCCGGTCTCTTCAGCAGTTTTTCCAGCGACGCATCCTCCTGCAGGGGAACGGTCCCGAGGGCGGCGAGGGCCGCGTTCACCTCCTCTGACGGTTTGATCCGCACCTTTTTCAGCCGGTCCATCTCGCGGTCCAGCATTCTTCTTTTCTCAATAAATCTGCTGTACAGTTCGTCCGGCACGAGGCCGATCCCGTGTCCCCTGTCCATGAGCCGGAAATCGGCGTTGTCCTGCCTCAGAAGGAGGCGGTACTCCGCCCGGGACGTAAACATGCGATAGGGCTCTGACGTCCCCTTTGTGACAAGGTCGTCGATAAGCACACCGATATAGGCCTCATGCCGGCCAAGCACGACGGGCGGAAGGCCCCGGAGGCTGAGGGAAGCATTGATCCCCGCCATCAGTCCCTGTGCGGCAGCCTCTTCATAGCCCGATGTCCCGTTTATCTGGCCGGCGAGATAGAGGCCGTCAATGCCCTTGACCTCAAGGCTATAGCGGATCTGCGTCGGGAAGACGAAATCGTATTCGATGGCATAGGCCGGGCGCATGATCTCAGCCTGTTCAAGTCCAGCAATCGTCCTGACGAATTTAACCTGCACATCGTAGGGGAGGCTTGTCGAAATGCCATTGGCATAGTATTCCGCCGTTTTGACCCCTTCCGGCTCAAGAAACACCTGGTGTCTCTCCTTGTCCGGGAAACGGACCACTTTATCCTCGATGGAGGGACAGTAACGGGGTCCTATGCCCTTGATGACGCCGCCGTACAGAGGGGACCTGTCGAGGTTCCCCAGGATGGCCTCCTTCGTCTGCGCATTTGTATAGGTCATGTAACAGGGAAGCTGGGGGGTCGTGATCTTCTCCGTGGAATATGAAAAAGGCAGAGGGGGGTCGTCTCCCCACTGGGGCACCGTCTTCGAAAAGTCTATCGTCCTGGCGTCGATCCTCGGTGGTGTGCCCGTCTTCAGCCGCCCCAGTTCAAGACCCAGTTCCCTGAGAGAGTCAGACAGGCCGACAGAGGGGAATTCTCCCGCCCTGCCGGCCTGAAAGTGCTCGAGCCCGATGTGAATGAGGCCTTTCAGAAAAGTCCCCGTCGTGACGATAACGGCACGGGCGCCGTACAGGACTCCGAGAGACGTGACGACGCCTTTCACCCGACCGCTGTCGGCAAGTATTTTCTCCACGCTCGCCTGCTTGATCGCGAGGTTTTTCTGGTCCTCGAGGGACTGCCTCATGGTGATCCGGTACAGGACCCGGTCCGCCTGGGCGCGGAGTGCCCAGACCGCGGGCCCCTTTGAGAGGTTCAGCATACGGAACTGGATGCCTGACCTGTCAGTCACCTTCGCCATTTCACCGCCGAGTGCATCGATTTCACGGACGAGGTGTCCTTTTGCCAGCCCCCCGATGGCGGGATTGCAGGACATCTGGGCGATGGTGTCGAGATTGAGGGTAAAAAGGCAGGTCTCGAAGCCGAGCCTTGCTGCGGCGAGCGCGGCCTCGCAGCCGGCGTGGCCGGCGCCGATGACGATGATGTCGAAATCCTGTTCCTTGTACATACTTACCGACGCGGTCCTTTTATTATACCCTATCGCTGCAATCGGACCCCCGGAAGGGCGGGGCGAAGATGCCACGAAAAATTAGACAGTAGACGGTAGACAACAAACAGGATCCAGATGACAAACACGCGCGAAGAGAAGGCTGATGTGGTGAAAAGCCTTTCCGCTAAGATACCTTATTCATCACCGGACCACACTTTGCCGTGTCTATTGATGCAAAAGCCCGTCAGGCAACAGACGCTGAACACCTTGAGATGTCTCATCATCGCATTGGAAAGGCTTTGAACCACATCTGCCTTCCCGGCGGAACAGCATACGGAATGAAATGATCAATGTCGCTATCAGCAGGGCTTTGAGGCACTTTGTCCCGCCTTTTCATGCACCTGTAAAGCTAAACCACCTGCGCTCCAGATGATACCGGCTCCCTGCCGTAGCGGGACCGGTACCGGACGTATGAAAAAAGCCCGAATGCGCTTGCGGTGACGATCGAGATGAACCAGAGGAGCGAGAGCGTGATCAACTGACCCGTCGGGTATCCCAGCGACCCGAGAAGGTAGACGAAGGCGCCCTCCCTGACGCCGATGCCCGAGATCGACAGGGGGATCATCGAGACCAGAACTATCAGGGGGAGGAAAAGGCAGAACGTCAGCAGGGATATGTCAAGGGAC
>CAVPIW010000009.1:0-358895 GCA_963705105.1 uncultured Nitrospiraceae bacterium | reverse complement strand
ACTTCGGGCTTCTCGACGGGCAGGTGGGGGTGTATCATGCAGAGCGACGTAGACATGAGGCTCTTCGAGATCGCGTGCTGCATCGGCGGTCAGCAAAACCTTGAACGGCATCTATTGAAAAAAGATCCCCGCCATGTTAGACTGGTCTAAGACTAGTCTAAGGAGTTGAAGATGGAAAAAATCGGCGCATACGAGGCGAAGACTCATCTGCCCAAACTGCTTGAACGTGTCATGAAGGGTGAACGTATAACAATCACGAAACATGGAGTTGCCGTCGCTGTGCTGCAACCGCCGGAACCCGAAAGGACTGCTGATGCGGCATCAATCATCGCTGAACTCCGTGCATTCAGGCGCAAACACAGTCTCGGCGGACTCACGGTCCGTGAGATGATAGAAGATGGACGACGGTAATGAGCGACCCCTTCGTCGTTGACAACTCCGTTGTCATGTCATGGTGTTTTAACGATGCGACAAATCAATACGCAGATGCAGTATTGGAGAGTCTTTCCGACGCAGTTGCCTTTGTTCCGTCAATCTGGCCTCTTGAGGTGGTGAACGTCCTGCTCGTCGCTGAACGCAGAAAACGCCTCGGCGCGGCAGACAGTATACGTTTTATAACACTCTTATCTCAGCTCCCGATCGTTGTGGATCATGAGCGATCAGAGACAATCATGGCGGATTTACTGGCTTTGGCCAGGGTGCACAACCTCTCCAGCTATGACGCTGCATATCTCGACCTCTCAATGAGGAAGGGACTTCCTTTGGCTACTTTGGATGCCCGGCTGATAGAGGCTGCGAAAAGGGTGAATGTTCCGATTTTTTCGCGTTAGCCGTTCGGCATAAATCACTCTTGTCTTCCAACGGATTCATGGGGACGTCAACAGGCGCCAAAGCCTGTTGACGTCTCATATCAATGGCGGACGCCGTTGTTCCTCTCTAGAATCTAAAATTGACACTACGGGAAATATGTGATAGCATTGACAACAAAGGAAGTCAGGCTCACCCGACAAAGCTAAACCTTTCGTGAGGAAGGGGCGGAAAGCGGCGGGTCTTCTCACCGGAAGACGGCCGAGCTGCCGAAGGATGAACCTTCGATGTGCCCGGTCTTTTTTTCGTCGATGTGACGGTCGATGAACGGAGGAGAAGCGGTGACGTCCCGCCTCGTCAAGGCCCTTGTCTTCGGCGCGCTCACCGGCCTTTTCGGCGTGGCGGTGAGCCTCCTGCCCTTCATCTTCGACCTCGAAGAGAACCTCGGTCTCGAGTTGCTGTTCAAACTGAGGGGCCCGCGGCAGGCCCCTTCCGACGTCGTCATTGTCAGCATCGACAAGGCGAGCGCTGACAAGCTTCGTCTTCCCGACAGCCCGGAAAAATGGCCCCGCTCTCTCCACGGCCGGCTCACGGAAAACCTGGCCAGGGAAGGCGCCGCCGTCATCGCCTTTGACATTCTCTTTGATGAGGCCCGGTCCGAATCAGATGACCGATTGTTCGCAGAGTCGATCGCCAGGGCACGAAACATCGTCCTCTGTGAATGCCTCAAGTGTGAAAGGATTCCCCTGACCCCGCGGGAAGGGAGCACCGGGGCTGAAGCGAACGTCCAGAAGCTCGTATTGCCCATTGCTCCCCTCGCTGAATCCGCTCTTGCCCTGGCGCCGTTTCCTTTGCCGAAGGTCCCTGTCAAGGTAAGTCAGTACTGGACTTTCAAGACCGATGCCGGGAATATGCCGACCCTGCCGATCGTGGTCTTTCAGATTTTCAGCCTGGAGGTCTATGAGGAGTTTGTCGGCCTGCTTGAAAAGGTCAGTCCCTCTCAGGCTGCGAAGCTGCCACGCCACAGGGACTCGATAATCGCCGCAAGGGGGATCGAGAAGCTCGTGCGGACCATCAGGGACATTTTTGAAGAGGACCCTTCTGTGGGGACCAAGATGCTGGAAGCTATCGGGGATCGCAGGGAGGGCGGCCTTGACCCCGTGCAGGCCCGGATACTGGCGGCGCTCATCGCTATGTACCAGGGCTCCGACAGCCAGTACCTGCAGTTCTACGGCCCCCCCGGCACCGTCGCCACCGTCTCCTATGATCAGGTCCTCCGGCTCACGGAAGATAGTTCTCCGGGGGGGAAGAAATTCGATTTCAAAGGCAAGGCCGTCTTTGTCGGCCTCTCGGAACGGCTTCGTCCCGAGCAGAAGGACGGTTTCCACACCGTCTATTCAGGATCGAGCGGACTGGACATCAGTGGTGTCGAAATCGCGGCCACGGCTTTTGCGAACCTTCTGGAGGGTCTTCCCGTCCGGCCGCTCACCCTGTTCGCCCATCTCGCGACGGTCTTTTCCTGGGGACTGGTGATCGGCATCTTTTGTCGCCTGTCTCCCACGATCATCTCGGTATCAGGCGCGGTGTTGCTGGGTGTGCTTTACGCGCTCGCAGCTCAATACCATTTCAAGACGACAGTGACCTGGTATCCCCTCGTTATGCCGTTGTTTATCCAGACCCCCCTCGCCCTGTTCGGTGCGGTAATATGGAAGTACGCTGAGGCGAACAGGGAACGGAGGAACATAAAGAAGGCCTTTGGATACTATCTGCCCAACGAGGTGGTCGATCAGTTGTCGAAGAGCATGCCCGGGATCGACACGAGCAGCCGGGTGCTCTTCGGGACATGCCTCTATACCGATGCGGAGCACTATACCTCGCTGTCGGAAACCATGGATCCAAAGGATCTCGGCAGTTTCATGAATAAATATTACGAAGTCGTCTTCAAGCCTGTGAGGCGTCATGGCGGGGTGGTATCGAATGTCATAGGGGACTCTATGCTGTCGATTTGGGTAACGGCACAGCCCGAGTCGCCTCTCAAGAACAAGGCCTGTCTCGCAGCACTCGACATTCTTTCCGCCGTGAATCGGTTCAATCAATCCTCCAATGCATTACAGCTTCCGACGCGTATCGGCTTGCATACAGGTCAGATACTCCTCGGGAACATCGGGGCAGCGAACCACTACGAGTACCGTCCTGTGGGGGATATCGTCAATACGGCCACCAGGCTGGAGGGCCTGAACAAGGTCCTGGGGACGAGCATCCTGCTGTCCGGGGATGTTCTGAGTCAGCAGCAGGGTTTCCTGACGAGGGAGATGGGGCAATTCCTCTTCGTCGGGAAGTCCAGGCCCCTTGCCGCCCATGAACTGATATGCCGCGCCGGCGAGGCGGATGAGCGGCAGAAGGCGGGGTGCGCCGTTTTCGCAGAGGCCCTCGCTGCATTCAGGGGACAGTGTTGGGAAGAGGCGACCGGGAAATTCCGTCGGTGTATCGATATCCTTGGCCGGGACAAGCCTTCGGACTTCTATATTGAACAGTGCAGGCGATTGAAGGAAAGCCCGCCCGGGGAATCCTGGGACGGGGTGGTCCGCCTGTCCGAAAAGTGAGGTAAACGGTAAATCCATTGAGCAGGAGACTATCAATGAAGAATGTTCGGGTCGGCGTCCTGGGTCTGGTGTCAGTAGTGATCATGGCGGTCCTCCAGCTCTGTCCGGTCAGAGCTGCCGCGGAAACGTGCGAGCAGTGGGTCGCCAGGGTGGCCTCGGTAGAGGGGAGCGTCCAGGTGCGGCGATCCGGAGACACCCGATGGCAGCCCATCCGGCTGAACGATACCCTCTGTCCCGGTGACATGATCAGGGTGCAGGAGCTCAGCCGGGCGGACATCTTCCTGAGCAACGAGTCGACTCTCCGCCTGGACCAGAAGACGACCGTTACCTTCCCGACGGCGGAGAAGGAAGGGACTTCATTTGTCGATTTGCTCAGGGGTGCGCTGCATTTTTTCAGCCGGTTCCCCAGAGGTCTGACGGTCGTGACGCCCTTTGTAAACGGGACCATCAGGGGCACGGAATTTCTGGTGCAGGTCGAAGAAGAGCGGGCGACGTTTTCAGTCTTTGAAGGAGTGGTTGCCCTATCGAACGACGCCGGCAGCGTCATCCTGCAGAAGGGACAGTCGGCGGTTGCGGGAAAGGGGCAGGCTCCTGCGATACAGGTTGTAGTGCGCCCGCGAGACGCCGTTCAGTGGACACTCCATTATCCGCCGGTTATCGATTATCGCCTTGCCGATCTCCCGATCGGCGAGCCGAAGGACTGGCGGACAATAATGCGAAGGTCCGTCGAATCCTATCAAAGGGGAGACATTGAAGGCGCCTTTCACGGTATTTCCGACGTGCCGGAGGATATTCGCGACCCGCGCTTTTTCAACTATAGGGCTTCTTTGCTCCTCTCCGTAGGGCGTGTCGAAGAGGCGAGGGGAGATATCGCAAAGGCCCTCGGTCTGGCACCGGGGAACGGCGATGCCCTGGCGCTTGAATCGGTCATTGCCGTTGCGCAGAACGAAAAGGCGAAGGCCCTCGATCTCGCGCGCAAAGCCGTTGATGCCAATCCCCGCTCCCCTTCGGCGAGGATCGCGCTTTCCTACGCGCACCAGGCCCGTTTTGACCTCGCGGGAGCTCTGGACAGCCTCAAAGAGGCGGTCAGGCTGGACCCTGAAAACGCCCTCGCATGGGCGAGACTGGCAGAGCTGTATTCATCTTCAGGTTATCGTGACGAATCGCTGAAAGCGGCCCGTAAGGCCGTTGAGCTGAATCCGAACCTGTCACGAACCCGGGCGGTCCTGGGGTTTGCCCATCTCGCGCAGATAGAGACGAAAGCTGCCAGGGAAAGTTTTTTAAGGGCCGTTGAACTCGACCAGGCGGACCCGCTGCCGCGGCTTGGCCTCGGTCTGGCAATGATCAGGGAGGGAGACCTGGCACCTGGCCGCACGGAAATTGAGATCGCTGCGAGCCTTGACCCTGGCAACTCGCTCATCCGGAGTTATCTGGGCAAGGCTTTCTATGAGGAAAAGAGAGACAGGCTTGCGACGGATCAATTCGGCATGGCCGAGGAGCTTGACCCGTCAGACCCGACGCCGTGGTTCTATGAGGCGATTCAGAAGCAGAGCGTCAACAGGCCCGTCGAAGCACTGAAGGACATGCAGAAGGCCATTGAGCTCAATGACAACCGGGCCGTCTACCGATCCCGTTTATTGCTCGATTCCGACCTTGCAGCGAGAAGCGCAAGCCTTGCCCGGATTTACAGCGACCTCGGGTTTCAGCAGCTCGCCCTCGTGGAGGGATGGAAGTCGGTCAATACGGATCCCGTCAATTTTTCGGCTCACAGGTTTCTTGCGGACACCTATTCAGCCCTGCCCCGTCACGAGATAGCCAGGGTGAGCGAACTCCTCCAGTCGCAGCTGCTCCAGCCTATCAATATCAACCCGGTGCAGCCGAGTCTTGCCGAGCCGAACCTCTTCATTCTCAACGGCGCCGGCCCGAGCGAGCCGTCGTTCAAAGAGTTCAACCCCCTGTTCAACAGGAACAGGCTTGGACTCCAGGTGAGCGGCGTCGCCGGGAGCGACAGCACGTTTGGTGACGAGATCGTCCTGTCGGGAGTGTGGAACAAACTGTCCTTCAGTCTCGGCCAGTTCCACTACGAGACGGACGGTTACAGGGCAAACAACGATCAGAGACAGAACATCTTCAACATCTTCGCCCAGGCGAGCCTCTCTCCCGACACGAGTGTTCAGGCCGAGTTCAGGTCGAGAAATATCAAGAACGGCGATCTTTCACTCAGGTTCGAGCCTGACGATTTTTCTCAGAATCTCCGTCAGGAGACGGATACGAGCTCTGTAAGGCTCGGCTTTCACCGCGGATTTTCGCCGGGCTCCGATATCATAGGCTCTTTTGTTTATGAGAAGGCGACATTCGATACCCGCGACACAAATCGCGCGATAGATGATTCAGACCCTGAAAATCCCATTGTGCTGGATTTGATAAACGCGCAGAAAACGGACCAAAAGACTTACAGCGCCGAGCTTCAATACCTGTTTCGCGCAGAACATGTGAGCGTCGTCGCCGGCGCCGGCTATTTCAGGCAGGACAGAAACGACCTGCGTGAGTTGGGATTCATTTTTGTCACGCCTCCCCTGCCTCCTGATGTTACTTCGACGCCTATCGAGAGCGAGATCCATCACACAAACATGTATGTGTATTCGCAGATCAATTTCCCCAGGAGCGTGATACTCACAATAGGAGGAAGCGCTGATTTTGTCAACGACGAAAAAGGCGATCTGGTGGACCGCAGTCAGTTCAACCCGAAAGTCGGATTTACCTTCAATCCTTTGCCCACGACCACGCTGCGTGCAGCAGTACTCAGGGTTTTGAGGAGAACCCTTCCGACGACGAGTCAGACCGTTGAGCCGACCCAGGTAGCGGGCTTCAACCAGTTTTTTGACGATCTCCAGGGGACGGATTCATGGCTCTACGGCGTCGGCCTGGATCAGAGATTCACTGGTAATCTCTATGGCGGCGCCGAGTATTACGGGAGGGACCTCGAAGTGCCGGGCGAGCAGCGGCGTTTTGACTGGACGGAAAGATCAGGCCGTCTCTACCTGTATTGGACACCTCACCCGTGGCTTGCTCTGAATGCGGAATATCAATATGAACACTTTGACAGGGAGCGCCCTTTCACCGAGGGCATAGAGCACCTGAAAACAAACCGTTATCCCCTGGCGATCGGCTTTTTCCATCCCTCGGGGTTGATGGCCCGGCTGAAGGCGACCTATTTCGATCAGGAAGGACGCTTTCATCCGCAGGGGTCGGATTTCAATGAGCCCGGTTCGACGGGGAGTGACCGGTTCTGGGTCGTCGATGCGTCCGTCGGCTGGCGTTTGCCCAAACGTCTGGGGATCATCACACTCGAAGCGAGAAACCTCTTCGACACATCATTCAAGTTCCAGGATACCGATCCCTTTAATCCCGTCATACAGCCGAAACGATCGGTGTTCATGAAACTCACACTTGCGATATAGCTTTTCGGATCAAACCCTCCCCCGGCGGGGGGACATGGGGGGTGACAGAGTGACCGGGGGCAAATCGAAGAAAGGAGAGGCGTTGAAGGGGAAGACAGGCGGATGGTACCAAAGCTTTTTTTATCCCTATTTGAAAACGGAGGTGAATCGTGGAGAAGAAGTGGAAAACGTTGAGAGAAAGGGATGATTTCACGATGAGGGACGACGTGGTGTACAAAACGGAAATCCCGATACCTGAAGGGAGGCTCGTCGTTAGGAATGACAGTTTTGGAAACTTCGTCGACGCGATAGTATTCGACAACGATAATCGCATGATATCAGATGTACCCCTCACACCTTGTGATGTGCCCGGCAGGCTTACCTTGAACGGTCTGCCAGTAACGTATATTTCACCGGGGTCGGTCATAATTGCCGAGGGGTCGATCTGTTACACGCAACGGTGCTGTGACGGTCGTACAATAACCGTCTGTTGGCCGAGGGGTTCGTGCCCCGGGGTCGGGTAATCAGACCGGCTATTTACCGGATCGTAATGCAAGATTATAAGGAGAGGAACCGGCGATCCTCTCCTTATAACTAACCTGTCGAGAGATTCCTGATGGTCGGTCTATTGAGGGTGCAGGACGCTACTGTGTGCCTGCGCCCTGCCGGGCCTTGAGCTGAGCGATCTCGCTGCTCAGGGCCCTGATGCGGGCGGACATTTTCTGAAGGATCCGGAAGGCGAGGGACGGGTCCTGATGCACGCGCTTCATGAAAGTCCGCTTATCGATGGTGAGGACCCGTGCGTCACCGAGCGCACGGACTGTTGCCGAACGGATCTCGTCGCTGAAAAGGGCCATTTCACCGAAGACATCGCCCTTTTCGAGCACCACAAGGCGAATCGGCCCCTCAGGCGCCTCAAGCAGCACCTCTACCTGACCGCTCTGGACGACATACATGCAGTCGCCCCGTTCTCCCTGGCTGACGATCCGCTCTCCGTTGCCGAAATGCCTTCCAAGCTCTCCCTTGAAAATCATAGTGCACCTCGTGGCTGCCGCCTGCTCATTCCCGTTTCACAAGGGCGCTGAGCGTGCCCCCGCCAAGGCGGCCGAGAAACCCGGGGCGCATGGCGCGCAGAAGTATTTCCTTATACGGGGCGCTGCCCGTGAACGTGTCCCAGAGGACCGTGCTCATCGGCCTGTCGCCGCCGGGGGACTCCTGTTCACGGGCGACCATGGTTAACATCCCCCGGCGGAGGACCCTGAGCCGACGAAAGAGGGTGACGACCGAGAAGACAACCCTGCCGAGCCTGTTGTCCCGGGCCACGTCCTGACAGGCCTTCCTGTAGAAACGGCCGAAGGCTTCCGCTGAAATGCCGTCGAACACGACAGTCGTTGCGCAGGCCTTTGCCGTCCTGTAAGCCGCCCCGATGCCGTCCTTGAAAAGCCGGGTGACGCCGCAATCGCCGATCATCACAACACGGTCCCCGAAGAATTGTTTCAAGCCCCCGACGTTTATATTCGGCAGGCACTGGCAGACGCCGTCCAGGTTCTCCCACTCCGGAGGAAAGCAGCTCCTCACGGGGGCTTGTCCGAGGAACCGTTCGACGAGGGCCTTGTCGATGTCATGGCCGAGGAGGCAAAGTGTCGCGTACTCACCCTTCGGTATGAGGGCGGCGAATTCGAGTCCCGGCAGCGGCAGCAGGAACACGTGCATTGAACTGCCCAGATACCGATTGATCAGGTCATCGCCGTAATGGAATTCAGAGATGAAAGTTCTCGTCGTCCTGGGAGGTCTGTACCTGAACCCGAGCCCTTCGAATATCTTCAGGCTTGAAGAGTTGACACCCACTGCACCAATGACGAGGTCGTACGGCTGAGGTTCCGCATCTTTTGCATGTATGACAGGTCGGCCTTCTTTCCAGTCTATGGCCTCGACTTTTCGCTGGATCAGGTTTGCCCCGGCGGAGCAGGCGAGTTCCAGAAGATAGCCGTCGAGGCTCTGCCACCCGACGAGGTGTGAGCCCCTCGGGCCGGCGCCCCGGTAGACAGCGGCGATTCTCTTCTCAAGGAGCGGCGTGCCGATGCGGACGGTGCCGACGTCGCTGTGCAGGACATAGGAGTCGATGCCGCGCTGGACGACTGATTCGGGAAGGTTGATGCCCTCGACGGCGAGCATCTGCACGAGGGATTCCGAGATGATGCCGCCGCAGTGATTGCAGCCCGGCGGCCCGGTCCTGGAGAAGTCCTTCGCCTCGTAGATGTCGACGTTAAGGGTGAGGTCCGCACGGGAGGCGGTCTCCAGGAGGAAGAAGGAAGCGAAGGAGCCTGCGGGGCCGCCGCCGATAACGGCGACGCGCGAACCGTCAGAGAGTTCCATGGCATCCTCCCGAAGGCAGCAAACAGAGGCCGAAGGGTTAGTAAGGTGAATACGGCGTTTCTCTATATTCGATACATTAATTACTACAGCCTCAAAACAGCTTTGTCAAGAAAAATGTGACGGCAAGTTGTGCATTTACTCAGGGCTTCATGCCGAAGGAACTCAATACGATCCGGGCGATAGCGTTTAAGCATGTAACAATCGCCGCTGCAGGACCGACTGCATGTCACGACGGCCGTCGACAATCAGCAGGACATAGACATTCCTATCCATAACCCGGTAGATGATGCGGTAGGGTTTGAAAAAAATCTCGCGATATTCACGAATCCCCATTGTCAACAGTTCCTTCGGATAAACACCTCTCTCCGGGAATTCGGACAATTGGGAAAAAATTATTTCGATCCGCTCCAAAATGTAGTCGGCCTTTCGGGGTGTATCATGCAGAGTGACGTCGTCATAAAGCTCGTCGGGATCGCGTGCTGCATCGCCGGTCAGCAAAACCTTGAACGGCATCAGCGAACTTCCCGCCTTTCCCGAAGGCGTTTGATCGCATTGTCGGCGGGCAAGACATTGCCTTCCTCAACCTGGCGCATGCCGAGTGCGAGGATCTTCAGGAGAGCCATCGTCTGCTGGGTTTGCTCGTAGCTTTCGATATCTTGTATGACCACCTTGGCTTCGCCGTTCTGGGTAATGATCATGGGCTCGCGCTGTTCGGCAAGGCTTCGTACGATTTCGGCGGCATGGGCCTTCAGGTAGCTGATGGGCCTGATCTGGCGGGATAGTTTCATGAGATCGCCTCCACTGCTGAAGTATGACTTAATTTAGTCCATAAACAGGTCAACTGTCAAGGGTGACGCAGTGGCCCCGGATATCGACAATCTAATCCCATGCGCTTATTGAAAAAAGAGCTCCGACCTTAAAGAGATCGGATACGATGTGCAGGCCCCTTGGCAGAACCACGACTGTCATTGACTGCCGGTGCATATGGTATAATTTTCAATGGCTGTCCTCCCGATCAGAAAGTATCCCGACGAGGTGCTGAAGAAGAAAGCGGCGCCGGTTGCGGACATTAACGGCTCTCTCCAGAGGGTCATACGAGACATGGTCGAGACGATGTACGCCGCGCCGGGGATCGGTCTCGCCGCCCCCCAGGTGGGCGAGTCGAGGAGGCTCATCGTCCTGGACCTGAGCACGAAGGAGGAAAAGCAGCCCCTCATCGTTCTCATCAATCCGGAGATCATCGACACGGACGGGATGATCGAATCCGATGAGGGGTGCCTCAGCGTACCGGGTTATTCGTCGGTCATTAAGCGGGCCGCAGCCGTCCTCGTCAGGGGGCTGGACAAAGAGGGCAAACCCGTCGAGATCGAGGGGACGGGGCTCCTGGCCCGGGCCCTCCAGCACGAGATCGACCACCTCGACGGCATCCTGTACATCGACCGCATGAGCGCCATCAAGCGCGAATTCTTCAAGAAACGTTACCAGAAGACCCTGAGCGAATTGAGACGCTGAAGGGGCGACACGTCAGTGGCCCTCATCTTTTTCGGCACCCCATCCTTTGCCGTCCCCACCCTGCAGGCACTCATCGACCACGGAGAGGAGATCGCGCTCGTCGTCACCCAGCCCGACAGGAAGAAAGGCCGCGGCCACGTGCTCGCGGCGCCGCCCGTCAAGGAGCTCGCCCTCTCCCGGGGCATCCCCGTCCTTCAGCCCCCGACCATCAGGGACGAGTCCTTCGCCGCTGAAATAGGGGCCATCGGACCGGAGTTCATCGTCGTCGTCGCCTATGGCAGGATACTGCCCGGCCCTGTCCTGACCATCCCCCGGCGGGGCTGCATCAACGTCCACGCCTCGCTCCTCCCGCTGTACCGAGGAGCCGCACCTGTCCAGTGGGCGCTCCTGAAAGGGGAGACGATTACGGGCGTCACGACGATGCTCATGGACGAGGGGCTCGACAGGGGTGACATGCTCCTGCAGGCCACCCTCGATATCAGCGACGGCGACACGACGGCAACCCTGTCGGTCAGGCTTGCCGAGCTGGGAGCGCGGACTTTGATCGAAACGCTCCGGGGGATAAGGGACGGGGCGCTGAAGCCCGTCCCCCAGCAGGGCGAGCCGAGCTATGCCCCTTCTCTCAGAAAAGACGAAGGAAGGATCGACTGGACGCGTGGCGCACGGGAGCTGTTCAATTTCGTCAGGGGGATGTATCCCTGGCCCTGCGCGTATTGTTTTCTCGGTGAGGAGCGGATCAGGATCATCAGGGCACACCCCCTTGCCGGAACGGGCGTTCCCGGCAGGATCGAAAAGGCGTCCCGGGGAGAGCTGATCGCCGGCACCGGCGAGGGGCTCCTGGGCATTGATGAGCTTCAGCCCGAGGGAAAGCGCGTCATGACGGCGGCGGCTTTTCTGGCCGGGCGGGGCCTGCGGGAGGGACATGAGAAATTTTCTTAGAGGCGTGCTCCTCCGTCTCCTCTATCCCGCCCTGATGGGAGCGGGAACGATCCTCAGGGGCAGCAGGGAAAGGATACAGCTCTCCGTCATCCGCATGAACAACAGGCTCGTCATGGCCGAATGGAAGGACAAAAAACCGGTGCGGGGGACGAAGGTGCTCCTCCTCCTGCCGCACTGTCTCCAGGTGTCGGAGTGTGACGTGAGGATTACCCACAGGATCCAGAACTGCAAGCGCTGCGGGAAATGCCTCATCAGGGACCTGATAGAGATGGCCGAAGACATCGGACTGGAGCTCTTCGTCGCCACGGGAGGGACGATCGCCCGGAAGGTCGTTCAGGACGTGAAACCCGATGCCATCGTCGCCGTCGCCTGCGAACGTGACCTCAGCAGCGGCATCGTCGATACCTACCCGCTCCCTGTGCTGGGCGTCGCCAACGAGCGGCCCTACGGCCCCTGCCTGAACACGCGCGTCGATCTCTCCCGCGTCAAGTGGGCCGTCGAGTATTTCGCCGGTAAACGGAACGTCTCAGGCCCGGCATGAAGAACTGTATCACTGAACAAGGCCACGACCGCTCGGCCGGGAAGGCTGATGTGGTGAAAAGCCTTTCCTCTAAGATACCTTATCTGTCTCCAGACCACCCTTTGCCGTGTCTGTTGATACCAGAAGCCCGTCAGGCAACAGGCGCTGAACACCTTAAGATGTCTCATCATCGCATTGGAAAGGCTTTGAACCATATCTGCCTTCCCGGCAGTACAGCATATAGACCTTTCAGTTGCATGAAAAGGCGGGGTGAAGATGCCACTATGAAAGTCATTAAGTTATTAGTCATTGAGTCAGTAGACGGCAACCGACGGAACAAGGCCACGACCGCTCGGGCGGCAAAGCGCATAGAATGAAAATCAAAGTGTAAAGACAAGGTGATGCTGAAACCGAAAAACCCGCGACACCGTTCACCGAAGAAGAGGGGCGGGGATACCCTGCAGGGAAGACGACGTCCGGCCGCTTCCCGTCCCGCAGTCTTTCAATTCGATACGCCGCCGGCGCAGTCGGCGACGGCCGCGCGCGTCTGCGCCGTCAAGGCGATCACGGCCGTCCTGACGGGGTCCGGGAAGCCCAGGGAGATCATTGATAAACTGGGAGGCGACCTCGACGGCCGGGACCGGTCATTTCTCATGGAGATCGTGTACGGCGTCCTGCGATCGAGGGACCTGCTCGACTGGATGCTGTCCCGTTTCCTGCCGAGGATCTTCCGTCTTTCGCCGCCGACGCTGAACAACCTCCGCTCCGCCGTCTATCAGATTCGTTTCATGCGGGTCCCCGAATGGGCGGCGGTGAACGAGGCGGTGACCATCGAAAAGGTTAGGGGAGGGAAGCCCGACCTGGTCAATGCCGTGCTCCGGAACGTGCTGCGCAGGACGGACGAGCTCGTCTATCCGGAGTCACGCACCGCGGAGTATGTCTCTGTGACGACCTCCCATCCGGCCTGGATGATCAGGAGATGGATCAGGAGGTTCGGATATGACGAGGCGCTTCTCATGGCGCGGGCGAATAACGAGGTGCCTCCCCTGACGGTGCGGATCGATGATGCGAAGGACAGGCAGCAGGCGCTGAGGATCTTCGCGGAGCGCGGTCTGACAGCGTCGGCCGGCCGCTGGATTCCCTCCGCGATCATCGCCGGCGAAGGAACGACATTCAAGGACCTCCTGGACATGCTTCCCTTGCCTTTTATCGTGCAGGACGAGGCCGCCCAGCTCGTCTCTTTTCTCCTCGATCCGTCGCCGGGACAAAGGGTGCTCGATCTCTGCGCCGCCCCGGGGGGGAAGACGACCCACATCGCCTTGCTCATGGGCGACAGGGGCGAGATCATCGCCGTCGATGCCGACGGCGCCCGCCTGGAGCGTCTCAGGGAGAACCTCCTGCGGCTTGGCGTCGGCTCCGTGAACATCGTCCAGGGCGACGCCGCCGACCTCGGCGCCGTTCTCGCGAAGGCAGACATGGCCGTGCAGGATGCTGAGCGTGCCCGCTTCGACAGGATACTGATCGACGCGCCCTGTTCATCGACGGGCGTCATCAGGAGGAATCCCGACGTCAGGTACCGCCTTGCGGCAAAGGACCTCCAAAGGCACGGGGAAAACCAGCTCAGAATCCTCGAAGCCGCAGCCCCCTTTCTCAAGACAGGAGGGAGTATGGTATATTCTGTATGCTCTACCGAGCCCGAGGAGGGGGAAGGGGTCGTCGGGGAGTTTCTGAAAAGGAACGGGGGATATCACCTGGCAGAGGGATCGCAGTCATTTCTGGAGCCCTTCCGCGAGACGAGCGGCAAAGGCTGCGTCTGGTACAGGACCTGGCCTCACCGGCACGGGATGGACGGGTTTTTCGTCGCCCTGATTGTGCGGGATAGCCCTATATCGCCCCATGAAACGATACCTTAAAATACCGCTGTACATCGCCGGTCTCTTCCTGCTCGGGATGCTGTCCGGGCACCTGACTTTCAAGCTCCTGAGCTTCAGCAGGACCGTTGAGGTGCCTGACCTGAAGGGCAAGAGCATGCTCGAGGCGAATTCCGCGGCCCGATCGAAGGGGTTGTACGTCCGCCCCGAAGGTGAGGAATTCGACGCCCTCGTTCCCCAGGGTCACGTTGTCCGGCAGGACATCCCGCCCAACAGCACCGTCAAGGAGGGGCGGGAGGTGAGGATCGTCCTCAGCAGGGGGCCCCGCTTTCACATCGTGCCCGATGTCGTCGGCAAGTCCCTCCCGGAGGCGGACGCGCATCTCAGGGAGAGGGGGATCCGGGTCGGGAAGATCATCTATGTGCACTCGAGGAGCGCCGTGCGGGACACCATCGTCGCGCAGAGGCCGGAGCCGAACGAGAGCGGGGGCGACCAGCTCGTGATCCTCGTGAGCAAGGGAGACTATGAAGAACAATAATACATCTTTCAATTGCACGGAAAGGCGGGCCCTATGCGCCACTTGAACAGTAGACAGAATGCAGTGGACAATAGACAGTATGCAAAGACAGGAACGGGACACAACAAAGCCTGGCGGGAAGGCTGATGTGGTGAAAAGCCTTTCCGCTAAGATACCCTATTTGTCACCAGACCACCCTTTGCCGTGTCTATTGATGCCAAAATTCCGTCAGGCAACAGGCGCTGAACATCTTGAGATGTCTCATCATCGCATTGGAAAGGTTTTGAACCATATTTGCCTTCCCCGGCGGCGCGTCACTATCAACAAGGATCTGAGGCGTTTCACCCCGCCTTTTGATGTAACGAACCCAATAGAAAGTGGACAGACCGGCAGTGAGGAGGACCCGTGATCAGAATAGCGCCTTCCATTCTATCCGCTGATTTCATGAGGCTCGGAGACGAGATCAGGGCCGTCGAGGAGTCCGGGGCCGACATGATCCATCTCGATGTCATGGACGGGCATTTCGTGCCGAACATCACCATCGGTCCCGCCATCGTCGAGGCGATCCGGGGCATCACCTCCCTGCCCCTTGACGTGCACCTGATGATCGAGGACCCTGACAAGTTCCTCGGCGACTTCATCCGTGCCGGTGCAGATTTCATCACCGTCCACCAGGAGGCGTCCACCCATCTCCACAGGACGGTGTTCTGGATACGCGAAAGCGGCATCAAGGCCGGTGTTTCGCTCAACCCGGCGACGCCTGTCTGGAGCCTCGAGCACATCCTGCCCGATCTCGACATGGTTCTCATCATGTCCGTCAATCCGGGATTCGGGGGCCAGGAGTTCATCCCCGCCACGCTCGACAAAATCAGGGCACTCCGGACAATGAACGCCCAAAGGGGGCTGTCCGTCTCCATCGAGGTCGACGGGGGCGTGAAGCTGTCGAACGCCCGCGACATCGCCGATGCGGGAGCGGATATCCTCGTCATGGGCTCGGCCTTCTTCGGATCAGGCGATTACGGCCAGATCATAAGCCGGATGCGCGAACTTCTCGACGGACGGCGTTAGGGGGGAGAACAGTGCAGGAGAAAATTTACGCATTGATGAGCAAAGCCGAGGCGCTGCGGCAGGACGCACACTACGGAGAGGCCCGAAAGCTTTTCCGGAGGGCCCTGGCGCTGAGCAGGGCCGCGGGAGATCTTCACGGCGCCCTTGACGCGACGATCGCCGTTGCCGATGTGAGCCGGATGACGGGCGACTTTGCCGTCGCAGTCGAAAACTACGAGGAGGCCCTCGATCTCTGCGAGGCCCTCGGTGACAGTCTTTCGGCGGCTGACGCGATGGTCGGCCTCGGCCTTTCGCTCAGGGCCCTCGGTATGTGGAAAAAGGCGATCCGGTTTGCGACCAAGGCCCGGTCGGTGTACCGGAGGGAGAAGGACACGAAAGGGGTCGCCTTTTCAATCTGGGCCGAGGCGGGGGCCCTCCGGGTCGGGGGGGACATTTCCCGGGCCATCGGGAAGTTCGAGGAATCACGGGAGATGTTTTCGTCGGCCTCGTTCACGTCCGGTGTTGCCTATGCGCTCTGCGGTCTCGGGGGCACACACCGCGTTGCCGGGAGGTACAGGGAGTCCCTTGACTATTACAGGAAGGCGAACGGGATTTTCCGGAAACTGGGAGACCGTTTCGGCATGGCCTATTCCCACTGCGGCATCGGAAACGCCTTTCGCATGACAGGGAAGTTCGGCGAGGCGGGCGGTCACTTTCAAAAGGCCTCGGCCCTGTACGACGACATGGGCGACAGGGTCAGTTACTCCTACACCCTCTGGAGCATCGCGAACGTCCACAAGATGGAAGGTGAACTCGATCAGGGCAGGCGGTACATCGCCATGGCGAGAAAGAACTTTCAGGCCACGAAGGACCCCAGGGGCATGATCTACTGTCTCCTGAGCCTCGGCGAAATGGCGTTCATGCGGGGCAGGGTGAAGGATGCGGAAAAGCACCTGCTCTCCGCCCTCGAATCGGCGGAACAGTACCAGTTCAAGCTCGAACTTTGCCATGCCAGGACCCTGCTGCATCTCCTGAGAAGCGGCGGAGAGGGCACGTCTCCCTACCGGTCCTGCTACCGGAAAATCGGCGTCTCCGTCGATCTGACCTCGATCCCCAGCGCCATGCCATGAGAGTCTGGAGCATCCCGAACACCATCACGACGATCAGGATCCTGATCATCCCCGGTTTTGTGACGGCCCTCGTCTACAACAGGCTCCGGTACGCCCTGCTGCTCTTCGTCATCGCCAGCTTGAGCGACGCCCTTGACGGTCTCCTTGCCCGCATGACGAACCAGCAGACGAAACTGGGGGCCTTTCTCGATCCCCTGGCGGACAAGATCCTCCTCATTACGTCTTTCATCCTCCTCTCGGTCTACGGGTGGCTTCCCCGCTGGCTCACCATCACCGTCATCAGCCGCGACATCATCGTCGTCCTCGGGTGGGTACTCCTCTATCTCGTGTATGACATCACGAAGGTGAAGCCGACGGTGACGGGCAAAGCGGCCATCGCGTCTCAGAGCGTGCTCATCGCCTATGTGCTTTTGTCCATCAATTTCAGCCAGGTCCCGTCACCGCCCCGGTGGGTCTTCTGGACCGTTGCCGCCCTGACGACGGTGTCGGGACTTCAGTACATCTATGGGGGTCTGAGACAGGCCAGTGAACGGTAAGCCCGGCGTCGAGATCGAGGAAGTCCGCAAGGGAAGCCCGGCCGAGCAAATGGGCCTCCTTCCCGACGACAGGCTCGTCGCCCTGAACGATCACCCTGTCAGGGACGACATCGACCTCCTGTTCCACGGCGATGAGCCCGTCGAATCGGTCGTCGTCAGGAGGAAAGGCAAGGACATAGCCGTCGGATGTCCCGCCGGACAGGGGTACGCAGGCAACCTGGGCATTACGACGAAGCCCATGAAGGTGAAAAGCTGCAGGAACAAGTGCCTTTTCTGCTTCATCTCCCAGCTTCCGAAGGGACTGCGGAAGTCGCTGTACCTGAAGGACGAGGACTATCGCATGTCCTTTCTCTACGGGAACTACATCACCCTGACGAACCTGTCCGACGACGACAAGAGGCGCATCGTCGATCAGAGGCTCAGCCCTCTTTATATATCAGTGCATGCGACGGACCAGGCCGTCCGCAACGCCCTGCTCGGCAACGCCGGGGCTCCCGACATCGTCCGCGAGATCCGGTTTCTCGCCGAGCACAGGATCGCCATGCATACGCAGATCGTCCTCTGCCCGGGCCATAACGACGGCAAGGTTCTCGCAAAGACCATCGCGGACCTCTACAAATTTTTCCCCTACGTGCAGTCCATCGCCGTTGTGCCTGTCGGGCTGACGACCCACAGGAAAAAGAAGGTCACTCCCGTCGGGAAGGACGATGCCAGGAACGCCCTCGAGACCATCGGCAAATTTCGGAACCGTTTTAAGAGGAAACACGGCGTCCACATCGTGCACGGCGCCGACGAGCTCTATATCAAGGCGGAGCTTCCCTTCCCCCCGATCGCACAGTATGACGATACACCGCAGATCGAAAACGGCGTCGGCCTCGTCCCCTTTTTCCTCCACAGCGCGAGGCGGGTCAGGGTCCCTCAGGAAAAAACGGAGGGCCGGTTCATCACCTTTACGGGTCTTTCCTTTTTCCCTTTTCTTGTCCCCTTTGTGGAACGGATCAGGAAAAACGGCACCGATATCCGGCTCGTTGCCGTGGGGAACGGTTTTTTCGGGTCCTCCGTCACGGTGACCGGTCTCCTCACGGGGAGGGACGTTATGAAGGCCCTCGCCGGGATCGTCCGGCCCGGGGACACCATTCTCATTCCGGACGTCACCATGCGGGAGGGAGAAGAGATTTTTCTCGACGACGTGTCGCGGCACGACATCGAAGACATGCTCGGCGTCCGGGCCGTTATCATCGAGTCCACCCCTTCCGGGCTGGTTTCCGGCCTCAAGGGCGCCGGGGGCCGGAGCGGCTGAATAAGAAGGCGGGACAAAGTGCCTCAAAGCCTGGCTGATAGCGATACGGTCTCCGGGAAGGCAAATATGGCTCAAAGCCTTTCCAATGCGATGATGAGACATTTTAGGGTGTTCAGCGCCTGTTGCCTGACGGACTTGTGATATCAACAGACACGGCAAAGGGTGGTCCGGGGATGAATAGGGTATCTTAGCGGAAAGGCTTTTCACCACATCAGCCTTCCCTCCCGCCTGTTCGTGGCCTTGTTCCGCCGGTTGCCGTCTAATGACTCAATGACTAATAACGTAATGACTTTCATCGCGGCATCTTCTCCCCGCCTTTTCATGCAACTGGTATATGGTATGGTAGGGGTGGCTGACACATGGACATGGGGGGTCTTATGACAATAAGCGGAAAAACGGCGGTGACGGGACTCATCGGTTTCCCCGTGGACCACAGCATCTCTCCGGCGATGCACAACGCGGCCTTTGCCCACCTGGGCCTTGACTGGTGCTACGTCGCCTTTCCCGTCAGGCCGGAAAGGCTCGGTGAGGCGATAGGGGGAGTGAGGGCCCTCGGCATCAGGGGCATCAATGTCACGGTCCCGCACAAGGAAAGGGTCATCTCCTCCCTTGACGGGGTGAGCGATGAGGCGTCCTTCATCGGGGCCGTCAACACCGTCGTCAACAGGGACGGCATGCTGACGGGTTTTAACACGGACGGCAGGGGTTTCATGAAATCCCTCGATGAAGAGGGGATCGACGCCCGGGGGCGTAATGTGCTCATTATCGGCGCGGGAGGCGCATCCAGGGCCGTCGGGTATTACCTCTCCGAGCTGGCATCCCGTCTTTTCATCAGCGACCTCGACCGGGAAAAGGCCGAAGCCCTTGCCGGTCATCTCGGCGCCGTGAAGGGCAATGTGTCCGTTGCCGGGGCAGAGATGACAGGGGACAGGGATTTCCTGTCACAGGCGGGCATCGTGATCAATGCCACACCCCTCGGGCTGAAGCCCGATGATCCCCTGCCCTTTGACTCATCTTTCCTGCGGGAGGGACAGGTCGTCTGTGACCTTATCTACGGTCAGACGCCCCTTCTTCAGAAGGCGAAGGAGGCAGGGTGCATCACCATGAACGGGTTGGGCATGCTTCTCTGGCAGGGTGTCTATGCCTTCGAGATCTGGACGGGCATCGCTCCCCCTGTCGGGGTCATGAGAGGGGCCCTTGAAGGGGCGGTGAAAAAGTCTGGCACATAATTTGCCTTTACAAGCCCCCTTTCCTGTGGTAATATTTGAATATGAAGAGACTCGTCTTTATAGTGGTCTCCCTGGTCCTCTTCGTTGTCGTCGCACTCTACGTGAACCAGGACAGGGACATGAAGCTGAAAATCAGGCTCGCCGATCAATCCTATATGGACGATGTCAGGATCACCCAGAAAAAGGACGGCGCCGTCGCGTGGGCACTGGCGGCAAAACAGGCCGTCTTTGCAGATGCCAATGATGTGAGGCTCTCCGATATCACCATCGAGTTTCCCCAGAAGGAGCTTACCCTGACGGCAGACGGCGGCAGGTTCAACATCGAAAAGAGAGACCTCCGGATCGACGGCAACATCCGTGCCTCGACGGATGACTACAATATTTCCGCCGAGTCCCTCCTGTGGGATTCATCGAAGAATGAGCTGGTCTCGGACAAGAGGGTCTCCATCACAGGGAAGAAGTTCCATATCGAAGGTGACACGCTGCGGGCGACGAAGGAAAAGGCGACCCTCGAGAACAATGTAAAGGCGGTATTCGAAGGTGTCGGACCGGACAAAGGAAACAGAGACATAAAAAAGGAAGGGCCGAGATGAGCGCGGCACGGAGCGGCAGGGGCCTCACAAGAGCAAGGAAGGTTGGTCTTGTCGTGTCCTGCGTCGTCGCATTTCTTGTGGGCTTGGGCGGGTTCAGTTCCGGCGCCGAGAAGAAGGACGCGAAGGAGCAGACGGTGATCACATCGCAGAGTCTCACCGCCGACAACAAGGCGAAGACGGCGCTCTTCGACGGAAACGTCGTGGTGAAGAGAAGCGATGTGACGCTCTATGCGGACAGGATGCTCGTGTACTACGGGGACGAGGGGGGAGGAAGCTCGATCAAAAAAATCGAATCCGAGGGGAATGTGAAGCTCGTCAAGGGCGATCGGGTGATCACCGCCCGTGCATCCACCTATTTCACCGAACCGGAGGAGAAGGTCGTGTTCACCGGTGACCCGAGGGCCTCGGAGGGCGAAAACATCGTGACAGGCTCGAAGATGACCTATTTCGTAAAGGACGACCGATCGGTCGTCGAGAACAGCAAGGTGTTCCTCGTCACGAAAGGAAAGAAGAAGTGAACGGTCCATTCAACGTGAAGGTACCAGGGAGGTCGATGACAAGGTGACATGATTCAGTTCCGCTTTTGTTGTCATCCCGGCTCGTCCGGGATCCTTCTTAAGAAAGATTCCCGACAAGCGGGAATGACAGGGATGTGGTGTTGCTTACGTAGTCATTGGTGAGGTGAATATGTTTCAGAATAAACGGACAGTCACGACATAATAAGAATGACAATGCAGGAAACTCCCTCACACAGGCTTGATATCAGGGGGCTGTCGAAAACATACGGCAGGAGGCACGTCGTGAAGGGCGTGGATATCTCCGTCGGTACGGGTGAGATCGTGGGCCTCCTCGGGCCGAACGGCGCCGGCAAGACGACCACCTTTTACATGGTCGTCGGACTCATCAAGCCCGAAGACGGGGACATCCTCCTCGACGGAGAGAGCGTCATGAAGCTCCCCATGTACGAGAGGGCGCGGAAGGGCATCGGCTATCTGCCCCAGGAGCCGTCCATCTTCAGAAAGCTGACGGTGCGGCAGAACCTGGAAGCCGTCCTCGAGATCAGGGAGACGACGGGCCGGAACGGAAACGGCGCAACCCGCGATGAGGACGTGGAGAGACTCCTCGATGAATTCGGGCTCCGTTCCTTTGCGGACAGAAACGGCTACCGGCTGTCGGGCGGTGAGCGCCGCCGCGCCGAGATCGCGCGGGCGATCGCCCTGCACCCGACTTTTCTCCTCTTCGATGAGCCCTTTGCGGGCATTGACCCCATTGCGATCGTCGAGCTGAAAAAAACGCTCACCTATCTCAGGACAAAGGGACTGGGCCTTCTCATCACCGATCACAATGTCAGGGAGACGCTGTCCATAACGGACAGGGCCTACATCATCCATGACGGAGAGGTGCTCGCCACAGGGACCGCGGAGGATCTCATCGAGAATCCCGCCGTCAAGGAAGCGTACCTCGGAGAGGAGTTCCGGCTCTAATGGCCCTTGAAAGCAAATTAGACCTCCGGCTCACGCAGAAGCTGATCCTCACGCCGCAACTGCAGCAGGCGATCAAGCTCCTCCAGATGCCCCAGCTCGAACTTGCCCAGGTGCTGAACCAGGAGCTCACGGAGAATCCTTTCCTGGAGGAGCACGTCGAAGAGGCGGAGCGGGAGGAGTACCGGGAGGATGACCAGGGTGAGAACACTCCCCAGGCCGCCTCGACGGACGAGCCCGAGGCGCCCTTTGAAAGTCTCCTTACTTTCAATTTCACCGTCGACGATTATTTTGCGGACCGGAGCAGCGACGGCAGGGACCTCGGCTATTTCTCGCCGGGCACGGAAGACCAGCCGTCCTATGAGCTGTTCTATTCCCGCCAGCCCGGACTCGCGGACCACCTGCTCTGGCAGCTCAGGCTGAGCAGGGCCGATGACTCCGTGAGGAGGATCGCCGAGAACGTCATCGGCAATATCGATGAAGACGGGTACCTGAGGTCGTCGGAGGAGGAACTGGCGCAGGCGACGGGATCTGATCCGGAAACGATCCTGTCGGCAATACGGCTGATCCATGAATTCGACCCCATAGGCGTCGGTGCCCGGAATCTCCGGGAATGTCTCAGCCTCCAGATCGCCGCCCTCGACCTGGAGGATACGCTCGTCCAGAAGATAGTCGAGCAGAACCTTGACGATCTCCAGAAAAGAAAATACGGCCAGATAGCGAAAATGTACGGCGTGACGCCCGATGAGGTCATGGCCGCAGTCCGGGTTATCGAGGGGCTGGAGCCGAAACCGGGCAGGAATTTTTCCGTCGGCGACGTCAACTACATCACCCCGGACGTGTACATCAGCAAATCCGACGAGGGATACCAGATCGTTCTAAACGACGACAGCATCCCGAAGCTTCGCCTGAATCACAGTTACCGGAAGCTGCTTCAGCAGAGGGAGATGTTCACCAAGGAGGAGCGGGAATTCATGCGGGAGAAACTGCGGCTCGCGACGGAACTGATGAAGAGCCTCAGTCAGAGGAATAAGACGATCTTCCGGGTGTCGGAGAGCATTCTCAAGTTCCAGAGGGAATTCTTCGACGGCGGCATCCAGCAGTTGAAGCCGCTCAATCTCAAGGATGTCGCCCTTGACATCAGCATGCACGAAAGCACGATCAGCCGTGTCACGTCGAACAAGTACCTTTCCTGTGATCACGGGGTCTTCAGCTTCCGTTTCTTTTTCAGCAGCGCGCTCCATTCCGAAAAGGGGGGGGACGTTTCATCGTTTTCGGTGAAGGACATCATGAAGAAGATCGTCGCCGATGAGGACCACTCCAAACCCCTCAGCGACCAGGCGATCGCCGAAATGCTGAAATCCGCCAATATCAGCATAGCCCGGAGAACGGTGGCGAAGTACCGGGAGGAATTGAGGATCCCCCCCAGAACCAGAGGAAGCGGTTCGAGAAGGGGCCGTGAAGCCCTTCCCGTGGCTGTTCGCCATGCCGTGTTTGAGTTTTTCTTCTGAAACCGTAGGCTGAGCAATCTTTGCGAAAGGGAGGAGAATGATGAATATTATCGTGAATGGCCGTCAGCTCGAAATTACACCGGCCCTCAAGACGTATGCCGAGGAAAAGATCGGCAGGTTTGAGAAATACCTTTCGAACATATCAGAGGCGGTCGTGACGCTCACCGTCCAGAAGTACAGGCATAAGGCGGAAGTGCTCCTGAAGGTAAACGGGATGATGATACAGGCGGAGGGTGTCACGGGTGAGATCTACTCCTCCATCGACGATGTCGTCGAAAAACTGGAGAAGCAGGTCAAGAAGTACAAGGAAAAGATGCACTCCTACCGGAAGGGCGAGAAAAAGGCAGGCGCCGCCGAGATGTTCGAGGCCCCGGAGCGGGGCAGGATCATCAAGCACAAGAGGTTCGACATGAAACCCATGAGTCCCGAAGAGGCCGTGCACCAGATGGACCTCCTCGACAAGGACTTCTTCGTCTTCGCCAACGAGTCGAGCGGAGACATCAACGTCGTCTACCGCCGCAAGGACAGCAATTACGGGCTGATCGAACCGACGAGATAGACCCTGGTATGCAATAGGACCTCCGGAAAGGCGGGGCGAAGATGCCGAAAAGCCTTGGTGCTGCGAAACCTCTGCCGTCCCATGACGATCACTTCAGGCGTACTGTTCATGACATGAAGGCTGGGACCCCGAATGTCCGATTCCAAATGATCATGCTCGCTATCAGCAGGGCTTTGAGGCACTTCGTTCCGGTTTTTCATTCAACCGGACGGTAGACGCAGATGGAACCCGCGTCGGTCGAGGTCATCGTCGTCACCGGTCTCTCGGGCGCCGGCAAGAGCGTCACTCTCAAGGCGCTCGAGGACAGCGGGTACTACTGCATCGACAACCTGCCCGTCAGCCTCATCGAGTCGTTCCTGAAAACCATTCCCCGGGACGGCGGCATCAAGAAGATCGGCATCGGCCTCGATGTCAGGGAGAAGGAGTTTTTCAAGAGTTCTTACGGCATCCTCGCGCGGCTGAAAAGCGCCGGAGGGACGGCGAAGAAGAAACCCCACTCCGTGGAGATCCTGTTCCTCGAGGCCGATGACGACATCATCATCAGGCGGTACAATGAGACGAGGCGCCCCCACCCGATGGTGTCCATCAGCGGCAAGAGGAGCATCGAGATCGCCGTCGGTGAGGAACGGCGGCTCCTCTCCGAGGTGCGGGAGTCCGCAGACCGGATCATCGACACATCCAATTTTACGCCTCACCAGCTGCGACAGCTCATCACAACGACATACGGACGGACGACATCGAAACAGCGCCTCCGTGTCACCCTCCTGTCTTTCGGGTACAAGTTCGGCGTGCCCCAGAACCTCGACCTCCTCTTCGATGTCAGGTTTCTTCCCAACCCGTACTTCGTTCCCGAACTGAAGCCCCTCAGGGGAACGGACCCTCCCGTTTCGTCCTTTGTGATGAACCAGGAGGAAACGCACCGCTTTTTCGGCCATGTCCTTCCGTTCCTCGATTTCCTGATCCCGCTCTTCATCAGGGAGGGCAAAACCTACCTCGTCATCGGCGTGGGCTGCACGGGCGGCAAACACCGGTCGCCGGTCATCGTCGAGGAGGTGAAAAAACATCTCAGGGAACATCACGATCTCGATGCGGTCGTCATCGACAGGGACATGGAGAAGTGACATTATCGTTGCATACGCCTTCCGGAAAGGCGGGGCAAAACGCTCCGAAAAACAGTGTCAGTGTCAGTGTGAGTGTCAGTAAAAGGTTAATTTTGTTCGATCGTTGGTCTGCAATGGTCTGTACGGGAAGGCAGAGGTTTCGCAGCACCGATGCTTTTCGGCGCATTCGCCCCGTCTTTCCGGAGATCTCATTGCGGCGATAAGGGTTTATTTTGCGAAGAAAGCATGACCTATCCTCGTGTCACGTTATTTTGGACCCCGATGAAATGATCTACCTCGATTACAACGCCACGACACCCCTTGACGAAGAGGTCAGGGAGGCGATGACGGGCGCCCTCCCGTTCTTCGGCAACCCCTCAAGCGGTCACAGCATCGGCAGGGCGGCGCGGCGTATCATTGAGGATGCGCGCCATGCCGTGGCGGGCCTGTTGTCCGCGGACCCCGGCGATGTCCTGTTCACCTCCGGCGGGACCGAGGCGAACAACCTTGCCATCATCGGCACCGCCTTCCGGCGCGAAAGGGGCCACATCATCACCTCCGTCATCGAGCACCCTTCGGTGATCAATCCCGCCCGGTGGCTCGAAGGAAAGGGGTTCAGCGTCACCTTTCTGCCCGTCGACCGTTCCGGGATGGTCGACCCCGACGACGTGACCAGGGCGATCAGGCCGGACACGGTCCTCATCACGATCATGCACGCGAACAATGAGACGGGAGTGATCCAGCCGCTCCGGGACATCGGCCTTATCGCAAGAAGCCGCGGCATCCTTTTCCATACCGATGCGGCCCAGAGCGTCGGCAAGGTGGATGTCTCCGTCGATGCCCTCGGCGCCGACATGCTCACCGTCGTGCCCCACAAGTTCTATGGGCCGAAGGGCACAGGCGCACTCTTCATCAGGGGATTCAGCGGCGCTGGTGACGGCCATCCCTCCCCCGGGAGCGCCGGGGCGATCCCCCTGCCGATCCTCTTCGGAGCGGGACACGAGAGGGGGATGAGGCCCGGCACGGAAAACACCGTCGCCATAGCCGGCCTGGGCAAGGCCTGCGAGGTCGCCGCCCTGAAGGGCAGGGAGCGGGCCGCGCACACCCATGCGCTCAGGGAACTTCTCCTCTCGCTCCTGCAGGAGCATCTCACTCTCCATGTGAACGGCCGGGGCGCTGAGAGGCTGCCCAACACTCTTAATATCTCCGTGCCCGGCGTCGTCGCGGACGACATCGTCCAGCGGCTGAGCGACCGCGTCGCCCTGTCGTCCGGTTCGGCCTGCCACGCAGGCATGAGACGGCCTTCTGCCGTCCTCAAGGCGATGGGCCTGTCCGACGAGGATGCCCTCGCGTCGCTGCGGCTGAGCCTCGGAAAGGACAACACCGCCGAAGAGATATCAAGGGCGGCCGCACTCCTCACAGAGACCGTCAGAGCATACCGTCACGCCTAATCCCGTCTTGCCTCTTCGAGGAAAAATCATACCCCGTCCTCGGGCCACCTTATTTTGGATTCCAGTGTTGTTTCCTGCTTTCCCGATATAAGAAATTCTTAAAAAAACATTTAAAGAAATTATAAGAAAATACGGGCTTTTCAGGGCAAATTTCCTTGACAAAAAGAAATCGCTGTGGTAGAGTTCTATCCAATTTATTCAGCCCATTTCAGACCACGGAGAAGAGAAGGTGAAGCTATGTTAGAATTTAATCAATGGTTTTTCGTGCTTCTCGCAAACTTTCTTGTCTTGCTCGTTATCCTCACAACAGTCCTCTTCAGACCCCTCGCCAAAATCCTCAAGGAACGTGAAAAAGTGATCGGTGACGCCCTCGGCGAAGCCAGGTCGATGACGGCAAAGAAGGACGACGCGATCGCGAAGATGAACGCCGAACTCCTTGCAGCGAGGAATAACGCAAAGGCGGCTTACAGCGAGCTGAGGGAAGCCGGCCTCGCGCAGCAGAAAGAGGTCCTCTCGAAAACCGAGCAGGAGGCCGTTGCGATGATCGAGAAGGCGCGGAAAGAGCTTCAGGGCGAAACTGAAAAGGCAAGGGCGGCCCTCAAGGCCGATGTGGAAAAATTCTCTGATGAAATCGTGAGGAAGCTGGTGAACGTATGAAAAGGGGACGGATGGGAATGAAACGGTTTCTCCTGCTGTGCAGCGCCGGATTATGCGCCGTCATGGCCCTCCTGCCCGCAGCGGCGATCGCCGCCGGGGGAGGGGGAGAACATGCTGAGACCTCTCCCATGGAGTGGGTCTGGAAGATCGTGAATTTTGCGATCCTTGTCTTCGTTCTGGTCAAGTTCGCGGGGAAGCCACTCAAAGGCTATCTGCAGCAGCGCCAGGAGCTGATCGAGAAGAGCATCAAGGATTCTCAGGAAGCGAAGGAGCTTGCCCGGAAGGCCCTGTCGGAGGTTGAGCAGAGACTGAAGCTCAAGGACAAGGAAGTCGCCGAGATTATCGCCTCGGCGAAGGAGTCAGGCGAGCGGGAGAAGGTGAGGCTGGTCGAGGAAGGCGAAAAAATGAAGGAGAAGATCCTCGCGCAGGCCAAGACCAACATCGATTTCGAGGTCAAGAGGGCCAAGGAGGTCATCCAGGCCGAGGCTGTCGATGCCGCCATGCAGCTGGCTGAGGAAAAGATCAAGAACAAGCTCACGGAGAAGGACCAGGAGAAACTCCTGCAAGAATCTCTGAAACTGATAGAGGGAAGAAATTGAGAAAGGTCAAAGGTGTCAAGAAATACGCGAAGCAGTTCCTGAGCAGCGTCGATTTGGCCGAGGTGCCTCAGGCGCTCGCTCAATTTGAGGCCATCAATACCCTCATGGGTAAGGACAAGAGCTTCAAGAACCTCCTGATGAGCCCCATATTCTCCCCGGAAGAGAGGAGCGCAACCCTTTCCTTCCTCTCTCAAAAGCTGAATATATCCGAAAAGACGGCCAAATACCTGCAGTACCTTTCGGACGTACAGGTCATGGGCGCCCTGCCGCAGATTTCGAAGTCCATCGTCCAGATATACCTGGAGATGAAAAAGAGGGCGAAGGCCGTCGTCACGACGCCGGCGGAGATCGGCAAGGAGTATCAGGAGAAGCTCGCCGGGGCTCTCAAGCGGATCACGGGCAGGGACATCGATCTCGAGTTCGTCATGGATCCCTCCCTGCTCGGCGGCGTGCGCATCCAGGTCGGAAGCACCATGTATGACAGCAGCATAAAAGGCCAGTTAGGGCTTTTGAAAGATAAGCTCATTAAGGGGTGAAAGAATGGAAATCAAGGTAGAAGAGATCAGCGAGTATCTGAAGAAGCAGATCACGGATTTTGAAAAACGGGTCGACGTCAGCGAAGTCGGCGTCGTCACGAGCGTCGGTGACGGTATCGCCAGGGTCTACGGTCTCGACAACTGCATGTCATCGGAGCTCCTCGAGTTCCCCAACGGCATCTACGGTATGGCGCTCAACCTCGAGGAGGACATGATCGGCACCGTTCTCTTCGGCGAGGATACCCTGATCAAGGAAGGCGATGTGGTGAAGAGGACGGGACGTATCATGTCCGTTCCCGTCGGTGACGCCATGGTCGGCAGGGTCCTGAATGCCATCGGGCAGCCCATAGACGGCAAGGGTCCCATTGCAACCACGCTGACCCGCATCGTCGACGTCGTCGCCCCCGGCATCATCGACCGTCAGCCCGTCCGCGAGCCTCTCCAGACGGGCGTCAAGGCGATCGACTCGATGATCCCCATCGGCCGCGGCCAGCGTGAGCTTATCATCGGCGACCGTCAGACCGGAAAGACCGCCATCGCCATCGACGCGATCATCAATCAGAAGGGCGGAGACGTCATCTGCATCTATGTCGCCGTCGGGCAGAAAAGGGCCAGCGTCGCCCGCGTCGTCAAGATTCTCGAAGAGCACGGCGCCATGGACCACACCATCGTCGTGTCGTCGACGGCGAGCGAGCCGGCGCCCCTTCAGTACATCGCACCCTATACAGGCTGCGCCATCGGTGAGTTCTTCAGGGATAATAAAAGACATGCCCTGATCATATACGATGACCTGAGCAAGCAGGCCACCTCATACAGGCAGCTCTCGCTCCTCCTGAGAAGGCCGCCCGGACGTGAGGCCTTCCCCGGCGACGTTTTCTATCTCCACTCCCGTCTGCTCGAAAGGGCGTCGAAGCTGAGCGAGGAACTCGGAGGCGGTTCACTGACGGCCCTGCCGGTCATCGAAACGCAGGCCGGTGACGTGTCCGCCTATATTCCGACGAACGTCATCTCCATTACGGACGGCCAGATCTACCTCGAGCCCGACCTCTTTTACGCCGGTGTCCGTCCGGCCGTCAACGTCGGTCTCTCCGTCAGCCGCGTCGGCGGCGCAGCCCAGACGAAGGCCATGAAGCAGGTCGCCGGCACACTCCGCCTCGACCTCGCCCAGTTCAGGGAGCTGGCTGCCTTTGCGCAGTTCGGCGCCGACCTCGACAAGTCGACGCTTTCCCAGATCGAGAGAGGAAAGCGCATGGTCGAGCTCCTGAAGCAGGACCAGTATGTCCCTCTTCCCGTCGAGGACCAGATCATCATCATCTTTGCCGGAACGCAGGGCTATCTCGACGACATCCCCGTTGAAGCGATCAAGAAGTTCGAAGCCGAATTCCTCACCTATCTGAAGGACAGGAAGGCGGATGTGAGAAACGAGATGCGGGATAAGAAGGTAATCGATGACTCGATGAAAGAGAAACTCGTCGCGATCATTGACGAGTTCAAGAAAGGCTTCATCGCGTAGCTGAATATCTCAGAAACGAGGTAGATACATGCCCGGTTTAAAAGACATACGAAAAAGAATAGTCGCTGTTAAAAGCACCAAGCAGATCACCAAGGCCATGAAGATGGTGGCTGCTGCAAAATTCCGGAGGGCCCAGCAGCGGATTGTCGAATTGAGGCCTTACGCGGAAAAGATGCAGTCGGTCCTGTCGAACCTTGCCAAGACGGTCGACACGGGACACCCCCTCCTCGAGGTGAGACCCCGGAAGAAGGTGGAAATCGTCGTCCTGACAGGCGACCGCGGTCTCTGCGGCGCCTTCAATACGAACATCATGAAGGCGGCCACAAAGCTCATCAAGAGCGTGCAGGATGAAGGCGTCGAGGTGAGCGTGTGCGCCATCGGGAAGAAGGGCTCGGACCTCTTCAGGCGGCGCAAGGCCCCTGTCAGGAAGGCGTGGACGGGGCTTTCCGGCCGCGTCTCCTATCTCAATGCTCAGGAGATCGCCCGGGATATTACAGAGGAATACATGAACGAGACCTTCGATGAAGTCATCCTCGTGTACAACGAGTTCAAGTCCGCCCTTGTCCAGAAGGTCACCATCTCCAAGCTGCTGCCCCTCTCGCCGGTCCCGACTGAGGGCGCCGAGGCGCAGGATGCCGGGGGCGAGTTCCTCTACGAGCCCTCACAGCAGGGAATTTTCGATGTGCTGCTCCCGAAGAACCTGGAGATACAGGTCTTCAGGGCCCTTCTCGACTCCTCGGCTTCCGAGGAGGGAGCGAGGATGTCGGCCATGGAGAATGCCACGAAGAATGCGGACGATATGATTTCGAGGCTCACCCTGCAGTACAACAAGGCAAGGCAGGCTTCGATCACGAAGGAACTCATGGATATCGTGGGCGGCGTCGAGGCCCTCAAGAAGTAATCATAGGAAATCAAGATACAGGGAGGATACCTGATATGAACGAAGGTAAAGTTGCACAGGTTATTGGCGCCGTTGTCGATGTGGAGTTCGAAGCGGAACTTCCGGCAATCCTGAACGGTTTGAAGATCGAATCGCCGGGTGACCCTGCCAAGGGAGTCCCGCCCCTCGACATCACCCTCGAGGTCGCGTCCCATCTCGGAGACAACAAGGTCAGGACGATCGCCATGCAGACCACCGACGGCGTCGTCAGGGGCATGAAGGTCGTCGATATGGGTTTGCCGATCACTATTCCCGTCGGGAAGGGCACACTGGGCAGGATCATGAACGTCGTCGGCGGCGACTACGACAAGATGGGCCCCATCCCGGGCGATGACAGATGGCCCATTCACAGGACGGCGCCGGAATTTGTCGAGCAGGAGCCGACGACGCAGGTCTTCGAAACGGGCGTTAAAGTCTTCGATCTGCTCGTGCCTTTTGTCCGCGGCGGAAAGATGGGCATGTTCGGCGGCGCAGGCGTCGGTAAGACCGTCGTTATCATGGAGATGATCCATAACATCGCCCTGAAGCACGGTGGCGTCTCCGTCTTCGCGGGTGTCGGTGAGCGCACGAGAGAGGGAAATGACCTGTATCTCGAAATGAAGCATTCCGGCGTTCTGAAAAACGTCGCCCTGATCTATGGCCAGATGAACGAGCCTCCGGGCGCCCGCCTGAGGGTCGCCCTCACGGCCCTGACAGCGGCGGAATACTTCAGGGATCAGGGTCAGGACGTGCTCATCTTCATCGACAACATCTTCCGTTATACCCTCGCAGGATCGGAAGTGTCGGCCCTCCTCGGCAGAATGCCCTCGGCCGTCGGATACCAGCCGAACCTCGGTACGGACATGGGCGCACTCCAGGAGAGGATCACGACGACGAAGAAGGGGTCGATCACCTCGATGCAGGCGATTTACGTCCCTGCCGACGACTTGACGGACCCTGCCGTTGCGACGGCATTCACGCATCTCGACGGAACGGTCGTTCTCTCCCGTCAGATCGCGGAGCTCGGCATCTATCCCGCTGTGGACCCGCTCGATTCGACCTCCCGGGCCCTCGATCCCAAAGTCGTGGGTGACGATCACTACGGCGTTGCGAGAAGGGTGCAGTCCATTCTCCAGACCTACAAGGGACTCCAGGATATCATCGCGATTCTCGGTATGGAGGAGCTCTCGGAAGATGACAAGATCACCGTCTCCCGGGCGAGGAAGATCCAGAGGTATCTGAGCCAGCCCTTCGCCGTGGCCGAGGTCTTCACCGGCACGCCGGGCGCCTACGTCAAGCTCGAGGACACCATCCGCGGGTTCAAGGCGATCTGCGACGGCCAGTACGACGACGTGCCGGAGCAGGCATTCTACATGGTCGGGACGATCGAAGAGGTGGAGGAAAAGGCCAGGAAGCTCGGCTGGTCCAGGTAAAGGACGGATTGAGCAGCCCTGATAAGTGAGGAACGGAAGATATGGATAATAAGCTGACACTCGAAATTGTGACTCCCTACGGGCTCATCCTGAGCGAGGAGGTCGACGAGATCACGGCGGCGGGGACGGAGGGTGAATTCGGCGTCCTGCCGGGCCATGTGCCCTTCATCACGACGCTGAAGATCGGGCTCCTTTCCTATAAGAAGGGAAATGCGTCGACCTTTGTCTTCGTCAACTCAGGGTATGCCGAAGTGACCTTCGAGAAGGTCGTCATTCTCGCCGACAGCGCCGAGAAGGCCGAGGAGATCGATGTGGAAAGGGCCAAGGCCGCGATGGCGAGGGCGGAAGAACGCCTGAGAAAGGCTGCGGATATCGACTTCGGCCGTGCCACGGCAGCCCTCGAACGGGCGACGATGCGCATCCAGCTCGGAGGAAAGCGTTAGAAAAACGCCGAGTTAGCAGAAAAGAAAACCAGGGGGGCGACACTCGCCCCCCTTTGTTTTTCTGTCTGTCTCACGCAAAGCCCGCAAAGAGCGCCAAGAAAAGCCAAAACATCTATTGAGCCGCGGAGGTCACAGGCCCCGCCTCTTTTTGCCAGGTGAATTTTCTTCACTCACACTGACACTCACACTCACACTGTCCTACAGCCTTCTCCTGAAGAGGATGAAGAAACGCTCCTTCACCTTTTCCCAGAGCGGTCTCCTTCGCCACTCTTCCTCGTCGATTCTGACGGACCGTTTCAGGTCCTGCTCAAAGACGTCCGTCATGATGTGCCCGAAGCCCTCGTCGAGTATGCCTACATTGCCCTCGTCGTTGAACCGCATCGAAAGGAAATCCAGGTTGGCTGAGCCGATGACGCTCCAGCAGCCGTCAAAGACGTACAATTTGGCGTGCAGGATATCTCCCTGATAGGTGTAAATTTCGATACCCGCCCTGAGGAGGCGTGTAAAAGAGGCCCTTCCCGCATAGGATGCCGCGGGTACGTCACTGACGCCGGGAACGAGGAGCCTCACCCTGACGCCCCGCCTCACAGCATCTTCCAGGGCCTCCATGAGTCTTCTGCTCGGGGTGAAGTACGCCGTCGTCAGGCAGATGTCCTGACGCGCCCTGTTGATGCTGTAATAGAGGAGACGTCTCATCCGTCTCCGCGCCCTTGCCGAATCGGTGAAAATGGGAAGAACGGGCAGTTCCGCCGGCCCCCTCTTTTCACGTTCCGGCCAAGTGGGGTCCCTGCCGGGGATCGGCTCGCCGCCCCAGGCGTACCAGCTTTTTTTAAACGTGTTCAGGAGGTCGGCGACAACGGGTCCCTCGAGGAGGATGCCCGTGTCCCGCCAGCTCCGGCCGCGCAGTTTCAGGTGAAAACCGCTGTATTCGTTCGCGATGTTCAGGCCGCCGGTGAAAGCAGTCCTGTTGTCGACAATGATGACCTTCCTGTGGTCACGGTGTGCGTAATGAAAGGGGATGGTCCACTTGAAGGGCCGTGAGGCCCTGATCGAGATGCCGTGATCTCTCATGTCCCGCCAGAAGGACCGGGGTGTCCCGAAAGACCCGAAGTGGTCATAGAGAAGGCAGACCTGCACGCCCTTCCGGCTTTTTCCCTTCAGGATTTCGGCCACTTCCCCGCCCGTCTCGTCGTTCCGGAATATGTAGAATTCGAGACAGATGAGTGTCTTCGCCTCCCTGAGGGCACTGAAGATCGTATGAAAGGAATCACTTCCCTTCGGGAGGAGCCGGACACTCGTTGCCGTTGAAAAGGGGGCTTCGAATATCTTCTCTATGGCGGACCGGTGGAAGGTCTCTGGATCGCAGGATGCCATCAGGGGAGGGGTGGTTCAGGACGGGCGGCGCGATGTGTCTTCGCCGCGGGCATCCCGACGCACACGGAACTCGAGCAGGGCGATCTTCTGGCTCAGCTCCTTGTTCTTGCTCTTCAGGTCCGAAACGACGATAGAGAAATAAAGGATGACCAGGACGATGAGGAAAAAGATGATCAGGAAGACGAGGACCGGCGGATAGCTGATGCCGAGGCTCAGGGCAATGGGATCGATGATATAGTCCGCAACGGAGCTGACCATCAGGCCCAGGCCTGTTATGAGCCAGACGACTGACAGATCCTCCCTCAGCCGCCTCCTCTTGATGAGTTCGATGATCGCCCAGAACAGCAGGAGGCCGATAAGAAAGATGACCGTTCTGAGGATGAAGTTCATCGTTGACCGCCTCGCTTATTGGATGCCGAAACGTTTCATTTTCCGGTACAGTGTCCTCTCGCTGACGCCCAGTGTTTTCGCCGTCTGCCTTCTGCTGCCGCCCCATTTGCTCAGTGTTTCCCGGATGAGGTTCGTCTCGACGGAGTCCATGGACTTCCCGGAGGGTTGATGCTCCTCTCCGCCGCGGTCTCCCCGTGTCTCCGGTACCGCAGCCTTCGCAAAAAACGGGTACCTGCCGATCTCCGCGGGGGTTATGGAACCGTCCGTGCTGTACGAGGCCGCCAGGTGAAGGATGTTGCGCAACTCCCTGACATTTCCGGGATAAGAATATGCCATGAGTTCCCTCAGCGCGTCATCATTCAAGGTGAACCGGAGTCCCCTTTCGTCCCCGATTTGCCGGAGCACTTCCTCTGCTATGACAGCCACGTCGCTGATACGTTCCCGCAGCGGCGGCAGGGGAACGGAAAACACGGCGATCCGGTAGTACAGGTCTTTGCGGAAGTGACCTTCGTCGATGCTCCTCAGCAGGTCCCGGTTCGTGGCGCAGATCACGCGGATATCCGCCTTTTGCGTCTGCTTGCCGGCCAGTTTCCTGAATTCACCCTTTTCGATCACCCTCAGGAGCTTGGACTGCATAGTGAGCGGTATCTCACTGATTTCATCGAGAAAGAGCGTCCCGCCGTCGGCCAGTTCGATGAGCCCCGTCTTGGTTCCGAAGGACCCGGTAAAGGCGCCACGCTCATAGCCGAAGACCTCGCTTTCGAAAAGGCTCTCCGTGAGCACGGTACAATCGATGGTGATGAAGGGCTGCCGGCACCGTCCGGACCTTTCATGAATATAGGCCGCAGCCAGCTCTTTCCCCGTCCCGGTCTCTCCCATCAGGAGGACGGGGCTCTCCGTCTGCGCCGCCCTTTCGATCTTTTCCAGAAAGGAAAGGAAGACCGGCGACCGCCCCGCGAGCTGCGTCTTCACATCACATACACCGGGCCTTTCAGACGCGAATTTATGGATCGACATGCCCATGTAGAGGGTGCTCTCGTCATCGAAGAGAGGAAAGGACTTCATCGTCACATGGATCAGCTTGCCGGTCTCATCGTAATAGCCGTGCTGGCAGGATCCCGGCTCTTTGCGCTGAAAGACCATGTTGTAAGGGCATTCGATCCGGTTTCTTTCATGGCAGGGAAAACCATTCTCGGTGAGCATCTCGTGGCATTTCCTGCCGATGATCTCTTCCCGGCTGAACCGGAAGGTCTCCTCGAAAGCCCTGTTGACGGCCAAAATGCACTGGTTGCTGTCGATGACGACGAAAGGTTCGTCGTGTGTATCGACAAGCGATTGCATCCGGACGGTCCGCTGCATGGCGACGGTCACCGGCTTACCGGGAGAGCCTTCCGTACGCAGTGAGGAAGATTGATTTCGTGCATATGTTCAGTTCATGGATCGTGAAAGAGACAGGGTCTCCGAGAGGGAGAGCAGCAACGACGGCATGATCAGGAGGAATGCTGCAGCGATTGCCGTTCCGTGCCCCTTCTCGTTAGTCGATGGACACAGAAACCACGCCCGATCCTCGCTTTCAAGGTCTCGCTGTACGTTATTTCGGACAGAGGTGTGTCCATATAATTAAGTAATGTATACGTTTTCGACGGAAAAAAACAAGGACGGGCAACGCGCATGGCGCTCAATTTGCAGAAGGACGGGAGATTGTGCGATACTGAAAGGCAAAAAATGAAATTCATCATCAGACAAAGCTGCAATCAAAACTGACGACCTCGTAGAAAGTCGTCATACCCGCGAAGGCGGGTATCCAGACCAGAAGAAACTGACTGAATACACTGGATTCCCGTCTGCACGGGAATGACGGACAAGTGTTTGGAAGGCCTTTTACGAATCCATCAAAACTGTAGGATGATAAAATGTGTATGAATCATCTGCAGATTCGCCGACAGAGATTTAGGAGGAAAGAATGCGAACCAATCAGCTGATGCGGTACTTCCGCCTGGTCATATGCGCCTTATGCATCGTTGCGCTTCCGGTGATCGCCCCGGCGGCGGACAGGACGCCGCAGAAACCTGCACAAAAAGACAAATGCCCCGTCTGCGGCATGTTCGTCGCCAAGTATCCCGATTTCATCGTCGAGGTGGTCTTTCGTGACGGCTCTCGCGCCTACTTCGACGGTATGAAGGACATGTTCAAATACTATTTCAACCTGAAAAAATACAATCCATCAAAGAAGCAGGCCGACATCGAGGCCCTTTACGTCACCGATTATTACAGCATGAATCCCGTCGACGGGTTCCGTGCCTTCTACGTCATGGGGAGCAATGTCTACGGACCGATGGGGAGGGAGCTCATCCCCTTTGCGAAGGAGTCCGACGCGAAGGAGTTCATGACCGATCACGGCGGCAAGTCGCTTCTCACTTTCAAAGAAGTGACGCCCGATATCATCAGGAAGCTTGACTGAGGCGATGCGGAAATCGACGATCTGCCTCTCCGCGGTAACCGTCGCATTTGCAGCGCTTTGCGGACTCTTCATCCATGCCTATGTCGCCCGTGAAGCGGCGGTCCCCCTCATCAGGGAAAAGGCCGGGATGGTGAAGAGGTATGGGTTGACGGACCTCTGCATCTTCACCGATGCCCGCTATACTCGCCATCCCTCGATGGCGGACCTTCATACCCCTTTTCAGGACCATCCCCTTGCACTCGAGCATTTCCCTTCCGCCTCGCTCATGACGCCTCCTCCTCATTTAAAGAGGGGCCTGTCCCCGGCCTCGCCGGGACAGCCGGAAGGAGGTGCCCGGTAGGGTGAAATGGGCCGGCAGGCAGCGGAACATCCTCGACTACACCCTCTCGTCCCTCTTTCGGCGAAAGGTGAAGAACCTGTCCCTTCTTGTCGTGTACACGCTTGTGGTGTTCATACTGTCGTCCGTCGTTTTCTTCACCCAGTCCGTCAAGGAAGAAGCGGCACTCCTTCTTCGTGACTCACCGGAGATCGTGGTGCAGAGACTCGTTGCAGGAAGGCACGATCTCATCCCCGTCAGGTATATGGAAACGATCAGGGCGATCAGGGGCGTCATCGCCGTTGAGGAACGGCTCTGGGGTTATTACTTCGATCCCGCGAGCGGGTTCAATTACACTCTCGTTGCCGACCCCCGATTCCCCCATGAGAGGGGAGAGGTGACGATCGGCAGCGGTGTGGCGAGGAGCCTCGTCTCCTCCGTCGGCGGAACGATGCCTGTGACGACCCATGACGGGAAGATTCAGTCTCTCAGGATCAGGGAAGTCTTCCCCGCGGAGTCGGAAGTCCTGTCGGCCGGCATGATCCGCCTGTCGAGGGATGATTTCGTGACCATCTTCGGCCTGCCGGAAGGACACGCCACCGATCTCGCCCTCAAGGTCAGAAACATCAGGGAGAGGTCGACAATCGCCGCGAAGATCACCCAACTCCTCCCCGACACGCGGCCTCTGACAAAAGAAGAGATGCAGCGGACCTATGACGCGGTTTTCGACTGGAGAGGGGGAATGGTCATCATCGTGCTGTCCTGCGCCGTTATGGCATTCATCATTCTTGCCTGGGACAAGGCCACAGGTCTGAGCGCTGAGGAGAAGAAGGAGATCGGCATTCTCAAGGCCGTGGGTTGGGAGACGTCGGATGTGCTCCAAATGAAATTCTGGGAGGGGGCGGTCATCTCGCTGGCGTCGTTCTTCATCGGTGTCGCCCTCGCGTATGCGCATATCTATTTCACATCGGCATCTTTGTTCGCCCCCGCCCTGAAGGGGTGGTCGGTCCTCTATCCGCCGTTCCGGCTCATTCCACGCCTGAGCCCGTACCAGGTGTCGACGCTTTTCTTTCTCATCGTCGTCCCCTATACCGTCGCGACGATCGTCCCCTCCTGGAGGGCGGCGACGGTCGATCCCGACACGGTCATGAGAGGGTGAAGAAAGACAGTGTGAGTGCGAGTGAAGGAAGAAGGAAAGACAGTGTGAGTGTGAGTGTGAGTGCGAGTGAAGGAAGAAGGAAAGACAGTGTGAGTGTGAGTGTGAGTGCGAGTGAAGGAAGAAGGAAAGACAGTGTGAGTGTGAGTGTGAGTGCGAGTGAAGGAAGAAGGGAAGACAGTGTGAGTGAGAGTGTGAGTGCGAGTGAAAGGTGATAAGGACAGTGTGAGTGTGAGTGCGAGTGCGAGTGAAAGGTGATAAGGACAGTGTGAGTGAAAGTAATAGGCTAATGGGTGTAGAAGATTTTGTTGGTGTTGAGAGCGTTGAAGATTTGGGGGTATTTAAGAAAGCTCATCGCTTGACGATCAGGATTTATGAACTGACAACGACCTTTCCGGCCGATGAGAGATTCAATCTCGTGTCGCAGATGAGGCGTGCGGCGTCATCCATCGGCTCGAATCTGATGGAAGGAAGTTACAGGTCTAACAGAAAAGAATATCAGCATTTTGGAGGTATTGCCAGAGGATCGGCGGGCGAATTAAAGTATCATTTGCTTTTGGCAAAAGACCTGGGATTCTTGACAACAAAAGAACATGACCACCTGCGGGATATGACGGATGAAATAACGAAGATGCTTCACGGTTTGATACGATCATTGAAACATATAGGACAAAAATGATCCACGAACTCACACTCACACTATAAGGACAAAAATGATCCGCGAACTCACACTCACACTTACACTCACACTATAAGGACAAAAATGATCCACGAACTCACACTCACACTTACACTAATGAAATGATCCAGCTCACAGGTATACGGAAGGTCTTCAACCAGGGAAAGCCGAACGAGTTCGTCGCCGTCGACGGGATCGATCTCGTCATCGACTCTGAAAGGATCACCGTGCTCAAGGGGCCGAGCGGCTCGGGCAAGACGACGGTCCTGAGCATCCTGGGATGCATGGCGAGGCCCACGTCGGGCAGGATCATGCTCCTTGACCGCGAGATCACGAGCCTGCCCGAGCGGTTCCTCACCGAGATCAGGCGGAAGACCTTCGGGTTCATCTTCCAGCAGTTCCATCTCATCAGGGGGCTCACCGCCGTCGAGAATGTCATGCTGCCGTCCTATCCGACAGGAGAAAGCTACGGCGCTCTCCGGCAGAGGGCGCTGACGCTGCTCGATCACTTCGACCTCGCCCCGAAGGCCTCGTCGAAGGTCGAGTGGCTCTCGGGTGGGGAGACCCAGCGGGTCGCCATCGCCCGGGCCCTCATCAACGATCCCGCCGTCGTCATCGCCGATGAGCCGACGGCGCACCTCGATACGAAGCTCTCCCACGAATTCATGGAAACGATGAAGATCCTGAAGGAGCGGAGCAAGACGGTCATCATCGCCAGCCACGACCCGATCGTTCATGACGCCGATATCATCGACCGCGTGGTGACCATGAGAGACGGCAGGATCACCGATCCGGGGGTGACACCGTGATTTTTCATCCCGCCATCATCGCCCTTCTCCTGGGCTCTCTCCTCACCGGCCTCATGCTCCTCTATTCTTCCTACTACGGCATCCGCATTCTCCGGCATTGGGACATCAGGAGCGGCAGCGAGCTGCAGCTCGGCCTCGAGCGCAGGACCTACCTCATTTCGACGGTCATGAGCTACGCCTTCGGGTTTCAGCTCCTCTCGCTCTTCCTCTTCATCTTCACCGCCGACACCATCCACAGCCTCTTCGTCGGCGCCATGTGCGCCGCCGGCACCCTGAACGTGAACGAGTTCGGGTACCCGACGATCATCATAAAAGGCGTCAATTTCCTCCTTGCCGGACTCTGGCTCATCCTCAACCATACCGACAACCGGGCCTTCGATTACCCTCTCATCAGAAAAAAATACATCCTTCTCATCGCGATCACACCTCTCGTCCTCGCCGAGGCAGCGCTCCAGGCGGCCTACTTCCTCAGTCTCAAGCCGGATGTCATCACATCCTGCTGCGGCGCCCTCTTCACGACGGATCGTGAGGGGATATCGTCGTCCATTGCGTCCCTGCCGAGGATACCCATGAAGGTCGCCTTCTACACGACGATGGCCCTGACGGTCCTGACAGGGGCCGTTTTCTATCTCCGGGGAAGGGGGGTCTACTTTTTTTCTCTTCTGAGCACGGCCACGTTTTTCATCTCCATCGCGGCCCTCATCTCCTTCATCTGTCTCTATTTCTACGAGCTGCCGACGCACCATTGCCCCTTCTGCATCCTCCAGAAGGAGTACGGGTATGTGGGGTATTTTCTCTATGTCACCCTGCTCGGAGGAGGGGTGTCCGGCATGGGAGTCGGGATGATCATGCCCTTCAGGAAGATCGGGAGCCTTTCTCAGGCGCTGCCGCAGATCCAGAGGAAGCTGGCGCTGACGGCGGTGCTCCTCTTCTCCGCCTATGCCCTCATCGCAACATACCAGATCGTCTTTTCGGACTTCATTCTGGAAGGGTACTGACGCAGTCTTCCACCACTTACACTGACACTCACACTGTTGTCTCCCTGCCGCGCCGGGATATGAGAGGGGCATGACAGAATGGCAGACAATCAGGACAGTGGCGCGTGACAGGCAGGATAAACCTCTCCCTCTCTGAAGACTGATAATGCCTCTCTCCGGCTTCCTCAAGCGTGTCAGTTCTCTCCCGCAAAGTCGTTGATATCTTTCTTTAATCGAAAGTCATTTTCAAGACAATCCTCCGGCGAGTGACAAGAGGTGTTTCCGTGGGTCGGGCAATGGCATTTGGTTTGCCTTATGAAATGTCGGTGAATGAATATCCATACTAAAAGTCAGATGAAGAGAGGAGGATTGTCATGAAAGACCAAATCACAAGATGGTCGACGGTGACCACGGTCCTGCTGGTCTTAGGGCTTCTGGCCGGTCTGGCAGTGCCGGACGGAGCAAATGCCCAGACCTGCACCCGAACGGTCATTGCCAACGTAGTAGCCCTGGATCAGAACTTTTTCCTGAACAGGCTCGGGTCTCTCAACAATTTGGGCATGATCTACGCGCTCGAACGTGATGTGTATACGAACGCGTTCAATGCCCAGGGCGAGTTCATCGGACAGCCCTGCAATAAGTCCGGGGTGAATTGCCAGCCCGGACAGGTGGTGCTGCGGCCCGACAAGAGGCCCCGTCCCATCTCGCTCCGCGTGAGCAAGGGCGACTGTCTCCAGATCAACTTCAGGAACCTTCTGAGGGCTGCGCCGATCGACCCGAACGAGCAGCCGGTCACGCGGGAGGCATCGGCCCACGTCACGGGCCTGCCGCTTGTCGGAGGCATCTCGAGCGACGGCTCCTTTGTCGGGCAGAACGGTTCGAGCCTCGTCGCGCCGGGCGGAAGAAGGACATACACCTATTACGCGATTGACGAAAACGTGTATATGATCACGAACATGGGCGCCACGACGGGCGCCGAAGGCGCAGGCGGTACTCTCACCTTCGGCCTGTACGGCGTGGTGATCGTCGAGCCGGGCATCCCCGGGAATGCGGGGGCTGCGGCTGAGTACTACCGGAGCCACGTGACGAATGAGGACATGACCCTGGCGACTTCCGGCACCGCCCCGGACGGACACCCGATCATCAACTACGACGCCAGCTATCCCAACCAGCAGCCCTTCATCAGCGAGAACAAGGCCAACCTGCCGGTGCTGAGCATGCTCTGCACGCCGGCTGCGGCATCGGCCGGTGTCTGCGTGAAGCAGGGCACTACTGTCGAACTTGTGCACAGTGATGTCAATGCGGTCATCACAGGCCCGAACAAGGGGAAGTTCGTCGCAGGCTCAACCTACCCGTCGACAGCGACGAACCCGAGACAGGACCTTCCTTTCAGGGACAGCGCCTCGGTGTTTGGTGATGAGCACTTTAACGTCCAGTCCTTCCCGTTTTTCTTTACGAACCCGGTACTGAAGCACACCCTTGCGATTACGAAGGACGGCTTCGTGATCAACTACGCCAGTGGCGCCATCGGTCCCGAGATCATCGCCAACAGGCTCGGCGTCGGTCCCATGTGGGACTGCCCCGAGTGCAAGGCTGAGGAGTTCTTCCTCACCTCCTGGGCGGTGGGCGATCCCGGCATGTGGGTGGATCTGCCTGCCAACGGCTGCGTGCAGAACAACCGGCCGCTGGTGGGCGGCGTCGCGGTGAGCCCTGCCATCACGCCCGAGACAGGCGCCCGTGAGGGAGCGTCACCGATCGCCTGCGATCTCACCCCCGGGCCGAAGGCGACGGCTGCCATATTCCCCGATGATCCTTCCACGGTGCACCACGCCTACATCCGTGACCACTTCAAGTTCAGAAATATCCATGCAGGTCCCTTCGAGCACCACATCTTCCATCTGCATGGGAACCAGTGGGTCTTCTCGCCCAAAAGCGACAAGGCCAACTACATGGATATGCAGCAGATCGGGCCTGGCAGCGCCTACACTTTTGACATCGTGAATGAGGGCGTCGGCAACCGCAACGCCAGCCCCGGCGACGCGATCTACCACTGCCACTTCTATCCTCACTTCGCTCAGGGCATGTGGTCATCGCTGAGGATGCTCGACGTCTTCGCCGAGGGCACCGTTCTGAACCCGAGGAAGAACGCACAGGGTGTTCGTTTGCCCTGGGCGCTGCGCGATGCTCCTCCGGCGAGGGGCTCGCGGGCCTATCCGGATGGCGAGGTCAGGGTGGCAGCTGTCCCGGGTCAGGGGACCTGTCTTGAGGACCCCAACTTCGACGGTCTCTGCACCGGCACACCCGTGCCCGGCGTCGTCCCGATCCCGATGTTCCCGATGGCGCCGATGCCGCAGCCGTCTTTCGTCGATCCTGTCGACCCGAGGAGGGTTATCGTTGACACGACAGTTCCTGTGATCGGCAACCCGGAGAAGAACCCCGGCTTTCCGTTTTACATCGCCGGCGTCGCCGGACACCGGCCGCCCTCGCCGCCCCTTGACCTTGTCCACGACGGCGGGCTGCCGAGACACGTAATCACCGGCGGCACGGCGATCTCGGCCCTCACGAGATTCGATATCAACAAGGAGCTCGAACACGTCGAGGCTGAGCTCGTCCCTGAGACGGGTTCCGCGTCTGAGCTGGCTTCTTTCGCATTCCACGAGAACAGGTGCCACGACACCTTTTACCCTGACGGTTTCGCCGCTGTCTGTGACACAGCGGCCCTTAATGCGCTCGGCAAGCCTTTCAGGGGCGGATTCATAACCAACGGCCTGCCGCCGCAACCCGGCTCCCCTCATGCCGACCCTTGCGTGGACAACATGGGCAACCCCGTCAATACGGGCTCGACACCGATCTGGAATAGTCCTGAATGCTCCATAGCGAGGGACGACAACCCGAACCCTGCATGCACCGGCTTCACGCTGCCTGTGACGGCTGAGTTTGGCGGCGACCAGCCGAGGCCCTATAAGATCACGGCCATGCAGATCGACGTCGTCCTGAACAAGAAAGGCTGGCACATGCCGCAGCAGAGGATCGTCGCCCTCTGGGGCGACGTGGCTGACCTGTACTCGGGCAAGAAACCGGCGGAGCCGATGGTGTTCCGGCTCAACACGCTGGACTGCGCACAGGCGTGGCACAGCAACCTCGTGCCGAACTTCTTCGAACTCGACGACTTCCAGGTAAGGACACCCACCGACATCATCGCCCAGCACACACATATGGAGAAGTTCGACATGTCCTCCGCTGACGGCGCTGCGAACCTCTGGAACTATGAGGACGGCACGATGAGCCCCGGCGAGGTGGCTGAGCGCATCATCGCGATCAATCGCGCCAAAGGCCTCATCGTCGGGCACAATCCTGACGGAACGCCCATCCGCCAGACTCTTACGGCGGAGACGCACCCGTTCTTCGAGAACCAGGACCTGCCCTTCCAGACGGTCGGCGTTGCGGGCTGCTCCGGCAAGACCTGCGGCGCCAGGACGACGGTCCAGCGCTGGTTTGCCGACCCAGTGTTCGACAGCCAGGGCATCGACCGGGGTGTCGGCAACGTTTTCACTCATGACCATCTCGGTCCTTCCACCTTCCAGCAGCTCGGTCTCTACGCGACCATCCTCGTAGAGCCGGCCCGCTCGCAGTGGAGACACAACGAGACCGGCGCGCCCCTCGCAACCCGCGTGGGGCCCGTGGACGTGCTCACCAACGACGGCGGCCCGACGTCATGGCAGGCCCAGATCATCCCGCCGGCCAACTCGGGCCACTTCAACAAGGACCCGTTCCGTGAGTTCTACTTCGAGAGCAGCGACTTCCAGCAGTCCTACAAGAGGAGCTGGGGAGGCAGTGTCAGTACGGTCAGCTTCCTCGATGCGGTGCACCCCACCCCGAGAGCTGCAGATCTCGTACACAGCTATGCCTTTGAGAATATCTGCCCGGGCGGCGTGCCAAGGCCCTGTCCGATGGGTATCGGCGGCGCAGACCTCGGTACCTTTGTCGTGAATTATCGGAGCGAGCCTGTCGGCGCCCGCATCTTCGACCCCGTAAGACTGACACAGGCCGCGGGACGTCCCGGTGATCTCGGCTTCGCCTTCGCCTCGATCCAGAGGGCTGACCCCGAACTCAACATTCAGATACCCTCCTGCGTGAGGAGAACGATCCAGTGCCCGAGCTGCATCGCCAAACCCGGCGAAGGTACAGGCGGTCTTGATCCCTTCGTGGTAGCCGGCCTGCTGTCTCCTTTGCCGAACCCGACACCGGCAGGCATAGGGCCTGAGCTTCCCTGCCCGCAGATCTCCGCGGACGTGGGTCCCCTCGACCCCGGAACACCCATGATGAGGGTCTACGAAGGCGACAAGGTCAAGATCAGGTATCAGGTAGGCGCCACCGAGGAATCTCACCACTTCTCGTTGCACGGCGCCAAGTGGCTCATGAATTACGCCGATCCGAACTCGGGCTGGCGGAACTTCCAGTCCATGGGCATTTCCGAGCAGTTCCAGTTCGACTTCCCGGTGCTGGGGGATCTCGTTTCCGAGGGGGCCCAGCGCCAGGTCGATTTCCTTTACTCCACGAACATGTCGAGTACCGGTCTTTGGACTGGGACCTGGGGCCTGATGAGGGCATACAACCAGTTGAGGACGAACCTTGCCCCCCTGCCCGGCAGCATCGCGGGCAACAGGCCCATCGAGGTGGTGAACAAGGAGGACTTCGACGAATTCGAGGACGGCGTCTGTCCTGAGAACGCACCGGTGAGGAGATACGATGTCACGGCAATCCGGGCCGCCGATATCCCCTTGCCCACGAGGGTCAACGGCGTCTCGACGCTCATTTACAACGCCCGCACGACGGTTGTGCCGGACAATATCATTCCTGCTGCGCCTGGCGAGCCCGCTCAGGTTATCCCCGGGGGCCAGGGACCGCTTCACGACCCGACGGCGATCCTCTATGTGCAGACAACGGACCTGCCGGCCCTCCGCAACGGGACGCTCAGGCCTGAGCCCCTGATCCTGAGGGCGAACGCAGGGGACTGCATAGATGTAACTCTGAGGAACAGGCTGCCGAACGTGGTGCCCGATCTCTTCAGCCTTGCGCTGACTTATGATCCGGTCATCGACCTCTGTCCCAATGGAGGCTGTCCGGTCACGGCGCCTGCGCGGAAGACGTCATTCAACTCCAACGACATCGTGCCGTCCAGCCATGTCGGTCTCCATGCTCAATTGGTGGCCGCTGACACCTTTACCCAGGACGGCACGAACGTGGGCAGCAACCCTGTCCAGACTGCGCCTCCCGGCGGGACGGTGAAATACCGCTGGTACGCCGGCGATTTCCAGGTGGAGCGTCTCGGGACGACGTCAGAAGGTGCGCCTCTGGTCAGCCTGATCCCGCGGCCGATCGAGTTCGGCGTCGTGGGTCTCAGCCCCGCAGACAAGCTGGAGCAGGCGTCGAAGGGTCTTATCGGCGCACTCATGATCGAGCCGAGGGGATCGAGATGCATACCCGATGCAGGCACGAGGGCGCAGGCGAACTGTGCTGTTGCGGGCGGTCAGAGCTACCGCGAATTCGTGGCGGTCACGCAGTCGGCGGTGAACATGAAGTTCGCCAATCCCGATCCTGATCCGCGTTTCCAGTTCAGGTCCGTCCCCGGCATGGAGCCTGTCGACCCCATAATCGGCTATCCTGAGGACGCCGAGGACAGCGGGATAAAGGCGGTCAACTACCGGTCCGAGCCTTACTGGTTCAGGCTGAGAATGGCCCCTTCCACACCGGTTAATGGTCCGAACGGTCAGCAGTCTTTCCCGACGGGAGCCCTTTACAGCAACCGTCAGGTGAACGCAGAGCCGCAAACGCCGATCTTCAGGGCGACGAGGGGCCAGAACTTCAGGTTCTACTTCGTGGAACCCACCGGAAACCAAAGGTCTGCAGTTCCGGTGATCCATGGTCATCCGTGGCAGCGGATACCGCACCAGACTCCGTTCGGAGGAGCAGAGTCGGCGGTGATCGGCCTCAACCCGCAGTCGCAGGTGGTTGGTTCCCAGGAAGGCTACGGTCCGGCGTCGCACTGGAACTTCATCCCGGTGGTGCCGGCGGGCGGGCCCTTCGGGGTTGCGGGAGACTATCTGTACCGCATGCAGAGCCCGGTGCACGGATACGAGGGAAGCTGGGGCCTGTTCAGGGTGCAGTAGGCGAGCGCGACGGTGACGGGCGGATGGTGCGCCCCACAGGGTGAAACCCCCGCCCGTCGCCACAGCAAATCGCAGGATACAGCCGTTTGAAGAATGAGGTCATCGGCGGTCTGTCTTTTCTGTCATGCCTTGTCAGGACTTCCGGCAAAGATGCGGCACTCCATCAGGTGCTGAGAGAAGACACCGGACCGTGCTTCAGACCGTGTGCTCATGAAAGGTGGTGAGGATGTCAGGTCGAAAGTCGTGAAAAGGGGATGAGTTCCCCCGGCTGCCCCTTCCGGGGGGTGAAAGTGAAACAGTGAGGATGATCGATGTCAGGTCGGCTCGTTCTGTAATAAGAAAGTAAAGGAGGAACAAGATGAGTATCAAGACCAGGATAGGAACACTTTTGATGACTCTTGCGGTCGTTATGGCTTTCAGTGTACCCGCATTCGCGGAGTTGGGGGCGGTCGGACCCGTCGACGCGGCCACCGGCTACCCGATTTGGGTCCAGGATCAGAACGGACTGCGGCTCGGTCTCTGCCCCGGCGGAGACCCCAACTGCCTTGCCGTTGCGCCGGTCACACCCTTCGAGCAGATCATCGGTTTTGGCGGCGGTGAGGGCTTCTGGTGGGCTGCAGACACGGCTGTCGGAGGACCGCCGCCTGCGCCTGAAGCATCACTCGTCCTGGCTGTCGAGGCGGCTTTCGGGACCGTGGACGGCAGTGCCGTTGACGGCTTCCAGTGGGCCTTCAACCGCATCCGTGTGAGGGGGAGCGGACTCCCGATAGGTGTAACCTGCACGGTTATTCACCCCTTCAGTGCCCCGGGCGGCGACCCGCTTGTTACCGGTGGACCCCTCGACCAGAGACCCGGTGAACTCAACTTCACCACCGACTTCGGCTGCGTTGACGGCATACCGGCCTTGCCGTGCGAAACAAGGCTGCCCCCTCTGGGCTACTCCATTATGGCTACACCTATAGCCCCCACCCCGCCTTCCGACCCCTGGGGCAATGCCATCAGCATTTTTCTGACGGCAGTCGCTCCGCCTGCTCCTGTGGGTTACATAGGCAACCCCAACGTGCCGCAGACCGTCACGGGCAGCCCGACGGGCAACAACGTGTTTACGGTCACCTGCCCGCCCCTGGCCCCTCTGACGACGACTCAGTTCTTGGTCCAGGGCAAGCTCTTCGACACCCTGGCCGTCGCGACGGCCATTGCGAAGGGTGACTTCGACGGCGACGGCCAGCAGGACATCGCGGCCATCGGCAACAACGCCCAGGTCGGTGACGTCAACTCGGCGTGGTTCAGCACGACCCTCTCGACGTGGATCAGGCTGACCCCGCCTGCGGGCGCGACCGTGGCGAAGGTCATTTCCGGAGACTTCAACAACGCGAGGCTTGGCGACGAGATCGCCATCGTCACCACCGCCGGCACGGTCTTCGTCTACAACGACATGCTGACCGCCACGGCACTCCCGACGGCGCCGCTCGGCACTATCGTGGCAGACATCGTTGCCGGCAATTTCAATCTCCTCAGGGCGGGCGACGAGATAGCGGGCATAGCGACGGACAACAGGGTTCTGACCGCGGCAGGCATGACCTCTCTTGCTGCGACTCCGGCGGGCCGGCTCGCGAAGATCGCTGCGTTGAACTTCGACGGGCTTCCCACGGATATTGTGGGCCTGAGCACAACGGGCAAAATATGGATCACCTCGGATCTCGGCCTCACCTGGATCAACATTCCCGGCACCCTCGCCCAGATCACGACGGGAGATTACAATGGTGACGGGCTTGATGATGTGGCAGGGCTGAGTGCCGCAGGGAAGATCTGGTTCAATACTGTTCTGGATACGAACCCCCTCAACTGGATCACTACGACCGGCACCCTGGGGAAGATGGCCACCGGCGACTTCAACGCCGCCAGACTGGGCGACGAGTTCGGCGGTATCAATGCAGCCACGAGGAAGATCTGGATCGCGAACACCCCTGTCGCAGCCCCGGGCGACTCCGGTTGGGTGACCCTGGCCGGCACGGCAGACGAGCTGATGTATCTGGGCAGGGCCGGATCCGAGCTCTCCATTCTCAATGCACAGAGCGGCAAGATCTGGACCTCTCCCAACGGCATAACCTGGACAATCGCGAACCCTTAAGGACATCCCGAACATAGGACTCACAATCGGGGGCAGGGCAATCCTGCCCCTCTTTTTTTTCAGTTCCCGACAGGCAGGCCCTTTCCGTCTCTTCAGACTTTTCCCCTCTCAACGATATGAATAATGTCCCCCTGCCGCGCCGGGGTATGACAGGGATATGACAGGAATGGCAGACACGCAGGACAATTGCGCCTGACAGACAGGTCGACGAAAGAAAGGATGCTCCCGCCGGGGCGGGAAAAGTCGTCTCCGTGTCCCTGTGCGGGGCCGTCGGCTTTCTCGAATGAAAGGGCCGTTTTCAGCCGATCTCCTTCTATCAGCGAGACTTTTTGAAGAAAGCCCACCGCTGCTCGACGGGGGGATTCTCCCTTCAGCCGCAGGCGTTAAACGATGGCATTCATTTTGCTCCTATTTGAGGGCGAATGAATATCCATACAAAAAATCACTCAGAGAAAGGAGAGAACATTATGAAAGACCAGATCACAAGATGGTCGGCAGTGACCGTGATCCTGCTGGTCTTAGGGCTCCTGATCGGCTTGACAATGCCGGACAGCACAGTGGCGGCACAATGTGAGCGGAAGGTTTTCGCTGACGTTGTCGCTCTGGATCAGCCCTATTTCCTGAACAGGCTCGGCGCTGTCAACGCCAACGGAATGATGTACGCCCTGAAGCGTGACGTGGTGAACAAGAGTACCCTTGTTCCCTGCACGCTTCCGGGCGCGAACTGTTCCGCCGGCAACGTGGCGCTTCGTCCCGACAAGAGGCCGCGGCCCATCATCCTCAGGATGAACGTGGGGGACTGCCTCGAGATCAGCTTCACAAACTGGCTGAAACAGCCGGATTTCATCTTTAACCTGAACACTGATTTCAACGAGGGCGGATTCCGCCACGCCGTGCCGGACCTGCCGGTGCTTCCGCAGAACCCTGCACCGGCCGCGGTGGCCTTTGCGCCGAAGAACATCCAGTTCGACGACCAGCCCATCACCCGGGAGGCGTCGATCCATGTCAACGGCATGCAGCTCGTCAACAACATCAGCGACGACGGGTCCTTCGTGGGCAGGAACAGGAGCAGCCTGACCGCCATCGGCCAGACAAGGATCTACACCCTTTACGGGGAGTATGAGAACGTCTACCACCTCTACAGTGTCGGCTCCACCGTCGGCGCCGAGGGCGGCGGCGGCACCATGGGCTTCGGTCTTTTCGGCGCCGTTGTCGTCGAGCCCAGAGGGGCCGAGTGGTACCGCAGCCAGGTGACGCATGAAGAGATGCTGCTCGCCTCCGATGCGAACGGCGCTGCGCCGTTCGTGATGGAGAGATGGCCCGAGATCGATGGCGGACAGCCGAAGGTCAACTACGACGCTGTTTACCCGGCGATCACGCCCTTCAATCAGGAGGGCAAGGCGGGCCTGCCGGTCCTTAAGATGATGAGGCCGAAGGCCGGCTATGCCGGTGAGATCGTGCATACGGACCTCCACGCGATCATTACAGGTCCGAACCGCGGCCCCTTCGCCCCGGGCAACCACTACCGGTCAACACCTGTGAACCCGCAGCAGCACCTGCCGTTCCGCGAGTTCGCCTCGATCTGGAACGACGAGCAGGTGGCGGTGCAGCCCTTCGCCCAGTTCTACAAGGACCCGGTGCTGGTGCACACCTTCAAGATCGTCCGTGATGCCTTCGTCATCAACTACGCCTCAGGCGGCATCGGATCGGAGATCATCGCCAACCGCCTGGGCCTGGGGCCCATGTGGGACTGCCCCGAGTGCAAGGCCGAGGAGTTCTTCCTCACCTCCTGGGCGATCGGCGACCCCGCAGGCGTCACTGACACGCCGGCCGTGTTTGCGCCCTTCCTGACGGGTGTGCCCGTCGGCGCCGGTCCCATCGCCGAGCTGAGTCTCTTCCCGGACGACCCGGCGAACGTGCATCACTCGTATCTGAACGATCACGTGAAGTTCCGCAACGTCCATGCGGGGCCTTTCGAGCACCACATCTTCCACCTCCATGCCCACCAGTGGGTCTTCAATCCCCAGAGCGACAAGGCCAACTACCAGGACATGCAGCAGGTCTCTCCGGGCTCCGGCTACACCATGGACACGGTGAACGGGGGAGGCGGCAACCGGCACAAGACCCCGGGCGACGCCATCTATCACTGCCACTTCTATCCCCACTTCGCCATGGGCATGTGGGCGTTGTGGCGCGTCCACGATGTGTTTGAAGAAGGAACAGTGGTCCAGGGCGCCAGGCTTGTCCCCTGCAACCCGGCCATCGCCAACCCGGCCGACCCCGCCTTCTGCCAGACGAACATGGCAAGGCTGAAGCGCTTCAACATCGTGTTTCAGGACGAGATCAACCGTGATCCCTGGACACTCAGGTTCTCAAAACCGCTCATAGGATCGAGGGCTTATCCCGACGGTGAAGTGAAGCCGAACGCCGTCAACGGCGCCTGTGTCACCGGCACGGGGGCGAGGTTCGACGGTCTCTGCACCGGCACGCCCATACCGGCTGTTGTGCCGATGCCGCTGTACGCGATGGCACCGATGCCCATACTGGCGACTGTCGACCCCGACGACCCCCGCAAGGTCCTCACGGTTGTACCGGGTCAACCCATAGCGGGCAACGTCCAGAACAACCCCGGCTTCCCCTTCTGGGTAGCCGGGTACGCGGGCCACAGGCCGCCGACGCCTCCGCTGGACATCCTGCATGACGGCGGACTGCCGAGGCACGTCATTACCGGCGGAGAGAGGGCCTTCGTGGTGACCCGTCTTGACCTGACCGCAGAGCTTGAGAGTGTCGAGGCCGAGCAGTTCCCTGAGGGCGGCACGGCCGACGAGATTGCGGCCATGGACTTCCATGCCGTCCGGTCGCGCAACACCCTCACCCCCGAGGGAACGACGGCGCCGTTCATCACCAACGGCCGCCCGCCCGTGCGCGGCGCGCCTTTTGCCGACCCCTGCGTGGACAACGCCGGCAATGCGGTTAGAGCCGGAAGCACTCCGCTGTGGAACAACCAGAACGGAGAGCCTGTCTTCCAGGTCAAAGACGGCAGGGGCAACCCCGTGCCGGTCACCTTCGGAGACCAGAACCCGAGGGTCTATAAGGTCGCCAACATCATGATCGACCTCGTCTTCAACAAGGTGGGCTGGCACTACCCGCAGCAGCGCATCATCACCCTGTGGGACGACATCGCCGACACCTACGCAGGCAGGAGACCTGCCGAGCCCATGGTCTTCCGCATGAACACCCTGGACTGCGCCGAGATCTGGCATACGAATCTCGCGCACCATCAGAACGAGCTGGACGACTACCAGATCAGGTTCCCCACCGATATCATCGGCCAGCACGTGCACATGCCGAAATTTGATGTGTCCTCCGCCGACGGCGCGGCCAACGGCTGGAACTATGAGGACGGCACCTTCAGCCCCGGCGAGGTGCTGGAGCGCATCCGTGCGATCAACGCGGGCGGAGGACTGCTCGACCTCAACAACCAGCACGCTCAGCTGACACCGCAGGCGCACCCCGAGCTCGAGGGCAGGGTGCCGATGAGCACCCTCGGCGCGAGGACGACGATCCAGCGCTGGATGGCGGACCCCGTCCTGGACCTCCAGGGCAACGACCGGGGCTTTAACAACTCCTTTACCCACGACCATTTCGGTCCGTCGACATTTCAGCAGATCGGGCTTTACGCAACGGTGCTCGCAGAGCCGGCCGGTTCGGTGTGGAGACACAACGAAACGGGCGTGACCCTCGGCAACCGTCAGGACGGCGGCCCCACGTCGTGGCAGGCGGTTATCCTTCCGCCGGACCCGAGGGACAGCTTCCGCGAGTTCTACTTCGAGTTCAGCGACTTCCAGCATGCCTACGAGCGCGACTGGGACGGCAGGGTCGACAGTGACAGCTTCCTGCAGGCGATCAACGTATCGCACAGGGTCGACGCCGTGCCGATGCACCCGATCATCACCATCCCGGGTATCTGCCCGGCGCCTCCCGGCGTGATCATCCCGAGGCCCTGCCCCGAGGCGATCACGGCATCCGATGAAGGCACCTTCGTCGTCAACTACCGGAACGAGCCGGTCGGCCTGAGGGTCTTCGACCGGAACCGCATCAGCCCCTTCGACGGCAGGCGCGGGGCCCAGGCTCTGGGACAGGCGGGAGACCTCGCCTATGCCTTTGCCTCCATTCCCCGGGTGAACCCCGAGCTGAACGCTCCGATCCGGTCCTATGTCAGGCAGTTCAACCCGGTGATCCATGACCCGACGACGCTCAACCCTCCGGGTAGCGGTATCACCAACCTCGGCGGTATTCTGCCGAATCACGCAGGCCTGGGAGACCTGGCCTTCAACTTCGCCGACCCGAGGGGATTCGTCCAAAACGTGGGCAACGAACTCCTCACCGGTGCCGGCAGATACGCCCAGTTCTTTTCGCCTGAGATCATCGACGCGCAAAGGGCGCGGCTCAGCCAGGGCGTGGGCAACTTCGACCCGGCGACGCCGATGATGAGGACTTACGAGGGTGACCAGGTGAGGGTGAGAGCCCAGGTGGGCGCCCACGAGGAGTCTCACGTCTTCTCGATCCACGGCGTGAAGTGGCTGATGAACTATGCCGACCCGGCGTCGGGCTTCAGGAACGCCCAGTCCATGGGCATCTCCGAGCAGTTCCAGTTCAACACGCCCGTCATGATTCAGCTCCCGGGCCAGCTGGAAACCGTGGACTACTACTACGCCTCGGACACCACGAACGCGGGGAACTGGACCGGCACCTGGGGCCTGATGAGGGCCTACAACGTGCGGCAGAACAACCTTGTGCAGTTGCCGAACAACCAGGTCGGGCCCGACCCGGTGGTCATCAACAACCAAAGGGCCTTCAGGGGCATCTGCCCGGTCGGCGCGCCGAGGAAGACATTCGACATCACGGCGGTGCCGGCCCGGACGGCCCTGAGGAACAACCCGGCCCACCAGGTGCGGCTGACGGACGGGACGACGATTACGTCGCTCGTCTACAACTCCAGGCCGACGCGGATCCCCGACATCGTGGGTGAGGGCGGAGAAAGGCTGCTCGGCGGCCAGGGCCCGCTCCATGATCCGGCGGCGCTGATGTATGTGCCGACGGCGGACCTCCTGGCTGACGGGACGCTCAGGTCCGGCGCGCCGGTGGAGCCCCTTGTGCTGAGGGCGAACGCCGGAGACTGCATCGAGGTGACGCTGAGGAACAGGATGCCTGCCCAGAACTTCGATCTCGACGGCTGGACCATGTATCCCGGAGTGATAAACAGGTTCGCCCAGAGGAATCCCCAGGGTATCCTTGAGCTCTTCACTTTCAACGCCAATGACGTAATACCTTCGAGCCACGCCGGGTTGCACACGCAACTGCTGGCGTACGACGTGAATGCCGGCGACGGCACGAACGTCGGAAACAACAGGATCCAGACTGCGGCGCCCGGCGGCGTGGTCAACTATCAGTGGTACGCCGGACACATCGGCGTGAGGCCCCTCGGCCTGAACAACCTGGGCCAGAGGCTAGTCGACCTGGTGCCTGTGCCGATCGAGTTCGGCGCAGTCGGCCTGCTCCCTGCGGACAAGCTCAAGCAGGTGAACAAGGGGCTCGTGGGCGCTCTCGTGATCCTGCCTCAGGGAACGCAGTGTGAAAACGACTCCAACACCCGCGCCCAGGCGGAGTGCGAGAACGGTAACGGTGAGTTCCGTGATTTCGTCGCCGTCACGCAGAGGGGTGTGAACCTGCATTACGCCAATGTGGACGCCGGCGTCCCCGCATCGCAGCGGATCCGGGCCGTCCAGAACTTCAAGGCCGAAGGCGGCGGAGCTGCGGCTGACGACGAGGATTCGGGCCACTCCGCGATCAATTACCGGACCGAGCCCGAGTGGTTCAGGCTCGCGGCATTCCCGCCGCACCTGCCGCTGGAGGCGCAGGCTGGCATCGTCAACACTGCGAGGGTCTACAGCAACAGTCAGGTAGGCGGCGAGGCTCAGACGCCGATCATGACGGCCGAGGCGGGCGATCCCGTGCGGTTCCACTTCGTGGAGCCCGGCGGAGGATCGAGGCGGGCCCACACGCCGAAGGTGCACGGCCATCTCTGGCAGCGCACACCTTACATAGGGCAGGAGTTCGACTTTGACGGAGACGGCAAGACCGACTTCCTCGCCTCCGTGAGGATCGGCGACAACCCGTTCTCGCAGAAGGTGGGCAGCCAGGACGGCTTCGGTGGGGCCAACTTCTTCGACTTCATCCTCGAGCACGGCGCCGGCGGCGCCTTCGGCATCCCCGGCGACTACTACTACGGCGCTCAGGACCCCTCGGCCCGGTTCACCGGCATGTGGGGAGTCTTCAGGGTGCTCCCGTAGCCTCGTAAGCACAGCGTGAAACGAAGGGGGGTGCGGCCTCGGCTGCACCCCCCTCTCTTTTGCACGTCAGGGGTTCTTTTTCACCGGCTGGGGCGGTATACTATAATTTGAAAAAACAGCGTCGGGAACCCTCTCTCGGGAGAGATAAGGACGTCTGAAATAATTGAGACACGAGGAGCCAATAATGTTATTCAAAAGGGATATCAGAAAAACATCCGACCGGTCTTACACGAAGACCGCCCGGAAGGGATGCCTCGCCGTAGCGGTATCGATGGTCGCGGCGATGGTCCTTTTCACGGGGTCTTTCATGCCCGCCTTCGGTCAGGCCGGCGCCCCGCAGGCGCCGCTCGTGATCGGCACAAAAGAACTCACACCCGAGGCGATGAAACAGGCGGAGCCGAAGCTCCATCGTCAGGAGTTCAGCGACAAGGGCATCAATATCGAGCTGACGGTGAAACCGCTCTACGGCGCAGAGATCGTCGAGGGCGAGCTCACGGAGCTCCGTTTCAGGATCACTGACAGCACGACGGGTAACCCCATCCAGTCCCTGTACCCCGGCTCATGGGTGGATGCGAGGAAAGCGGCGCAGAAGGACCATCCGGCCATCGGTCCTGTCGGGTGCGCCGACAAGATCAGGGCCTATTTCAAAGGCATCGTCGCGTACCGGCCCCTGATCGATCTGAACGGCTATTACGTCCTTGCCATGAACAACGACGCCTCGATCAACGTGATCGATCCCTACGTGTCGCTCGCCGGAAAGACGTCGCTCTTCACCGTCGTTCACCTGCGGGCGCCGGCCCAGGACTGGACCTACGGCGCCGACGAGCGGAACCTCTTCGTCACGCTGCCCCGCGCAGGACTTGTGGCCGTGGTGAACATCGAGAAGTTCGAAGTCTCGAAGAACATCGCCGTCGGCAAGAACCCTCAGAAGATCGCGCTGCAGCCCGATAAGCGATACATATGGGTTTCCCTCGACTCGGACACGCCCGATGAGGGGGGGGTGGCCGTGATCGACGCGTCGAAACAGGAACTGGCCGCCACGATAAAGACCGGCGCGGGCCGGCACACAGTAGCATTCTCCGACGACAGTCTCTTCGCCTTCGTCACCAACAGCGGGGACGGCACACTGTCCGTCATCGACGTGCAGAAGCTTGCAAAGGTGACGGACATCAAGGCGGGCACGGTACCGTCGTCCGTCACATACTCGTCTCTAAGTAAATCGGCCTACGTGACGAGTGAGGGCGAGGGGACGATCAGGGTAATCGGCGGCAAGGGCTTTGACGAGACGGCCGTGATCCGGTTGAAGCCGGGCCTGCAGGTGATGAGGTTCGCTCCCGGCGACCGGTGGGGTTTTGCCGCGAACGGCAGGGAGAACGTCGTCTCCATCATCGACGCCTCGAACAACACCGTCGCCCATACTGTCGAGGTCATGCCTGAACCGGACCAGATCACCTTTTCGCGGACCTTCGCGTTCATCCACTCCCGGGCGGACGCGAAGTACACGATGATCGACCATACGACCCTGGGGAAGGCCGAGGTCCTGCGGACGTTCAACATCCCCGGCGGCGAGAAGCCCCCCGGTAACTCCCGCTATTACTCGCCGGCCGACATGATCCTGCCCACATTCATGGAGGGCCATATCCTCATCGTCAACCCGGCCGACGAGAAGATTTACTATTACATGGAAGGCATGGACGTCGCCATGGGGAGCTTCAGGAGCTACGGCGGACAGGTGCCGAGGGCGGTGCTCACGGTGAACAGGAACCTCAGGCCCGTCGAGCCCGGTGTCTACGCCTCGACGATCCGCGTGCCCGGGAGCGGGGACTTTGAGGTAGCGATCTTCCTCGACTCGCCCAAGATGAGCCACTGTTTCACTTTCACGGCGACGCCGAACCCCACCTTTGCCGGGAAGAGCGAGCCCGACATGGAGGTCCTGAACAAGGACCTGCAGGCGGCGGCCGGAGAGATCTTCAGGCTGAAAGTGAGGATCTACAACATCGCAAACGGAAAGGCGATCGAGGACGCGGGCGACCTGGTTGTGCAGACCTTCCATGCGGCGAGCATGAGCAACTTCATGTTCGCCGGCCGCCATACCGGAGAAGGCGTCTACGAGGTGCCGGTCAGGCTCGACCAGCCCGGTGTCTACTACCTCGTCCTGACATCCCGCTCGAAGAACATCCGGGCGGACTCGCTCAAGCCGGTCATGCTCATCGTCGGGGCAGGAAAGTAGTGTCGTCGTGAAGTCGGCGGGCCGGCGGTTTCACCGGCCCGCCATGACTGAACCTTCTGCCACGTCTGTCACGTGTCCTGTGCCATTTCTGTCAGTCCATATCTGGGACTCTTGCCCGCAAGTGCCTGTTTTTATTGTATGCGGGGCTGCTTCTGCAAGGTATCTTTTTTGCATAGTGTATTGTTAATAACCCGGGGGTCTTCCTTTTCCTGCGTCGTGCTTCCAGCGGGCCGTGTGGGCCGCCAACGATCCCTGACATGAAAGAACTGCAGTTCCAATCCAATTCCAGGAGGTGTTGTATGAGAGGTTTGAATAAGTTGTTGTCGGCCTTTGTCCTTGTCTTTGTCCTGCAGACGGCCGCCTACGGTATCACCACGCAGGATCTCAATGCCGTGACCCCGCAGGACGTGGTGAACGCCCTGATGCCGCTGGGCACGGTGACGGCCAATGTGACGACGAGCGTCAATACGGCCTTTCCGTCAACACTGACAGCAATCGGTCTGTTCAGCGGCGCCGCCGCAGACGGGATCGGCGTGGATGCGGGCATCATGCTCAGCAGCGGAGACATCGCCAACGCAGCCATACCGAACGTGTCAACGCCGCTCTTCGACGCCGACCTCGTCACGACGGGTCACTTCGGAGCGGGCGTTTGCCAGGGCGGTGACGCGGGCCTCAATGCGCTTCTCGCCCTCGGTCCGGCTCCCCAGGCGACCTGCGACGCCGCAGTCCTGGAGTTCGACTTCATACCGACCGGCAACACGATCATTTTTAACTTCGTTTTTGCCTCCGACGAGCACCTCTTCCCCAATAACGCCGGGTTTCTTTCCCAGAACGACCTGATGGCGGTCTTCATCGACGGCGTGAACATCGCCCTCGTCCCGGGCGCCACGGCCTTTGACCGGCTCGTTTCGGTGGCGAACGTCAACACGCTCGTCAATCCTGGTCTCTTCAACAACAACGAGCCGGCCTTCTTTTTCCCGGCCTTCACGCCTTTCCTCACGCAGTATGACGGCTTCAGCATCCCGCTGACCGCCACGGCCGCCGTCGCCCCCGGCGTCAGTCATCACGTCAAGATCGTCATCGCCGACGCCGTGGACGAGCGCGGGGACTCGGCGGTCTTCATGGCCCCGGCGACGATCGCGAACCGCGGGCTTGCGGATCTGACAAAGGGTGACTTCAACGGCGACGGCATTGACGATTTCGCCGGCATCGACTTCAACGGGGCGGCGGTGATCACAACAAACGCGGCCCTCGGGTGGAGTGTCGTGCCGGGGCCGCTCAGCCAGATCGTGACGGGCGATTTCGTGCTGGAACCGGGCATCATCGGTGATGAGTTTGCAGGCATCAACGCTGCCGGCCAGGTCTTTCTGAGCGAGAACCTCGCAACACTGACCCTGCTGACGGGCACGCTCGCCAAGATTGTGAGCGGCGACTTCGACGGCAACGGCCTCTCCGACATCGGCGGCATCAGCGCTGCGGGCAAGATATGGATCAGGACGAACCTGCTCCCGGGCGGGCTTTGGACCCAGGTGCGCGGCACCCTTGCCCAGGTCGTGACAGGCGACTTCAACGGCGACGCAGTGAGCGACATCGGTGGTGTCAGTGCAGCCGGCAAGATCTGGTTCACCAATGACCTGGGCACGAACTGGACGAACATCACCGGCACCCTGGCGAAGATGGTCACCGGCGATTTCGACGGCAACGGGACATCCGACATGGCAGGTTTGAGCGCCGTCGGGAAGGTCTGGTTCAGGACCGACCTGGGTCTCGCCGGGCTCTGGACGGAGGTTTCCACGACCCTGTCAGGCCCTCTCACGCAGCTCACGACGGGTAACTTCAACGGCGCCGGCATCAGCGTCGAGCTTGCAGGCGTGAACGGTCTCGGGCAGGTCTTCTTCACGACGAACATGTCGAGCCTCACCGAGATTCCGGTGCCGGCAGGAGTCGTGATGGTGAAAGTTGTCGGGGGCAACTTCGACAACGCCGGAGCGGATGACCTCGCGGGCATCAGCAATGATGGCCGCGTGTGGCTCAGCACCGATCTGACCACATGGACGGAGGTCACGCTTCCGTAAGGCGAATGACCGTCGGGGAGGCCTCGACATGGAGGGGCAAGGGTGCGCGTGCATGTGCATTCGTCACGCATCCCTTGCCTCTTTTTTTATGGAGAATGTTCGGCGCTCCTCACCCATAGCTCTTTCCGGCTCAAACCCTCGCGTGGTCCCGCACGTCTGTGTTTGCCCATGCATCGGGTGGGTAGAAAAAAGCATACAGTAGGTTATGATATAACGTACGGATAAGCCGGGGCCATGGCTGAAATAAAAGAGGATTTTCAAGGCTATTGCCGGCATCAGAATTGCTTTGCTACCGCCGGACCCAATGATCTCTCGCATTTTTCTTTTTTGATGCGCTGATCTTAACCCTATCGTTGTAATACACGCCCGGGAAAGGCGGGGCGTATGCGCCGAAAACCTTGCTGCGGCGACACCTGTATCGTGACAGAAGACGAGGCATAAGCCGATGTCAGGAGAATTGGACATCTTTTCCGACACTGACACTCACACTGACACTGTTTTCAGAGTGCTTCGCCCCGCCTTTCTATGCAAGGTTAACTTGTAGCCTTTCTTTATGAGGCAATCCGGTCATTTGGGAAAGTGTATTTTTTGACGGGCTCGTAAAAAGTCGTCATACCCGCGAAGGCGGGTATCCAGAGAATAAATAACTGCCTGAAAGGACTGGATTCCAGTCTGCACGGGAATGACGGACAAGCCCTTTACGGGACTTTTTGCGAGGTAGTCTTTTTTGATGTATAATCGAATTAGGAGGGATGGGCAGTTCGTGGCATCGGGGATCTGTCTTTTTTGTCAGACCCTGCCAGGATTGTCGGCTCTGTTGCATGACAGAAGTGTCACAGCTATGTGAGAAGAGCATATGTGACAATGACATATCGCTGGCAGAAGACTTGCTAATTAAAACTTCAGAGATTCAGCACCCGGCCATGTGCCGGGGTGAGACAGCGGTCTTTTTTCCGTCAGACCGACTGCTCATGAAAGGTGGTGATGCGGGAGAGAAAGAGACGTACCATGGTGAGGAGTTCCGTTGTCTCCTCAGGACATCCCGTCCGGAGGGCGACGTGAAATGTGAGGACGATCGGTTTCAGATCGACTCGCTGTATACATGAACAGAGAAAAGGAGGAGCAAATGAGTATGAGGATCAAGATAGCGACTCTCATGATGGCCCTTGCGGTCGTTATGGCTTTCAGTGTACCCGCATTCGCGGAGTTGGGGGCGATCGGCCCCGTTGACGCGGCCACCGGCTACCCGATTTGGGTTCAGGACAAGGCTGGCCTGCGGCTCGGTCTCTGCCCCGGCGGAGACCCCAACTGCCTTGCCGTTGCGCCGGTCACACCCTTCGAGCAGATCATCGGTTTTGGCGGCGGTGAGGGCTTCTGGTGGGCTGCAGACACGGCTGTCGGAGGACCGCCGCCTGCGCCTGAAGCATCACTCGTCCTGGCTGTTGAGGCGGCTTTCGGGACTGCCGACGGCAGTGCCGTGGACGGTTTCCAGTGGGCCTTCAACCGCATCCGTGTGAGGGGGAGCGGGCTGCCGCTGAATACGGCGTGTACGATCGTGCATCCCTTCTCCTCAGCCGGAGGCGACATCCTGACCACTGACGCAGCGGGAACCCTCAACTTCACGACGGATTACGGCTGCGTTGACGGAATCCCGGCCTTGCCCTGTGAAACCAGGCTGCCCCCTCTGGGCTACTCCATTATGGCAACTCCTATCCCCCCCAGCGTGGGTGATCCCTGGGGCAATGCGCTCAGCATCTTCCTGACGGCAGTCGCTCCGCCTGCTCCTGTGGGTTACATAGGCAACCCCAACGTGCCGCAGACCGTCACGGGCAGCCCGACGGGCAACAACGTGTTTACGGTCACCTGCCCGCCCCTGGCCCCTCTGACGACGACTCAGTTCTTGGTCCAGGGCAAGCTCTTCGACACCCTGGCCGTGGCGACGGCCATTGCGAAGGGTGACTTCGACGGCGACGGCCAGCAGGACATCGCGGCCATCGGCAACAACGCCCAGGTCGGTGACGTCAACTCGGCGTGGTTCAGCACGACCCTCTCGACGTGGATCAGGCTGACCCCGCCTGTGGGCGCGACGGTGGCGAAGGTCATTTCCGGAAACTTCAACAACGCGAGGCTTGGCGACGAGATCGCCATCGTCACCACCGCCGGCACGGTCTTCGTCTACAACGACATGCTGACCGCCACGGCATTGCCGACGGCGCCGCTCGGCACGCTCGTAAAAGACATCGTGGCCGGCGACTTCAACGTTGCCAGGCTCGGCGAGGAAATTGCCGGTATCTCCACGGCAAACCGGGTGCTCGTCTCCACGACCATGGTCAACCTGACGCAGACTGCCACGGGCAGCCTTGCGCAGATCAAGTCCTTCAACTTCGACAACGTCGGGACGACTGACATCATCGGCCTGAGCGCTGCCGGCAAGATATGGTTCAGCACGGACCTCGGCGCGATCTGGGTCAATGCGCCCGGCACCCTCGCCTCGATGACGATCGGCGACTTCAACAACGATGGCCTTGACGACCTGGCGGGCCTGAGCGCCGCCGGGAAGATCTGGTTCACCACCGACCTGGCGACCTGGACGAACACGACGGGCACGCTGGGCGAGATCACGGCCGGTGACTTCAACGCCGCCAGACTGGGCGACGAGTTCGGCGGTATCAACGCCGCAACCAGGAAGATCTGGATCGCGAACACCCCTGTCGCAGCCCCGGGCAACTCCGGTTGGGTGACCCTGGCCGGCACGGCAGACGAGCTGATGTATCTCGGCAGGCTCGGCTCCGAGATCTCCATTCTCAACGCGCTGAGCGGCAAGATCTGGACCTCTCCCAACGGGATAACCTGGACGATCAGGAACCCGTAGGGACGTATCGAGTACAAATCCTGACAAAGGGGGGCAGGGCAATCCTGCCCCCCTTCTTCTTTTCAGGTGACCACAAGCTTTTGTTCGGACGTTCCTTCCGTTCCCCTCTGTTTGAATACGGAGCCCCCTGAGGTATAATTGATGGAAGGGTGCGGTTTCAGCGCACCCAATCTATGATAGAGGTGGAGGTAGTCTATGAGAGCGAAACGCATCACCCTGACTTTCGCAGCTGTTTTTCTTGTGCTGGGCCTCGCTGCGGCAGCCCACGCCATCCTTTCGGACGTGGGACCGGTCAGTCCCACCAACGGTTTCCCGGTTTTCTACCGGGACACGGCAGGTCTCGCCCTTGAGCCCTGTCTGGTCAACAACGGGCTCTGCATCCTTCTGCCCGATGCGACCTTTAACCCCAACCTGCCCGTCTCCTTTCCGGCGAATTTCCCGGGCGAACTCTTTTTCTTTATCGCGGATCATGATCCTGCAACGCTCCCTGCCAGCGTCCGTCAGATCAGGTTCGCCCTGGAAGGGACCTTCCTGAACGGTGTGCCGGTCAACACCCAGCAGATGGTCTTCACGAGGCTTCGGATCAGGTTCGACGTTCCCGATCCGAACGCGACGTATACGGTGACACACCCCTTCGGTGTCAAGGTGCTGGCGCCTCCCCACGCTCCGCAGGGTTTTACCGAGGACATCCCCATTGCGCCCCTCGATTTCGTCGGAGCGCTGAACGGCAACCTCGGTCCCTTCCTGAGGTGGGACACGGGTCTCCCGATCTTCGATGCGGCGGGAAACCAGTATATCGGCGACCCGGGGGTGCCGCATACGGTGACGGGGAGCCCCTTCGGAACGAATTTCATCCAGATTGACGGACCCGGCATCAACCCGGGTAATCTGGGCGGGACAGGACTGAACAGTGTCAGGTCTAATCTCTTTTTCGTGGCCGGCAAGGTCTTCACCGGTGCGATCCCGAGCCCGCTGAAGGTGGACCGGGCTGCGTACACACGGGATGCCACCGGCGCAGGCTTTGTGACCGTCTTCGCCACATCGATCGGTACCGCCAACCTGCAGGTCAGCGGCACGGGCCTCACCGCGACGAACATGGTGGGCGACCCGGCGACGGGCAAGTTCTTCGGCTACATTCCCTTTGCGGCGGGGACGACGTTGCCGGCTGCCATCACAGTCACGAACCTGTCTGACGTGCCGCCCACGGTGGTAACGACTGCCCTCAATGACGAGGTGCTCATCACCCTTGCCGGCTACGATGTGACCACGAGGGCGCTGACCGTGAACGCCCTGTCGAGCGACCTGCTCGCGCCTCTGCCGGCACTGACGGCGGCGGGCATCGGCCTCATGACCTTCGACGCGCTTGCAGGCTCGTGGACCGTCAGCGCGGCGAACGTCTTCGTGCCCCCTGCCTCGGTGACCGTCACATCGGACAAGGGCGGGACCGAGACCGTCAAGACCAGCGTCATCGTCTCAACGGCCGGTACCGGGCCGGTTGCGGCCAATGACACGGTGAACACGCTGGAGAACGCGTCGGTGATCATCGACGTGGCGGCGAACGACACGGCTACACTCCCGGCGACGCTCAACCTCGCCTCGGTGGCCATCGTTACCCAACCGCTTCACGGTACTCTTGGCGCCAACACCGGCGGGACGGTGAGCTACACGCCGGCCCTGAATTTCAGCGGCGCCGACAGCTTTGTGTATGTCATCAGTGACACCAACGGCCTCGTGTCCAATAACGCGACCGTGGCCATCACCGTCACTCCCGTCAACAGCGCGCCGGTGCTGGTGAACGACACGGCGTCGACCACTCCGGGGACGCCGGTGCTTATCAATGTGCTGGCAAACGACACCGACGTCGACGGCACGCTCAATCCGAATACACTGATAATCGCAAGCGGTCCTTTCCCGTCGGGAACGCTCTTTGCGAACACGGCGACCGGACAGGTCACGTACACGCCGGCGGCGGGCTTCAGCGGCACGGCGACCTTCACCTACAACGTGTCGGACAACCTCGGAGTCGCGGCGACGACGCCTGCGACGGTGACGGTGACCGTTCTGCCTGCGCAGGAGGTCATACTCGTGCAGAAGGCCGAGTTCAGGACCGGCTCGGGTTACAACATCAGCGGCACGACGAACATCCCGGGCGCGACGATCACGATCAGGCTCGGCACCGGTACAACGGGCCCGATCATCGCAACGACCAGGGCTGACGCCGTCGGCGCCTGGAGATACCGTCCCGGCGTGGTGACGAACCCGCAGCCCGGCACGGCGAGGACGATATCGGTCTTTTCGTCCGGCGGCGGCTCGCTCATCGGCTCGCCTATGGTGGTGCGGTAGCGTAACCGGTTTTTTATAAGATCACGGCGGGGCCGCTCCTCCGGCAGCGGCCCCGCTGTGCTTCGGTTATGGTAAAACTTTGATGAGTGCAATTGCGTGACTGAAAGTGACAAACACAAGGAGGTTTGCATGAAAAGGTTCCTCAATGGGCTCCTTGCCCTTGCCTTCATTCTCGGGACTGTGGCGCAGGCCTTTGCCATCGCCCCGGCCAATCTTGACCCCATAAACGGACCGGCGTTGCCTCCGGCCGTCTTTGCCCAGGAGTTGCTGCCCGGCGCCCTGGTTGCGCCGTTGAGCGCAGTCTACACCGGCGCGGACCAGGCCACGGGCACCTTCGCGGCGGGCCTTGCCGACGGCATCGGCATCGATGCCGGTTTCATCTTCACAACGGGCGCCATTCTCAACGCCGTCGGCCCCAATCTGAACGGCGGTATCAGCGTCGCCAACGGTCTTCTTGGGGATGCCGGACTGGACGTATTCGTGGCGCCGCTTGTGACTGCCGATGCGTCGGTATTGACTGCAAGCTTTACGATCCCGGATAACCCCATCCGTCGCGTGCTTTCGTTCCAGGTCGTGTTCGCATCGGACGAGTTCATCGAGAGCGTTAACGATCCCTTCGGCTTCGGCAACGATGTCTTCGGGCTGTTCGTTGACGGCCAGAACATCGCCTTTGTCCCGGGGACGTTCAGCCCTGTGACGGTGAATAACATGTTCTCGATCCCGACCCTTTTCAACGACAACGACGTCTTCCCCCCGCCCTTCGCGACGCAGTATGACGGCTTCAGCAACGTTATGACCTTCACTGTGGCGCTCGACCCCGGCATCACCCACACCCTCAAAGTTGCGATTGCCGATGTGGGGCCGGCGCCCGGTGACGACCAGATAGACTCCGCCGTTTTCCTGGCCCCCGCGACTTTGACGGCCGCGCCCGTCGCCTCGGTCATCATGGGCGACTTCAACAATGACGGGACCGATGACATGGCGGTCATCGACTCGGGAGGTTTCGTCTTCTTCTCGACGAACGTGAACGCCGTCGCCCCGACCTGGAACCATGTGGCGGGGCAGGTCTTCTCGAAGATCGTATCGGGCAACTTCAACACTGCCCGGGCGGGCGACGAGCTTGCCGGTATAACGCTGGACGGAACGTCTATCTTCTTCTCAAACGACATGCTCACCTGGACCCAGATACCGCTTGCAGGGACGCTGACGACGCTTGTGGCCGGGAACTTCAACAACGCCAGGGCCGGTGACGAGCTGGCAGGCATTGACCCCACCGGCATTATCCTCGTGACGCTCGGTGCGGATTTCACCACAGGGTTCAGCCCCGTCAGCGGAAGGCTTGCCCAGCTCACGGCAGGTGACGTGAACAACGACACCCTGACCGACCTGATCGGCCTGAGCGCAGCCGGCAAGATATGGGTTTCCACGAATGCCGGCACGACATGGACGAACGTGCCGGGCACGCTTTCGAAGATCATAAGCGCCGATCTGAACGGCGACCTCAACTTCGACATCGCGGGACTGAGCGCAGCCGGCAAGATATGGTACACGACGACCTTCCCTGTGCCGACATGGACGAACGTCGTGCCGGGCACGCTGAACACGATAACGAGCGGAGACTTCGGCGCCGCCGTTGCGGGTGACCAGCTTGCGGGTCTCAGCGCGGCCGGTAAGGTCTGGTTCACGCCGTCTCTGCCTGTGCCGACATGGACGAACGTGCCGGGCACGCTGACCCGGCTTATCACAGGCGACTTCAACGGTGACGGCACTGACGACCTGGCGGGGACAAGCCCGACCGGGAAGCTCTTCATGTCGACGAACAGGCTGAACTTCACCGAAGTCGTGCGGTAGCAGAGCATTACGGGCATATTTCCGCACAAGACATGCCGATGTCGCGGGGCGGAACACGCGACAGAGTCATAAGGTGGGCGGCGCGAGGCTATTGCGCCGCCCACCATTGTTTTGAACCGATGAAAACGGGAGGTTAATGAGAATGAACAGTGCACTCGTCATAGTAAGTTTTGTGCTGAGCGGTTTCCTCATCGCCGGGACCGCCGCCGCCCAGATACCGGCTGTTTCCACCGTGCTTCACGCCGCCGGGTTTCAGAGCCCTACCCACATCACCCACGCCGGCGACGGCAGCCACAGGCTGTTCGTGATCGAGAAGGCAGGCCGCATCCGCATTATCAGGAACGGCTCGGTCAATCCCGCACCCTTCCTCGATATAACCGCACGGGTCAATGCGACAGGTGAAGGGGGGCTGTTGAGCGTCGCCGTTCCGCCGGACTTTGCGGCAAAGCAGTATTTCTATGTGTATTACACACACACAGACCTCGGCCCGACGACGCCAAGCATACAGGTCTCACGTTTTTCGGTCAGCGCAGACCCCGACGTGGCCGACCCCAACAGCGAGATACGGATCCTCAGCATACCTCATCCGACATTCTTCAACCATTTCGGCGGGCAAATCGCCTTCGGCCCCGACGGGTTCCTCTATCTCGCACCCGGAGACGGAGGCGGCGGCGGTGATCCCTCCGGCAATGGTCAGAACCCGCTGAGCCTCCTCGGAAAGATGCTCAGGATCGACGTCGAGACACCGGGGTGTGTGGCAAACCCGCCCAGTCTGCCGAGGAACTACTGCATTCCGCCCGCCAATCCCTTTGCTCTGAACCCGGCCTTTCAGCCCGAGATCTGGGCCCTGGGATTGCGCAACCCCTTCAGATTTTCCTTTGACCGGCAAACGGGCGACCTCTTCACCGGCGACGTCGGTCAGGTCCTCTTCGAGGAGATCGATTTTCAGCCCGCAGGAAGCCCCGGGGGTCTGAATTACGGGTGGAACATCATGGAGGCGTTCAGCTGCTACAATGTCGCAAACGCCCTGGTACCGCTGCCTGCCTGCAATCAGGCGGGGCTGACTCTGCCGGTGGCGTCATACGATCACACATTGGGCAATTGCTCGGTCACCGGCGGGTTCGTCTACCGGGGATTCCTTCAGCCTGAGATCCGGGGCACCTACCTCCACAGCGATTTCTGCTCGGGCCGTATATGGGGCCTGAAGCGGTCCGGAGGGGTATGGCAGCATGTGGTCCTGACCGACACGCCTTTCAATGTCAGCACCTTCGGGGAGGATGAACTCGGGGAGCTGTATCTGGCGGACCTCACGCCCGGAAACATTCACAGGATCATCATCCCCCGTCTTTCAGCGGGAAATTTCGACGGGAACGGCACGGCGGACCTGGCACGGACCGACGAGGCAGGGCGGGTTTTCGTGAACACGAACCTCGCCGCATGGACGGCCGTGCCAGGGACGCTTACTCACCTCGTGACGGGGAATTTCAACCCCGCCCGTCAGGGCGACGAGCTGGCAGGCATCAATGGAAAGAGCGGCAGGACCTGGTTCACCGCCGACCTGTCCGTTTGGACGGCCATACCCGGCAACCTCGCCGTGCTGGTGAGCGGAGACTTCAATGCCGCGAGGCCCGGCGATGAGCTTGCCGGTCTCTCGCCGGCGGGCCAGGTGCTTGTCTCCGCTGACCTCGTCAGCTTCACTGCCATCCCTTCACAGCCAATGGCGCAAATAGTGAAAGGCGATTTCAACCCCGCCCGTGCGGGAGACGAGCTTGCAGGAGTCACAACGGACGGCCGGATCTTCGTGTCGACGGACCTTCAGACGTTCACCCAGATTCCGGGCACGCTCAACGTGCTGGTGAGCGGCGACTTCGACGGCATCGGGGCCGATGACCTGGCCGGTATTAATGCCGACAGCGGCAGGGTCTGGTTCACGACGGACTTCGGCGCGACCTGGACGAACATCCCGGGGAGCCTCAGCATGCTTGTCAGGGGGAACTTCAATCAGGGCCGCGCCGGCGATGAGCTTGCGGGCATCGCAACGGACGGGCGGATTTTCCTGTCGGCAGACCTTGTCACATTCGCACAGATTCCGGGCACGCTCAATTCCCTGGTGAGCGCCAACCTGGACGGCCTGGGAACCGATGACCTGGCCGGCATCAATGTCCGGACGGGGAGGATTTGGTTCACCACTAACCTCGGCGCCACCTGGACGAACATACCCGTGCCGTAGCTGCCTGACCGGCGGGCGTCTTCTGCCCCGGACCGCGGTCAGATCTCGTCGAAGTGCCCGGCCGGGATAGTCTTTATGAAAGAAGGAGACGGTGATAGCACCTTGCGGAGTCTTGGGTAGAAAAAAACATACGCTGTGAATGGAAAACCATACGGCGTCTGAGGGTAACTGGTTGAATTTCCGATGTTGCAGATTGAGACGCCGTGGTATCGTATTTGCTGCATTATTAGTAATAGTTATAGAAAAATTATGGAAACTTATTGTCGATTCCCACATCGGTTGAAAATGGAGTATACTTAGAGTAAACGAATCACCACGCAGCATCTGCAGGAACGAATACGGCGGCTAACCGGCTTAGGTGGTTAAAGTACACACACGTCAGGAGGTCAGTGAAAAAGTGAGGAGGTTTGACCAGCACCAGACCTGATTTGGATGCAGCCTATTGAGGGTTGCGAGATGACAGATAAACGGAATGTGAGAGTGTCGTAAGAGAAAACGGAGGAGAGATATGAGAAGAACCTTTAGTAGACTGTTTGTTCTGGTGACCCTGCTCGTGGTCGTCGCCTTTGCGCCCGCGGCGGAGGCTGTCCTGTCGGCAGTGTCGCCGGCGACGAACGGATTTGGCTTCCCCCTGTGGTATCAGGACGCTAACGCCGTGAGGCTGCAGCAGTGCATGGATCCCGTAAATTGCATCGTACTGGCGGACGCTTTCTTCAACCCGGCGCTGCCGCTTGTGTTCCCCACGAACTTCCCGGGGGAATCGTTTTACTTCTTTGCCGGCGCGCGCATCGATACGATCGGCCCCCAAGTCCTCGGCGGGGCCACCCAGAGAAACCTTGACCTGCGCGTCGTCCTTGAAGCCAGCTTCGGCGGCGCATTGGGAGCACCGGTGCCGGGCGAGCAGATCACCTTCGCCAGGATCAACCTGGGGAGGATTACGGGAGGCCCGAACTGCGGCATTGCGCCAATTAATCCATTAGACTGCGTGCTGGCACCCGGAGCGACATACACTGTTACTTATCCCTACGGCACCTTCACCTTCACCGCCGACGCTAACGGCGAAGCGATCAGCAGTCTCGGCGGCCAGGCCTTCAGGCAGGTCGACGGCTGCGGGGTACCGCCGTTTCCCTGCAACTTTACGGTCCCCCTGGCGGCACCGTACCTCGGACCGGGCTTCCTGACGGCGCTCGCTCCTCCGCCTCCTGCCGGTTTCATCGGGAACGCCGCTGTGCTGCAGACCGTGACGGGCAGCCCTCTCGGGACGAACTTTTTCAGGATCGACGGCCCGAACATCGGCGGCCCCGGAGTCAACACTATTCAGGTCAACGACTGGACCCTTGCGGGACAGCTCGCCGCCGGTCCCACGATCGTCACGCACATCGCGAGCGGTGACTTCAACAACGACGGAACGGGCGACATCGCCGCTGTCGACGCGGCCGGCGCCGTCTGGTTCAGCGTGGCCGCAGGCATCTGGGGACAGGTGACGAACCCTGTCGGCGTAAGCTTCCTGAACGGCAAACTCATCACCGGCGACTTCAACAATGCGAGGCTGGGTGACGAGATCGCCGCCCTCACTGCTGACGGCCGGGTGTTCGTGTCGAACGACATGCTCACCTTCACAGAGATACTGAGGCCCGTCGGCATAATCCTTGCCGATATCCATGCGGGTGATTTCAACGCCGCAAGGCTGGGTGACGAGATCGCCGGCCTCGCCCTTAACGGCAGGATAGTGATCGCCGCAACCAACACGACCTTTTTACAGACGCCGGCCGGAACGCTGGCGAAGCTCGCCGTGGGCAACCTGAACGGCGCCGGCACCACGGACCTCGTGGGGCTGAGCGCTGCCGGGAAGATCTGGGTGAGTCTCAACCTCGGCGCCACGTGGCAGCAGGTTATCGGCACGCTCGCCCAGATGACGACGGGTGACGTGAATGGGGACGGGGTTGACGATATCCTCGGCGTGAGCTCCATCGGCAAGATCTGGTACACCACGGACCTCTTGCTCTGGAACAACCCTGCAGGCACACTGGCGAAGCTTACGGCGGGTCCTTTCCAGACAACCATTCCCGCGTCCGATCAGATCGGGGGTTTGAGTGCTGCCCGGAAGATCTGGGTACTGATCAACCCGAGCCCGGCCACACCCGTGTGGGTGAACCCTCCGGGCACTGCCGATCAGGTCGTCCCGCTCAAGCCAGGGCCGGGGATGGCGGCGCTGAACGCTGCAACCGGCAAGGCCTTCACGACGCCGAACCTCACGACCTGGACCGTCAGGAACTGACGCAAGATGATTCGTTTGAAGTGACGTAGTAGCAAGTTCATCTCCCCGGGGGGCGGGTCTTGACCTGCCCCCCGGGTTGTTTGATGAGGGCCTGGATAACAGGTCCAAGGAGGTTTCAAGATGGATAGGTTTCTGAAAATAGTTCTCGTGCTTCTGGCCCTTGCCCTGCCGTTGCAGGCTGCAGCGATGCAGGTCGTGGCAGGCGATCTCGACAGGGACGGCAGGGACGACCTGATCGTCGTCAACGACGCCGGGGCGGTCTTTTACGCCCTCGCCCCTTTATTTACCCCGTGGAACCCCGTCACCGGGGCCACGCTCGGGCAGGTCGTCGTGGGTGACTTCAACGACCTCAGGCTTGGCAGGGAGATCGCCGGATTAACTCTTACCGGGGGCGTTGTCGTCTCACCCGACCTTCTCACCTTCGTCGCCATACCGGGAGCGCCGACCCTGGTGAGCCTCGTGGCGGCAGACTTCAATAACGACGGCATACGCGACCTGGCGGGATTGGACGCGCCGGGGAACATATTCGTGTCGACCAACGTGTCGACCATCGCCCCGACCTTCGCCCAGATAACGGGGAAGCTGGCAACGATCATGACCGGCGACTTCAACGGCGACGTCATCTTTGAGGACATCGCCGGGGTGAGCGCCGCCGGGAAGATTTGGTTCACCACAGGCCCTCTCCTGAATTTGTGGTCAAACCCCACGGGTACCCTGACTGATCTGGTGGCAGGCAAGTTCAACAATGTCTTTGACGGTCTCGCCGGCATTAACGCGACGAGCGGCAAGGTATGGGTCAGGGCCGACCTGGGTATCGCGGGTGTCTGGACGAATATCCCGTCTCCTGCGGGAGTTATTTTGACCCAGCTTGCGGCAGGCGATTTCAACGGCGGTGTCGACGACCTGGCGGGGCTGACGGCGCAGGGCAAGATCTATTTGTCCGTAGACCTGGCGCCCTTCGCGCCGATCCCCGGCACGCTGGCCCAGATTACCACGGGCGACTTTGATGCCAACGGCAACGCAGACCTCGTCGGCGTGAACGCAGCGGGCAGGATATGGATGAACCTGGACCCCAGTGCCGGTGGGGTCTGGACACAGGTGCTCTTCCCGTAAACACGACCGATATCTGAATCACTGACCGTGCCTGATTGAAAGTGTGAAGGGCGGCGCACGCAGCGCCGCCCTTCGCTTGCTCGCCGACAGGACACTCGTGTCCAAAAAAGCTTTCAGCGAAACCTGGTTGTCTAACCATATCCATTTAGGTAGTACGCGGCTGCCGTCGTGTCCGGAGCTGCTGACCCTCCGCTGCAGATTATTACGCTTCCTGCGCCGGTCGTCCCGGCCCGGCATTGTGTACCCATTCCTCCGCTGAGCAGCAGGAACAGGAAGTTGTCATTGGTCCAGTTCTTGCTAAACCTTGAACTGGTTAGGCCGGGAAATGCTCGTCGCGGGCGTTGTGCAGGACCCGGTCCGGTCAGAGACAACGAAGAGAATAAGGAGGGTCGCATGAACAGGTTCCGCGGAGGGTTGCTCATCCTCGTCTTTATCGTCTGCACTATAGCGCCGGCTTTTGCCATTGCACCCGGCGATCTCGATCCCATAAACTCACCTGCGCTGTCCCCGGCAACTTTTGCCGAGCAATTATTGCCCGGCGCGACGATTGTTCCCGGCAGCGCCAACTATGCCGGGGCTGACCAGGCCACCGGCGCCTTCAGGGCAGGTTTTGCCGACGGGATCGGCATCGATGCCGGGTTCATCCTGACCAGCGGTGACATCCTCGGCGCCGTCGGTCCGAACATCGCCAGCGGACCCGGAGTGTTCAACAACGCTGCCGGAGACCCCGACCTGGATGCGCTTGCGGCGCCGTCCATGACCGCCGATGCATCGGTCCTGACCTTCAGCTTCTCTATTGCGGATCCCATACGCCGCGTGGTCACTTTTCAGGCCGTCTTCGCATCGGAGGAATACAACGAAAGTGTCGGGGACCCTGAAGGCATTGGGAATGATGTCTTTGGACTGTTTGTGGACGGCGTGAACATTGCCCTCGCCCCCGGCACAGGAAGCCCTGTCACCGTCAATACCATCAACGGCAGCGCAACTCCTGCGCTCTTCAACAACAACGATCCCGAGCAATTCATCCCATCCACCCCGTTCGGCACTCAGTACGACGGTTTCAGCCAGGTCATGACCTTCCGTGTGGTCCTCGACCCGGACCCTGCGGTCACGCACACCCTTAAGGTCGCAGTCGCCGATGCCGGGCCGGGGCCGTTACCCGACAATGCCGTGGACTCCGCTGTCTTCCTGGCCCCGGCGACCTTCACCGCTGCGCCCGCAGCAGCCGTCATCATGGGCGACTTTGACGACAATGCTATTGATGACATGGCGATCATCGACGCCGACGGTTTCGTTTTCTTCTCGACGAACGTGAACTTTTTCGCCCCGGCCTGGAACCATGTGACGGGGCAGGTCTTCTCGAAGATCGTTTCGGGCGACTTCAACCCGGGCAGGCAGGGTGACGAGCTGGCAGGGGTAGCGTTGAACGGCTCTGTCTTTTTTTCAAACGACATGCTCACATGGACGCAGATACCGCTGGGCGGGACATTGACGACCCTCGTGAGCGGGAACTTCAACAACGCCCGGGCGGGGCACGAACTGGCAGGTCTCGACCCTGCGGGCAATATCCTCGTGACAATGGGTGCGGATATTACCACGGGGTTCAGTAAAGTCAACGGCAAGCTGGCCCAGCTCACGGCGGGCGATGTGAACAACGACGGGCTGACGGACCTGATCGGCCTGAGCTCCGCCGGCAAGATCTGGGTCTCGACGACTGCCGGGGCGACCTGGACGAACGTGCCGGGTACTCTTTCGAAGATCATTAGCGCCGATCTGAACGGCGACATCAACTTCGATATCGCGGGTCTCAGTCCCACGGGCAAGATCTGGTACACGACGACCTTCCCGGCGCCGACATGGACAAACGTCGTGCCGGGCACTCTGAACACGATGACGAGCGGAGACTTCGGGGTGGCCGTGGCTGGTGATCAGCTTGCGGGTCTCAGCGCGACCGGTAAGGTCTGGTACACTCCGAATCTGCCCGTGCCGGCCTGGACGAGCGTGCCGGGCACACTGACGCAGCTTATCACCGGCGACTTCGACGGCGACGGCACGGACGACCTGGCGGGAGTGAGTCCCGCAGGGAAGCTCTTCATGTCGATCAACAAGCTGAATTTCATCGAGGTCGTGCGGTAGGCGGGATGTTTTAAGGGCCTGGGTTCTCTGTCTTGGAGGGCGGCGCTCCCTCGCCGCCTCCCTTCTCACGTACCTTTTCGCCCTATCGCAGGCGCCGCTCCAAATCCTCAAGCCGCGCATTCAGCTTCTCGATCATCTCCTGCTGCTTCTCGATCATGCCCTGTTGTTCCTGGACCACCTTCGTCATGACGGCGACGATGTCCATGGGGCTCAATCCCTCACGGTCCTTTGTCGCAACGAGGTCGGGGACGTCCTCGGCGATGAAGCCCACGTGCTTCTCCGTCGGCTCAGCTTTGTACGAGAACGTCACGGGGTTCAGGTTCCTGATCGTCTTCAGGGCGTCCCCAAGGGCGAGTTCCTGAATGTGGTCCTTGTACTTCCTGCTCGACGCGTTCATCCAGATCCCTCCCGCCGTCACATGGGCGCCGCTCGCCATGTGCAGGGGGTGGGCGGGGAGGGGGATGCCGAAACCGACATTGCCGACATAGTCGATGGCCATGCGGGTAATGGGGAGGGAGCAGGCAGTGTCGACCGGGCAGCCGAACCGCGTCATCACCCGGTACCCGGAAGGCCCCGAGCCCGCCATGACGGCCAGGCCGTCAGGGGACTTCTGCACCCAGCCGCCTGCGGCCGTGTCCCACATGGCGCCGGAGGAGACGAAGAAGTTGTTGGCCGCCACCGATGTGAGCCATCCGCCGACGTCTGCGCCGGTATTGGTGAAGTGGAGCGTCGAGCGGTTGGAACCCTCACCGTTCACGGCGAACTTGTAGAACGGTGCGGTCGTTCCGACACCGATCCTGTTGGACAGCATGTAGATGTTTTTCGCGGGCGCAGGCAGGTCGGCCCGAATCCAGAGGTCGGCGTTTCTGGCTTCGAGGTCGGTTGCGGCGCCGTCGTTTCTCATGGCGATGGACCTGGCAGTGGCGAGTGTGCTTTGCCGCAACATGATCTCACTTGAGCCGACGGCATCGATCATGTACGACGGTGCGGTGTTGTTGATGCCCAGGCGCGATGCGGACCGGTCGAAGAACATCCTGCCATCGGCCAAACGAAGGTCGCCGTTGGCATTGGCAACGAGGCTGTTGACCGGGCTGCTGCCTGCCTCGCACGTTCCGTTATGATCGATGCGAATGATCGGCACTTCAGCGCAACCGGTGCCGAGCTCTCCGTAGCCGGATATTATGAAGTAGTTGTTGGTATCATTGTCCGAAGTCCCGCCGCTTGTTCTGAGGATCCAGTCATAGCTTGGTGTGGCATCCTCGTCGTCCGTGTCGTCAAATAAGATTTCCGGGCTGGGGTCCTCGATATTTACGTCGGCGGCCTGTGCGTTTGGAACGAGAAAATCCGTGACCCAGTTCATCGCCGCGGCCAGATGCTGCCACGCTTTGTACAGCATGCCCTGCCGGATGTTCTTTTTCACAGGCGTAATCTCACGTGGTGCCATGATATCACCGCCTTTGACAGTAAACGATCCGGCCGTCCTGCCGATCATGTTGCCCGTCGCTTTATCCACCACCTGGATCTCATACCGGTACAGTCCGTCGGCCTCACCGGCTCCGGGCGCCCACGTGAATGAGGACGACGCCACGTCCTCATCCACGACGAGCTTGCTGCCCGGTCCCATCACCTCGACGCTCAGCAGCTCTCCTTCCACAAGGTTCGCCGTCACCGCCAGCACGCCCTGCGATGTGTCAGCTCCGATCTCCACCGCCTGCGCAGCCGCTTTGCTGCTCTGTGCCGCCACGAGACAAACAGCAATAAGGCACGCAAAGAGCACTCCCGCGAGACAGGACACAAGGGTCCGTCTCCTCATCCGTTTCGCCGTTTCCATCGCCATACCCTCCTTTGCATTGTCATAAAACAGTGAATAAGACCTCTGCCAATTGACTCCTTTATTTCGTATACCACAGAACAGGGTCGGTTTCAACATAAATTTTGACGGCCTCGTAAAAAGTCCTGTAAAGGGCTTGTCCGTCATTCCCGTGCAGACGGGAATCCAGTCCTTGCAGGCAGTTATTTGTACTCTGGATACCCGCTCCCCGCTTACTATCCGCGGGGACAAGCTTCGCGGGTATGACGACTTTTTATAAATCCGTCAATTTTGTGTCTCATCGTTGTACCGGCTGAAAAAGGGGATGTTCATGATTTGTGAAACGATGTCATCGCCGTGTCGTGTGTCGGCAACATCGGAAACGACAGCCCCTGTCCGCGGCAGACATTGACCTCCCCTTCGTCATCAACTTATAATAGACCTTATCGTTGCATACGCCCTCCTTTTATGCAACTGCAGGATAATGAGAAATTTCAGCACATAACGGTATGACAAGGGGTTATGTAGTGTCTGTCCACAAACTCATGACGTGCAGTATATTTGTCATTCCGGCTTGTCCGAAATCTTTGTTTCAGAAGGATTCCCGACGCCCCCGCACCAAGTGCGGGGTTGCGGGAATGACAGCTGAAGCTTACTTTATGGACAGACACTATTTACCATAGAGCGCCTCATGACTTGCCGATGAATTTCGTTACCAACTTCTTTCATTTCCTTTCCGATCTCTTCAGGAGCCGGAGGCTCATCTGGGACCTGACGAAGGCCGATTTCCGCACGAAGTACCTGAGCTCATATCTCGGTATGTTCTGGGCCTTCGTGAACCCGGCGGTGAGCGTCCTCGTGCTGTGGTTCGTCTTCCAGATGGGCTTCAAGGCTGCGGCGGTGGGCGACGCGCCCTTCATTCTCTGGCTGCTGTGCGGTATCATCCCGTGGTTTTTCGTCGCAGAGGCGATATCGAACGCGACCCATGCCGTCTCGGACAACAGCTACCTCGTGAAGAAGGTCGTCTTCAGGGTCAGCGTGCTGCCGATCATCAAGATCCTCTCGTCCCTGCTGGTCCATGTCGTCTTCGTCGCCCTGCTTTTTATTCTCTTCCTGCTGTACGGTTTCCGCTTCGATCTCCAGGGCCTGCAGGTCGGGTACTATTTATTTGCGGCTATTGTCCTGCTCCTGGGGATATCGTGGATCACATCGTCGCTGACGGTCTTTGCGCGGGATGTGGGGCAGGTGGTGGGGGTGCTCCTGCAGTTCGGGTTCTGGCTGACGCCGATCTTCTGGTCCCCGGGCATCATGCCCGAGGCCGTGAGGCCCTTTATCAGCCTGAACCCCTTCTACTACATCGTTGACGGATACCGGGGCAGTCTGCTCTATAAGACCTGGTTCTGGCAGGAACCGGGCCTCACAATCTACTTCTGGGCGGTGACGGGGATCATCTTCGTTTTCGGGGCGCTCCTCTTCAACCGGTTGAGACCTCACTTTGCCGATGTCCTGTGACGGCGCGCCGGGGGACCCGACGAGCGGCAATTGAATACTGATGAATAACGTCTACTTTCATAGAGGACTGGTTACCAGGGAGGACCGCCACAGGCTGAACGGCCACGGCAGCGGGGTCCTGTGGTTCACCGGCCTGTCGGCTGCGGGCAAGTCGACGATCGCCCACGGCCTTGAGAAGGAGCTGCACGACCTGGGCATCAGGTCCTACACGCTCGACGGCGACAACGTGCGGCACGGGCTCAACGCGGATCTCGGCTTCAGCAGGGAAGACCGGCGGGAAAACCTCCGCAGGATCGTTGAGGTGAGCAAGCTCTTCACAGACGCCGGGATCATCGTGATCTGCGCCTTCATAACACCCTTCGAAGAGGACCGGCGGTTCATCCGGCAACGTTTCGAAGGCGGGAATTACCTTGAGGTCTACGTGAAATGCCGCATCGAGACCTGCGAGCAGCGGGACCCGAAGGGCCTCTATCGCAAGGCCCGGGAGGGTCTCATCAAGGAATACACGGGGATATCATCGCCCTTCGATGAGCCGGAAGGGGCACACGTGACTCTGGACACCGAGACGCTGAGTGCCCCTGATTGCGTCGGCCGACTTCTCGGCGTCCTGAAATCGGCGGACTTCTGGAGACCGGCTGCTGCAGCCCGTTGAGTCTCAGGATACAGGGACGACCCTTGTGACTGCAGACAACATCGCTGTCAGGGCGGAGAGCCTGACAAAAGTCTACCAGCTCTATGACAGGCCCATTGACCGCCTGAAGGAATCCCTCAGTCCCTTCAGGAAGAAGTACCACCGTGACTTCTATGCACTGAGGGATGTCTCCTTCGAGATAGGCAGGGGAGACACCTTTGGCATCATCGGCAGGAACGGTTCGGGCAAGTCGACATTGCTCAAGATCATCGCCGGCGTCCTGACGCCGACGGGGGGCGCCGTCGGGGTTTCCGGGCGCGTCTCGGCCATTCTGGAGCTCGGCGTCGGGCTCAACCCGGAGATGAGCGGCGTGGATAACATATACCTCAACGGCACGATTGCGGGCAATTCGCGGGAGGAGACGGCCCGGATGCTGCCCGGCATCCTTTCCTTCGCCGACATCGGGGAGTTCGCGTACCAGCCCGTCAGGAATTACTCCAGCGGGATGCTTGTGAGACTTGCCTTCGCCATGGCCGTGAGTGTCAGCCCCGATGTGCTTATCGTCGATGAGGCGTTGGCTGTCGGAGATGTTGCGTTTCAGCAGAAATGCCTCAACGAACTGGAGAGGATGATCAGGGGCGGCATGACCCTCCTGTTCGTCTCCCACGATATGCAGATGGTGCGGAACTACTGCCAGTCGGCGATATATCTCCGCGGCGGTGAAATAAGGTACAACGGGAGCGCCGAGATGGCGACGGAAGCGTATCTCAAGGACATGTGGGATGAGCAGAACTACGGTGGGAGTCAGGGCCGGGTCGTAGCGTGGAGACCCGTCGATGACAACCCGGCGGCCGTCGCCTACGGCACGCAGGCGGGAAGGATCACCGCCGTGGATCTCTCGGCCGGCGAAGGAGGCATGGTGCACCAGGGTGACAGGGTTACTCTCAGCATAGGGGCCCGGGTCGCCGATGAGGTGATCAATCCCAAGATCATCTGGCAGCTGCGGGATCAGCGGGGGTACACTATTTACGGCATTGAGACACTCTCCCAGGGCATCAGCTATCCCCGGTCTGAGAGAAAGGACGGACGGATCGGCGCCGAGTTCTCCTTCGAGGCACGTCTTGCGCCGGGACATTATTTTGTCAGCGCCGGTCTCACCGACCACATCAGCCAGACGGCAAACCTCCTGCTGGACAAACAGGTGGGCGTACTGCACATCGAGGTGCTCAGGAGGGGCAGGAGCTTCGCCGGGGTCTGCGACCTGCAGAGCACCTGCCGGAGACTGGAGGAATGACTCTGTGGGCCACCTGATCGAGAAATACACCAGGGAATATTTCCTCGGCGCCGTCGACAAAGTCACGGGCAGGCCGTACGGCGTGGCGGGACATGCCGAGTTCAAGGAGCACGAGGTCGACGGGCAGCACCGGGCCGAGTTCGATTTTACGGTCAATGTCACCGGCGGAGTTGCGGGCAGGGACATGCTGGACATCGGGTTCGGGAGGGGCGATCACATCCCGCTCTTCCTTGAACAGGGGGTGCGGAGCTACCTGGGCATCGATTTTTCCGCTGAGTCGCTGAACATAGCGAGAGAGCGCATCAGCGATCCCCGGGTACGGCTTGAGATCCGCGATGCGACAGAGCTCAGAGACGACGAATCCTTCGACGTCATTGTGCTCTATGACGTCATCGAGCACATACCGGCCTTCGAAATGGAGGTGGTCTGGCGGAGACTGAAGCGGGCACTCAGACCCGGAGGTTTCATCGTCATAAGCACACCGCTGTTCGAGACTCCGAACGTGTCTGACCACTCCGATACGGTCTATTCGGTCATGGGGGTTCACTGCAACAAGCAGACCCTTGGAACCGTCGTCCGCTCGGCATTGCTCAACGGCTTTGTCATAGCCGGCCACGAGGGACGATGCTTCGGTCTTGTGAGAGGCGACGACCTCGGTGTGTTCGGCGATGAGCGCAGGCGGGCTTTTCTGTCCTGTCATGAGGGACTTCTGGGGACGTTCGGCCTGCGTCACGGGTCTTCCCCTTCATTGCGTGAGCTGCGGGCCTGTGCGCCGGGCATGGGAAGGGTCCTCATCGGCTGCGTGGCCGAAAACAACCCGAAGTATCTGTCGCAGGCCCTCAGGCTGCTCCAGTCGGTGCGCTGGTTCGGCGGCGCCCTTTCTGGTGCGAACGTCATGATCTGCATTGTCGACGAGGCGGACGAAACGTATGTGAAAGAGTTCAGAAGATGGGGCGCCTTCGTCCGGGTCGTCCCGCGGTTCAGCTACTTTCACGCCCCGTCGAACAAGCTGAGATTCCTCGATCTGCCTGAGCTCTTCGCCTACGACGCCGTGATGCTTCTGGATTGTGACACCCTTGTTGTCCGGGACCCGTCGCCGTACGTCAGGGGCGAGACCTTCCAGGCCAAGATGGCCGACCTGGCAACGGTGCCCCATGACGTCTTTGAGAGACTCTTCAGCGCTTACGGGCTGGCCATGCCTGAACGAAAACACCACTGCACCTTTTCTGATGAGCAGACTGTCTGGTACTGTAATGCCGGAGTACTGGTCTTTCCGGGGGAGGTGCTGACCGCCTTCTACCCTGTATGGCGACGGTACACGGAGGACCTTTCGAGACGGATCGATATGCTCGGCAGCGCCGGCTTCCACTGCGAGCAGGCCTCGCTGACTCTCGCCTTCCATGAGCACCCCGTCCCCTTTGAGGAGCTGCCGGTGGCCATGAATTTCCCGCTTCACCTCGATGCATCGCAGGCGCCTGCTGCAATGCAGAGCTGCGACCCGGTCATCATCCACTATCACCATCTGACGGATCCGTCGGGCTTTGTATCGGACACACCCTACGGGGCGGCGCAGGGAAGGATCACCGCCTTCAACGAACGACTGAGACTTCACCGGCGGGAGGTTTTCAACAACCGCTTTTTCTGGGACCATCGATATGCCGAGCACGCCGATCTCGGGTCAGGACTGGGGTCACGGGAACTGCCGCTCCTGTACAAAAGACAGATGCTCAGGCAAGCCCTGTCGGAATTCAAACCGGAGTCGATACTCGATGTGGGGTGCGGCGACCAGGAGGTGGCTGTCGAGCTTCCTGACGAGGCATATCTCGGTGTCGATCTTTCACCGGTTGTGATCGAGCGCAACCGTCTCCGCTTCCCGAACCGTAGGTTCGCGGCGGCCGATTTTGCGACCCTCTCCCTCCCGAAACGTGATCTCACGATCTGTTTCGATGTCCTGATCCACGCCGACAGCCCTGAGCTCTACCGGAAGATCGTCGGGCGTCTCGTCGCCTCGACTGCGCATCACGGCATTGTGTCCGGCTTCGAGGCTCCGCCGGAAGTGAAGAGCGACATCACATTTTTCCATGAGCCGCTGAGCGCGACCCTGATGAGCGCAGGAGCCACGAAGCTGCGCCGCCTGGGCGAGTATCGGGATACCGTCGTCTGGTGTTTCAGCGTCGATTCTGGGGAGGGGCACGGGCCGGCAGGTGCTCAAGAGGCCTCCGACGTCCGGCAGGGCTTCCTTCAGACCCTTTCGACACGCCTCTTCGGGGCTTCCGGCAGCTCATCGCCGTCATCCGCTCAACCCAGTGAAAAGGGATTGCGGGAACCGGTCTTCCTGGTGGGAGGCATGCGCAGCGGCACAACTCTTCTCGCTGAACTGCTCGGAAGGCACAGAGAGATCGTGCACTGTCCCTTCGAGTTGAAGCATGTGTGGTCTGAAGGCGGTGGCGTCGTCATGGCATCGCCCCGCACCCGCGATACCGTCTGTCCTCAGCTTGGCGCTGAAGACGCAAGCCCCGAGAGGGCGGAGCGGTTGACGAAGGCATTTCTCGAAGAGTACCGGAAAAACGCCGCAAACAAAGAACCCGGCGCCCGGTTCCTGAACAAGAACCCCCACCTGTGCAACAAGCTGTTCTTCGTGGACAGCCTCTTCCCCGATGCGAAGTACATCTGGATACATCGTGCCATGACGGACGTTGCGGCCAGCCTGAAACGACTCTTCATGTACGGGCTCGACAGGCACAAGGTCCGCCACTATTGGCCTGCGCGTCAGGATGGCGAGACCCGCTGCTGGAATTGCTTCCACGACGACGTCCTGCCGGACGGCATCGACGTCTCCCGTCTTTTCCCGGGGGGAGACGCCGCCTTTCTCGCGGAATACTGGATGGAGAGCAATCTCGCCGTCTCACGATTCCGTGAAGCCGCGGGGCATCACCGGGTGCTGGCCGTACGCGAGGAAGACCTGATAGAAGAGACCGGCAGAGTCATCACCCTTTGTGAGGCATTTATCGGCGCCGCTCTCGACGTGTCGATGCTGGAGGGGTACGCGATCGACGGGCAGCGAAACGACCGCTGGGCCGAAGCTCTGACCGCAGACGAGATGAGGGCTTTGCTCGGATTTATCGAGGCCTATGGCCCGGAGCCGGAAGGGTCATTTCCGGAGGCGGGAGTTCTGATGAGCTACGCCGTGCGTCTGAAAAGCGCCCTTTCAGGGATTGGAGAGAAGGGCGGTCATGTCTGAGACGGCAAGACAGCGAGCCATCGGCATTCTCGGCATGCATCGAAGCGGCACCTCGGCGATCGCGCGGGCGGTGAATCTTCTGGGTGCTTCCATTGGCCCCGAGGAAAATCTCATGGAACCGCGGCCGGACAATCCCGAGGGCTTCTGGGAGAATCAGGCCGTGTATGATTTCCATGAGCGGTTGTTCGGTCACCTCTCCCACTCCTGGGACAGTATTCTGCCGCTGCCCGATCTGTGGTGGACGAAAGACTCGATGCGTTCTTATCGCGCGGAGCTGCGGGAGCTGATCTCGAGGGAATTCGCCTCTCAACCGCTCTGGGCCTGGAAAGATCCCAGAACGTCACTGGTCGTTCCTCTCTGGACGGATGTTCTGGGGGAACTGGGGGTTGAGATGTCTTATGTCATTGTCGTGAGAAACCCCCTGGATGTGGCCGCCTCACTCAAGCGGCGCAACGGCTTTTCGACGATCAAGAGTGTCACCCTGTGGCTCCTCCACACCCTCTCGTCCTTCCAGTGGACAGGGGGGACAAGGCGGGCGGTGATCCATTACGACCTGTTCCTGTCGGACTGGAAGTCCTCTTTGCAGAGTCTCGCCGAGGCCCTTCAGGTGCCCTGGCCCGAATCGGAAGATCACCTGACGACGGTGATGAAGGGCTTTCTGAGGCCCGATCTGCGCCACAGCCACTCGACGCTCGAGTCCCTCGGGACTTTGAAGGATATGGCTGACCCCGTCATCGACATTTACAGCCTGATCGAAAAAGCGGTTGCAGACCGGTCGGCATTAAACAGCGATGCCTTCGCGGCGGCCATGACAAAGGCCTACAAGGACTATGTTTCGTACGTCAGGATGCTCAGTTCCCTTCAGGACTGGGAGGTGCTGTACACTGCCAAGTTAGAGCGTCTCACGCAGAATCTGGAGCAGATGGAAAGAATACTGCTCAGCCGTTGAGACGAACGCCTCCGGCATGATTTCGGGTGATTTGGCGAAGGCTGTCATCTCTGTACCGCTGCGTGATCAATAACTCTTGAAAAAGGAGACAGTCGTGGCAGAAGGCCGTGAAGGAAACATCGGGGAAACAGATGTCGTGAAGATCCTTGAGGAGATCAGGGAGCGTGCCGGGTTAAAGAGCCTGATTGCTGCGGAAACGGCCGAAACAAACGGGTTGTCCGGTTCTTCTCCCGGAGATGACCGGGTCCCTCCCGCCGGCGCCGCAGGAGAGATACGTTCCCACATAGACGCCGCAGAGACGACGGCCGATGCCGGTGCGGATGTCACGCCCATGGAGCGCTTCCGGGGGCCGTCCCGCTGGGCGGCGCTGCTGGCGGGAAAGCTGATCATCGTTCTGGCAAGCTTCATCACCGACAGGCAACGGGCATTCAACAGGCATGTGATCTCGGCGCTCAGATCGACGGTCCAGGAGATTGAGAGGCTTGACGGGGAAGTCCGGAGACTTCAGCAGCAACAGTCGGAATGGCAGAAGCAACAGAGGGAGAAGGAAAAGCAGCTTCTCTCGGTGATCAGGCAGAGTCTGAACGAGCTGAAGTAGGGAAACCTGCGTGGTCCCTCTCGTCTACACCATAGTCCTGAACTGGAACGGACGGCGCCATCTCGGAGACTGCCTGGGGTCCCTCTCCTCTGCAGCATATCCCCGCCAGCGCGTCGTCCTCGTCGACAACGCGTCGCAGGACGACAGCGTGGCACTCGTGAGGGCACAATTTCCTCAGGTCCACATCATCGAGAACGCCTCCAACATCGGGTTTGCGGAGGGCAACAATGTCGGGATCAGGTATGCCCTGGATCAGGGGGCTGATTACATCGTCCTGCTGAACAACGATACGCGGGTAGAGCCGGACTTCCTCACCCACCTCATCCGGCGGGGAGAGGAGAAGGCGGATGCCGGTGTGCTGGGCGGGACGGTGCTCATGTTTTACAATCCCGCGATCGTCAACAGCACAGCGGTGAACCTGAACCGCTGCGCGTACGGTTGGGACCGCGACTTCGGCGAAAACGCGGCTGAGGTGCATCGGGAGGCCGGAGAGGTCCTTGCTGTCACGGGTTGTCTCATGGCTGTGAAGCGTCAGGTCTTCGAGGCCGTCGGTCTTCTTGATCCCGTCTTTTTTGCATATTTCGAGGACGTTGATTTCTGCCTGAGGGTCTGGGAGCGGACGGGGTTCACCGTGGAGTATGTCCCCGAAGCCGTTGTCTATCACAAATTTTCCGCCTCCACGTCCCGCGATCCCTTTCTGAAGAGAAAGCTGATTACGACAAATCAGTACCGGATACTCTTCAGGCACTTCCCTGTCCCGGAAATCCTCCGGGTCTTCCCGCTGTTCACCCTGCAACGTCTTGTGCTTCTCGCGCACCCGATCATGCACGGCGATCTCCGGACGGTCCTCTTGGAATTGCGGCTGATCCTCCAGCACTGGCTGTTTCTTCCCCTCTTTCTCGTGGGGCGCTTTTTCGGTCCCGGCAGGAGCGTCGACACCTCGCGATTCCGCCACATGATCGTGCCTGAAGCGGGGTTTCCTGTCTTCCGGCAGTATCGTCCCGGTTACGAAAGGATAGCCCTGTCGAAGCGCGAAGTGGACTGTTCGATATTGAATGAGAAGGTAGTCATGGGCGTCAACGACGACATACTCGGCCCCGGGTGGTCCGGGCTCACGGCCGGTGCTCCGCGGATGCGCACGATACAGGAACGGGCACTGTGCTATCTGAAAGCCGGGAGAGGGCGGACCTTTCTCCAGGTCCATGGCTACAGCGAAAACATCCCGGGACCGTGCTTCCTCGAGGTTTCCGTCGAGGGAAGGACGATTGGAAGGAGGCCCCTCGCTCAGGGATGGCGAACGTACCTCTTCACCGTTGAAGGGGGGGTGGAGGCGGAGTGCGCGGAAGTCCGTCTGGCTCTTGTGCCTGTCAGGCAGAGTCCGGGGGACCGGGGGGCATTCGGCGTGAACGAGGTCGGTCTGTTCAGTCAGGGTTCGCCGTTGCTCCGCTGGGTCGATGCGGGATGACCGGAAAGAGGATACTCTACGTCATACACCGTTTCTGGCCTTACCCGGGAGGCGCCGAACGACTCTTCTGGGAGTGGGCGAAGAGCAGCCGGGACGACGGGTATGACGTCACGGTATTCACCACCGACGCCTGGGATATCGAGTACTTCCATGACAGGAGCAAGAGAAGAATCGCGCCGAGCCGGGAGACAGCAGAGGGCATCTCGATCAGGAGGTTCAATATTCTCAGCCTGCCGCTGAACCTTCACTGGACGGTCATGGGGCTGCTCTCTTTCCTGCCTTCAAGATACTGTCACTACGTTTTCGGCTATCCGCACATCCTCCTTCCCGGGTACCTCAGGGAAATGGCCTTCACAAAAGAGCGCTATGATCTCGTGAACACCGGGGTCTTCCCCCATCTCTTCCTGACATACCCTGCCGTCCGTTACGCCGAGCGGATGAGCGTGCCGGTGGTCTGTACCCCCCTTGTTCATTTCGGTGAACCTCATTCATCATTGCCGGGGCAGGCACTCTCGGAAAAGCAGATCAACCTCCTCAAGAGATGTCCCGGGGTCGTGACAATGACGGAGATCGAGAGGAAAGCGATCATCGCACACGGCATCGCAGAAGACAATGTCCATGTTGTAGGCGCCGGTGTTGATCCCGAAGAAATGGCCGGGGGCAGGGGAGACCGGTTCAGGGAGAGATACGGTGTCACCGGTCAGATGGTCCTGCAGATCTCGACACAGACTCACGACAAGGGGACCCCTCACACGATCGAAGCGATGAAACACCTGTGGGGCGAGGGCAGGGACGTCACCCTCGTCCTCATCGGCCAGGTGATGACCGACTTCGACGAGTATTTCAGGCAGCAGCCTCCCCGGGTCTACGAGAAGACGATAGTGCTCGACTATGTCGATGAACAGACAAAGAAGGACGCCCTCGACGCCTGCGACGTTTTTGTCATGCCGTCAAAAGCCGAATCATTCGGCATCGTTTATCTGGAGGCCTGGCTCTACAAAAAACCGGTCATCGGGGTTTGGGCGGGAGGAGTCCCGGACCTTGTCAGCGATGGAAAGGACGGCTTTCTTGTCCCCTTTTCCGATATTCACATGCTTGCCGAGTACATCAGGCTGCTTCTCTCCACCCCTGCACTGGCCGATGCCTTCGGGACGAACGGGTACCACAAAGTCCTGAGGCATCATACCTGGAAGCAGAGTTGTGAGAGGCTGCGTACAGTGTACGGAGACTTTCTGAGATAACCTGTAGTGCATAAAAAGGCGGAGCGAAGCGCCTCAAAGCCTTGCTGAAGGCGACGATACGCATTGTCGGCTTCGTGTTTCAGGAAGCTTCTCCTTGTCTCATCGACCATTGGAGTATAGTTCGTCTTTCGTTTTGATACAGGTGTCGCCGCAGCAAGGTTTTCGGCGCATACACCCCGCCTTTCCGGAAGGCGTATGCTACGATAAGGATACGTGTGAGAATCGGGATAGACATTAGCAGGGCCGTCAATGAGGCGACAGGTGTGGGGTATTACGCGAAGAACCTCGTCAGGGGCCTTGCGCGGATAGACGCCGAGAACCGCTACCTGCTGTACGGCGTCTTCTGCGACTGTTTCCCGAAGGGATGGCGGAAAGCCGAGGCGCCGGAAGCCCCGAATTTCACCCTCCATGACAGGAACCTTCCCTCCTGGTATGTGATGTGGAAATGGAAAAACGCAGCCAGGTTCCGGGAGAACCTTTTTGGGGGCGTCGACCTTCTGCACAGCACGGCCTACACGATGCCGCAAATTACGAACGTCAAAGTGGTCGTCACGATCCATGACCTGAGCTGTTTCGCCCACCCGGAATACCACACGAAGGAGAACTGTGACTTCGTGACGAGGAACGTGCTGCGGGCGGCAAGGCGTGCAGACTTTATCATCGCCGACTCCGAAAGCACCAGGGCTGAAATACGACGTTTCCTCCATGTGCCGGAGGAGCGTCTCGGCGTGACACACCTTGCAGCGGATGAGCGGTTCCGCGAGGTGCTCCCGCCTGAAGAGGTCTCCCGTGTCCGGAACAAGTTCGGGATCAGCAAGCCCTACATGCTTGCCGTCGGATCCGTAGAACCGAGAAAGAACCTGACGAGTGCCCTTGTCGCCTTCAAGGCCCTGATCAGGATAAGAAAGGCCGATTGTCAGTTCGTGATCGCCGGGGGGCAGGGCTGGAAGAACGAAGCATTCTTCCGGCTTGTGCAGAAACTCGATCTCGGAGAGCGCCTCGTCATCACGGGCTATGTGGCGGAGGATGATCTTGTTCCTCTCTATCAAGGCGCCGAGATCTTCGTCTATCCATCGATCTACGAGGGCTTTGGGCTGCCGGTGCTCGAAGCGATGTCGTCAGGCGTCCCCGTCATCACCTCGAACACGACGTCCCTGCCGGAAGTGGCAGGAGACGCCGCGCTTCTGGTGAACCCGCTGGACCTTCAGGAGATTTACCGGGCCATGGAAACCCTTTGGATGAAGCCCTCCCTCCGTGCCGAACTCAGGGCGAAAGGGATCGAGCAGAGCAGGCGCTTCTCCTGGGAGAAGACGGCCAGGGAGACTCTCGAGATATACCGCGCAGTCGCGCGTTCATGAGAGAAACCGGCCTCTGGGAGACCGCTATGCTATACTAATACCTTATCGCTGCAATAGGACATCCGGAAAGGCGGGGTGTATGCGCCGAAAACCTTGCTGCGGCGACACCTGTATCGAAACGATAGACGAGCTTTAAGCAAATGGTCGATGACACAAAGAGTGGAATCCTGAAAGACAAACCTGACGAGGCATATCGTCGCCTTCAGCAAGGCTTTGAGGCGCTTCGCCCCGCCTTCCTATGCAACTACAGGGTAATATCCGCTATAACCGCTTTTCTGCGCATACCGGCGGAGAGACAATGATGCGAACAATACTGACCCGGATCGGTCCCTATTTTCTGGCGACGCTGGTCTGTCTCGTCCTCGTATGGTTCATCTACGACCTCTGGGGCGCCGATCTCAGGGTCCCTCTCCGGTATTACGGCGACGCGCTCTTCTATGCCATGGTCGTCAAGGGCACCATGGACAACGGCTGGTATCTGCACAACGAATATCTCGGCATGCCCTATGGTCTCGACCTGCACGACTTCCCTCTTGCCGACAGTCTTCATGTCCTTGTCATCAAGATTATACTGTTCATTACCCAGGACTGGGGAACGGCAATGAACATCTATTTCATCCTCTCCTTCCCGCTTGCCATGCTATCGGCGATGTGCGTGATGAGGTCTTTCGGAATTTCAAGCCCTATCGCTGCCGTATCGGGCCTGCTTTTCGCCTTCCTGCCGTTTCATTTCCTCCGGGGCGAAGGCCATCTGTTTCTGACTGCCTATTACCTGGTGCCCTTCATGGTCATGCTCGCCCTTTGGGTTTATCGCGACGGGATTCATTCAACCGGTGATGGATCGAATCAAAGAGGTATTTTCCGCCTCTTCCCAGGAGGCAGGACTCTCGCTGCCGTCATTATCTGTCTTTCAGTCGCCTCGGCAGGGCTGTATTACAGCTTCTTCGGTTGTTTCTTTCTCGTCGTTGCAGGTGTTGCGGCGGCTTTTGCAGCGAAAAGGTTCAGACCCCTTCTTGTTTCTCTGGTCCTCACGGCGGTCGTGATGTTCGGACTCGCCGCCAACATTGCGCCAAGCATACTCTATAAGCAGGCGCATGGACCGAACAAAGAGGTGGCGGGACTGACGGGACGATCACCGATGGAATCGGAGCTCTACGGGTTGAAAGTCATCCAGTTGCTTTTGCCGACCAACGGCCACAGGATCAAGAAGCTCGCTGATATCAAATACATGTATAGCGCGTCTACGCCCCTCGTAAACGAGAACCAGACGGCAAGCCTCGGCATCATCGGAGGTACGGGATTTCTCTTGTTGATCGGATGGATTTTCGTATCACACAGGGCGAATTTAGAAGGAGAAGAGGCCGGGACGCTGAGGATTCTGGCTCTGATGAATCTTTCCGGAGTGCTCCTGGCAAGTATCGGCAGTTTCGGTTCCGTTTTCGCCCATCTTGTTTCGCCACAGATACGGGCCTACAACCGGATCAGCGTGTATATCGGCTTTTTTTCCGTTTTTCTTATTGCTCTTCTCCTGGAGAAGGCGAGTCGGCGATTCGCGGTGACGCCGGGAAGAAAGGCCCTGTTCATCTCTTTCCTGACAGTAATGCTGGCGCTTGGAGTTTTCGACCAGACCGGTGATTCCCTCAGGCAGGAAGCCAGGTCGGGCCCGGCCGAATTCTATAACGACGAGAGATTCGTCAGAAGGATCGAGGCCATGGTTCCGCCGCACTCCATGATCCTCCAGCTGCCGTATGATGAGTTCCTGCCTATCGGGCTCACGCCGCACAGGATGTCCGACTATGATCACTTCAGGGCATACTATCATTCGAAGACCCTGAGATGGAGCTATGGAGCAATGATGGGGCGGCAGGCCGGCCTCTGGCAGAAGTATGTGTTGTCCCGACCTGTCGATGAGCTGATCGAGGCAAGCTCCCATGCGGGGTTCAAGGGCATTTATTTAGACCGGTACGGTTATAGGGATGGAGGAGCCGAATTGGAAGGCGCATTGCGCCAAAGGCTGGGACAAACTCCGATCATCAGCGAAAATAAACGATTCGTCTTCTTCAACATCACGGATGTCGCGGCAGACCTGGCAAAGAACCGTGACATCAGGGCGGCATTCGGGCCGTCGGGCATAAAGAAGCTGACGGAAGTCCGGCTGCCTGCAATGACCAATGACCTGGGGTATTCCGTGGATCGGTTCGATGAATACAAGGACTTCGTATCGATTACGGGTTGGGCATTCATCACCGGACAAAGCGCTGAACAGAGCACCATCCGGATTGCATTGAGATCGGAAACCCGCAACTATCTGCTTGCCACACACCCGATGAAAAGAACCGATGTGACCAAACTTTTCAAAGGGTCGAATTTGGACGACTCGGGCTTCTCGTGTATAATAGCGAAAGAAGCCCTCAATCCAGGCCTCTATGACATCGGAATTCACGTTGTAAAGGATGGCTTTGAGTCGCTCCAGTTCACCGGCCGGACGCTCACAGTCGGCAAGTGATGAGCGAGTTTAACCTTGCTGAAGGCGACGATGATATTTTAGGTTCGTCTGTCGGATTCCATTCTCCATGTCATCGACCATTGGCTTGAAACGCTGTCTTTTGTGACAGTTAACCCTATAGTTGCATTGAAAGGCGGGGCGAAACGCCTCAAAGCCTTGCTGAAGGCGACGATACGCCTCGTCATCTTCGTGTTTCAGGAGTTCACTCTTTGTGTCATCGATCATTAGCGTATAGTTCATCTTTCGTTTTGATACAGGTGTCGCCGCAGCAAGGTTTTCGGCGCATACGCCCCGCCTTGCCCGGGCGTGCGTTGCAACGATAAGGTTAAGGTGTCGCCGCATCAAGGTTTCGGCGCATACACCCCGCCTTCCGAAGAGTGTATTGAACGGGTTAAGTTTGTGATTGAACGTTTGATTGGGAGAATTGATTATGAAACTCGCCGGTAAGAGAATCCTCGTAACCGGCGCCGGCGGCTTCATCGGGAGTCATCTCTGCGAAGCCCTTGTTGACCTCGGCGCCGAGGTGACGGCGATGATCAGGTACACATCGAGGAGCGACTGGGGCAACCTCGAACTCCTGCCGCCGGGGAAAAAGGCTTCCCTGAACGTGGTCGCGGGGAATGTCGAGGACAGCGACTTTGTCTCACGTCAGGTGAAAGGCAAGGACGTTGTCTTTCATCTGGCCGCGCTTATCGCCATCCCTTACTCCTACGTGGCCCCGTTGAGCTATGTCAGGACGAATGTGGAAGGGACACTGAACGTGATGGAGGCATCGAGGAACTTCGGTGTCAGCCGGGTCGTCCACACGTCGACGTCCGAGACATACGGCACTGCGCTTTACACGCCCATTGACGAGAAACATCCGCTCCAGGGACAGTCGCCGTATTCAGCCTCGAAGATCGGCGCCGACAAGATCGCGGAAAGCTACTACCTGTCCTTCGATCTTCCCGTTGCGACGATCCGCCCCTTCAACACATACGGGCCCAGGCAGTCGGCCCGCGCCGTGATCCCGACAATCATCACCCAGGTCCTGACACAGGATGTGGTCAGCCTCGGCGCCCTCGACCCCGTGCGTGATCTGACATTTGTGAAGGATACCGTGCAGGGTTTCATCAAAGTCGCAGAGTCCGGGAAGGCCATCGGCAAAACGGTGAATGTGGGCTTTGGAAAGGGAATCACGATCGGCGAACTTGCGGGCAGGATCCTCTCTCTTATGGGATCGAACAAGGAGATCGTCCAGGCGAGTGAGCGTTTCCGGCCCGAGAAGAGCGAGGTGTATACCCTCATCTGTGACCGGTCAAAGGCCGGGGAGATCTGCGGATGGCAGCCTGAATACGATTTGGATAGAGGGCTCGGGGAGGCCATTGCTTTCGTCTCCGAGCACCTGGACAGATACAAACCCGGGCAGTACAATCTATGATGAAACGTCCATGCAGGCAGTGATCCTTGCCGGCGGCAAAGGCACCCGTCTCAAACCATACACCACGGTCCTCCCCAAACCTCTTCTGCCTGTCGGTGATTATCCCATCCTCGAGATCATCCTGCGGCAGCTCAGGATGGCAGGCGTGCGCCGGGTCATTCTCGCAGTGGGGTACATGAGCCAGCTTTTTCAGGCCTTTTTTCAGGATGGAAGCCGTTACGGACTCGACATTTCCTATTCCTTCGAGGACAAGCCCCTCGGCACGGCCGGTCCGATCGGCATGGCCATGGATCGGCTCGATGACGACTTTCTCATCATGAACGGTGATCTTTTGACGACACTCAACTACCGGAACATCTATAACTTCCACCGTGAACGCAGCGCTGCGGGGACAATCGGCTTGTACCGCAGGGATGTCAAAATAGATTTCGGTGTCATCGAGAGCGGACCCGACGGCGAACTCTTAAAGTACATCGAAAAGCCGGCATACCACTTCGACGTCAGCATGGGCGTGAACGTTCTCAACAGGAAGGCTGTTGAACCCCACATCACCCCAGGCGTCTACCTCGACCTGCCGGACCTGATGCTAAGGCTTGTCAGCAGCGGTGGCAGGGTGCTCTGTTACCAGGAGCCGTGCTATTGGCTCGACATCGGACGGGTCGACGATTACCAGATCGCCACGGAGATCTTTGAGGGCCGGAGGGCCGAGTTCCTGCCGGAAGGATTATGAGGGCGCTCGTCACCGGCGGGGGCGGATTTTCAGGGAGACACCTGATCTCTCATCTTGAGGAGCAGGGTGTCGAGGTCCACACCGTCGGTGTCAGGGGTCTCGATCGGCCCCGCCATTACAGAGTTTCCGACATAACCGATGTGAAGGTGCTCAGCGGAGCCGTCAAGGCTGCACAACCCGACCAGGTCTACCACATGGCCGGTCTCATGAGGTCCAACGATCCCGCCGAGTTTTACCGCGTTAACGTCGTCTTTGCCCTGGCACTCCTCGGCGCTCTTGCAGAGGCGGGCTTCGGCAGTTGCCCGGCGCTGCTCGTCGGGACCTCTGCCGAGTACGGGCTCGTCACGGAGCAGGACGTCCCCATCACGGAAGACATGCATCCCCGCCCTTACAACCATTACGGCATCAGCAAACTCGCCCAGACACTCGAAGGCCTGGCCTCTGCAATGAGCGGCAGGCCTGTTGCAATCGTGCGACCTTTCAACCTCATCGGCCCCGGCATGCCTGACCACCTTGTGGTCCAGTCTTTTGCCGGGCAGATCGCAGCGATCATGAAGGGAGTCATTCCGCCGGTTATTGAGGTGGGGAATCTCAGCAACTCACGGGACTTCGTCGATGTGAGGGAAGCGGTCCGTGCCTTCCGGGAGGTGCTGGGACGGCCTGAGGCATATGGTCAGATTGTCAACATATGTTCCGGCGCCGGCACGTTGATAAGAGACATGCTTACAACTCTTACAGGATTTGCGGGAGTCGACATAGAGGTGAGGGTCAAGACGGCGCTCGTGAAGACCGTTGACATACCCGTTCATTACGGCAGCACCCGGAAGCTGCGAGCTATCGCCGGTTTCGTTCCTTCCTTGCCCATAGAGGCATCGCTCCGCCTGATCCTGGAGGAGACGCTGAAGCGGACGTGAAGACCCTGACAGTCATATGCCCTGTTTACAACGAAGAAGAGGTGATCGGCGCCTTCCATGAGGCGTTGCGCAGTGCGCTCCGGGGCCTGGAGGGACGTTACCTGTCGAATGTGCTTTACGTCGCGGACCGCTGCACCGACGGCACGGTCGATATCCTGCGGCGTATTGCAGCCGCTGATGACACGGTGCAGGTTCTCGCCCTCTCGTCCCGCTTCGGCCACCAGATGTCCCTCCTGGCCGGCATCGATCATGCCCGGTCCGATGCCGTCGTCATGATGGACAGCGACCTGCAGCATCCCCCGTCCCTCATCCCCGCACTGCTCGACAAATTCGAAGAGGGCTACGACATCGTCTATACAATCAGGCAGGATCAGCCTGATATCGGATTCTTCAAGAGGCTGAGCTCGAAGCTCTTCTACCGGATCATCAACAGCATCTCGAAGGTCCCGATCAACGAAAGCGCTGCAGACTTCAGGCTCATTTCCCGCCGTGTCGCACGACTCTTTCACACAAGCATACGGGAGCGCAACCAATTTCTCAGGGGTCTCTTCAGCTGGGTCGGCTTCAAAAGCATCGGCATTCCCTTCGCAGTGAAGGCCCGTGCGGCAGGCCGGAGCAAGTATTCCCTGAGCCGTCTGATCCGCTTCGGCGTGCACGGCATCGTTTCATTCAGCAAGCGGCCCCTGCAGGCAGTTATCTTTTTAGGCTTCCTTTTTGCTTCCTTCGGCTTCGTCTTCGCCCTCGTCACCTTCGTCCAGTACTTCCTGCATGCATCACTTCCTTCGGGATGGACAACCCTGACCATCCTCATATCCGTGTTCAGCGGCGTACAGCTTATCTCTCTCGGTATAATCGGTGAATACATCGGCGCCATTTTCGACGAGGTAAAGGCCCGGCCTCATTACATCGTCGAGGAAAAGATCAACCTGCCCGATGAGTGAATGCGTCGTCTGCGGGGGCAGCAGGCACAAACCCCTCTATTCCGGCATCCTCAGGTGTGAAGGGTGCGGCCACGTCTTCGCAGACCTCAGGCTCAGCGACGAGGAACTGTCACGACTCTACGGCAAGGGATATTTCTTCGGTGAAGAGTACAGCGATTACCTGGCGGACCGGAGAGTCCTCCAGAAGAACTTCAGGCTCAGGTTCAGGACGCTGCAGCGATTTCTTGACGGGACACGCCACCGGAGGCTTCTCGAAATAGGCTGCGCGTACGGGTTCTTTCTCGACCTGGCCCGCAAGCGTTTTGAATCCGTGACGGGCATCGACATATCGGACGACGGAACGCGGTATGCCCGGGAGCAACTCGGGCTGGCGGCGATCCACGGTGACTTCCTGGGCTACGATTTCAGCGGTCAGATCTTTGATGTGGTCTGCCTCTGGGACACGATTGAGCACCTCAGGGACCCCCATCTCTACCTGGAGAAGGTGGGCTCACTCACCGAAAAGGGCGCCCTCGTGGCGATCACCACCGGCGATGTCGAAAGTATCGTGGCCAGATTCAAGAAGGAGAAGTGGAGGCTCCTGCATCCGCCCACGCACTTGCACTACTTCTCAAAGAGGACCCTGGCCCGGCTCCTCGACAGGTGCGGCTTTGATGCCGTGTATAGCCGATATTGCGGTTTTTCGCGGAGCGTCGACAACATCGCCTACAACATCCTCGTCCTGCGGAAGCAGCGTCAGCGACTCTACGACCTGCTGAAAAAGAGCGGACTCACCAGGCTGGATTTCTACCTGAACGTTTACGATATCATGTACGTCATAGCCCGGAAGAGATAGTTGATCTTGCTTCTACCGGGCAACAACGGCCCAGGTCAGCCTGTCCAGCGACATGTAGAGCCTTCCGTCAGGCCCCACGCCTGCCAGGTCGTCGGTACCGTCGCCGTCAAAGTCACCGGTGATCAACTGCGTCAGCGAGCCCGGGACGTTTGTCCAGGACGGTACGGGCAGGGTCGGCGTGTACCAGACCTTCCCGGCGGCACTCAGGCCTGCCATCCGGTCCCCTGCTGTCGCCGCACCGAAGTCTCCGATTGTCATTGTGGTCAGCGTCCCGGGTACGTTCGTCCAGGTGGCACCGAGATTGACGGAATACCAGAGCTTGCCGGTCGGGCTCAGGCCGGCGATGTCAAAAGTGAGGTCGCCATTGAAGTCGGCGCTGATGATCTGAGAGAGCGTGCCCGGAACCTGCGTCCAATGAGCCCCGGCATCATTCGACACCCAGATCCTGGCGGTTGAGCTGAGGCCGATCAGGTCTGTCTGGCCGTCGTTGTTGATATCACCCGCCGTGAGCTGGGCAAGCCTGCCGTTGACTCTGGTGAACCCTGTTGTAAGGTCCGCCCCCAGCGTTACGAAGATGGAGCCCGTGGGGTCAAGACCCGCCAGTTCGTCACCCGGGGCGTTGTAGAAGTTCCCGCTCACGAGGGCTGTGAGCGTCGCTGTCAGCGGTATCTGGGTCCACGTGAGCATGTCGCTCGTGAAGAAAATCCTGCCGTCGATCGCCATACCGGCAAGTTCATCACCCTGCCGGGCGGGGTTGAAGTTGCCGGCCACGATCTTCGAGAAGACCTGACCGGGTACCTGATTCCAGGTCGGAGAAGCGGCGGTCACGTTCGTTGAGAAAAAGACGTTGCCGCAGGCATCAATGATCGCCATATCGTCGATGTTGTCGCCATTGAAGTTGCCCCTGGCAACGGCGCTGCCCCCCGGAGCCTTCACGGGGGCATCGGAGGAGGCGCCGAAGTCTGTAGTCCAGTAGCGGTAAAAGGGATACGAATACCCCGGCAGAGGGGCATCGGATGCTTCGAAGAAGAACCCTGCGCCGACGGCGCTTACATGCGGATCGAGTATATTCGCCCTGTGGCCGGGGCTGTTCATCCAGCCCGCCACAACTTCGGAGGGTGAGCCATACCCCGCGGCGATGTTCTCGGAGGCCCGGTTCCAGTAGATGTAGCCCTCGGCCTCAATCCTGTCGACAAATGTTGCCCCGTTGAGACTGTCGTGGGCGAAGAAGTTCAGGATCGCCATGTCCTGGCTGTGTTTACGGGCTGCCGTGCCGAGACGGATCTCCGCGGTGAGGGCTGGAAGTGCCGCATTCGCGCGTTCCACATTGATCAGACGTATAACCTCGAGTTCTTCCTGGCTCGGGCAGACGAGGCCGGACGCAACGGGAGTATTTGCATTGAAGAGCAGGGAAAAAAGCAATAAGGCGACTATGACCGTGCCGCCCGGTGTGCTGTACAGCCTGAAAAGCAAAGATCCTGATCTCATCCCCCTGACAGGCTTCAATGGCATATCGGTACCCAAAAGCGGACGACGACTGACATCATGCATAAAACCTCCCTCAGAAATTCAGTGTATTATGGTCATAATCCGCTTGGAGCAAGCCGTATGCCTGAAAAAGCATCGGCAAGAAAGAAAGGAGGCACTGATAAAAAAAGGAAAATTTCTGATGCGCTTTTCCGGCATAGTCAAATCATGACCACATGCTGACGGAATTTGTCACGTTTCAATAAAGACGGCCTCGTAAGAATTCCTGTAAAGGGCGTATCCGTCATTCCCGTGCAGACGGGAATCCAGTCCTTTCAGACAGTCATTTGTACTCTGGATACCCGCTCCCCGCTTACTATCCGTGAGGACAAGCTTCGCGGGTATGACGACTTTTTACGAGATCGTCAATAAAGGAGAATTTCAGTGAGGTCCGCCCTTCGGTGTCTCCAGAGAATTGCCGGTGCTGTCGTCGCTGCGGGAGTTGGCGACGAGGGAGACAGTCCGAACTGTGCCGTCTGTCTCCCTCTGCCACTGAAAAGAATGTTTCATGATAGGCTGCAGGCTGCTATGCACACGAGCCTCGTGAAACACACACACTTGCGAGGCAAGTTTTCTACCGGACGACCTCAACAAAGGGAAGCCGGTCCGTCGACAGGAAGAGCTGTCCCTGCAGCGGCTCACGCCCGCCAGGTCATCACTGCCGTTGCCGTTAAAGTCTCCACTGATCAGTTGAGTCAGGGTTCCCGGCACATTCGTCCATGCGGCGCCGAGATTGGTGGTAAACCAGATCGTGCCGGTGGTGCTCAGGCCGGCGATGTCGGACCTGCCGTCGCCGTTGATGTCGGCGCTGACGACCTGCGAAAGTGAACCGGGCACCTGTGTCCAGGCGGCGCCGAGATTGGTGGTGAACCAGATAGTGCCGGTGGAGCTCAGGCCGGCGATGTCGAACCTGCGGTCGCCGTTGATGTCGGCGCTGACGACCTGCGAAAGCCGACCGGGGACCTGTGTCCAGGTCGTCCCCGCGTTTGTCGACACCAAGATTTTACCTAAGGAATTCAAGCCGATCAGATCGGTCAGTCCGTCGCTGTTCACATCGCCGGAGACGAGTTGGGCAAGCCCGCCGTTGACTTCATTGAATCCTGCGGTAATGCTGGTGCCCAGTGTGACGAAAACGGTACCGTCGGGGGCGAGCCCCGCCAGTTCGTCACCTGTCCGCGCGTTGTTGAAGTTCCCGGCCACAAGCGTTGTCAGCGTCCCTGTCAGCGGTATCTGTGTCCAGGCGAGGAAGTCCCTCGTATAGAAAATCCCGCCGCCGGTTGTTATACCCGCCAGTTCGTCACCGGCCCGGGAAGACCTGAAGTTCCCCGCCACGATCTTCGAAAAAATCTGGCCGGGCACGGGAATCCAGGTCGGCGAAGGAGAGTTCACGTTTGTCGAGTAGGAGACGAGACCGCCGGTTTCGATGATCGCCATATCGGCGACGCCGTCGTTGTTGAAGTCTCCGCTGACGACTGCTTCGACCGGTTCAGCCGCAGCGGGACCGTTGTCTGAGAATGCTGCTGCCACCGTCCTGGCGGCATCCATCGTTACCGTGCAGGTTGCTGCATTGCCGACACAGGCGCCGGACCAGCCTGTGAAGGTCGAGTTTGTTGCCGGTGCCGCGGTGAGCTGTACCACGGTATTCTGCGCGAAGGGCTCCGAGCAGTCGGTGCCGCAGTTGATGCCCGCCGGGCTGCTTGTCACTGTCCCGCTTCCCGTGCCGCTCTTCGTGACAGTGAGGGCAGTCGTGCTGGCGGTGAACGTCGCCGCTATGGTGTGGTTTGCCGTTACATTGCTGAAGGTGTATGTGGTGATTGCCCCCATCGAGACGTTGTCAACCCTCACATCCGCCACTCTGTAGTTTGCATTGGGCGTGATCGTGAATGTCCTGTTCGTTCCGTAGTTCACTGGAACGCTGCCGCTGGGGGAAATGGTGCCGTTCGAGCCCGCGGATGCGGTGATCGTGAACTGCCTGAGATTGAACGTCGCCGTCGCGGTTTTCGCGGCGCTGACGGTGACGCTGCAGGTTGTCGCGGTGCCCGTACAACTGCCTGACCAGCCTGTGAAGGTCGAGTTTGTTGCCGGTGCCGCGCGTGAGCTGTACCACGGTATTCAGCGCGAAGGGCTCCGAGCAGTCGGTGCCGCAGTTGATGCCCGCCGGGCTGCTTGTCACAGTCCCGCTTCCCGTGCCGCTCTTCGTGACAGTGAGGGCAGTCGTGTTGGCGGTGAACGTCGCCGCTATGGTGTGGTTCGCCGTTACATTGCTGAAGGTGTATGTGGTGATCGCCCCCATCGAGACGTTGTCAACCCTCACATCCGCCACCCTGTAGTTTGCATTGGGCGTGATCGTGAATGTCCTGTTCGTTCCGTAGTTCACTGGGACGCTGCCGCTGGGGGAAATGCTGCCGTTCGCGCCCGCGGATGCGGTGATCGTGAACTGCTTGATCGTGAACGTCGCCGTCGCGGTTTTTGCAGCGTTGACGGTAACGCTGCAGGTTGTCGCCGTGCCCGTACAGCTACCCGACCAGCCGCCGAAGTTCGATTTTGCCGCCGGTGCCGCGGTGAGCTGTACCACGGCATTCTGCGCGAAGGGCTCCGAGCAGTCGGTGCCGCAGTTGATCCCCACCGGACTGCTTGTCACTGTCCCGCTTCCCGTGCCGGCCTTCGTGACAGTCAGCGTATACTGCGGTGGCGGCAGAGCCGGACAGGTGGTCGTCTTGCTCACCTGGTTCGAGTAGGAGCTTTCGTTGCGGGAAATATCATACGCAGTAACGGCGAAATAATAGGTCGTGCAGTCTGCGAGGGTAGTGATGGTATATGTCGTCACGTTTCTCGACGTCGAGATGCACCGTATAGACGCCTGAGGTCGTTCCATAGTGGATGATATAGCCGGAGAGATCTGTTAACGGTGTGCCGTCTGCGTTGGTCGTCGGGGGGTCCCAGGAAAGGGTGACTTGCGCTGCTGAAAGAATACAGGGAGAAAAAAGAAGAAGCACGACAAAAAACGGGACGAACCTTTTCCCTTTCAAACCGCCTCCATGATAGCCCTGATAAACACGGCAGGCGGGGCGCCTCCGTAAAACCTGCTCTGAGCCATGAGTCGAGGATAAGACTGCATTTTTCTCCTCAGGCATCCTCTCCGGTCTCGCCGCCGTCAGGACATGTTTAAATGATTTTGCGCAAAAAGGCCTCGTGTCGCAAAAAGCCACATGGAGGCCTGTGCCGTACAGCCCGAGGTTGGGTTAAACAAAAAATATGCCAGCGCAGAAAGACATTGTAACATGTTGAAAAGATGATGAAATTCTGCAGCTCAGGAAAGAGGGGGTGACTGATTCTCTTCCTGGAAAAAGTCCCCCGGGGGTTATTCCCCCGCGTCGGCCCTTCCGTGATTCGGCAATCGAAACGCCAGGGACCGCACAGGACGTAAGGGATCAGGGCAGTGGAGTTCGAGGGTTCCCAGGTGTAGGCAATTACAGACGCATGTGTTTTCGATGCCACAAATGCCGGCCGCGATCCGCCCTCCGGGCTGCTCTTCCGACAAGGTTTTAAAGGGTTTTAGCGGGACGGATGTGATATAATGAATTTTGTTGCGGCGACTGAGGCAAACCTTCGCCTTACGGATGATTGCGCGGCATGGCGGCGGGAAGGATTGTACGTCGATCGCAGAGACCCGTGGCGGAGCCCCGGCGATGCCGACCGGTGCGCTAAAATTTTCCCATTCAACGTAAAGGATTGTCAATGAAAAGGGCGCTTATAACAGGTATCAGGGGACAGGACGGGGCATATCTTTCGCACCTTCTTCTTAAAAAGGGGTATGAAGTCTGGGGCGCCGACCGGAGGAGCGGCGATTCAAGCTTCTGGAGGATGAAGGAACTGGCCATCGAGAAGGACGTGAGAATCGTCTACATGGACCTCCTCGAGCTGACAAACGTCATGTCCGTCATCGAGCAGGCAAAGCCTGACGAAGTCTACAACCTCGCTGCCCAGAGTTTCGTGCAGGTGTCGTTCTCTCAGCCCGTTCTCACCGCGGATATCGATGCCATCGGTGTGTTGAGACTGCTCGAGACCCTGCGCGCGCTCAGTCCCTCGACGAGGTTTTACCAGGCCTCGACATCGGAGATGTTCGGAAAGGTCGCCGAGACGCCGCAGAACGAAAGGACCCCCTTTCACCCGAGGAGCCCCTATGGCGTGGCCAAGCTGTTCGGTCACTGGATCACCGCAAACTACAGGGAATCATATAATATGTATGCCTGTTCCGGGATCCTTTTCAACCACGAGTCGCCTTTCAGGGGCAAGGAGTTTGTGACGAGAAAGGTGACGACGGGCATAGCACGTATCAAATACGGGCTGCAGGACAAAATCGTCCTCGGCAACCTCGATTCCAGGCGAGACTGGGGATATGCCCCCGAGTATGTCGAAGCGATGTGGCTCATGCTGCAGCAGGATGAGCCCGATGATTATGTCATCGCCTCGGAGGAAACCCATTCGATCAGGGAATTCGTCGAGATCGCCTTCAGCCATGCAGGGTATGACATCGTCTGGGAGGGGGAGGGCGTCGGCGAAAAAGGAAAGGACAGGAAGAGCGGCAGGGTCCTCATCGAGATATCCCCTGAATTTTTCAGACCCGCCGAGGTCGACCTGCTCCTCGGAGACTGCTCGAAGGCGAAGAGGAAACTCGGATGGGAGCCGAAGACGAAGTTCCGGGAACTGGTCCGGATCATGATCGAAGCCGATATGAAAAGGGCGGAGAACAATATTCTCTGATGCATTCATGATCCCGCCGGACCGTCATTATGCCTGCAGACAAACCTGCCCGACCGGGGAAGAGACCGGGCTGTGTGCAACATGGTCTGCGGCGGCTGTTCTGTTTCTGCTTCCTCTTTTTCTCTGTCTCCTGTTCCCTCACGGCATTCATGCCGCCGTAAAACAGAAGTCCACGAAGGCGCAGGAGACGCGGAGCGCGAAGCCCGGCGAAGAAGGAATCGACGTCATTCTCCTCATGGACAGCTCCGGAAGCATGAAGAAGACGGATCCGAAGAGCTACCGGAAACCTGCAGCGAGGCTTTTCATGTCACTTCTCGGAGAACAGGACAGGCTCGGCATCGTCAGTTTCGGCGACAGGGCGAAGGTCCTCATCGGGCTGACGGACAACAGGCCGGCTCACCGGGGGAAACTCCTGAACGCTGTCCAGTCAATCGGCTCGCAGGATCTCTCGACGAACATTCCCGACGGGATCAGGGCGGCTGCCGGGGAGCTGGGTTCTTCCGGCAGGAAGGACAAGATCATCGTCATGATGTCCGACGGGAAGCTCGCCCTCGGGTCGGAAGAGAAGGACAAGGCGGCTTCAGAGGAGCTGTCGAAGCTTCTCCGGGAACTCGCAGGGAAGGGCATAAAGCTCTATACGATCGCATTCACCGAAGCGTCCGACCAGAAGCTCCTCGAGGAGATCGCGAGGGTCACGGGCGGATCCTTTCACTTCGCGAAGACCGACCAGGACATCCATGTCGTCTTCTCATCGTTGTATGAAAAGATGAAATCGCCCGATGCCGTCCCCCTCGAGGGAGAGAGTTTCTCCATCGACGGCGACATCAAAGAGGCGACGATCGTCATCACGAAAAAACCGGGAACGGCGACGGTGCTTGTCGATCCCGGTCAGAAACGCTATACTGCGGGAGCGCCCGGGAAGAACCTCCAATGGTTTGAAGGCGACGTGTTCGACATGATAACGATCCGTCAGCCCCTGGCAGGAACGTGGAAGGCCGGACCGGGGTCTCCGCAGGGGGGGAGGATCTTCGTCATCACCGACCTGCATCTCAGGACCTCCTTTCAGAGGAATTTTCTCTCCCGCGGAGACGTCATCACGCTCGATGCCCGGCTTGAAAAGAACGGCGCCATGATCACCGACAGGGCTGTGCTTGACACCGTCTCCTTCGTTGCGACCCTCGTCGGGCCTGACGGCAGGGAGACAAAGATCCCCCTCGCCGATCAGGGCGTGGACGGTGACGCCCAGGCCGGTGACGGAGTGTTCACATCGACGGCGACGATAGCGGAAACAGGCGAATACAAGGTGGTCATCGCGGCGCAGGCAGGCGCCTTCAAACGGGAGAAAGTCGTCTCCTTCCGCTCCGTCGAATCGGCATTCAGGGTGATAGACGGCCCTGTCGTGGGTGAAAAGGCCCCCGGCAAGGAAGGCGCCGTCACAACCTCCCGCACACAGACCGACGAGGTGCAATGGGACGATGTCCTCTTCCGGTTCGGCATTATCAATGTTGTTGTCCTTTCCGTGTGCCTCGCCGTATTCGGTATCGTCAAGCTCATCCGGATGAGGCGGTGATATGACAGGAATGAGACGGAAACCATGCTGAAGATCGACGCCCTATATCTCCTGCTTCTCATCGAGGCGGTCCTCATACTGATCGGAGCGGCGGTCTTCCTTTTCCTCAGGAGCCGGAAATGGAAGCGCCTCGCCCTGGAGGCGCCGGCTCCGCCCTCAGAGGCGGGCAACAGGGCCGGTGAGGAGGAAATGTCCGCTGAAGATGTCAAGGACGACACAGAGATGGCCCGGGAAGAGACGGAGATGAAGTCCGCCGAGCAGACCCTCTCAGACATCCCGCCTCAGTCTTCGGAAGAGCTGGAATCGTTGCGCGGCATTGTTGAAAAGCAGCGCGCGAGGATCCTTGAACTGATGTGCTATCAGGACCTCTTTGAGACGGCCCGCGGACGTCTCTCGGCTCTCCTTGACAGGAACGACAATCTTTCCGTCATGCTCGAGGGTCTTCAGGGAGCCGACGCTTTTACACTGCGCCGCGATGAGGCGCTTTCGGAGCTGCAGATGAGCAGCAGTGAGATCGAATCATTCATCGAGGTCCTCGGGAGAGAAAATGACAAACTCGCGACCAGGTTCAAGTCATGGGAGGAGGAGTTGAGACAAGCGCCGGTGGAAAAGGGCGAATAGATCATGGACATCATCGCGAAAATAGCGGAAAAGAGGATCCGCGAGGCGATGGACCGCGGTGAATTCGACAACCTCAGGGGAGCCGGCAAACCCCTCGTTTTTGAAGACGAGACCTGGATTCCCGAAGACCTGAGGCTTGCCTACCGGGTGCTCAGGAACGCCGGCTGTATACCGCCCGAACTGGAGCTCCGGAAGGAGATCATCAGCCTGAAAGACCTCATGGATACCCTCGATGACGACAAGGAAAGGATGAGGAAGCTTCGGGAGCTGAACTTCAAAATGATGAAGCTGAATGTCATGAGGAACAGGCCCTGCCACCTCGAAGGCTCTCCCGACTATGAGCAGAAGTTCTATGACAGGGCCGTGTCGCGGGAGGGCCGCAAGGGAAAGCCGTGATGACCGGAAGACTTAGAGGCTTTGGCGAATGCCGTCCAGTCCCTTCAGCTCCGTGTAGGCGAAATAGAATGCCATGAGCGAGAGGAGGAGGGCGAGGGACCAGAGCACGAGAAAATAGAGTGCCCGCCTGATATTTTTCGTCCTGATGTAAAACACCACCCTCTCGCCCAGCGTAAGGACGCCGAAGAAGAGCATGAGACCGACGAGTATCTGGGTAATTATTCTGACCATGTGACCGTGCAGCCTTTTCGGTTTCTCTGACCCGCTTTCTTCCCGCCTCAGGATTTTACGACGGTTCAATCTATTGTATGGCATCGACCGGGGGGTTGTAAACCTTGCCGGGGGCGGTCCCGGCTTGTGATCTCATTTGACACAACGTTGATTTGAAACGTATACTTTCGGGATATTGTTATCTTTTCATCATGAAGGAGGCTCTTATGGCGGAAGGGATTGTCGAACTGACGAGTGCAACCTGGGACAAGGAAGTCTCGGAATCAAAAGGACTCGTAATGGTAGATTTCTGGGCGGTCTGGTGCGGTCCCTGTCGGATGATCGCCCCCACGATAGAGGAGCTCTCAAAGGAATATGCAGGAAAGGTGAAAGTCGGCAAACTCAACACCGATGAGAATCCCGACGTCGCCAGCAAGTTCAAGATCATGGGCATCCCGACGATCATATTCTTCAAGGACGGCGAGAAGGTCGACCAGATCGTCGGGGCGGTCCCGAAACCGCAGCTCAAGGGTAAGATCGACGCCCTTCTCGGGAGCTGATGCGAAGAGTAGCGGTCCTTGCAGTCCTCATCGCTCTTGTCTTCCTCTGCCCTGCCTGCACCAAAGAAGACGGACACTCCGGGTCCGGGAAAAAGGAGACACCGGCGCCGTCATTCACCCTCAGCGACAGCGACGGCAAAAAGATAAGCCTCGCCGACTTCAGGGGAAAGGTCGTGCTCATAGAGTTTTTCACGACCTGGTGCGGCCCATGCCAGATATCGGCGCCGCAGATACAAGAGGTGTTCGAGCATTATAACAATAAAGGTTTTGTCGCCCTTGCCATCTCGCTCGACAAGGGGTCCGGCGCGGCAGGTGCGGTGAAATCCTTCATCAAGGAACACGGGATTACCTATCCGGTGCTCTTTGATGATGACGAAGTGAGCAGAAATTACGAGGTATTCAGCATTCCCACGAGTTTTGTGCTGGACAAAGAGGGCAGGATCAGGAACAAGCACATGGGTCTTATCCCCGACATGTCACGGGTGCTGTCCGAAGAAATAGACGCGCTGCTGAAATGATGAGGTGAACAGGACATGTTCGAAACGCTGAGTGAAAAGCTCGATTCGGTATTCAAGAAGCTCAAGGGCCGGGGGCTCCTGAAAGAGGAGGACGTCGACGTCGCCCTCAAAGAGATCCGACTTGCCCTGCTTGAGGCTGACGTCAATTTCAAGGTCGTCAAGGAATTCGTCCAGCATGTCAGGGAAAGGGCCGTCGGCAAGGAAGTGCTGGAGAGCCTCTCGCCGGGGCAGCAGGTCGTCAAGATCGTCAATGATGTGCTCTGCGAACTCCTCGGGACGGCGAATACCCGCATCCAGCTCGCACCCAACCCGCCGACGATCATCATGATGATCGGTCTCCACGGGTCGGGAAAGACGACGACGACGGCGAAACTGGGACGCTTCTTCAGGAAAGAGGGCCGGAGGCCCCTGCTCGTCGCCGCCGACCTTCAGAGACCTGCGGCGATCGACCAGCTCGTCACCCTGGGCAAGCAGATCAATGTGCCCGTCTTCTTCTCAAAGGAGACGAAGGATCCCGTGGGCCTCTGCCAGGAGGCGATCAAGCGGTCGAAGCTCGACGGCAGGGACATCGTGATCCTCGATACGGCCGGCCGGCTCCATATCGATGAGGAGCTCATGAAGCAGCTCATGCAGATCAGGGATTCCGTCACACCCGGAGAGGTCCTCCTCGTGGCTGATGCAATGACCGGTCAGGACGCGGTGACCATGGCGAAGAGCTTCAACGACCAGATCGGCATCGACGGCATCATTCTCACCAAGATGGACGGTGACGCCCGCGGAGGCGCGGCTCTTTCTATCAGGCATGTGACGGGACGACCGATCAAGTTTATCGGCGTCGGCGAAAAGATCGACATGCTGGAGCCCTTTCACCCCGACAGGATCGCCCGGAGGATCCTCGGCATGGGCGACGTCCTCAGCTTTATCGAGAAGGCCCAGAAGACCTTCGATGTCGACGAGGCGGAGAAGCTTTCCCATAAGATCATGGAGGAGAGTTTCTCCTTTGAGGACCTGCGGGACCAGCTCAAGAAAATCAGGAGCATGGGTCCCATCGAGCAGCTTCTCAGCATGATTCCCGGCATGGGGAAGGCCGTCAAGGATGTAAAGGTCGATGAAAAGGAATTTATAAGGATCGAGGCGATCATTAACTCCATGACACCGGAGGAGAGGAGAAATCACGCCATTCTCAACGGCAGCAGGCGCAAGCGCATCGCCATGGGAAGCGGGACGACCGTCGCCGAGGTGAACAGGCTGATAAAGCAGTATCTCGAAATGAGGAAGATGATGAAGATGTTCAAGGGCGGCAAGGGGAAGAAGGGGTTGAAGCTGCCCAAGTTCATGCCGTTCTGACAGTGTGAGTGTCAGTGCAAGTGTGAGTGAAGGAACATTCTTTCTGGAGTGTTAGTCCCGGTCAAAGGAACGTCCCCGCCTTTTCATTCAACGACAGTAAAACCTCTGCATAAGCACCCCTTTCCGGCTTCATTGAAACGGACGGCGGGATTAGTGTAAAATACTTATCTGTCGAATATTTCAGGAGGTGATGACTTGGTCAAGATCAGACTGACCCGGATGGGCGCACACAAGAGCCCCTTTTACAGAATTATCGTTACCGATTCCCGCGCGCGAAGGGACGGCCCTTTTATCGAGATCATCGGCACCTACGACCCGAAAAAAGAACCCTCTGAGATTAAAGTCAATGCGGAACGGGCAAAATACTGGGTCGATCGCGGGGCACAGCCGACGGATATCGTGAAGAATCTCCTTCAGAAAGCCGGAGTGGGATAACGGCTTCTGAGCACAGGACCGGGAGGCGCGACGGATCTTCCCTGATTTCTGCATCTTCAGTCCGCATTTCAAGAAAGGATGGAGGTTGAACGATGAAGGCACTGATTGAGGCGATGGCGAAATCTCTCGTTGACACACCGGACGATGTGAAAGTCACGGAAATCGAAGGCGAAAAGACCACGGTCTATGAATTGAGAGTGTCTCAGAGCGACCTCGGAAAGGTCATCGGTAAGCAGGGGAAGACGGCGCGGGCCATGCGGACGATCCTCGGCGCCGCGGGAACGAAAATAGGCAAACGTTGCGTACTCGAGATCCTGGAGTAGGCATTTCGGCATAGATGGGATTCAGGAGGGGCGTTCACCGAACGCCCCTTCTTGTTGGTGCGCCCGTCAGGGCGCACTCACTCGGAGGCTGATTGGATGACGACGCGTTCATAACGATCGGCAGGATCGCCAGAGAGTGGGGCATACGGGGAGAAGTCCTGGTCACGCCCCTTACCTTTGATCCCTCCCGGTTCGAGTCGCTGCAGGAGGTGTTCATCGGGCGGGACGAGGGTCCGCAAGGGCGCAGGCCGGCGGAGCCGGACGGCATGAAAATCCTCTCGGCCAGGACTCACGGGACGTCTGTCCGTCTGCTTTTCGATGGCTGTGAAACGCCCGAGCAGGCACGCTCCTTTCGCAGCGCGCGCATTATGATCAGGCGGTCCGAAAGTCCCCCGTTGCCGGAGGGGATTTATTACCACTACCAGATCATCGGTTTGAAGGTATACACCGTGGAAGACCTGTATCTCGGGACGGTGACGGCCATTGCCGAGACGGGGAGCAATGACGTGTATGTCGTGACGGGAGGCGGCGGGGAAATTCTCCTTCCTGCGATCAAAGAGGTCATAAGGTCGATCGATCTCGAAGAGGGAAGGATGGTCGTGGCGCTGCCCGCCGGCGAAGAGGTATGAGCGCATCCTTCGATGTCGTCACGATCTTTCCCGGCATCTGTCACGCCTATCTCGGGGAGAGCATCCTCAAAAGGGCAGTCCAGAGGGGCCTGATCGATGTGAAGGTCCACGACCTGCGCGATTTCTCGACGGACAAGCACAGGACCGTCGACGATTACCCCTACGGCGGCGGGTCGGGCATGGTCCTCAAGGTTGAACCGTTACACCGGGCCATTGAGTCGATAGGGTCCGACGGCGCCGCAAGGCTCGTCGTGCTGCTCAGCCCCCAGGGAAAGCCTTTCACCCAGCATATGGCGGAGGAGTTTCTCAGGGAGGAAAGGAGAATTCTCTTCATCTGCGGCAGGTATGAAGGAGTGGACGAGCGGGTTCGGGAATATATCGCCCACGAGGAGATTTCGATCGGTGATTATGTGATGACTGGAGGTGAGCTGGCCGCCTTGGTTATAATAGACTGCGTCAGCCGACTCGTCCCCGGTGTGCTGGGATACGAGGAGTCTGCGAAGGAGGAGTCCTTCACCTGGGGAATCCTCGACTATCCCCATTACACGCGGCCTGCTGATTTCATGGGGATGAAGGTGCCCGACGTGCTGCTGTCGGGTAATCACAGGGAAATTCAGATGTGGAGAAGGCGCGAAGCGATACGGCGGACTTTCCTCAAACGGCCCGACCTTCTCGACAAGGCGCCGCTTACGGCGGAGGACCGGGAGTACGTGGAGGAACTCACCGGAAAGGCATCCGGCAAGAACAATACACGCGGAGGATAGCATGAGCTTGATACAGGCAGTGGAAGAGGGCTTCAGGAAGCAGATCCCGAGTTTCAGCATCGGAGACACCGTGCGGGTCTATGTGAAGGTCGTCGAAGGCGACAAGGAGAGACTCCAGCCTTATGAAGGCATCGTCATTTCAAGGAGCGGCAGCGGTATAAGGGAGACGTTCATCGTCAGGAAGATCTCTTTCGGCGTCGGCGTCGAGAGGATATTCCCCGTCCATTCCCCTTCAATCGACAGGATGGAAGTCCTGAAGCGGGGCGCTGTGAGGAGGGCCAAGCTCTACTACCTGAGAGGCAAGAAGGGCAAGCACGCGAAGGTCAAGGAAAAGGAGCGGGACTTCAGGAAGGAGCCTGCGAAGCAATAAGGTCGTTCCATGAGCCTCTACGAGTTCGATGACTCCATGAGGACCCATGGCATTGGGCTGATCGCCGGCATTGATGAGGCAGGAAGGGGTCCCCTTGCCGGCCCCGTTGTCGCTGCAGCTGTCATTCTGCCGGAGAAGGCGAGGATCGACAGACTCAGGGATTCAAAGCGCGTTCCCGAGAGGGAGCGGGATCAGCTGTACAATGAAATCCTGCATACGGCGACGGACATCGGCGTCGGCGCCGTCGACGCCGTAACGATTGACAGGTTCAATATTCTCGTGGCAACGAGGATGGCAATGGAGATGGCGGTTATGGACCTCGTTGAAATCCCCGACCTCCTCCTTATCGACGCCCTGACATTACCGTCCCTGAAACTCGAACAGAAGGCGGTCATCAAAGGCGACGCCAAGAGTGCCTCGATCGCAGCGGCATCGATCGTCGCAAAGGTCGTCAGGGACAGGATCATGCGCCTCTGCGGATCGAGGTTTCCGTCATACGGATTCGAGAAGCACAAGGGATACGGGACCAAAGACCACATCGACTCGATCAACCGTCTCGGCCCCTGTTGTATCCACCGGAGAAGTTTCCGTCCCGTCGAAGAGCTCTCCCTCCCCTTTCCCCCGGACGAAAAAAGACCCGTCAACACCGCCTTTGAGCGGAAAGCGGGGCCCGGCAATGGATAAGGAAAGAATCGACGAGGCCCTGGAACTCCTCTGGATCCTCTGTGAAGAAGGCCACTTCGACCTCAAGCGGTTCACCCTGAGTTCCGATGACCAGGATGTGGAGCAACTTATCGATATGCTCGCCCGGGAGGGTCTTGTCACCGTCACGTCTTCTGAGATCAAGCTTTCCAAAACGGGATACGATCAGGCACGCGGACTTATCAGGAGGCATCGCCTCGCCGAGCGTCTCTTTACGGACGTCTTCGACATGACCGGCGACATCATCCACGAAGATGCCTGCAAGATGGAGCACATCCTGAGCGAGGAACTGACGGACAGCGTCTGCACCTTTCTGGGGCACCCGCCCACATGCCCTCACGGCAATCCCATCCCGAGGGGAGAATGCTGCAAGAAATACACTGTCGACATTCAACCCGTCGTCGTCCGCCTCTCCGATTTTTCCGTCGGTCAGTACGGGAAGATCGTCTTTATCACACCCTCTGAAGCCGCACGGATCAGCAGGCTCAGCTCCATCGGCATCATCCCCGGCGCGACGATCCGCCTCCTCCAGAAATGGCCGTCCATCGTCATCGAAATCGACGAGACGACGATCGCCATCGACCCCGAGCTGGCAAGGGAGATCTTTGTCAAACGGGTCGCGTCAGCCTGAATGGCCCGCAATTATGTTTCTGGAAGCACTGGCATCCAAGATAAGCCGTATCGTTGCAATACGCTCGCGGGAAAGACGGGGCGAATGCGCCGAAAAGCATCGGTGCTGCGAAACCTCTGCCTTCCCATACAGACCATTGCAGACCAACGATCAAACAAAATTAACCTTTTACGGACACTCACACTGACACTGACACTGTTTTTCAGAGGCGTTTTGCACCGTCTTTTCGTGCAAGGCAACCGTGAATTATGCTTCAGAAACCAAACACTATCCTCGTTTTCAAGGTCTCGCTGTAAGTTATTTTGGATATGAGTGTCCCGGAAGATAATCGCCCATGAAGCGTCTCAGGATCATTGTGCGCGGCATCGTTCAGGGCGTCGGCTTCAGGCCCTTCGTCTACACCCTCGCCCTGCGGCACAACCTTAGGGGATCGGTCATCAACACCTCGCAGGGTGTTGTCATCGAGGTAGAGGGAGAGGAGACGTCGTCCTTTCTTGTTGCACTGAGGCAGGAAGCGCCGCCGCTCAGCAGGATCGATGAGATTGCGACGGAAGAAATTCCCGTCACAGGGGACGAGGGATTCCGCATCCTCGACAGCGTCGATGAGGGCCTGTTCACCCTCATTTCTCCGGACGTGGCGGTCTGCGATGATTGCATCAGGGAGATGTTCGATCCCTCCGACAGGCGCTACCTCTATCCCTTCATCAACTGCACGAACTGCGGTCCCCGCTACACCATCACGAGGGCCGTTCCCTACGACAGGCCGAATACGACGATGGCGGTCTTCGAGCAGTGCCTGTCATGCCTCAGGGAATATCATGACCCGCTGGACAGGCGTTTCCATGCGCAGCCCAATGCCTGTCCCGTCTGCGGTCCCTCCGTCGAGTTCGTCGCACCGGAGGACGGGCGCGGCGCGGGTACGGGGCGGGATCCGATCGCCTCTGCCATCGCTGCGCTCAGGGAAGGCGCGATCATCGCTGTCAAGGGGTTGGGAGGGTTTCATCTCTGCTGCGACGCCTCGAATAGCGGAGCCGTGGAGCGTCTTAGGGAGAGGAAGAGAAGAGTCAACAAGCCCTTCGCGCTCATGGCCCCGTCCCTCAGGAGCATCGGCAGGTTCTGCCATGTCAGCGATGACGAAGCCCGGCTGCTCCAGGGCAGGACAAGGCCGATCGTGCTTTTCCGGAAGAGGGACGGAGGCGGACTGCCCGGCGCCGTCGCACCCAATAACTCCTTCCTCGGCTTTATGCTGCCCTATGTGCCGCTCCATCACCTCCTTTTTCATCATCCCTTCAGCCCGCGCACGGGAAGTGTGGAGCCGCACTTCGACGCCCTCGTCATGACGAGCGGAAACCTTTCCGAGGAACCGATCGTCGTGGGAAACACCGATGCCCTGACGCGACTCTCCGGGATCGCCGACGCATTCCTGCTTCACAACAGGGATATCTTCATGAGGGTCGATGATTCGGTCCTGCAGATTTCCCCTGTCGATGCGGACCCGGGCGGAGAGCAGCAAAGGGGGCTCCACTTTTTCAGGCGCGCCCGGGGCTATGTCCCCGAGCCGATCATGCTTCCCGAAGACGGTCCCGACGTGCTCGGTTGCGGCGCCGATATCAAGAACACCTTCACGATCACGCGGGGACGGTACGCAATCGTGAGTCAGCACATCGGCGACATGGAAAACGTCGAGACCCTCCGCTTTTTCGAAGAAAGCCTGGGGAATCTGGAGAAGGTCTATCGTGCCCGACCCGTGGCAATCGCCCACGACCTCCATCCCCGGTATCTCTCGACGCAGTGGGCACTCCGCGCCGGCGCTCAAAGGGGGCTGCCCTGTACGGGCGTGCAACACCACCATGCCCATATCGCCTCCGTCATGGCCGAGGAAGGCATCGGTGGTTCCGTCATCGGTGTCGCTTTCGACGGCACGGGATACGGGACGGACGGACATATCTGGGGAAGTGAGTTCATGCTTTGCAACGGCAGGGAATTCCGGAGGCTGGCACACTTTCGTCCTATCCCGCTCCCCGGTGGCGAGCGGGCCATCAGGGAATGCTGGAGGACGGCGGTCAGTTATGTGAGGGCTGCGGCAGGGCACGAAGAGACGCTGGCGATTCTCGAAGAGGCGGGACTTGCGGCAACATTCGGCAGGGAAAGGATCGTGAACATCCTGAAGGTCCTCGGCCAGGACCGGCTGTCTCCTCTTTCGTCAGGCGCGGGGCGTCTCTTCGACGCCGTGTCGTCCCTTGCCGGGGTCTGCCTTGAAAACACCTTCGAAGGCGAGGCTGCCATCGCCCTCGAGAGCCGGATCGTGCACACCGGTCAACCTGACGATGTCTATCCCTTCGTGATCATCGGGGGGGACCCGGTCACCGTTGATTTTTCGCCCCTGATCCTTGCAGTTCTTGAAGACAGGAGGAGAAAGGTCGAACCTTCCGTCATCTCCCGCACATTTCACAACACCCTCTGCAAGGTGATCACCGGGGTCGTCCTGCGCCTGTCGGAGCAGCATGGTCTCCGCAAAGTCGCATTGAGCGGCGGCGTTTTTCAGAACGCCTATCTCCTCGGACGAACCGTTCATCAGCTCCGGTCCGCCGGGTTGTCCGTTCATACGCACCGTTATCTTCCTGCCAATGACGGCTGCATCTCTCTCGGCCAGGCCTCTATTGTCCGCGAGCTGCTGAAGCATGCGTGAATAAGAGCTTGAGGCGTCCGGAGCAGCTCAATTACACCCTTTAGTTGCATTGAAAGGCGGGGCGAAACGCCTCAAAGCCTTGCTGAAGGCGACGATACGCCTCGTCATCTTCGTGTTTCAGGATTTCACTCTTTGTGTCATCGACCATTAGCGTATAGTTCATCTTTCGTTTTGATACAGGTGTCGCCGCAGCAAGGTTTTCGGCGCATGCGCCCCGCCTTTCCCGGGCGTGCATTGCAACGATAAGGTTACATATCCGATTCAACCTTTATGCTTTCAAACCAGCTGTAAACCGCCGGAATGATTAACAGCGTGAGCATCGTTGAAGTAATGAGCCCCCCTACAACAACTGTTGCAAGAGGTCTCTGTATTTCAGAACCGGTTCCTCCGGCAAGCAGCATCGGCATCAAACTGAAAACGGCTATTGATGCGGTCATCAATACCGGTCGCAATCTGTCAAGACTGCCCTTCCTGATCGCTTCCTGAAGATCAAGTCCCTCTTCACGCAATTGCGAGATGCGCGACACCAGCACAAGGCCGTTTAACACGGCAACACCGAACAAAACGACAAAGCCGACGGATGCAGGCACTGACAAGTATTGCCCGGATATATACAGAGAGAAAATCCCGCCAATCAGAGCAAAGGGGAGATTGGAAATTACCAGCAGCGCCAGGCGGACCGATCTGAATGTGACGTACAGGAGCAGCATTATCAATCCGACTGCAACAGGACCGATGATCATCATTTTTTTCATCGCTCTCTGTTGGTTCTCAAATTGTCCGCCCCACGTCAGGTAATAGCCGGGCGGCAACTTGACGCTCTCTTTTATCCTCTGCTTTGCCTCTGCAACGAAACTGCCGATATCTCTGCCGCTTACATTCATCTCGATGCCTATTCTCCTGACTCCGTCCTGGCGGCTTATCTGGACCGGGCCTTCGATCAGTTTTACTTCGGCAAGCTGTTGCAGCGGGATATTCAAGCCCGACTTTGTGATAACCAACAGATTTCTGATCGACTCGAGGGAGTTCCTTTTTTCTTCCGGCAGACGGACCGTTATGTCAAAGCTCCGGTTCTCTTCATAGAATTTGGAGGCGGATTTCCCCGCAACGGCTATTTCGATTACATTCTGAACGTCGCTGATATTCAGGCCATACCGTGCTATTTTGGCCCGATCGATATTAATCGTCAGATAGGGCTGCCCGGAGACCTTTTCAGTATTCAGATCCGTCCCTCCCCTTATGGTGGAGAGCACTTTCGCTATTTCCGCCGACTTTTCACTGAGGACGTTGATATCTTCGCCAAACAGCTTCACAATCAGTTGTGCGCGCGTTCCTGCTACGAGCTCGTCAATTCTGCACTGAATCGGCTGGCTGAAGCCGAAAGTGATACCGGCTATCGATTCCAACGACTTGCGCATTTCATTTGTCAGTTCTTCTTTTGAAATATCCCGTTTCCATTCACTCTTCGGCTTGAATATGCCGACATACCCGGTCTTGTCCGATCCCCTGGTATCCAGCGCAACCCCTGTCTGACCTGTCCGCGACACCACCACATCGAGTTCATCAAATTCCTTCAGCTTTTCCGCGGCGCGTTTATTCGCTTCCAGTGCCGTCGCGAGGGAAACACCCGGCAGCATGGACACATCCATGTCAAACGAACCTTCATCCATCGTCGGGACAAACTCAGTCCCTAATCTTGTTACGAGAAACAGGGATACGATGAGCAGACCTGCGGCAATTCCCAGTATTGTTTTTTTCCTGTTCATAGCGTATTCCAGGAGCGGCACATACCCGTTCTTTGCGTACTTCATGATGACGCTTTCCTTTTCCGGCTGCGGTTTCAGAAACAGTATGCAGAGAACGGGAATGACAAATACGGAAAGGAACAACGACGAAAGGAGAGCAATCGCGACGGTTATTGCCAGCGGGCTGAACATCTTTCCCTCTATGCCTTCCAGGGAAATAATCGGTATGAAAGTGATCGCAATAATAAGCTCGCCGAAGATGCTCGGCTTTCTCACCTCCATCACTGCTTTGAGCACGGTAAATAATTTGGAATGGCGATCACCCTCTTCGCTCAGGTGCCGCTGCACGTTTTCGACCTGAATGATTGTCGTGTCTATTATCATCCCGATCGAGATCGCAAGACCACCGAGCGACATCAGATTTGCGCTGATGCCGAGGAGTTTCATCACGATAAAAGTCGCAAGCAGCGAAAGAGGCAACGCGACAAGAACGACAAAGCTTCCCCTGAAACTGTTCAGCAACAGATACAGCACGATCAACACGAGGATAGAGCCTTCGATCAGGGCTTTGTTTACCGTGGCGACGCTCGCGCGCACAATATCGCTTCTATCGTAATAGGGCACTATCCGGATACCCTCAGGGAGGATATTGTTTTCATTGAGTTCTTTGACTTTTGCCGCTACCCGGCTGACCACCTCCCGGCTGTTCTCGCCGCGCAGCATCATGACGATGCCGCCGACAGCCTCGTCTTTGCCGTTCTTCATGGCTGCGCCCATGCGGACGGCTTCGCCGACCTTTACCTGAGCGACATCCCGGATATACGTCGGTGCTCCGTGCTGTGATTTCAGGACGATTCTTTCTATATCGCCGACATCCTTAATCAAACCAACACCGCGAACGATATATTGATCCGTCTCCCGTTCGAGGATGTTGCCGCCGACGTTCTGATTATTGTTTCCGATGGCAGCATAAACGTCATCGACTGTTACGCCATACTTCAACAGGCTTTCCGGCGATACGACGACCTGATACTGTTTGAAGTATCCGCCGAATGAATTTATCTCATTCACTCCGGCGACGCTCTTCAGCTGCGGGGTGATAATCCACTCCTGGATGGTTCTCAGGTTCGTCAGATAGGCTATTTTCCGGAGCGGGTCTTTCGGCATGTCTCCTTCGAGGGTATATTGATAGATTTCACCCATTGCCGTGCCGATCGGGCCCATGGCAATTTCAACGCCTTTCGGGACCTTTTCTCTCGCTTCCGCCAATCGCTCAAAAACAAGCTGCCGCGCGAAATAGATATCAACGTCGTCCTTGAATACAATGGTTACGATTGACAGACCGAACTTGGTAACCGAGCGCATCTGTTCGATGTCAGGCAACCCCCGCATTGCCATTTCTATCGGGTAGGTTACATTTCGCTCGATCTCTATTGCCGATAGTCCGTCGGCATGACTGATAACCTCAACCTGGATGTTCGTCACATCCGGAAAAGCATCGATCGGTAATCTCAGATATGAATAAACGCCGACTATGATGATCGACAGTGCAAGGAAAATGACCATTCCTCTCTGCTTCAGCGTATATGCGATGAGTTTTTCCAACATACCGATTAACCCCCGTTCATCATGAGTCGTTTAATGCCCGTGCTCGTCGACAAGTTCGCCTTTCTTCATCTCCGACTTCAGTATGAACGCTCCCTTGACGGCGATCGGCTCTCCTTCCTTGAGCCCCGAGGTTACTTCCACTCGCTTACCCAGCGTCCTGCCGGTTTCTATATCTCTCCTTTTGAACTTGTCAGGGGCAGTCTGAATGAAGACATAACTCTTGGTGCCGTCGATAAGCACTGCTTCTTCAGGGACGGCAATAAGCCTTTCAGTCCCGCCCGTTGCCGCCTCGGTGAGGACGGTCGCAAACATGCCGGGTTTGAGCAGGCCGCGTGAGTTTTCTATCGTCACCCGCGCCTTTTCCGTCCGTGTTTTCTCATCCACCACGGCGCTGACATAGGAAATCTTTCCCCTGAACGTCTTGTCCGGAAAAGCGGTCACCGACGCTTTCACGCCTGTGCCGAGCCTGAGACGGGAAATATCCTTTTCGTATACATCGATCACCACCCAAAGGGTCGAGAGGTCTGCAACCGTGAAGAGCACTTTCTCGGAATTCACAACCTCTCCCTGGGTGACCGCCTTTTCGATCACCACGCCGCCTACCGGTGTCGTGACAGGAATGAGAGGGTGATTGCCGTTGCCTTTTGTTGCCTCGAACTGCGAAACATTGACGCCGAGCATTTTGAAGCGCTCCTTTGCAAGGTTGAGGTCAGCCTCTGCCTCTCCAAATTCCTGCTTCGCCTTCAAAACATCCTTTTCGGGACATACCTTCTTCTCAAACAGTGATTGCTCGCGATCGAGGTTCTTCCTCGCAAGCTCGACCTTTCCCTGTGCCTTGAGATAGTCGGCCCACGCCTGATCAAGCTCCAGGCTGTCGAGATAGGCAAGGGCCTGGCCTGCCTTCACCCTGTCGCCCTGCGATGCCATGATCCTGACCGCCTTTCCTGTCACTCTTGGGCTGATCTTCGCGGACCGGTCCATATTCATCTCTATCACAGCCGTTGCAGAGAGAGGCACAGCCATATCTTCAAGGGCCACCGCCTTGACCCCTATTCCTGAAGACTTCTGCTTTTCAGGTGAAAGCGACACAACACCGGGCTCGTCTCCTCCGTGTTCTCCTTCGTGGCTGTCTTCCTTCTTCTCGGCCGTTGCCTGCTTCCCTTCTTTTGGCGCTTCTCCTCTCCCGCATCCCGTCAGCAACAGAGCGGTACTCAGGACGATGAGGATCACTGCAAACAGTCCATACCCGGCGTCGTTCTTCTGTATCATCATTTCACCGCACCCCCTGTGGTCTTCTCTATCGCGTTAAGTGCGAGTTGCGTTCTCGTCTGCGCTTCAATATAGGCTAACTGTGCTTCGATGGTGTCCTTCTGCGCGAGCCGCACCTCAAAAAAACCGATCTTTCCTTCCTTGAAGGCGAGGTTGAGAAGCTTCAGATTCTCGGCGGCCTTTATGAGTATCTCTTTCCTGAAGAGCGAAAGCTCCTCGATGGCAGATGAGATGTCGTTCAAAGCCTGGTCGACCTCCCGCTCTATGTTGTTATTTCGGCCTGCTGCCTTTATCTTTGCCCCTTCCGCCTTTGCAAATGCCTCTTTCTTTTCGGCCTGCTTCCTGTCAAACAACGGCAGCGGGATCGAAATCGCCAGGCCCACCTCATTGTTCCCTTCATCTTTATCATAAAACCCCGACAGCGTTATGTTCGGGACGGCTTCCTTCTTTATCAAGTCCAGCGCGGACTGTGTCTTTTCCATCTCAAATGCTGCCGCTTTTGAGTCAGGCCGATTAGAAAGTGCCAGTGCCTTCATTGCTTCCCTGTCAGGCATTGTCGGCGCTTCCGAGGGCAGATCGCCCTCGACGGCATAGGACATGTCAGGCGATAAGCCGAGAAGTCCCTTCAAGGCGAGCAGCGAAGCCCTGCATTCACGTTCAGCTTGAAGGAGATCTTTTTTTACCTTGCTCAGTTCGACCTCTGAAAGGTTCACGTCAAGCCCCGAAAGTTCGCCTGCCTCAAACTTGATCTTTGTATATCCAAGCAACTCTTCATGCAGTCTGACAATTTCCCGCGCAAGATCGTTTTTCTTCTTCAGCGCAAGCGCCTTGGTAAAAGCGTCTTTCACGTCTGAAATCAGAAGCCTCTCTTTGTCTCTGATTTCAGACTGCACTCTGATGATCTCTTTCTCAGAAACATCGATCCTTGCACTCCTCTGACCTGCAATCTCGAATTCCTGGGATAGCTTGAAGCCGTAGTTCGTGAATTTGCCGCCTCCCTCCTCCGCCGGCCTGTCCTTCTTCGAAATGCTGCCTTCGATAGTTGGGTTGTTCATAAGAAGAAGCCGCGCCTTTTCATTCCGGCCCTTTGCCGACTCTTCTTCGAGCCTGAGGGCTTGAAGGCCGGAATTGTTCTTTAAGGCATGATCGACGGCCGCTTCTACTGTCAGGGAATGGGCAGGAGAAACGATAAAAACAATAAATATGATGCAAACCAAAAGTTGAACCATTCGCTGCACCTCGTCACAAGATATATTTACAAACAAAGGACGGGTAAATTCATAAATGTGAAAGACCGACCGGCAAAAGGGCCGGTCTCAGGACGCGGAATCCCCGCAGGAACTATGTGACGATGGAATTTTGAGGTGGCTTATTGATTGAATAAGACGGCTCCAGGGGGATGCAGCTTGTGCGCTGCATGATCTGTGAGCCGATAGAATGCAGAGGTCCTGACTGACTTGAACAAGTCCCGGCTGCCATATTTGCACAAATCGAGCAAATGGATTTGGCCTCCTTGCCGGGAGAGGACCCGTCAACTGAATCGGTAATATTGGCTGAAGATGGGGTAACGTCGACATGAGAAGCGTCCAGATGACATATCACCAATTTGCCGTTGAACGGCATGCTCCCTTTGCAATCTGCGCAAAATGTGCTGTCAAGAAACGGCACAACAAGATATGCAGTCAGCATAAGCAGGCTGAGCACTGATCGGTATCGACAGATCAATGAACGCATACTGTATATTATCAGGTCAGATTGTATTTATCAAACACTCACACTTACACTTACACTATGTTTCAGAGTGCTTCGCCCCGCCTTTATTCTGTCGCTGACGGATTAATTTTGACCGATCCTGCAAAAAGACCTTGAATTTCGCGCAATAATCCTTATAATGTTAGTAGTTGTTTGTATATGAGTTTTTCCATCGGGAATTATGCTGTTCGAAGACCACCATACCTAAAGGAGGGCATCATGGCGTTGGAGAAGGTTGCAGAGCGTGACAGGGAGCTGATGACACTGCTCAGAAAATGGAAGGGCATTGAGGACATGACGATCAAGAGCTGCGAAAAAATTCTCGGAAAGGCGAAAAATCCCATCATCGTTGCATTCGTCGCGTCGATCAAGAACGATTCCGAGAAACACAAGGCGCTGATCCAGCACATCATCGATGCGCATACGAAGAAGGGATACGTGCTGGCGCCCGAGGAGCTGAAGGATGTATCGGCGCTTCTCAACAAGCATGTGGAACTCGAACAGAAATCGATCGAGATCGCAACGGAGGCGATCGAAAAAAGCCGCGGAGAGACGAAGCTCCTCCTGAAGACGATTCTCGAAGATGAAAAGAGACACAAGAAACTCGCCCAGTTGATAGAGGAGCAGAAAATGCTCGTTATCGCCAGGACGACGTAGAGGTTTTGCAGGTTATCAAGGGGGGGCGTCGCCATGGCGCCCCCATCCTGTTCATCGTCCCGCCCGTTAGAGGACCGGGAACCCCGCCTCCTTCCATGCATTGACGCCCCCACCGAGGGCCTTCACATCCGAAAAACCCTGACCCGCATATTCCTCTGCCCGCCGGGCAGCGCTCGCCTCCTGGTGTCAGGCGCAATAGAATATGATTTCCCGGTCCCTGGGCAGAGATTCCACCCTTGTCCTGAATTCATTAAATGACACGGCCCCGTCGAGGCGCATTGCTTTGAACTTCTCCTCATCCTCATATGCACAAACGAGCAGCGCCGAACCGGCAGTAACCTTTTGACGCGCCTCCTGAGGAGACACCCGTAGCACATCGCTCATAGCTTCCTCCCTTCATTGCGATTATCTGATTTCTGCACAATAAGTGAAATGACTTATCTCCTGTTGCTCCCGCCTGTCGGGAGTCCTTCCCGGAGAAAGATTCCGGGCGAGCCGGAATGACAAATCATAGGACATGCTTCAGCATCCTTCATCATTCCCTGTTTTTTCATTATAGCCCAAAAGAATAGTGTGAAGTGTGAGTGTCAGCGCCACCTTATCGTGGCATAGGCCCTCCGACGGATCCCGAACAAGCCGTGATGACGGAGACCGCCGACACTGACACTGTAATGGGGTATAATAACTGACACCTTGACGACGGGACGATCATGAAAGATCTCTTCCTGAGAAAAACGCTGGCTGAGCTGACCATCGAGGCCTTCGAGGAGAAGCGCGGCCTGAAGCGTTCCCTCGGCCCGCTGACCCTCATCCTGCTCGGCATCGGCGTCATCGTCGGGGCGGGTATCTTTATCCTGACGGGGCATGTCGCGGCAGAAATTGCCGGCCCGGCCATTGTTCTGTCCTTCATCCTCGCCGGCTTTGCCTGCGCCTTTGCGGGGCTCTGTTACGCCGAGTTCGCGTCGATGATCCCCATCGCCGGCAGTGCCTACACCTATGCCTATGCGACACTGGGACAACTCGCGGCCTGGGTCATCGGCTGGGACCTCATTCTCGAATATACACTCGGCGCGACAAGCGTCGCCATCGGCTGGTCGGGATACGTGGTGAGTCTTCTTGCCGATATGGGCATTGTTTTGCCCGGCTCTTTGACGTCGCCCCCGGTCGACTACAGCCATCAACTGGGCGGATGGATTGTGACGGGGGCGCTCTTCAATCTGCCCGCCGTTATCGTCGTGGCGGTCACGACGATGATCATCGCCATCGGCATCAGGGAATCAGCGACGATCAACGCCTTCATCGTTTTCATCAAGGTGACGATCATCATCGCTTTCACCATAGCCGGGCTCTTCTTCATCGATACCGATCTGTGGAACCCCTTCATCCCGCCCAACACGGGCCAGTTCGGCTCTTTCGGATGGAGCGGTGTCCTGCGGGGAGCGGGTGTCATCTTTTTTGCCTATATCGGCTTCGACGTCGTTTCGACCCTCGCCCAGGAGGCGAAAAATCCGAAGCGTGACGTGCCTATCGGCATCCTCGGCAGCCTGCTTGTCTGCACGGTCCTCTATGTGATCGTCTCCCTCGTGCTGACGGGAGTTGTTCCCTACACTCGACTCGGCGGCCCGGCCCCCTTCGCCGTCGCCCTCGACGCAATGGAACTGGGCCTGTTTTCCCCGCTTCTTAAAGTAGGCGCCATCGCCGGTCTCACGTCCGTGATCCTCGTGCTCATTCTCGGCCAGACGAGGATCTTCTTCTCCATGAGCAGGGACGGCCTGCTGCCGGACGGGATTGCAAAGATACACCCCGCCTTCAGGACTCCCTATATCATCACGATCATCACCGGCGCGGCGACGGCCCTCACGGCGGCGCTCCTGCCCATCGGCATCGTCGGGGAACTCGTCAGCATCGGGACGCTCCTCGCCTTCGTCATCGTCTGCGCGGGCGTGCTGATCCTGAGGTACACCCACCCGGATGCGCCGAGGGTCTTCAGGGCGCCGGGCGGGTCGGCAACGCCGGTCCTCGGCATCGTCACCTGCCTCTACCTCATGGCGGGGCTCCCGGGAGACACCTGGCTCAGGCTCCTTGTGTGGCTCCTCATCGGCTTCGTGATCTACTTCGGCTATGGAAGAAGAAACGCGAAAAAGATCCGCCTCAGTTCCTGACGGGAATCTCAATCTTGTCGTTGAATAAACCTTATCGTCGCAATAGGACATCCGGAAAGGCAGGGCGAAGATGCCACCGCAGAGTCATTAGTCATTGAGTCATTGAGTCACCAGTCAGCGGTCGATAGTCGCAATCCGGCCACGTACAACCAGACGGGAAGGCTTTGAACCATATCTGCCTTCCCGGAAGCAGCGGTAGTGACACCGACACTGACACTCACACTGTCACTGACACTGTTTTCAGAGCGCGTCGCCCCGCCTTTTCACGCAACCGGAAGATCAAGCGTCACATGCATGACGTCGCCGGATATGTCGTACTTCATCGCCAGGCCGGTGTGGAAGAGGAGGGAGAGCATCCGCTGGTCCCCGGGATCGATGCCGGTCATCAGGACCGGGACACGGGCAGCCCGTGCCGAGTCGATGAGATGTTTGAGCAGCATGGATGCAACGCCGATGCCCTGACAGGACGGATCAACAGCGATGCCGAACCAGGCACTGCCCGTTCCGTCGTCAGTGGCGGTAAACCAAGCGGCGCCGGCGATTTCTTCCCTGCCTTCAGATCGGACTGTTACAGCAAGGGCAGTCGTGCGACCGGCGTCGATGGTGCGGTCCTCTCCGCATCGTGACAGGAACATCTCCAGTTCGGCAGGCCCGATAGACTCTATCGTCGCAGTACGGCCGTCCCTAAGCTTTTCCGTCCCGATACCCTCCTATACTGACACTGCCCCGACACTGGCACTATTATTTGCTCTCGCTTCTCCAGGACTGCTGAAGATGGATGTAGTGCGAACGTGACAGGGCCTGCGGATTGGGTGTGCGCAGTATGTTCATGCTTCCTCTCATCTGGGCGAGGGACTCGTACTCGTGGCGTTCCAGCCATTCACCCAGTTCATTGCGAAACCGTCCGATCAATCCCGTTCCCTCCTTGAGCAGCACCGACACCATCTGGACTGCATTTGCCCCGGCCATGATCGCTTTGACGGCATCGGTCGTCGTGTGGACGCCGCCCGTGACGGCGAGCGAGCATTGTACGTATGCCGACACGATGCCAAGCCATCTGAGCCTGAGGGGCAGTTCCACGGACCCCGAAAGGACGAGTTCCGATTTCAGCTCCAGCCTGTCCACATCGATGTTCGGTTCGTAGAAGCGATGCAAAAGGACCAGGCCGTCTGCTCCGGCCTCATTGAGCCGGCGAGCCACATTCGCGAGGGATGTAAAGAAGGCGGTGAGCTTCGGGCAGACAGGTATCCTGACCGCCTCCCTGACGGTGCGCACGGTTTCGACGAACCGGTTTTCGATGTCGTTCGCCGTCTCATCCGCGTGTGTGGCGACGTAATAAAAATCGAGCTCGATGCCGTCCGCTCCCGCCTGCTCGGCGCCCCGGGCGTAATCCCTCCACCCGCCGAACGTGAGGCCGCTGACGGATGCGAAGACGGGGACGGAGAGGGCCTCCTTTGTTCTCCGTATGCGCTCCATGTATTCTTCGAGTCCGAAGGAGAGGGGATCGAGAGACGAGAAGTAGCTCAGGGCCTCTCCGAAAGAATTGCCGTGGGAAAGGGACCTCTGGATGGTGCGCTCGTCGTTTTCTATCTGCTCCTCGTAGATTGTCCTCAATACGACTGCCGCGGCGCCGGCGTCTTCGAGCTTTTTCGCACCCTCGACGCTGTCGGAGAGGGGCGACGGTCCCGCGATAAAGGGGTGGGGTAGCTGTAATCCGCAGTATGTCGATGTAAGGTCCATGGTCTATCCTCCCTGGCCTGCCCGCGGCGCTTCATTGCCCGGGGCGTCGGCACCCTGTTCCGTTGTCTCTTCGCTCCTGGCGGGCATGCGGAGCTGGGCGATATGTCGATAGAGCGCAATGCGGCGCTCCGCCGCTCGCTGCGACTGGTCCGCGTATTTTCTGAATCCCTCGGGATCGAGTTTTTCGACGACACGGAACCGTGTCTCGTTCTTGAGATACTCGCCCACGGGGATCTTCCCGCCTTCGGCATCGACGATGAGGGCGGGCTCTCCGGCGGCGGCACGGCGTGGATCGAAGCGGTAGAGGGGCCAGATGCCGCTTTCAACGGCCCGTTTCTGCTGTTCCGCACCGAGGCGCAGGTCATAGCCGTGAGCGATGCAGTGGCTGTACGCTATGATGAGGGAAGGGCCCCTGTAGGATTCCGCCTCGACAAAGGCCTTTACGGTCTGCACATCGCTGGCCCCGAGGGCGACACTGGCGACGTAGACATGGCCGTAGCTCATCGCCATGAGCCCGAGGTCTTTCTTGTCGATGGCCTTGCCTTTCATGGCGAATTTGGCCGATGCGCCGATGGGTGTCGCTTTCGAGGCCTGGCCGCCCGTGTTTGAATAGACCTCCGTGTCCAGGACGAGGATGTTCACGTCGTGCTTCAGACTCAGGACGTGGTCGAGTCCCCCGTACCCGATGTCGAAGGCCCAGCCGTCTCCGCCGACGATCCAGACGCTCCTGCGTATCAGGGCATCGGCAAGCTGTCCGAGCCTGCGGGCCGCGGGTGAACTGAGCGTCGCAAGTCGTTTCCTCAGTTCCGAGACCCGCTCCCTCTGCTGCCTGATGCCGTCTTCCCCGCTCTGATCGGATGAAAGCAGCGCATCGGTCAGATCGCCGCCGATCTCAGGCGCAAGGTCTCTCAGCAGCCCCTCGGCCTGAGTCCGCTGGGCCTCCACGGCAAGACGGAATCCCAGGCCGAACTCGGCATTGTCCTCGAAAAGTGAATTCGCCCAGGCCGGGCCCCTGCCGTCCCGGTTGACCGTGTATGGCGTTGTGGGCAGGTTGCCGCCATAAATGGAGGAGCACCCCGTCGCATTCGCAATGAGCGCCCTGTCGCCGTACAGTTGCGTCAGGAGCCTGACGTAGGGCGTCTCGCCGCAGCCGGCGCAGGCGCCGGAGAACTCGAAAAGCGGGGTCATGAACTGACTCGTCCTGACGTCGATCCGCCTGATGGAGGCGCGGTCCAGTTCGGGCAGGCCGAGGAAAAAGGCGAAATGTTCACGCTCCCTGTCGACGACGAGATGCCTCGGCTCCAGGTTGATCGCCTTGCGGCGGGGTGTCGCCTTGTCCTTAGCCGGGCAGACGGCGATGCAGAGACCGCAGCCGGTGCAGTCCTCGGGAGCGACCTGGACGGTGTAGCGCCTGTCGCCGAAGTCCTTCGACCTGAAGGCCACCGACGGGAAGGATGCGGGCGCGCCGTTTAGTTCCGCGGGGTCATAGATCTTCACCCTGATCGTGGCGTGGGGACACACCATGGAGCATTTGGCGCACTGGATGCAGATCTTCGGGTCCCAGACGGGCACCTCGTATGCGATATTCCTCTTTTCCCAACGTGTCGTCGCCGTCGGCCATGTCCCGTCGGGAGGCAGGGCGCTGACAGGGAGCCTGTCGCCTTTCGCCGCCATCATGACGGCAGTGACCTCCCTGACGAATTCCGGGGCCTCGCCGGGAACGACGGCGGGGCGGCTCGGGCCTATCGCCTCGTGCCCCGAGACCTGCACCTCGTGGAGACGTGCGAGCGTGGCATCGACGGCGGCCCAGTTTCTCTGCACCACTTCTTCCCCTTTCTTTGCGTAGCTTTTCCTGATGGACTCCTTGATGCGGGCGATCGCCTCGTCCCGGGGCAGGACACCGGAGATGGCGAAAAAGCAGGTCTGCATGATCGTGTTGATCCGACCGCCCATGCCTGACTCCCGGGCGACCTCCCCGGCGTCGATGACGTAGAACCTGACGTTCTTTCCGATGATCGCCGCCTGCACCTCCCGGGGAAGGTGGCCCCATATCTCGCCGGGACCGTAAGGGGCATTGAGGAGAAAAACGGCCCCCGGCGCGGCGCTTTCGAGCATATCGTAGCGTTCGAGAAAAGAGAACTGATGGCAGGCGATGAAGTTGGCCCTTCCGATCAGATAGGCGGAACGGATCGGCCGGGGACCGAAGCGGAGGTGTGAGACCGTCACGGCACCCGACTTCTTGGAGTCATAGACGAAGTACCCCTGGGCGAAGTTGTCCGTTTCTTCCCCGATGATCTTGATGGAGTTCTTGTTCGCCCCGACGGTCCCGTCGGCGCCGAGCCCGAAGAAGAGGGCCCTGACGACGTCGTCTGCCTCGATGTCGAAGTCTTCGTCATAGGGGAGAGAGTGGTGCGTGACGTCGTCGACGATGCCGACGGTGAAGTGGTTCTTCGGTTTTTCCTTCCCCAGTTCATCGAAAGCAGCCCTGACCATGGCAGGTGTGAACTCCTTGCTTGACAGGCCATAGCGGCCGCCGGTGATCCTTGCCGACGGGGATATGTGTGAAAGCCCTGCCTCGGAGGCCTCGCGGAGGACCGTGACGACGTCCAGGTAAAGCGGCTCGCCTGTTGATCCCGGTTCCTTGGTCCGGTCGAGAACGGAGATGGACTTCACCGACGCCGGCAGTGCTCCGAGGAAGTGGGGGATCGAAAAGGGGCGGTAGAGATGGACCGTCACGACTCCGACCTTCTGTCCCTGTTTCACGAGGTGATCGACCGTCTCCGCCGCGGTCCCCGATCCTGATCCCATGATGACGATGACACGCTCCGCGTCGGGATGGCCGCAGTAGTCGAAGAGCCCGTATCCGCGACCCGTCCGGTCCCCGAAGCGTTTCATGATCCTTTCGACGATGGCGGGACAATCATCGTAGTAGCGGTTACAGGCCTCCCGGGACTGAAAAAAGGTGTCCGGATTCTCCGCCGTTCCCCTGATGACCGGTTTTTCCGGCGTGAGGCCCCGCCGGCGGTGGGCGGCGATGGAGTCCTCGTCTATCTGGGAACGGAGGTCGTCATCGGAGAGGAGGGCGATCTTGGCGACTTCATGGGATGTCCGGAACCCGTCGAAGAAGTGCAGGAAGGGAATACGGCTCTCCAGCGTCGCGGCATGGGCGATGCAGGCCATGTCGTGGGCCTCCTGAACGGACGACGAGGCGAGGAGCGCGAACCCGGCCTGGCGGCAGGCCATGACGTCGGAATGGTCGCCGAAGATCGAGAGGGCATGGGTCGCGACGGTTCGGGCCGCCACGTGCATGACGAAAGGTGTCAGCTCGCCGGCGATTTTGTACATGTTGGGGATCATGAGGAAGAGCCCCTGCGAGGCGGTGAATGTCGTGGCGAGCGACCCCGCCTGCAGGGCGCCGTGCACGGCCCCGGCGGCGCCCCCCTCGGACTGCATCTCCGTGACCGATACGATATCGCCCCATAGGTTCTTCCGGCCCTTCGACACCCATTCGTCGAAGAGCTCCGACATGGGGGAAGACGGTGTGATGGGATAGATGGCCGTCACCTCGCTGAGGCGGTAGGCGACGGATGCGACGGCTTCATTGCCGTCAACGGTGATCATCGTCGGAGCCATACGCACACTCCTTTCGCAGCTGAATGGTTACCTTTCAAGAACAGTGACAGTGACTGTGTCAGTTCAATGAAGCACATTTGATAATGGCATCAGGACTGCAGTCAAGTACAGTCCGCATTCGTCATCCCGGCTCGTCCGGGATCCCTCTTGAAGAAAGATTCCCGGCAAGCGGGAATGACGAATAATAAGGAATCGCGGACAACGCATGTGCCGTTCCCGCTCGACCTGCCCCCTCTCACTCACATTTGCATTCACCCCTTTTCACTTCTTTACCGTACCGTTGCAATACGCCCTTCGGGAAGGCGGGGCGAAGATGCCGCCGCAATGAAGTCATTGAGTCTTTGGTCAGCAGTTGAAAGTCGGCACCCCACGCCGCGACTGCCCAAACGGGAAGGCTGATGTGGTGAAAAGCCTTTCCGCTAAGATACCTTATTCGTCACCAGACCCCCCTTTGCCGTGTCTGTTGATGACAACTGCCCGTCAGGCAACAGGCGCTGAACACCTTTCAAAGTCTCATCATCGCATTGGAAAGGCTTTGAACCATATCTGCCTTCCCGGCGATCGCGCCGCTATCAGCAGGGTTTTGAGGCACTTTGTCCTGCCTTTTCCGGCAACTGAAAGGTTCACTGACACTGGCACTGACATTGTCACGAATAGTTTCCTTTCACTGACACTCGCACTCACACTGTCACTATGACCCTATCGTTTCGAGTGTTTGCCGAGCTATTTCGAGCTCCTCGTTCGTCCTGATCACGAGGACCTTCACCGGCGACCGTTCATCGTGAATGTCCGTGACGTCGCCCGGTACCGATGCGTTCTTCCCTTCATCCAGCACAATGCCGAGAGGCTCAAGTCCCTCACAGGATCGTTTCCTGATGATGGAGGCGTTCTCACCGATACCCCCGGTAAAGACGACGGCATCGACCCTGCCGAGCGCAGCCGTATAGGCGCCGATGTATTTCCGGATGCGGTAACAGTACATGTCGATGGCGACGGCTGCCCTCTCATCGCCCCCCTCGGCGAGGCGCTGCACCTCCCTCATGTCATGGACGCCGCAGAGGCCCAGCAGACCGCTCCTGCGGTTCAGGACCTCATCCACGTCGGAAATCCCCAGGCCTGCCCGGCGCAGCAGATACGTCGGGACCGCCGGATCGATGTCGCCGCACCGCGTGCCCATCACGAGTCCCTCCAGGGGGGTCATGCCCATGGAGGTGTCGACGCTCCTGCCGCCCTGGACGGCCGCGGCGCTGGCCCCGTTTCCCAGGTGGAGGGTGATGAGGTTCGCCTTTGCCGCAGATATGCCCAGATGCCTTGCCGCCTCCCTCGAAACGTACTGGTGAGACGTGCCGTGAAATCCGTAACGCCTGACGTGGTGTGACGTATAGAACTCTTCCGGCAGGGCGTAGCGGTACGCGCGGGGAGGCATGGACTGATGAAAGGCCGTATCGAAGACCGCCACCTGCGGGATGTCCGGGAAAATGCCCCTGAGGATCTCGATGCCGAGGAGGTTCGCCGGGTTGTGCAGGGGCGCCAGGTGAACGAGGTCCCTGATTGTCGATATAACAGGGTCCGTCAGGATTGTCGGTTTGTGGAATGATTCGCCCCCGTGAACGACGCGGTGACCGATGGCGGCGAGCTCTCCTTTTTCGCTCACGACCTTCCTCTCGGTCATGACGGAGAGGATCAGACCGAATCCCTCGCTGTGGTCCTTCACGGCCTGCATGATGTCGAGCGCAGGCGATTCGACGCCGTCACGCCACTGGCGGTGACGGAGATGGCCCGTATCCGTTCCGATACGCTCGAGCAGTCCCGATGCCGCCGGCACGAGACCGCCGACACTGAAGACCTCGTATTTGATGGAGGAACTGCCTGAGTTGACGACGGCAACCGTCTTTATCATTGGCACAGGACCTCCGGAAAGGCGGGGTGAAAATGCCGAAAAGCCTTGGTGCTGAGAAACCTTTGCCTTCCCATGAGGATCATGTCAGAACCACGGTTGAAAAAAGGTGAACCTTCTGCTGACACTCACACTGACACTGACACTGTCTTTCATAGGCACTTTGTCCCGCCTTTTCACGCAACGGAGAGGATCACAGGGACTCGTCCATCTGGGCCTGGATGGCCGTGATGGCGACGGTGTTGACGATGTCCGTCACCGTGCAGCCCCTGCTGAGGTCGTTGACCGGCTTGTTCAGTCCCTGCAGGACGGGGCCGATCGCAACGGCGTTGGCTGAACGCTGGACGGCCTTATAGGTGTTGTTGCCCGTGTTCAGGTCGGGAAAGATGAAGACCGTCGCATGTCCCGCCACATCGCTGCCGGGCATCTTCGATTTCGCCACGTCAGGGTCGACGGCCGCGTCGTACTGGATCGGTCCTTCCACCCTGAGGTCGGGACGGAGCCGCCGCGCGACGGCCGTCGCCTCGCGCACCTTGTCGACGTCCTCGCCCTTGCCGGATTCGCCCGACGAGTAGGAGAGCATCGCCACGAGCGGCTCTATACCGAAGGCCCGGGCGGTGTCGGCGGAACTGATGGCGATGTCGGCGAGCTGCTCCGCCGTCGGGTTCGGGTTGACGGCGCAGTCTCCGAATACGAGCACCCGGTCGGCGAGGCACATGAAGAAGACGCTCGAGACGATGGAGCACCCCGGCTTCGTCTTGATGATCTCGAAGGCGGGCCTGATGGTGTGCTGTGTCGTATGGACCGCGCCGGAGACCATGCCGTCGGCGTTTCCGTGGTAGACCATGGCGGTGCCGAAATAGCTTACATCGGCCATGAGATCATAGGCCAACTCGCGCGAAATGCCCTTGTGTTTGCGCATCTCGTAGTAGGTGTCGGCATACTGATCGCGGAGGGCCGATGCGAGGGGGTCCACGATGTTTACCCCGTTCAGTGAGATGCCGAGGGACTCGGCGCGGCGGCCGATCTCCGCCGCATCCCCGAGAAGGGTGATCTCACAGAAGCCCCTGAGAAGGAGGATCTCGGCAGCCCTGATGATGCGGTCCTCCGTGCCTTCGGCAAGAACGACGTGGCGGCACCGTGTCTTCGCCCGGGAGATGAGCTCGTACTCGAACATGAGGGGCGTGACACGCTGGGTCCTCGTGACGGCGATGTGCCGCTGCAGCTCCTGCATGTTCACAAATTCCTCGAATATGCCGAGGGCGCCGGCGATCTTGCGTCTGCTGCTCGGGACGATGGCCCCTTGGATGGAGTTGACGGTCATCGCCGTCGTGAATGTGTCTGTCTGAACACCGAGGACGGGGATGAGGATCTTGCTCAGCCCGCCGATGAGCTTTTCGATCTGGGGCGCCGGCTTCATGCCGCCCGTGAGGAGGAGACCCGATATCTTCGGAAAGGTCTGGGACTCATGGGCCATAAGGGCACCGAGGATGATGTCGGAACGGTCTCCGGGCGTGATGATGAGGCTCCCCTCTTCGATACGGTCGAGAAAGTGGGGGAGCTCCATGGCGGCGACCTTGTAGTTGTCGATCTCCCGGTCCAGTCCCTCCTGGGTCCCGTGGAGGACCTCGGCGCCGAGGTCCCGGGCGATCTCCCCGATCGTCGGCTTTTCGAGCACCGGCAGCTTGGGCAGCACGTTGAAGGGAACCGTCGTCTGCAGTGCCTGGCTCAGCCCCAGGTCGACGGCTTTCTTCTCCCTCGGCGTGACGCGGTTGACGAAGACGGCCAGGATGTCGCATTTCTTCTGCTCCAGCGCCTCGATGAGCATCTTGACGGCTTCGACGATCTCCTTCGCCGTCCTGCCGTCGCCGTTGATGACGGGGACGAGGGGAATGCCGAGGTTGTTCGCGATGTCGATGTTGAACTCGAATTCAAGCGGCGCATTGATGCCCACGTAATCCGTCCCGACGGTCACGATGAAGTCGCAGTTTTTTTCGAGGGCCTTGTACTTCTCAAGGATGAGGCTGATGAGCTCGTCGTCCCGGTCCTGGGAGATGAGCTCCCGCGCCGTATCGATGGTGCATCCGTACATGGCGTCATAGGGGAAATCGAGTTTATAGCGGCCCGCGACAAGCTGGATGGCCATGTCCCGGTCGCCGCCGTCGTTTATGACGGGGCGGAAGAAGCCGACACGCCATCCGAGGGAGGAGAGAAACTCCATCATGCCCAGCATGACGGTGGACTTGCCGCTCCGTGCGACCGTGCTCGCTATGTACAGACCTCTTGACATTGACTGGTGCATGTCTGCCTTCCTATAACACCACGGGAGTCTGCTCCTTCACGACCGCAACGAACATAACGATCGAGCGGGGATGGGCTATGTGCGTCGATCCTCTGATGACCGGCGCGTCCTTCCAGGTGCAGCAGTCCTCGGGCGACGGGAGGGACGTATCGATGACGCGCCGCCAGCCCCCGGACGATGTGTCGGGAAGCGGGGGAATCTCGAACTCGAGGGCCTCCCAGAATGCATTCAGAATGATATGGACCAACCGGGTGCCTGACAGGGATTCGACCGTTACCGCGAGGGTATGCGATGCAGGGCTCCAGTCAGGCTGGTGGAGTTTCACACCGTGCCATTCGATGCGCGACTGGTGGAGCAACTGGTTTAGGGTGACGGGGAATTCATCCTGGGATATCTCGCGGGACAGCCGGGCGGCGATGAGTATTTTCACGAAACGGTGGATGTCCCTGTGCCGTTCGACCAGGGACCAGTCGAACCAGCTTATTTCATTGTCCTGGCAATAGGCGTTGTTGTTCCCCTGCTGGGTGCGGCGCACCTCGTCTCCCATGAGCAGCATGGGGGTGCCCAGGGACATGAGCGTGACGGCCAGGAAGTTCTTCACCTGCCGGCTCCTGAGCCGTTCCACCTCGGAGTCGTCCGTCGGTCCCTCGATCCCGCCGTTCCAGCTCAGGTTGTTGTCGCTGCCGTCCCGGTTCTGCTCTCCGTTTGCCTCGTTATGCTTGTGATTGTAGGAGACGACGTCGTTCAGCGTGAACCCGTCGTGGCAGGTCACGAAGTTGATGCTCTGCTCGGGCTCGCGCTCTTCATGACCGAACAGATCGGGACTGGCGAGGAACCTCGGCGCGATCTTCGTCACCGTGCCGGCATCGCCTTTGAGAAAGCTCCTGAAGTCGTCCCTGAACCTGCCGTTCCATTCCTTCCAGCTGTCACCGACGAACGAGCCGACCTGGTAGAGACCCGCTGCATCCCAGGCCTCGGCAATGAGTTTAATGCCCGCCAGTGAGGGGTCGGTCTCGATGTCCCAGAGGACGGGAGGATTTGCCAGCGGATGACCGGATTCGTCGCGGGACAGGATCGAGGCGAGATCGAAGCGGAAACCGTCGACGTGCATCTCCTCGACCCAGAACCGCAGGCTGTCGACGATCATGCGGCGCACGACGGGATGGTTCGCGTTCATCGTATTGCCGGTGCCGGAATAATTCGTGTACAAGGCCCTGTCATTTTCGAGGATATAATAGGCCTTGTTTTCGAGACCCCTGAAGCAAAAGGTCGGACCCCTGTGGTCGCCCTCCGCCGTATGGTTGAAGACGACATCGAGGATCACTTCGATGCCGCCCCTGTGCAGGGCCTTCACCATGTCCCTGAACTCGTCGAGGGGACCGAGGGGGTCCTTCCGGGAGCTGTACCCGCAGTGGGGGGAGAAAAAAGAGACGGGGCTGTATCCCCAGTAGTTCTTCATGCCGGCGGGGCTGTCATGCTCGTCGAACTGAAAGATGGGGAGGAACTCGACGGCGGTGACGCCGAGGTCGGTCAGGTAGGGGATCTTCTCGATGAGTCCCGCATAGGTGCCTCTCTTGCCGGCCGCCAGGCCTGAGTTCGGGTGCTTCGTGAACCCGCCGACGTGCATTTCGTAAATGACGGTATGGGAGAAGGGCCTCTTGAGCTGCGTGTCCCCCTGCCAGTCATAGGAAGTGGTATCGGTGACTATGCTCTTCATGGAGATCGCCGTGTGGTCTGCCTGGTCGCAGATGAGTTTTCGGTCATAGCCTCCCGGGACGGCCGTGCAGCGGCCGTAAGGATCGAGGAGCAGACGCGTGCCGTCATAACGGAGACCGCGCTGCGGTTCGAAAAGGCCGTGGGCCCGGAAACCGTAAATCTGGCCGGCACCGATACCGGGCACAAAGACGTGCCAGTAATGATATGTGCGGTTCTCCCGGGGATCGAGAAAGAGCACGCGGGCCGGTTTTCCGTCGTCGACGGCGTCGAAGAGGAGGAGTTCGATGGACAGGGCGTTCTTCGCGTAAACGCTGAAGTTCACCCCCTCGGGGTAGACTGTCGCCCCGAGCGGATAGGACCTTCCCCTGACCACGTCGGCGCATCCTGCAGAGATCATCCCCTCACCTCCTCGTATGATTATCCCCTATGGGAAAGGTAAAATCAACGTCCCGATTTTTCTATGGCTTCCCGGGCGAGCGCGGTGATCCGCGCCCAGTCCCCCTGATCCATCGCCCCCTGCGGCGCGACCCAGGAGCCGCCGACGCAGGCGACGTTCTTCTGGGCGAGATATTCCCTGTAGTTGGCAGGGGTGATGCCACCCGTCGGGCAAAGGGTGATCTGCGGAAAGGGTCCGGCGATGGCTTGGACCATTTTCACTCCGCCCGCAGCCTCGGCGGGGAAAAATTTGAAGTGGCTGTAACCTCGTGCCATGCCGGTCATCAGCTCCGAGATCGTGGCTATGCCGGGAATCAGGGGTATGGGCCCCCGGTTGGCCGCATCGAGCAGCTCCACGGTCAGGCCCGGACTGATGGCGAAGACGCCGCCGGCTTCTGCAACAGCGGCAAGCTCCTCGTTGCGAGTCACCGTGCCGGCGCCGACGATGGCGCCGGGAACCTCCCGGCTGATGGCCCTGATAGCCTCCATGGCCACCGGGGTGCGCAGGGTGATTTCGAGCACGCTGATGCCGCCGGCCATCAGCGCCCGTGCCAGGGGCACCGCATGTTCCAGGTTCCTGATGACCATGACCGGCACGACCGGCCCCTGGCGCAGTATCTCTTCGGGTTGGACGTTCCAATGCCTTTTCGTTTCCATCACTCCTCCTGATAGGGCAGATGCACCTGGCACTTCTCAAGGACATAGGTAAAGAGCGAGCTCGCGCCTTCCTCGGGACTCAGCATACTGCTGCGCAGGGGGGCGAAGATCTGGCGGCCCGTGCCGTAGCGCGCTTTTTTCAAGTCAGGATCGGCATACTCCCTCGCCTTGATCACCGCCTCGTCCAGCAGGAGATCGAGTCTGCCCGTCCTGACATCGATGCGGATCGGGTCGCCGTCCTGCACCTTGGCGAGCAATCCCCCGCAGAGCGCCTCCGGCGTCACGTGGATGGCCGAGGGCACCTTGCCGGAGGCCCCGGACAGCCTGCCGTCCGTCACCATGCCCACTTTGTACCCATGGTCCATAAGGACGGATAGCGGCGTAATCAGTTTGTGGAGTTCCGGCATGCCTGTGGCCTGGGGCCCCTGGAAGCGCACCACGGCGATGAAATCGCGGTTCAGCCGGCCCTCACGGAAAGCGGCGTTCAGTTCTTCCTGGGTATGGAAGACCACCGCCGGGGCCTCGATGACAGTGTCTGCGCCGTCGGCCAGGGATGACACCTTGATGACGGCCCTGCCCAGATTGCCCGAGAGGACCTTGAGTCCACCCGTCGCTGAAAAGGGCTTCTGCAGGTCAGCGATCACCGAGAGGTCCGCCGACCGCTCCGGCTCCGGCTTCCACGTCAGGGAGTCCCCGTCCAGCAGAGGTTTGCGGGCATAGGCTTCCATGCCCTGTCCCGCCACGGTCTGCACATCGTTGTGCACGAAGCCGCCGTCCAGGAGTTCGGCAATGAGCGCCGCCATGCCGCCCGCGTCCTGAAAGGTGTTGATGTCCCCGGGCCCGTTGGGATAGATCCGGACCAGCAGGGGCACAGCAGTGGAGAGGTCCGAGAAATCGTCCCAGTTGATGCGGATGCCCGCTGCCCTGGCTATTGCCACGAGGTGCATGGTCTGGTTTGTGGAGCCTCCCGTGGCGAGCACCCCGACTATGGCGTTCACGACCGCTTTTTCGCTGACAATCCGGCAGATGGGGCTATAGGCCCCTCCCAGATGGGTCATGCCGGTGACCCGGGCAGCGGCGGCGACGGTGAAGGCCTCCCGCAGGGGGTCGTCGGGATTGACGAAGGAGGCGCCCGGCAGATGCAGCCCCAGCAGTTCCGCGATGAGCTGGTTGCTGTTGGCCGTGCCGTAAAAAGTGCATGTCCCGGTGCTATGGTAGGATTTGCATTCCACCTCCAGCATCTCATCCCGGCCGATCTTGCCCTCGGCGAAGAGCTCCCGTGCGTGGGCCTTCTCCTTGTTGGACAGCCCCGTGCGCATGGGGCCGCCAGGCACCAGGATCATGGGCAGGTGTCCGAACTGCAGCGCCCCCATGATCAGCCCGGGCATGATCTTGTCGCAGATGCCGAGCAGCAGCGCCCCGTCGAAGACGTCGTGGGACAGGCCGATCACCGTGGACATGGCGATGACGTCGCGGCTGAGAAGGCTCAGGTCCATGCCCGGCTCACCCTGGGTCACGCCGTCGCACATGGCGGGCACGCCGGCCGCCACCTGGGCCACACCGCCGGCGGCAGCCACCGCTTTTCTAATGGTGGCAGGAAAGTCTTCGTAGGTGTGGTGGGCCGAGAGCATATCGTTGTATGAAGTTATGACGGCGATGTGGGGCGAATGCTCGTCGCGCATCCTCTCCGCATCCAGGCCCCGGCAAACCGCCATGGCGTGTGCAAGATTGCTGCAGGGGAGCCGGTGCCGGGACGGCCCTGCAGACAGAGCCTCCTCCATGTTCTGCAGATATCTGGTGCGACTTTTGCGGCTGCGGCTGATGATCCGTTCCGTGACGTCTCGTACTGTCTGGTTCATGATCGTGCTCCTTTTATAAACCTCACTCATCCCACTCCCTGCCGTCGCGGGCGAGCAGGGCCACCGAGGCGACGGGGCCCCACGTCCCGGCGGCATAGGGTTTGGGCGGCTCATTCTGTGCCTGCCAGGCGTCCTGAATGGAATCGATCCATGTCCAGGCCTGCTCCACCTCGTCGCGCCGTATGAACAGGGCCTGGTTGCCCCGCATCGCCTCCAGCAGCAGCCGCTCGTAGGCGTCGGCGATCCTCTCGCCCCTGAAGGTCTCTGAAAAACTGAGGTCCAGCATGGTCTTCTGCAGCTGCACGCCTTTGCTCAGGCCGGGCACCTTGTTCAGCACCTCGATTTCCACCCCTTCATCGGGCTGGAGCTTGATGACGAGCCGGTTGGCCGGCAGCTTCTTGTAGCTCCCCTTGAAAATATTGTGAGGCAGGCGCTTGAAGTGGATCGCCACCTCGCTGCGTTTGGTCGTCATGCGTTTGCCCGTCCGCAGATAAAAGGGCACATCGGCCCACCGCCAGTTGTCGATGTCCACACGCAGTCCGACAAACGTTGCGGTGTCGCTCCGGGGATTGCCCCCTTCCTCTTCGAGATACCCGGGGACCGGCCCCCCCTTGAGAAAACCGGCGGTGTACTGGCCCCGCACAGATTTCTCCTCTGCGTTGTCCCGTGTGATGGGCCGGAGCGCTTTCAGCACTTTCAACTTTTCATTGCGGATGCTGTCGCTGTCCAGGGCGACGGGCGGCTCGATGGCGATGAGGGTCAGGATCTGCAGGAGATGGTTCTGCACCATGTCGCGGAGCTGACCGGACTGGTCGAAGTACCCCCAGCGCCCCTCGATCCCGACCTCCTCGGCCACCGTGATCTGGACGTGGTCGATCGTATTGTGGTCCCAGTTGGTGGTGAAAATGGAATTGGCGAAGCGAAGCGCCAGGAGGTTCAGCACCGTTTCCTTGCCGAGATAGTGGTCGATGCGGTAGACCTGACCTTCGTGGAAGAAGGCGCCCACGGCGTCGTTGATGACCCGGGAGGAGGCGAGGTCCGTGCCGATGGGCTTTTCCAGCACCACCCGCGACCGATCCGTGGCAAGCCCCGCTGCCGCGAGCCCCTGGCAGATCGGGCCGAACAGGGCAGGCGCCACGGCGCAGTAATTGACCGTCTCGCGCTGTGCCTGGTCCACCCTGTCACGGAGGATGGCGTACTGGTCCGGCTGGGAGAGGTCGATCTTCGCATACCGCAGCCGCCGCGAGAAGCGCTCCCAGACCGTACTGTCGATGGGCTCCTTCATGAAAGTTTCCAGGCTCTCGCGCACCTGGACGATATATTCCCCGTCGGTGGCCTCCCCCCTGGAAACGCCGATGATGGTGGTTTCCGGGGCGATGAGCTCCGCTTTTTCGAGCTGGTACAGTGAGGGTAAGAGCTTGCGCCTCGCAAGATCTCCCTGGGTGCCGAACAGGACCAAATCACATGGTTTCATGTAGCTCCTCCCTTTTGCGTTTGCGACAAATTAGGTAACCCTGTAAAGGTCTTTATCTTTACCTTCCAGTTGCATGCAAAGGCGGGGCGAAGCGCCTCAAAGCCTTGCTGAAGGCGACGATACGTATTGTCAGCTTCGTGTTTCAGGAATTCATCTTTTGTGTCATCGACCATTGGCTTATAATTTCTTCTATTGTCTCGATACAGGTGTCGCCGCAGCAAGGTTTTCGGCGCATACGCCCCGCCTTTCCGGAAGGCGTATGCAACGATAAGGTTTACTTTGCGCTCTTTGCGGCTTTGCGTGAGAATATTCTTGGTTTTCTCTTTTGCGACCAAGAAAAGGCCTATCCTCGTTTTCAAAGTCCGGCTGCAAAATATTTTTGACAGGGGTGATTGCAACGATACGGTTAAAGCAGATCCGTACATACTGTGACATCCCTGATCGCCAGCACCAGCTTCGCCGGGCAGGCGGCGATGGGGCTGGCAGGATCGTTGAATTTCTCATAAGCCTCACGCTTCGCCTCGCCGGTAAAGAGGATCATGGCGACGTCTGCGGTCTGCATCAGCGACAGGGATGACGTCATCCTCTCCGGAGGAGGCTTGGGAGAATCGCTCATTACGATGAAGCCGTGGTGCCTGTTTTCGACGGAATGATGGTGCGGGTACAATGCGCCCACGTGGCCGTCCTCGCCGGAGCTCAGGAGGATGATGTCATAGCGGAAACCGTATTCGACAAGAACATTCTCATAGCGCTTCGCCCCGCGATCGGCGCTTGCCGGGTCCAGGATGAAGGGATGGGCGTTGCCGGGGGCGATCCTTCCTGCCTGAGCCAGGGGTGTAATGAAATTGTCCTGCAGGAGCTTGTAGTTGCTGTCGGGGTGATCGACGGGCACCAGCCTCTCGTCGATGATAAAGAAGTGCACCCGCTGCCAGTCGAGCTGCTCACGCTGCATCACCTGGAATATCTTCGCAACGCTTCGTCCGCCCGGCACCGCCAGATTCACCCTCTCCCGCGCGGCCAGCGCCCCCCTGATCTTTTCGCAGAGCTTCAGTCCCGCCGTCTGCAGAAGCCTGTCCTGGTCTCTTTCCTCGATGATCTGTAGCATGCCTTCTCCTCCTCGTATAATTATCCCCCATGGGAGCGGCAAAATCAAGGAAGCACCGGATTCTTCCGGTCATTTCTCCCGACGATCCTGGCTGACGTGCCGACGGCAGCAGGCAGGTCCGTATCGCTCCTTGTCAAATTGAGTCGGGGTGTGGTATTTTTTAAATATAAGTCTTAGACCCATCTTCTACAGTTGGACCCGAAAAGCGCTCCGAATCAGACATAAGAATCTATGAGAAACAGGGTGATATGAGGAGAGGAATTGGAAAGAAGCTCAAAACATAGTGCCACGTCATAGCCATTATAAGCTTGCCAATAGGGATTAGAATGGGTATAATATTAATGTCATGTTCATCAGAATCAAACCATCCGGCCCCCGCTCCTATCTGCAGATCGTTGAAAGCCGATGGGAAAACGGCAAGGTCCGCCAGAAAGTCATCGCCACCCTGGGGCGTGTCGATAAACTCCGGGAATCGGGAGCTTTGGACAGCCTCGTACGCTCGGGGGCGCGGTTTTCAGAAAAGCTTGCCCTGCTTGATGCCTATGACAAGGGAGAGGTTCCGTCTGTGGGACAGCAAAAGATCGGACTGCCTCTGGTGTTTGGCCGACTATGGAAGGAACTCGGCATCCCGGACGTGATCACCCGCGTGCTGTCGCAGAGGAAGTATCAGTTTGCCGTGGAGAGGGCGATCTATCTGACGGTGCTGCACCGGCTCAGCGCATCGGGCTCTGACAGGGCGGCGGACAAGTGGAAGGACGACTACCGGATTGAGGCGGCGGAGGGGATCGAGCTGCACCACCTGTACCGGGCGATGGCATGGTTAGGGGAGGAGTTGCCGGAGGACGACCAGGAAGGGGCGACACCCTTTGCCTGCCGGTGCACGAAGGACCTGATCGAAGAAGGGATCTTTGAGCGCCGGAGGGACCTGTTTACAGATCTCACCCTGGTGTTTTTTGACACCACGAGCATCTATTTTGAAGGAAATGGGGGAGAGGAGATCGGGCAGTTGGGCAACAGCAAGGACCACCGGCCTGACCTTCTGCAGATGGTGGTGGGTGTGATCATCGACAGCGCGGGTCGGCCGTTGTGCTGTGAGTTGTGGCCGGGCAACACGACGGACGTCAAGAGCCTTCTTCCCGTCACCGAGAGATTACGCAAGCGGTTTGGGATCCAGCGGGTCTGTGTCGTGGCGGACCGGGGGATGATCAGCGCGGCGACGGTCAAGGAGTTGCAGACGGGGGAGGTCCCGTACATCCTGGGCGCCCGGATGAGGAGACAGAAAGAGGTCACCCAGGAGGTGCTCAGCCGGGCGGGCAGGTATGAGGAAGTGTATCCCAAGGGTGCGGACAGCAAAGCGCCCTCACCGCTGAAAGTCAAGGACGTGCGTGTTGACGACAGACGGTACGTCGTCTGTTACAACGAGGATCAGGCCAAGAAAGACGCTCTTGACCGGCAGAGTATCGTTGCCTCCCTGCGGGACAAACTGCAGCAGGGACACAAGACATTGGTGGGCAACAAGGGGTACCGGAAGTACCTCAAGGCGACGGGGCAGAGGTTCGGGATCGATGAGGACAAGATCAAGGCGGAGGGACGGTATGACGGCAAGTGGGTCCTCAGGACGAACACGACACTGCCGGCGCGGGAGAGTTTTTGCGTTCATAACGGGCCACAAAACTTTTAATATGGTGGCCCTTTTTTGTTTGCTGCTTCTGAGATTTTAGTTTAAGAAAAGGAGATAACCAACATGCCGCAAGGAACTGTGAAGTGGTTTAACGACAGCAAGGGTTTCGGCTTCATCACCAGTGAAGATCAGACTGATGTTTTTGTCCACCATACGTCCATCCAGGGCAGTGGCTTTAAGAGCCTCGCCGAGGGTGACAAGGTCAGCTTCGACATCGAAAAGGGTCCGAAAGGCCCCAAAGCTACGAACGTCGTCAAACTCTAATCACCCCACAACAAGGCCCTTCCTCGGGAGGGGCCTTCTCTTCCGGAGGGCAACCATGATCAACAGCAGGCATTCAGAGGCAAGGCAGGCATGGATCCAGGAGGAGCGCGAGGCAGGCACTTTGGCTGACAAGTTTCCTGAGGTTGAAAAGATTATCGTCACGATGACCCACTGGCAGCGCGGCATCAGATCGGTCGTAAGGAATCGCTGGTTCCATCCCTCCAGCTTCGCCTTTTTCAAGATGAGTTGCTTGTCGAAGCACTGTGTCAACGGAGGGTTCGATATGAGCCGGCTCATCACAGAGATGATCGGAAGCCGCAGTTGTGCCGGAACGGGAGAACTCGATTGCTATGGCGTAGAGCCGAAAGCCTGTCCGGCCCATGTTGCATACGAGATCGCCATTGCCTACGTGTAACACTTCCAGGATGCTGAAGCTATTCCTTATCCATCCCTCGCCCGATAAAAACCGTTTCGGGTCGAAACGTCGAACGCGCTCGTCAATGGCCCAGATCAACCTGCCCCTTCTTGCGGGTTACGCGGACGGCGATTTCGAGGTGCGCATCATCGATGAAAACATCGAAGATATCGATTTCGACGCTCAGGCCGACCTGGTGGGAATTACAACCATGACGTCCACAGCCTTCAGGGCATATCAGATAGGTGACGAGTTCCGCAAGCGAGGAGTCTGTGTCGTGATAGGCGGAATCCACGCATCTCTTTTCCCCGAGGAGGCCGGCGCGCACGCCGATACCGTGGTCGTGGGCGAGGCTGAGGTGAGCTGGCCCCGTTTCCTGAAGGACTTCAAGTCAGGAACGACGCAGAGCATCTATTCGACGGAATCATTCCATGACCTCGCCGGGCTTCCCACCCCCAGGCGCGATCTTCTGAAGCCTGGTGGATACACCATGCAGAACGTCGTGATGACCACACGGGGGTGCCCTCACGACTGCGCCTTCTGTTCCGTGACGAGCTTCTGGGGCGGCAGGATCAGGACGAGACCAGTGGAGGAAGTCATTGAGGAGGTCAGACAGCTCAGGGGCGACTTCATCCAGTTTGTGGATGACAACATATACGGGCACCGCAGGCACGCAGAGGAGCTTTTTGAAGCGATGATACCGTTGAAGAAGACCTTCGGCGCCCAGGGAGACATAACCCTCGCCAGGAATCCCAAACTTCTGAAACTTGCGATCAGGGCCGGACTACGGTGGCTGTTCATAGGCGTTGAATCACCGTCTGCCGAGAACCTCGCGGACGTGGGCAAGGCCTGGAACAGGAAGGCCATCGAGTTTGAGGAGGCCTTCGACATATTGCATAAGGCCGGAGTGAACCTTGTCGGTTCCTTCATCTTCGGACTCGACAACGACGACGAGACCGCCTTCGACCGCACCGTGGATTTTGCGATAAAGAACAAGCTGGAGTTGGCCAACTTTTACATTCTCACCCCCTTACCGGGAACCAAGCTTCATGAGCGATACAAGGCTGAGGGCCGTCTGCTTACCGAGCGGTGGGATATGTATGACTGTAACCGGGTGGTCATCAGTCATCCGAAACTGACGGGAGAACAGCTCTTTGATGGGTATATTTATGCGTACAGGAAATTCAACTCCCTGCGCTCCATCTATAAGAGGATCATACGCCCCCGCACGGGACTGGGGAGCCTGTTGTCCGTCAGCGCGGGACGGTATCTCCGCAGGGACGACTTTGAGCAGAGCTGCCGCATGGAAACGAACAGGCTGGTTGCCGGAGCGGGAAGAAGATAAACCTTGCAGTTGCGTAGTAAGGCGGGGCGAAACGCTCTGAAAAACAGTGTCAGTGTCAGTGTGAGTGTCAGTATAAGATTCACTTCTTTAACCGTCGGCCTGAAATGATCCTCATGGGACGGTTATGGTGTCGCCGCAGCAAGGTTTTCGGCGCATACGCCCCGCCTTTCCCGGAAGTGTATTGCAACGATAAGGTAAAATCGGGCGGGACCACGGTACCAATCGACAGCATTTCAGGGAGAGAATAGCCAAGGATCATCCCTCTTACGCCCTTGCGTCCGGGGGAGTGCTCTCCGCATGCGGGGGCAGAGAGGGCTAATGCTGCCGGGTGCTGATGATTTCTGCGAAGAACCTTGCTTTTGCCGGAAAGAAGGTCAAAAGATCAACACCAGGCCGCACACGCTTGCCGTTTTTTCTCCCTTTGACGCGACGTCATGAGTCGCTTCTCCCATGGTCCACCCGGCGGTCTCATAGAGCTTTGCCACACTGATCCCGAATCCCGACATGGATGGTCTTGCGTATTCAGGATTCCTGCATTCTCCGTCCTCCGAAAGGGCCCGGCATTCAGGATGGTCATGACAAAAGATCTTCTTGCACGAACCTCCCGCGTACGCCTGTGCGCCTGTAAATCCCATGGTGACGGCATTCCTTTCGATGCCGGATACCACTTCATGGAGCAGTTGAAAGACCTGCCTGCCGTCGCTGGAATACAGCACTTCAGGGGGAACGTCGATTCTCACGAAGAGCGCCTGACTGAAGTCCTCAAGTTTTTTCCTGAACACGGAAATTCCCGGCACGTGAGGAGGGCAGCTCTTTGACAGCCCGTAATTCTCACATCGCGGTTTCAGGCACCTGACGGTCTGTTCGTCATCAATGGCGATGCTCCCTGTCGAAATAATCGCAAGCTCTGTCGCTCCCGATTTTTCCGCTTCCTCAATCAACTGTCTCAGTTTTTCGTCTTCTCTCATGCAAGAAATCACACGCTCCTGTGACGGGGAGTCTGAAAACAGGGGCTATCAGCCGATGTCCCGTGTCCCCGCAGGGACATCGAATCTTGCTTTTTCAGTGTGGTACAAGGCGTATGCCGGGCTATCTCAACGGCCGCTGCCCTGAAGGTCGTTATCGGACTTGATCTGAAGTCCTCCGCCGGGTAGATTCGGGAAGGTCGTTTCATCTTTCACTCTTACGGTCTGAACTGATAGACGCCCGACGAGCATCGATCGCTTCGCACATTATAGGCTAATGTGGATCGAAAGGTCCACGTGGTCAGCAACGCCCCTTGGGTCCGCCACTCCCCGAAGATCTGCCGCCCCTCGATGTCCCGGAACGCCCTGGGGTGCTGTTAACCCTGTAGTTGCACAAAAAGGCGGGGCGAAACGCCTCAAAGCCTTGCTGAAGGCGACGATACGCATTGTCATTTTCGTGTTTCAGGATTCCACTCTTTGTGTCATCGACCATTGGCTTATAGTTCGTCTTTCCTTTTGATACAGGTGTCGCCGCAGCAAGGTTTTCGGCGCATACGCCCCGCCTTTCCGGAAAGCGTATGCAACGATAAGGTTAAGGCGCCGCTTGTCAACAGGCACATCCGTCACCCAGTCATCCTTGACATATTGCCATATAAAGCGATATTGTTAACCATATGAAGACGACCGTCCAGATACCTGATAGCCTTTTCAAAGAAGCGCAAAAGCTGGCCAGGGAGGAGCGCACAACTATGAAAGCCCTTATCGAGGCCGGTCTCAGGCGGGTCATTTCCGAACGCAGGCAGCGTGAGCGCTTCAGACTCCGCAAGGCGACATTCAAAGGCAAAGGGCTGCACCCCGACTTTCAAGGCGCCTCCTGGGCCAGGCTTCGCGATGCGAGCTATGAGGGCCGCGGCGGATGATCGCCGTCGACACCAACCTGCTTGTGTATGCTCATCGCGAAGACTCTCCATGGCACGATGCGGCCTATGCCCGCATTTCCGAACTGGCCGAAGGACAGGCGCCGTGGGCGATACCATGGCCGTGCATCCATGAATTTCTTGCTATCGTGACACACCCAAGGATCTACGATCCGCCGACTCCTATAGAGATTGCCGTATCGCAGGTTGACGCCTGGCTGGAATCCCCAAGCCTTCTGCTTCTCTCGGAATCCGAGGACTACTGGCAACAATTGCGGTCCCTTCTTCAAACCGGGAGGATCTGTGGACCTCAAGTTCACGATACGCGCGTTGCCGCTCTATGCAAGCACCACGGCGTCACCGAGTTGTGGACGGCCGACAGGGACTTCGGCCGCTTTCCTGATCTGCAGGTCCGCAATCCCCTCGTCGGCTGATCGAATGTCTGCGGCTTATTACTTCCCCTCTGCGATGAAGAGACAGTGATTTTCTCACAGAAGTCCGCGTGCGGCGGGAACTCAATAACGCTGCGGAGTTGATCCGAACTAATGCTTTTCCAGTCAGGCTGTGAACGCGTGGTTAAGCCGCTAACACTCGAAGCTGGCGATCAGCTCCGACGCACGATTTCCGGTCGTAACATTGCAATGTCGGCGGACCCGCATGGTAGTGGTGTGGGGAGGGACGGCGCAACGGCGTCGTTGAAAAATTCAATGACCACTATGGGCAGAAGTTTCTCGCCAAAGTAAAGATGGCCTCCGGGGATCAGCTTCGACAGGAGTCGCTGGTGTTCGAGCATAGGCATAACAGCACGTATCGCTATAGTAAGATCAAGGGGAAAACTCCTCTCAAAGCCTTGACTGACACACGAAGGAAGTTGATCTTCCCGAGTAAGAGGGATGTCCCCAGGCACCCCTTGGATAAGCCAGAAGAGGGTTACTACCACTTCGTCCGATTCATCCGAAGTGATTGCCGGCTGAACATTTTTGGGGAAATGTTTCCCGCTCCTCCGGAAACCCAATATGAATACGTCGTGGCTACTGTCGATGTCAAAGAGCAAAAATTAAAACTCTTTCTGGATAAGATCCAGGTTGAAGAATACAACTATCAAATGCGATAACTGGTGATGAGTCACGACATCGTAAAATACATCCGATCAAAGCGATAAACGATGTCGTGACCATTCTTTGAGTAAACGATGTCCTGAACGTTATCAACTACTTCCTTTCTTCTGGATCGACAGCGTTTCTGTCAACAAGAAAGGCCGGGCATGTTCTAAGACATCTCTGTTTCAGTATTCCCCGGCTCCCCGCCTCCCGGCGGGGAGCCTTATTGGGGGGCTCGATCAGAACTCTTGCGGAGTCACCTCGCACCTGACTACTTCATGCCTCCGACTACAGTCAGCACATACGTAACATCCAAACCAAAGTTTAGATCGTCGTTTGGATATCTGAAGCTACCGGTAAACCTGATCGTATGCTTGCCCACTGATAGAGGTGCGAGCATAATCCAATAGCCATCAGACACCGAAAGCGGATCAACACAATTTGCTGTGTTGCAATCTATTCCGAGAATGTTGTCGTCGGGCAAACTAAATGTGAACACCTCTGACTGGATACGGTAGGCTTCCAGGTTTTTCAAGGACCTGCCGTCTATTGTGACAGAAAGATCTTTTACTACTGTAACAGTACCATCGAAGAACCTTGCCGCACAGGTGTCCACATTCTGGTATTCCCCTGATAGTATCAGGTCCCAGGGGTAACCTTCTAAAGTCGAGCATTCATTGTTGATGATCGGGAAAAAGATGGCCTTGCCGGCCGGCACGGAGCACGACTCACGAACGATTGTGAAGAATTCGTTGTTGGGAAATTCGTTCTGAAACGCGCCTGTCAGAAACCATACCTTGCCCTCTTGTCCCGCACCGCAGTTCTCACCAGTGAAATCGAAGGCAGGATGGCCGGCAGAGGGTAAGATAAATTGCCATTTCCACCATTCTGCGCTCCATTCGCCGTACGTCATGCCGTACGCATGGGCATTCGGCGGTATGACACGGGGGTTAGCCTGCGCATACACTTGCGATACAGACCCTGCCACGAACCCTGCGATGAGGATGACTGCTGCGATGACACAGCACACATTCTTCAGATAGCTTCTCATGACAACCTCCCTGGGGTAGTAGTTCTACCATGCATGTGTCGTTGAACATAAAAACGTCATTCACTGACTCCATACGTCAACTCCTCATCCAATGTGAATCCTACATGATCCCCCTACGTCATAGACGCTGCCTCCTTCCCTCTCCATCAACGGTTGGCCGTCGATAAGAAAGGCCGAACATGCACAGATTACAGATTTTCTTCGGCAGCCCGGCCGTCTCTTGCGAGACTCGTTGCTTTCCGTCCCACCCTTGCGGATGGTTTGGCTTTATCGTGTGTTCCTATCTGTTAAATACCAGAGAATCGGAGAAAAGTTAGTCGGGAGAACCATGTAATTTTGTACAGTTTTGTCTGTAGAGGCTTTTTTGTAGACGGCAGGCAGGGGAGATAAAAGTCCTTGAGGGGAATAGGGATTCTTTGTCGTGCTGCTGCTGCAGGCGGGTATGCCGTTAAGGCGCAAGTCCCGCGGCCAGGGCGAATCTCACGAGGTCGGCAAGGCGGTGGATGTCGAGTTTCTGCATCATCCTGCTGCGGTGGGTCTCAACGGTCTTTTCGCTGATCCGCAGCTTCTCAGCGATCGCACGGTTGGTATCCCCGCAGGCGATCGAGGTCAAAATAGGGGGTTGTCCCTTTTGCTCTTTTGCTACTGCTGCGAATTGCGGCTTGGGCAATGAGTTTCTGGCAAGACAGGGACTTCTGTCGATACGATCACTGTGGATAGGGATTCACTATCCGGCTACGGCCCGATAATTTCCGCGAACCGCCCATTACGGACCCGTTCGATGGGTGGTGTGGGCAGGGACGGTTAGCTGCCGTCCCTTACCCGATTAGGCCAAGCACTTCCGGTAAAAACAGTTCCTAAATCAGGAAAATGGGGCAAAAGTGACGTCTAAGGTGCAATCCAGCCCCATTTTACAAAAATTCCTTTCCCCTCAGCCGACTGCAGAAAATCGGCAAACTCCTTAGCCAATGCCTTTTGTTCTGATCGATTTGTTAGTGCAATACCGCATGAGCGATAAATCGTGTTTTCAGGCTCGGTGTTGACAAGGTCGGCAGACGCGGGACTCTCCTTCTGCCAAATAGTCCAGATGAGCCAAACATCATAGCTCATATCGCTGTTCCATATCTTCTTTGCTTCGGCGCTATTGGCTGCGAAGAAACCGATGTTGCGGCGTATGCCGTCAACAAGTTTGACACTGCCTGTTCGACCTGCCACATCCTCCCACATTCCGACCTGTCCGGCTCCTTCAACCACAAGAATCTTAATGCCCGGTTTGACAAGGTCTTTAATGCCGTTGATACCCTTAGGATTACCCGGGCGGACGAGAATAGCCGAAGGTCGCAGATAAAGGGTTCGGATTGTTGAAGTGTCGATTAGTCCGGGAACATCCTTTCGCACGAAATCAGTCATCATATACTCGGAACCGCTGAAAATCAGGTCTGCATCCTTCATTGCTTGATCTTTCCAAGTCGGTGTCGGGCCGGCAGTTATCTCCACCATAGTTCCTTTTTTGGCTCCGAATACCTTCGCAGCTTCGCGCATTGCCGGGGCGGGACCGCCTGGACCATAAGCTTTTAAAATTATCGCCGATTTTTCAGCCGAAGGCGCTTGTTGTGCAATTGCGCATGGTACGACTAAGGCCATCAGTAATGCTGCAAGCGCTATTCGGATGCTGAAACTGATTACTGTCTGTTTCATAATGTCTTCTCCTTTCTTGTTTCGCTCAATATTATTCAGTTTTTCCCCATCTTCTTAATCATAGCATAACGATCAAGATAAGCCGCCAAGAAAGGCGGGCAAACTCCAAACTAAAACTCAACCACCTGATTTTTCCGACCGCATTTCTTGGTTGGTTTCAGCGATTCGTGTACGCCCGGCATGGGCGTGAGCTTATGGGGTGAAAGTCCCCTGTACGAGAACCTGAAAGTGTTCATACTGATGGATGCTATCACGAGTACGGACCGAAGGCAAGAGCCTGCCCCGGACCTGATCCGGGGAACAGAAACCGCATACAAGGCTCAGTCCCTGGGCGAGTCGGCACAACACAACAAAGCCCTCAGGTTGTCAATAAATAGGGTTGTCCCTTTTTACCTCCCTAGGAGGCGAAGAAATATCAGGTCGAAGAACTTTCAAGCAGGAAACTCAGCAACGATAAGGACACCTCATCAAGCTATCGCCTCGACCAGTTTCCAGTCATCCGACTTGTGCGCAGCTTCCCAGAGATCATAACAGCGCTGCAGGTTGAGCCACAGTTCAGGTGTGGTATTAAAGGCCCTGGAGAGACGAAGCGCCATGTCCGGGGTCACTGCGCCCCGCTCATTCACGATTTTCGAGAGTGTCTTCCTCGACACTCCGAGGGTAACGGCGAGATCGGAAACCGTCAGGGACAAAGGCTCCATATACTGTCTCTTCAAAATGCCGCCCGGATGGGTGGGTGTTCTCTTTCGCGTTCTCATGTCTTCACCATTATTAGTGATAATCGATATAGTTCACCTGGTAGGCGTTGCCCTCCCTGAATGTGAAGACCACCCGCCGGTTGCCGGACACCTTCACAGCCCAGAATCCCTTCAGAGGTCCTTTCAGCTGATGCAGGTCGGAACCGGGATATCTCATGTCCTCCACCACGGATGAGGCATCGAGCCTGTCCAGAATGTCCGCGAGTTTCTGCGCGTGCACGGCTTGGATACCCTTTTTGTTTCCATCATAAAAGAAGTCTTCAAGTCCTCTATGTGTGAAGGTCTTGATCATCCCTCATTGTTTATAGTGTAACCGGTCAGGTTACAAGTGTCAAGCTGTCATCTTAGGCGAAAAAAGGGGGAATTTTTTGGGGGGGGTTCTTCAGCTGGCTTCCATTGCAGTCAAGTAGGTTTCTTCACAGAATCAACATTACTGACGGGTTAACGATCTTGCGTGTTAGCAGGTGGATGAAGCGGATGGGAAGGACATTTTCGATCTGTATGACCTCTCTCCGAAATTAGAGAGACCCTTATCGTTGCACTGCACGCCCGGGAAAGGCGGGGCGTATGCGCCGAAAACCTTGCTGCGGCGACGCCTGCATCAAAACGAAAGATGAACTATACGCTAATGGTCGATGACACAAAGAGTGGAATCCTGTAAGGGCCGTTCCCCGAACGGCCCGACATCGATGAAGCTATTTCAGGCCGACGGCTGAAAAAGGTGAACTTTTTGCTGACACTCACACTGTCACTGACACTGTATTGCAGAGCGTTTCGCCCCGCCTTTCAATGCAACTAAAGGGAGACCTGAGGCTTTCCCTCAAGGATTTTCGGTCCGGGAAGGGAAACGTCGGCTGTCCTTTATTTCTTAAGCGGTGTATTGCTCCATTTTTCTTCTACGACATACCACTTCTTTCCCTCTCTTGCCAACTCCACTGTTGCATATCGCATCTCACCTTCGTGAACCCCCTCGACATAGAGGACAGCCCTGTTTTCCTTCACATAGCCTTTGGTGATCTTCGGTGCGCCGGGGGATATGGTGGTCATGAAATCGATCATGTTCTCCAGGTCGCTGTCTGACATATCCTTAGCCTGTGAGGAGGGAGCCGTCCTGCGAATTGCTGCGACGTCCTTGTCCCTTATGGCCTTGCGATGCGCGTTATAGGCTTTGCCCGGCTCCCCCCCGCCGGCGGGGAGCGCCTTGCCGGTCTTTGCATCCGGCAGAGGCTCCGGCAGCGTTGCCTTCAGGAGAGGCGCGGAAAATTCCGCCTTGATCTCGTATTTGTACGTCATGAAGTCTTCGGGCTTCGAGGTCGCAAACGATCCCGTCACCCGGTCCTTTCCCATTTCCCTCGCACTGAAACCTGCGTGGGTGAAACCCGACATCGAGATTTGACCGTTGGTCGAGGGATGGTCGATCACCTCATAGATCGGTTTCCCGACACTGTTGATCTTGAAGAAGGCCCAGCCATGCTGCTTCCGGGTGGCGTCTCTCAGGTCCGCGATGCCAGTGAGCGCTTCTTCGGGGAGGGGATTTTCGGTCAACAAGACTGCGATGTCGTTCTTGGCGGCATCAAAGGTATTGGGCTGTTCCATCGCATAGGAATACTTCAGCGGGATGCCTTTCCCGTTAATGGTGAGCATCCCTGAAGCCGTGCCGGCAGCTGGTTGCGCCCCGGCTGCCGGCGATTGACAGGCACTGAAGGCAATGATGACTGCCATAGCGATGATGACACACGCACTGCTGACGCTGCCGACCCGGCTGCCCGCATAGCCGTCTGAAATTCCCGATGAATCATTGATGCCCGGTTTGCTCATCTTTATTGACCTCCTCGCAGATCACGATACGTCACGGCTGGTCGTGCTCCTTTGTGCTACGCGACGGTGACATCCCCTCAGAGACAGACGTCCTGTGCGGCCTGCAGCAGCCCCGCCCCCTCGGCCATGGGCCGCTGGAATGCCTTTCTTCGACCGGTCAGAACCTGAAAACAAAGCCCAGTTGTCCGCCGCTCAGGGACAGATCGTTGAAAGGTTCATCATCGTCGAAATCATACTCCAGGTGGCGGTAGCCGAGCGTCATCGAGAAGAGCTTGCTGAAACGGTACCCGATCCCCCCGAAGAGCTGCCAGTTCATCTCGTTGTTGATGCCGAAGCCGCCGATATCGGCGTAATAGGGCAGAAACCATCCCTTGCCCAGCTCAAACCTCCCTTTGAAACCGATGATCGGGTCGAAGTAATCCTTCTTTTCGGAAAAAGTCCGGGACGGGATGCTGACAGGCAATGCCGTGCTGGGATTCAGGGTGACATCGGCATCTATCCCTATGTACCGTATCCCCGCAAGGACATCGAACTTTACACTTTCACTGTGGTACAAGGCATAGGCCGGGGCTATCTCAAAGGCCACGGCCTGAAGTTCGTTGTTGGACTTGATCTGGAGTCCGCCGCTGGGTAGATTCGGGAATTTCGTCGTCGTTTCTTCGTTTTCGAAAGAAACGTACACGAAGTCCGTCAGGATAGACCACCTGCCCTTCTCCGCTTCGAACGACAGCATTAAGGCAAACTGCAGGCTGTCAAGATAGTCGTCATCACTCAGGTCAGCGGTGCCGGTGACCTCTCGCCTCGGAAGGTTTACATTCATCGATCCGTCTATCGAGGGCAGCCAGATATAGGGAACGAGCGTGAAATGCCAGCCGTCATCCTTTTTGGCGTCTGCCGCATACACATCGGCGGCGCCTGCAAGCAACAAAACTGATACAAGCAGTACTGCGACAACCCGTGAGATGCTTCGCAGAACAAGGTCGTTCATCTTTCACTCCTCCGGTCTGATCTGATATGCGCCCAAAGGGCGTCGATCGCTTCGCACATTATAGGCTAACGCTGATCGAAAGGTCCACGGCGTCAGCGCCCCTTGGGTCCGCCACTTTCCGTGGATCTGCCAATCCGCGAGGTCCCGGAGCGCCCCGAGCCACCGTCATCCCGGACAGCCTCGGTTCACGTGTAGCCAAGCCTCATTACTTGAAGGGTTTTTCCACTACGACGTAGACCAGGTTGTTGCCCTGGAACGCCGCCTTGTAGAAAGCCCCCCCGCAGTCTGAATAGTTCACCCCTTGAACAGTGATCGAGGTGCAACCGCCGGGTAATTTTGGAATAACCGTTCCAACCGGAACTGGTGAGGCCTGCTGTTGGGCAACCGCTGCCTGCTGTTGCGCGATTGCTTGCTGTTGTTGAGCCGTTGCGGCTTGCTGTTGAGCTGTCGCGGCCTGCTGCTGGGCAGTCGCCTGCTGCTGTTGCGAACTGGCTGCCGCAGTGGTTGCCACTGTCGCCTCGGTGGCTACCACTCTTCGCGTTGTGCGCCGTGCAACACCGGCAGCACTTACGGGCGTCAGGGGAGCACCGACGATCGCCTCTGCCGTCCCCACAAGGCCCACGTCCGGGGAGGATTGACAGGTCAGGTCCAGACTAACCATACACAACAGCGAGCTGACAAGCACGAATGCACTGAATAACTTTTTCATGGCTTCTCTCCTTTTGTCTATCTATCGTGTCGACACGCCGCCGGTGGTGAGGCGTATGAAATCGATTTTTTGGGCATCCTTCGGGGCCGCGAAGGTGAACACATCGTCCGTGAGCTTCGGTGACAAGTTCCAGTTACTTGTAGTGGCCGTAAACTGAGGTGCCCCGGTCATCCATTTCGTCGTGACAATGAATCTCTTGGGCAGAGGCCTGTCGCCGTCCTCTATCCAAATCTGCCAGTCGACCTCATTGCCCCGAAAAGCGAGATGATGGCATTTAATGCCGCCAATGACGCTCATGCCGACGTAGAAACCCGATACGACATCTTCGGTAAGGATGTCGTACGGGTTCTTGTAAACGAGATCGCCTCCGGGTGCAAACACATCAAGGGCCGTCCTGGCGAAATCCATCATTGTATCGATCGTCGGGGGCGCATCGACGGTGGCATAGTATTTGTGGTCAGGGCTATAGAGCGTCAGGGTCTTGCCGTCGTAGTAGAACACCTGGTTGACGAGATCTCCCTCCCGGTGAGCGCGCAATTTGTTCGGGCGCCGCACGGAGAGCTCAGCCGGGTTGACGTACTGGATCTTCTCGCCGGACCTGAGGACTACCTCGAGGGTGTTCTCCGTTTGAACACTGAACTGCTGCAGGCCACCCAAGTAGTCGCTCATTTTCCGCAGGAGCTGATCGGCCCTGGGATCGACCGCAGCCGACTGAGCGCTGCTGTCAGCAGGTAAGCCCGTCATAACCAGCAACGCGAGAACAGTCACGCAAAACAAGGTAATACGCCATTTGCCACATCTCATAATCATCCTCCTTTGATTATACTCATCCTCTGACTTTGATCTGCCTGCACTCTTGACCGAAACAGCTTTCAGCGAATCCTTGAATACCTCAACCTTTTCCCGCCTCCGGCTGGCCGTGAGCCGCTGCCTTCGCACTTTCGGCATCGCGCAGCAGGCGCACCTCGCGCTGCGGAAAGGGGAACGACATGCCGGCAGCGCGCACGGCGTCGAAGACTGCCGTGGCCAATTCGCTTCGTATCCGAGCCCAGTCCTCAAACCGGTCTGTCCATGCCCTCAGCTCGAAGTCGATCGAACTGTCCCCATAACCCGTGAAGAGGGCCTGAGGCGGCGGGCTTGCCAATATATGCGGGTGATCGATCGCAACTTTTTCAAGAACCTGTATCACTTCCTTCGGCGCCGAGCTGTAACTGACGCCGACAGACAGGTCGATGCGCCGCAATTGATCGCCGAGGGTCCAGTTGGTCACCTTCTCAGTGACGAGCTGCGCATTAGGGACGATAATGTCAGCCCCCTGCAAGGTTCGGACGGTGCTGGCCCGTATGCCGATCCGCCGAACGGCGCCAAGGAGGTCGCCGACCTCGACCGTGTCGCCTACCTTTATAGGACGCTCAAGGAGCAGGATCAGGCCGGAAACGAAGTTGTTCACCACACTCTGCAGTCCGAAGCCGATGCCGACCCCGAGGGCGCCGGTGAGAACGGTAAGCTTCGTGAGATTTATCCCCAACACCGCCATCCCCACTACGAACCCGAGAGCGATGAGGAAATAATGAAGCAGGCTCGATAAGGCGTACGACTTGCCGGGTGTGATCCCGATCCGGGGATACACGTCCTCCCGCAGCACAAAGCGGATAAAGGCCGACAGCAGATATCCGACCCAGACGGTGAGAAAGAATTCCAGGACGTCGCCGGGAGAGATGCTGATCGGGCCTCTCTCGAATTTTGCGGTCAGAACAGCCTTCCAGAAGGACAGAAACGGCTCCAGGAGGCCGATGTAGCTGAGATACCGTATCGTCCATCCTGCAATCGCCGACCAGATCAAAATGCGACAGATCCGGCTCTCCAGCAGGTCGCGGTGGTGTTGTATCATCTGGAGCGTCCGTAACGGCCAGATGCGGAGGGAAATAGCGACAAGAGCGATGACGACACGCAGGGACGCATAGACCGCTATCGCCAGCACACCGCCGGCAAGTACCCCGGGGGTCATAAGGCCGGCAAGGCGCACATATCCCGTGGCAGCGGCCGCAAAACCTGCGGCAAGGATCAGAAGAATGACGACACCCCCTGACTGAAGCAAGAGCAGGCGGGAGGACCCGGTCGCGTCTCCAAAGGCCGGACGGAGGTTTCGCAGGAACCAGATCATGACCGCCATGGCGGCGGAAGATTCAAGAATGAGTGCGCCCTGTCCTATAAGCTGTTGCCCGGAAAAGATTTCCCGCATCGCATCTACTGCAAACAGGAGTCCGAGCGCAAAGAGTCCGTAGGCCAGAACTGTTGAGACAACTGGCCGGATCAGGATGATCATCGGCACAAACGCAAAAACCTGAAAGGTGTCCCTTATCGCTGCCGGCATCGACAACCAGGCGGGAGATGCGACAATGAACAGAGTCATGGCCAAGGCAGCCGCGAAGGGGTGGTCGAAGACCCTCACAACCGGCGAAAGAGTCTCACCCGCGGCTGTTCGCCTGCGAACCCAGTATCGGGCTGAAAAAAACAAGATCGTCAGCACCGCAAAAATCCCGGCATGCAGCGACATGCGCCTGGAGGGATACATAACATAATTATTGATGTCTCCCCAAAAGGAGGATGCAGTGGTGCGGACATATGACGGCATCGCTTTCGCCGCATCAGTCCACAGCTCGGGACTTACGATCGGCACGCTGTCCTGCACCAGGATACCAGACATGGATGTCTCCTGCATCCGGGCGATCTTTGCCAGGACCGTCTCGCACCTTGCAACCTCATTGCCGACCCTGCCCTGAAGGTCGAGGACAACGGTGAGCCGCTCTCTCACGGAGACCTCCGCAGCGCTGATACTCTCAATCGTGTCACTGATATGCTGAAGGATAAATCCGGGAGCGCTCAAAGCCTTTGCCGCGTCAAAGGTCATTATCCACGTTGTCTTCAGGTTCTCCAGGCGATTCAGATTTTCCTGATGTTCGTTGGATCTCTTCGTCAACGCAGCCAGCCATCCCGCATATCTGATCTTCCTCTGCTCCCACTGATGCTGTTGTGCCTGTAGCTTGGGGAGGGCCATCTGCCGCTGAAGGAGCCTCAATGTCTCCTCAAGTTCTCTGTCCGTGTGTGCCATGACATCGGGAAGAGATTTCCAGATCTCTGTAATTGCGGGACTTCTTGCGGACTTATCCATGAGGGTGCGCAGGAGATTCGACACCTCTGTCGCCTGTTTCGCGACCTCCGTCACCGGGATGACCGCCGGGCCGGATGGAGTGGATGCGGGCTGGTCTGCAGTCGCGGTTGCGGGAGCATCTGTCTTCCGGGGCTCAGGCGCTTTCTGTTCCGCCGTCTGTACGGGGGCCGCAATGAGCAGCACTGCCATTGCAAGGATCATCACTGCAGTCAGGACGGCAAGGCCTCTCATACGTTCAGGCATACATCACTCTCTTGCATCCTTTCAGAGGCGCAGTCTCTTTGATGACTGTCGAGCTGTCATTGTCTATCCACGAGCTTTATCACCAGTGGTCCTTTGACCGCATCCATAACGTACGATGCCGGGAGAGCGTTTTCGAGCAATTGGGTCATGGCACGCAAATACTTGCGGATGTGGAGGAAAAATTTCCTGTATCCGCTGCAGAGATAGTGGAGCCCCGGTTCGTTATATGGTGTCACTTCAAAGCGCTGCTTCGAGCAGCCGCCCCGGCAGGCTGCCAGGACCTCGCATTCCCTGCACCAGTGGGGCAGGGCGGTCTCCTTCGTGACGCCGAAGCCGGACTGTCTCGACTTTGAGGCCATGGCCGCCAGGCTGTCGTGAACGACGCTCCCGAGTCGCTGCTCCGGATAGACACAATGGTCACAGGCATAGACATCGCCGTTATGCTCCAGCACGACGGACCGGCCGCATTGTTTCGCGTGGATACAGACCGGCGATGGGTTGCCGATCCAGGCATTGAGCGCCCACTCGAAGTTCATGACGAAGGTCTTGCCCACATCGTGACGCACCCATTCCTCATACACGGCAATGAGAAAGTCTCCGTAGTCCCCGGGGATGACCGACCAGGGAGTGACTTCAGTCTCCTGCTTTTTTTTGTCCAGCGCCGCCGGGCCGGCGAGGCGCAGGCCGTGCCGCCTGCTGCAGGCATCGGGCATACGTTCTACAACCGGGGTGAACTGGATGAACTCGACTCCTTCCCCCTTCAAGAAACGGTAGACCTCAAGCGGATACCGGGCGGTCTCACGGGCGACACAGGCCAGCACATTGTATTCGACGTTGTGCTTTTGCAGGAGTCTGAGCCCCTTCATCACCTTGTCGAAAGTCCCTCTGCCTTTACGGTCACGGCGGTAGCGGTTGTGCACTTCCCTGGGACCGTCGAGGCTGATGCCCACCATAAAATCGTGATTCCTCAGGAAGGCACACCACTCATCGGTGAGCAGCGTCCCGTTGGTCTGGATGGAATTGGTGATCGTCTTTGTCCCTGCGAACGGTCTCTGCAACTCGATGACCTTCCTGAAGAAGTCTATCCCCAGGAGTGTCGGCTCCCCGCCCTGCCAGACGAACTCGACGACAGGCGTCGGCTGCGATGAAATGTAGTTGGCGATGAATGCGGCAAGGACCTCATCGGACATGCGGTACTGCTCGCCGGGGCCGAACAGGGCCTGTTTCTCGAGGTAGAAGCAGTACTCGCAGTTGAGATTGCAGACCGGGCCGATGGGCTTCGCCACCACGTGGATTCCCTGGCCGGCACCTTCTCGCTGCCTATGTGTGTTTTCTTCAGCAGCCATTGATTTTCAAATCGTCTGTCGGAGAATTTTCCCTTGCACTTCCTCGACAGAGTAAACCTGTGAGAGAGTGCTCATCACTTGGCCCTCACAAACTCAATGTCATAGGTTTCCCGCGCCACAGCCTGGAAATAAGTCCCGATCAACCGGTCTGCTTTCGGATCGTACCGAAGATTGTATGTCGAACCGGGGTAGTTGACATCGCGCAACTCGATGAATACCGTCAGCACCCCGTTCTTGCGCTTCAGTTCAGCCCTGGAGACGTTGATCGGCCGTGGATTGAAATAAGCCGCTTTCAGGGTGCCGTTCTTTCCTATTTCCTTCAGTTCGAGGATATAGCCCCCATCAGGTCTTTCCCAGCGCCCGATCAGACGCTTTTCGTCACCTTTGGGCACTGACTGTGCCGCATCAGCGGCTGCAGTCAGTGCATCGGGCGTGACTGACGTGCCGAACAGCATGAGTAGAGCGGCCACTGAAACGAACACCCCGCGGATCAAACCTCCGGGGTTCCTGCCTGTGGCTTCTATAATAGTAGGGTTCACATTCACTGTAGCGTCCAACGGCTCATAGGCGTGAGCTTAGCGCACCCCGGCCCTGTTCACGGGTCCGCCCCGGTTCGCGGGCGCAGCTCCCGGACCCGGCGCCCCTGCCCCGACTCCGGGCGTAACACCAACGCCGGGTGCCCCCGCCCCGACTCCGGGTGTAACACCAACGCCGGGCGCCCCCGCCCCGACTCCCGGCGTAACACCCACACCGGGCGCTCCTGCCCCGACGGTGGAGCGTCGGGCCACGCCGGCATAGCTGACCGGTGTCGCCGGTGCACCGACGACAGCTTCCGCGGTGTCAACCAGATCTCCACCGTAGTCCGGCCAGATTTCGCCACTCCAAAGCCACGCGGCAGCAGCTATACCAAGTATGAGTATGGACCTGATTATGACATGTTTCATTGATTTCCTCCTTCCTGTGCACTCTGCGGTAATTCGTCGAGATCGATCAGAGCGTCCGGGCTGAGCTTTTTCGCTCCCGCCGGCGGTGTGAACGTGAATGCATCAGGCGCCGGCTGGACGCCCGTTTTCCAGCTCTTGACGCGAAGAGTATATTGCGGCGCGCTGTTCATGGTCTTGCTCGTAATCACCATTTTGCGCGGAACAGGCGTCTTGCCCGCCTCCACCCAGATCTGCCAGTCCGTATCGGCGTTGCGGAAGGCAAGGTGCTCGCATTCCCGGCCATCGATGACGCCGCGGCCGATATGCTTGGCTTCCCTGACCCCGGCCACGAGGACGTCGTATGAATTCGACAGGATAAGGTCGGCGAACGGCAGTGAGACACCGTGGCCGGCCCTCAAGGCTTCGACCAGGTGGTCCACGGTCCCCGAAGCCTCGAACTGCGCGTAGCCGTTGATGCTCTTGCCATAGATGGTGACTGTCTTGCCGTCGAAGTAGAGCGCCACATCCGCATAGCCGCCGACCCGGTGAGCGCGTAGCTTGTCCGGGCGGCTCAACAGCGCCTCGCCGGAATTGGTGAACTGGATCTTCTCGAGTTGCGGCGTGATGACCTCGATATCGCTGTCAAATGTGAGCTCTATTGTCTTCTGACTGCTTACATAGTCTGCCATGGCCTTGAGGATGGACTTCGCATCGCTTCCCTTCGGCTCTGCGGTGGCCGGCGCTGCCGCAAGGGCCGCTACCCGCTCCGCGGCGGTCGGCTGTTGGCACATGCTACTATCAGGCGCTATCAATATGACTGCGGCCAGCGCCGCAACGAACAACGCGCACTTGTTCATTTTCATGTTCGTCTCCTTTCTCCTCATGTTCTTTCTGGGCGCATACATGGCACACTCAGTCCGACAGCGCTTTTTTACGAGCGGCGACCGCGCGGGCCTTGTCATCCTCCGCCTTGTCAGGCATCTTCGTCTCTTTCACTTCGATGGTGACCTTGTGGATCTTGCCGGTGAACTTCGACGCGCGTTCAGCCCCGATGGCTTCGACCACGGGTGTGCCGAGGTCAATACCCACATCGGCTGTCTCATCGGCCGAGAATATTCCGGCCTGTGTATGCTCGATCCGACCCTCCGCAACCTTTTCGTCGTTCACGTACAGGGTTCCTTTGCCCCCCTTGCCGGGGCCGCCTCCGTCATAGGCGAAGTCGAAGCGGATCGTCGCCTTGCCGGGGACGAGCGGTTTGGCAGCGGCGACTGAGCTGCGCTGGAGGCCGAGGAAGTTGTAGTCGTAGGCGGGGAGGCCGTTTTTCACGTACAGCGACCAGCCGCCGAAGCGTCCGCCCTGGACGAGGATTGTGCCGTTCACTCCGCTGGCCGGCACGTCGATCTCGGCCGTGATGGTTTTGGACCTGTTTTTCACGTTGATGAAGGCGCTCTCCATCATACCCGTCATGCCCTCGGCAAGGGTCAGCGACGTGCGGCCCGCCATCAGGTCCGGCCGCCCGACCGATTTGCCATCGAGTCGCTCGAAGACGCGATCGTCGATGGGCAACACGTGGTGCTTCTCGGCCTCCTTCATGAAGATGGCCTGCATCTCCGCGAGCTTTTCCGGGTTCTTCGTGGCGAGGTCGTTGGCCAGGCTGAAGTCGGTTCGCGTGTCATACAGCTCCCAGACGTCCTTGTCCAGCGGATGGCGTCCCTTGGGCTCCCACGGCGCCCGGTGGAGAGTGCGGGCGAACCAGCCATCGTGGTAGATGCCGCGATTGCCGGCGATCTCGAAGTACTGCGTGACATGGCGCTCCTTAGCCTTGGCGTCGTCGAAGGAATACATCAGGCTCGTGCCCTCCATCGGGATCTGAGGCGTGCCGTTCACCGACTTGGGCTCCGGCAGTCCAGCGGCCTGCAGGACGGTCGGCGCAACGTCAATCACATGGCTGAACTGGGAGCGGATCTCGTTCTTCGCCCTGATCCCATTCGGCCAGTGGACCACCATGCCGTTGCGCGTACCGCCGAAATCCGAGGCCACCTGCTTCATCCAGCCAAAGGGGGAATCGAAGGCCACAGCCCAGCCGGCGGCCATGTGAGGATAGGTCTCGGGGCCTCCCCACTTGTCGGCCATCTTCAGCATGTCCTCGACCCTCTCGTGGACGCCGTTGAAGTAGGTGTACTCGTTGAACACGCCGTTCTGGCCGCCTTCGCCGCTGGCGCCGTTGTCGCCGGCGATATAGAACACAAGGGTGTTGTCAGCCTGCCCGGTCGCCTCGACGGCCTTGAGCATCCGGCCGATTTCGTGATCGGTGTAATCCAGATAAGCGGCGAAAACTTCAGCCTGACGGCTGAACAGACGCTTCTCGTCAGCGGTCAGCTTGTCCCAGTCCTTGATGGCCTCAGGCTTGGGCGCGAGTTTCGTGCCGGCAGGCACCACGCCCATCTTGATCTGCCGGGCCAGGGTTTCTTCGCGCAGTTTGTCCCATCCCCGGTCGAACTTGCCTTTCCATTTGGCGATCCAATCCTTGGGCACGTGGTGCGGCGCGTGGGTGGCCCCTGGAGCGAAATAGATGAAGAATGGCCTGTCGGGCGTCAAGGCCTTCTGGTACTTGATCCAGGCGACCGCCTTGTCGGTCATGTCGGTCATGAAGTGATAGTTCGGGTCATTCGGCAGCTCGACCTGAGCGACGCCATCGTACAGGAAGGGCGCCCATTGGGTCGTCTCGCCGCCGATGAAACCGTAGAATTTGTCGAAGCCCTGGTGCGTCGGCCAGCGGTCGAAGGGGCCGGAGACACTGGCTTCCCATGCGGCGGTCTCGTGCCACTTGCCGAAAGCCGCCGTGCTGTAACCGTTCAGGCGCAGCATCTCCGCCAGCGGGGCCGTCGCATTGGGTATCTGGCCGGTGGCGCCGGGGAACGAGGTCGCCATCTCGGTGATGAAACCCATGTTCACCGTGTGATGGTTGCGGCCCGACTTGAGCGCAGCCCGCGTCGGTGAGGAAAGAGCGGTTGTGTGGAAATTGTTGTATATCAGTCCGTTCCTGGCCAGGCGCTCAAGCGTCGGCGTGGTGATCGGGCCGCCATAGGTCTCTGTGGCGCCGAACCCCAGATCGTCGATCAATATGATCACGACGTTGGGAGCGCCTGCTGGAGCCTTGACCTCGAAGTGAGGCGGTGCTTTCACATTCCGGGCATCGAGCTCAGTGTAGAGTGGCCGTTTCGGTTCCTGGATCGGCAGCACCGTGCGGTCCGGCATTGTCTGCGCGGCGGCTGTCGCTGCGCAGGCCGCCGTCAGGGTAACGCCGATAGTCATGTTGATGGCATTGCGTTTCATGGCTCTTCTCCTTTGGTCTTCATCTGTTTCCTCCTCGTTCATGCGACGGAGGTCATCCTTGAAAGATAGGAGTGAGCTCCGCGATACGCAAGCCTCCTCCGTTCCAGTGCATGCCTCGTGCGCTATGCGACGGTGACGTCCCCGCAGAGATAGACGTCCTGGATGGCCTGCAGCAGCGCCGCCCCCTCGGCCATGGGCCGCTGGAATGCCTTTCTGCCCGAGATGAGCCCGGCGCCTCCGCCCCGCTTGTTGATGACGGCGGTGCGGACCGCCTCGGCGAAGTCGTTCTTTCCCGAAGGTCCGCCGGAGTTGATGAGGCTGACCCGTCCCATGTAGCAGTTGGCGACCTGGTAGCGCACGAGATCGATGGGGTGGTCGCTCGTCAGCTCCGAGTAGATGCGTTCGTCCGTCTTGCCGTAGGGGTTTTCCTTCGAGCTGACGGCCCTGAATCCCCCGTTGTTCTCGGGCAGCTTCTGCTTGATGATATCTGCCTGGATGGTGACGCCGAGGTGGTTGGCCTGGCCCGTCAGGTCGGCGGAGAGGTGGTAGTCAACCCCGCCTGTCTTGAAGGCGTTGTTCCTGAGATAGCACCAGAGGATGGTGGCCATGCCGAGGTCGTGGGCCATATCGAAGGCCTGGGCGATCTCGACGATCTGCCGGCCCGACTCGGCCGAGCCGAAGTAGACCGTCGCTCCCACCGCCGCGGCGCCCATCTCCCTTGCTTCCCTCAGGGTGCCGAAGAGGATCTGGTCGAATTTGTTCGGATAGGTCAGGAACTCGTTGTGGTTGATCTTCACGACGAAAGGTATCCTGTGCGCATATTGACGTGCCACGGCCCCGAGAACGCCGAAGGTGGACGCGACGGCGTTGCAGCCGCCCTCGACGGCGAGCTTGACGATGTTGCCGGGATCGAAATAGGCGGGATTCGGCGCAAAAGATGCCGCCGCCGAATGCTCGATGCCCTGGTCGACGGGGAGGATCGACAGGTAGCCCGTATGCGCCAGTCTCCCTGTTCCATACAGCGACTGCAGGTTTCTCAGGACCGTTGTCTTGCGGTCCGAATGCGCCCAGACGCGGTTGATGAAATCGGGACCGGGCAAATGTATCTGCTCCTTCGGGATCGTTCTTGTCACATGATCCAGGAGGAATTTCGACTCATCTCCCAACAGTGCGGTTATTTTGTCTAACATGTCCGCCTCCTCATACAACAGCAATGTATACCATATCGTTGCAACAGGACTTTCGGGAAGGCGGGCGAAGATGCCGAAAAGCCTTGGTGCTGCTAAACCTTTGCCTTCCCATACGGATCATTTCAGGCTGACGGTTGATGACAGGTCGGGTGGAATCCCGAATGTCCAATTTCAAATGATCATGCTCGCTATCAGCAAGGCTTTGAGGCACTCGTCCCGCCTTTTCATGCAATGTCTATTTCTGCTCAGCCGGTTCCTCCACCCTTTTCCATGTCGCATCAGGATCGTAAAGCTTCATCGACCGTGCCGTCTTTGTCGTGTTCCCGCCCAGGTCTTTCTGGTGCACCACGCCTCCCTGGTTGACGATGAAGGTCATGATCCCTGAGGAGCCGTATTTCGCAGGGTAGCCGACGATCGCGAAGCCGAGTATCATGTTCCCCCTGACCACGTAGTCATAGGCGCCTCCGGGTGCGTGTTTGCCCTGTCCTTTCAGGATCCGGAAATAGTATCCGCGAAAAGGAGAGGGCTTGCCGCTTTTCGCTTTCCCGTCGTACCCTTCTGCTGCTGCCTGAGCAACTAGGGGACCAAAGGGGCTTTCGGGCTCCCCATCCATCGCTTCCCAGTACAGGCCGTTCTTCCTGCCGGGCGTGCTGCGGACCTTCTGTGCGTAGGCACGGACCCCGTCACCGTCCCAGTCCTTACCGATGTATTCACGCTGGGCATCTACATAGGCCTGCATGAACTCGATGACATGCAGCTCGTTCCTGCCGATCCTCCTGTTGATGATCTCTTCTCTGCCGGCCTTCGTGTCGAAGAGCCACCGGTCCCCCTTTCTGACAATCGGGATGGGGAGGGGCCATTCCTCTTTGCCCGCAATCAGAACCGCCTTGTCCGGGCTTTCCTGTTCGATCCTATGCGACTCCTCGAAGGTCTTTACGAACCATTCCCTCAATGCTCTGTCCGCGACGTCGTCTCCCGACGAAAGAACGCGCGTGGCGCCGGGTCCGAGGACGGACAGTTGGGCTTTCGTGTCATTGCTCCTGACCGCCTCCGCAAGGGCGGCGGCCGCCTCATCGGGAGACGCAAAAGTCATCTGCTTCGGTCCCTTTGTCTTTGCATCGGCTGAGGATAGGAGGCCTGCGAGCACGACAGCCGCGATGACTGCACACACTATCGAACGGAACAACGTTTTTCCGCCCCTCAGGAAACACTGCATTATGATGCGCTCCTTTCTCGTATACGGCAGATCCGGTGATGTCGGGTTTTCACGTTCTCCTGGGATACTGTGCCGGTCCATCGTCTACCTCCGTCCGCCGCCGCCGCGACCACCACCGCCGCCGCCGCGACCACCACCGCTGAAGCCGCCGGAACCTCCCCGGGAGCCGCCGCTGCTGTATCCGCCGGAGCCGCCGCGCGAGCCGCTGCTGCTGTATCCACCGGAACCGCCGCGCGATCCGCCTCGCTCCATGCTGCTGCTCCTGCTCGTCTGTCCCCGCTGGCTCGACATGCGCTCGGACCTGCCGTTGTCGCCGCCGCTGAAGGCGCTGTCGCGACCGCTGGACCTGCCGGAGTCGGCCCGTGTGCTCCGGTCTGAAACGCCTGCCCTGCCGGAATCGCCTCGTGCACTCCTGTCAGAGACGCCTGCCTGCGTCCCGGACCTGCGGTCCCCGGAATATCCCCGGGCATCACGGCCCGCCTGTGTTGTGCGTGCCGATGACTGCCCGAACTTCTGGGCCGTTGAAGAGTCCCTGTATGCCACGCCCTTCCGGTGATCGGCGTTGTGCTGCCAGTTGCCTTTTCCCGCCTGGTTGAGCTGTCCCCTGTTCTGCATCTGCTGCTGGTGCTTTCCCCGGTCGATGTTCCGGTTGATGTTCGTATTTCTGTTGACGTCGATGTCGACATTGCCGCCATGCCAGTTCGAATGCCCCCAGGCATATCCCCAGGCGGCGCCGATCGCCACGCCTGCTGCAAAGGAGAACGCCGCGCCCGTATAGTATCCGGGCGGGTAATAGTAATAGGGCGGATACGCGGGATAGGCCCAGGCGCCGTAAACGACGGTCGGGTTATAGGTGGGGACATAGACGACCTGAGGGTTTGCAGGCTCGATCACGATCACCTGCGTCTCCTTCTCGACGATCACTGTCTGTTCCTTCGTCGTCTTCAGGTTGCCCGCCGCCTCGGCCTTGGCCCGCAGCCTCTGGACGGAAGCCATCACGTCTTTCTGCTGGGCGAGGAATGCATCGCCCAGCTTCTGGGTCCAGTCCAGCTTCTCATTCATCATGTCCAGCACGTCGGGGAAATTCACGAGGGCCTTGACGCTCGGGTCCCAGTCCTGTTTTTCGAGAGCGGCTGTCAGGGCATCGCCCTTGAGGTTCTTGTTCTGCTTTGCCCAGCGGCTCGCCTGAACGATCTCCAGGGGATACGTGGACGCCATGAGCACTTCGGTCAGCAGGGAGTCGGGATATAGCGCGATCGGAGCGAGCATCTGGTCCAGTTCTGCCTGAGTGAATGTCGCGGCCGGAGCGCCTCCGCCCGTCTGTGCCATCACCCCGGGAGGCACGATCATCAGGACGGTGATGATCCAGATCAAAAGATGGATACAACGGTTATGCAGGTTCATTTTCCCTAATCCCCCTTTCATGCGCCGTTATCGTCAAAACAGAATTCACGGATACCCTTTCCCAACCCTCTCCCCCAAAGGGAGAGAATCTCCCCCGTATTTGTATTTAAAGGCGGGGCGAAGCGCCTCAAAGCCTTGCTGAAGGCGACGATACGCCTCGTCAGCTTCGTGTTTCAGGATTCCACTCTTTGTGTCATCGACCATTGGCGTATAGTTCTTCTGCCCTTTCGATACAGGTGTCGCCGCATCAAGGTTTTCGGCGCATACACCCCGCCTTTCCCGGGAGTGTGTTGCAACGATAAGGTCTATTGATGGTACCCTCCCCCTTCGAGGGGGAGGGCGACCTTGTGCAGTCTAGTGCGAGACCGTCGTCATTTCATCAGCGGAATGGCCTTCGCCAGTTCGTATTTCACCACCGCTTCGATCTTGTTTTCGAGCTGATAATAGCGGGCAACCTTCTTGGCCGAGAGGGCCTTCTGGAACTTCGGAAGATGTGCTTTCCTCATGTTCTGGCGGTCCGCCTCGATCTTCATCATGTCATCGAGGAGTTTCTTCGCCATGTCGTCCGTCATTGTCTTGTAGTTTTTCGCGTACACGTCGATGAGTGCCAGGGTCCGGTCGTTGATCTTCTGAAGGTCCTTCTGATAGGCGTCGTAGACGGGCCAGAACGCGGCGGCCTCTTTTTCCGTCAGTTCCATGACCTCCGAGACGAGCAGTTTCTTGTCGGCCCGTATCTTCTCCCTGACGATGTCCATGTTGTCGGCGGGCTTGTCCTCGGCAAATACGGGGACAGCCGTTAAGACCATTACAATCGCGATAAAAGCGGAACAGAGAATAGAAACGAGATTCTTTACCATTTACTCCTCCTTTAAGTTAGTTCATGAGTATAATACAGTCGTAAAGAAAGGGGCAACGCTGAGGCAGTCGAACGGCAGTGTCTGCGTCAGTCTAATGAATACAGACGTCGGGATCTGCCATACGGGCTTGTCCGGGATCTCTCCTGAAGAGTGATTCCCGTCAGGCGGGCATGACACGGACGGGGAAGCAGCGAGGTTCCTATCGATGAGGAAAACGATTCCTTCATTGACACCGACACAGACACTGCCACTATTTCTTTTGCAGGTTTATTCTATAATGAATAATTGACTGAACAATGTTGCGTCCGAAGGAGGAATCTATGAGAACGTTGATGGCCTGCACGCTGTGCGTCTTCCTCACGATCATTCCCGTCTATGCGAAGTCGAAAACCTGGACGAGCTCGCCCGAAATCGGAAAGATCGACAAGCCGTCCTACACCATCGAGTTCGAGCCGACGAAGAGCGATGAGACCATCTTCGACGGATTCCGGCTGACCGTGACCAATAAGTCCGCAAAATCCGTCGAAATCGACTGGAACAAGACACGGTACATCCATGATGGAAAGACGAAGGGGCTCTTTTATTACGAGAAAATCGACCCCAAGAGCATCAAGAGCAAGACCATACCCAACGACATCATCGAGGCCGGGAAATCGCTCTCCAGGAACATCTGCCCCGCCAAACTCATAAGCTATGCGCCCATCGGAGAGGAAAGCGTCAGGCCCGGGAAGAAGGGCATCAACTGCGGGCTCATCCCGAAGGGCGATAACGGCATCGGTCTTTCCCTCCGCGTGGACGGACAACCCGTGAGCGAGAGGATCATGGTGACGATTCGGGACTGACTACTCCTTATCGTTGAAGCAGAGCCCCCGGAAAGGCGGGGCTGGGGTGAATGCGCCGAAAACCTTGGTGCGGCGACACCTTTGGCGGGATAAAGACTGCGTTTCAGGCCGATGGTCGAAAAAGTGAGCCTTTTTACTGACACTCACACTGACACTGTTTTTCAGAGCGCTTCGCCCCGCCTCTTCATTCACTGCAACGCACTGACTGCCGTCTACTGCCCTTCCGTGTCGCGTCTGAACATCCCCGTTCCGGGCCGGAACCCGCCTTCCAGCACCGCCTTTGCGTCGAGGGAGCCGAGCATCTGGATCAGGCGAGCCACCGTACCGGTCCATCCGGTCTGGTGGCTCGCACCGAGGCCTGCGCCGTTGTCGCCATGAAAGTACTCGTAGAAGAGGATGCAATCACGCCAGTGCGGGTCGGTCTGGAATTTCGCTGTTCCTCCGTACACCGCCCTTCTCCCCGTTTCATCGCGGACGAAGATGCTGACGAGCCTCGTCGTGATCTCCCTGGTCACTTCGAAAAGCGTCATCATCCTGCCTGACCCGGTGGGACACTCAACCTTGAAGTCATCTCCGTAAAATGAATAGAACTGCATGAGGGCCCGGAGGATGAGGATGTTCACGGGAAACCAGATGGGGCCGCGCCAATTGGAGTTGCCGCCGAACATGCCCGTGTCGGACTCCGCCGGGAGGTACCGGACTTCATACCTCTGACCTTGCACGTCAAAGGTGAAGGGATTGTCGAGATGATGCCGTGACAGCGACCGTATCCCGTATCGGCTCAGGAACTTGTTTTCATCGAGCATGAGCGCGAGGACACGGCGCAGCTTTTCTTCATTGAGAACGGCGATGAGGCGCCGGCCTTTCACACCTTTGCGGCCCAGCTTTGCGATGTTCGCCGTGAGCTCGGGGTGCCTGGTGATGAAATGTTTGACCCGCTCGGCGAGACGGGGAAACCGCTCGGCGATGTCTGCCGATACGACTGTTGTTGCGCAGAGGGGCAGGAGGCCCACCAGGGACCGCACCTTGATGCGGTGCGCCGTGCCGTCGGGCATGCGGAGCACGTCGTAATAGAACCCGTCCTCCTCGTCCCAGAGTTCGTCGCCGTGAATGCCGACCCTGTCCATTGCCCCGGCGATGATGAGGAAGTGCTCGAGGAATTTCAGGGCCATGTCTTCATGGAAAGGTTCGTGGACGGCAAGCTCGAGGGCGATCTCGAACATGTTCTGGCAGAATATGGCCATCCATGCCGTCCCGTCGGCCTGCTCGAGGCGGCCGCCCGTCGGCAGGGGTGCGCTCCTGTCGAACACGCCGATGTTGTCGAGACCGAGGAAACCGCCGTTGAAGATGTTCCTGCCCTCGGGATCTTTCCGGTTCACCCACCATGTGAAATTCATGAGCAGTTTCTGAAAGGCGCTCTTGAGAAAATTGACGTCTCCGATGCCGGACCTTTCCTTGTCCACGAAGTAGTTCACGAGCGTCGCAAAGGCATGCACGGGTGGGTTGACGTCGCCGAAGTTCCACTCATAGGCGGGAATCTGTCCGCTCGGGTGGAGGTAGAGGTCCCGGAGCATCAGGTCAAGCTGCTCGCGGGCGAAGTCATGGTCAACGATGTTGAGCGCGATGCTGTGGAAGGCGAGGTCCCAGGCGGCATACCAGGGGTATTCCCATTTGTCGGGCATGGAGATGATGTCGTCGTTCATCATGTGGAACCATTGCCTGTTCCGGATGTTCGGATGCCTGCCTCCGGCAAGGGGGTTTGCGTCGTGCTCTTCGAGCCATATGTCGAGGTCGAAATAATAATACTGCTTGGTCCAGAGCATGCCCGCCAGGGCCTGCCGCATAACCTGCGCGGCGTCGTCACTCAATGAGGGAGGCGTGAGGGACCGGTAAAACTCGTCCGCCTCAGCGATCCTGAGCGGGAACAGGTCGTCGAAGGCGGCGCCGAAGGGGTCTTCATCTCTCTCATGATATGACCTGTCGCTGAGGCGAAGGCGCACTACCAACTTTTCACCGGCAGCGATTTCACGGAGGTACAGGGCCGATGATTTCGTGCCCGTCTTGTCGGGGTTGACCGTTTTTTCATTCCCTCTGATGATGAAGTCGTTGATCCCGTCCTTGACATATTGCGAAGTGTTGAGTGTCCCGAAGAGGCGGGCGTTGTTCGTCTCGTTGTCCGTGAAGAGCAGCGAATCCGCCACCTCGCAGTAGAAAAACCGCTCTCCCAGGCGGGGGTGTCGAGCCGAGACCGCCTGGCCTCCCCTGATCCCCCTGAGACCGGTCAGGACGGGCGGTTCGGCATAGGGTGTGCGGTGCCAGGTGTTCCGGAACCAGAGCGTGGGAAGCAGGCGCAGTGCCGCCGGGTCGGGTCCCCTGTTGACGGCGGTGATACGGATGAGGATGTTTTCGGGCGATTCCTTCGCGTATTCAATGAAGACGTCGAAGTAGCGGTCGTCATCGAAAACCCCCGTGTCGATAAGTTCGTATTCCATCTGGAGGCGCGTCCTGCCGCGGTTGACGCGGACGAGGTCGTCATAGGGGAAGGCGGCCTGGGGATACTTGTAGAGGTATTTCATGTACGAGTGGGTCGGTGTGCTGTCGAGGTGGAAATAGCATTCCTTCACATCCTCGCCGTGGTTCCCCTCGGTATTGGTGAGGCCGAAAAGCCGCTCCTTCAGGATGGGGTCCCTGCCGTTCCAGAGGGTGAGGGCGAAGCAGAGCTGCTGTTTGTCGTCGGAGATGCCGGCGATGCCGTCCTCTCCCCAGCGGTAGGCACGGGACCGCGCCTGGTCATGGGTGAAGTAATTCCAGGCGTCACCGTTGTCGCTGTAATCTTCCCTGACCGTTCCCCACTGGCGCTCGCTCAGATAGGGGCCCCACATCTTCCAGGGCACCTCCCTGTCCGACGATTCAGCGAGCCTCTTCCGTTCCGCTCCCTGTTCGCCCTGCGTCATGTTCCCCTCCTTGCGTCATAGTCCTCGTGGAGTTGCATACCATGCCACTGCATAAACTGCTTTCTCACGCAAAGCCTTTATTCCCCTTTCCGCTCGTCCATTATATCAGATGAATAATAGTGTCAGTGACAGTGTCGTTGAAGGAGCCGGTAGCCATATTTTGGTGCCCTCTCCCTTTCACGTCATTCCCGCTTGTCGGGAATCTTTCTTTAAGAGGGATCCCGGACGAGCCGGGATGACAGATAGGGACTCAAATTGGCGTCTTCACCAGAAAATTGTCTTTCATTGATTTCTTCTTTGTTCCCTGCAGGATGAAGGTTTGGGTATAATGACGGACACACGCCGGCGAAGGAGGATCGTGATGAGAACGACAGAATGGATGTCTGTAGCGAGTGCGGTCCTGTTGCGGGTTCTGATCGTCTGTATCATAGTGACGGCTGTCCCTCATGGGCCCCTTGAGGCCGCAAGAAGGTATGCCCCCCAGAAAGATGTGACTGCACAGCCGCGGGAGGAGGAAAAAACAAAAGGTGTGCCTGTCATACTCGAGGACAGGGAAGTCCTGCTCATTTACAGCGGCATAAAGGGGTACACGCCCGAGGAACGCGCAAAGGAGATCGGCAAGCGCCTGCACAGGTATGCCGAAGACTATACACTCGATCCCGGCGCAATCATCATCGAAGAGTCCGATATCAGCAGTGATATTTTGTTTGGAGACAAGCACGTCCTCGCTGTCACAGACGGGGATGCCCGTGCAGTTGGCCGTGCGAGGCCCGATCTCGCGTTGGAATACGCGCAGAAGATCAGGAGCGCAGTCGATAATTACAGGAAATCCTACAGTCGTGAAAGCATCCTCTACGGCGCGCTCTATACAGTCATTGCGGCCCTGGTTCTCTTTGCTGCCATCGTTGTCATAAGGAAGCTCTTCAGAAAGATCGATAGTGTCATCGAAACCAGGTACAAGGCAAGGATCGGCTCGATCCATATCAAATCCCTCGAACTCGTGCAGGCGGAACGACTCGCAGAGCTTCTCGTATCGGCTGTCCGCCTGATCCGCATAACCCTGATCGTCCTTGCCGTGTATGTATTCCTCAATACCGTTCTGAGCTTCTTTCCGTGGACGAGGCCTATTTCGGCAAAACTTCTCGGATATGTGCTCATCCCGCTGAAGGTGATCGGCAACGGCATCCTCGCCCATATCCCGAACGTCATATTCCTGGCCGTCCTCATCGTCATCACGCGGTATGTCTTTAAGCTCATGCAGATCTTCTTTTCCGGCGTCGAGAAGGGGACCATCACAATCGCGGGGTTCTATCCCGAATGGGCGCAGCAGACATACAGGCTTGCCCGTTTCGTCGTCCTCGCCTTCGTCGCCGTCATCGCCTTTCCCTATATACCCGGTTCGGATACCCCTGCATTCAAGGGCATATCGATATTCGTCGGCATTCTGTTCTCTCTGGGGTCCCAGTCGGCGATCGCCAATGTCATTGCAGGCGTTGCGCTGACGTACCGGAGGGTCTTCAAGATCGGCGACAGGGTGAAGATCGGCGACATCGTCGGCGATGTGACGGAAATGAAGATGGCCGTCACGCGCCTGCGGACCGTCAAGAACGAGGAGGTCGCCGTGCCGAACGGCGTCATCCTGAACAGCGCCGTGATCAATTACAGCACCCTGGCGAAGGAGAAGGGGCTCATCCTCCACACCTCCGTCACCATCGGCTACGACACTCCGTGGCGTCAGGTGCATGGCCTGCTGCTGCTGGCGGCGGACCGGACACCGGGCCTGCTGAGGCAGCCGGAGCCCTTCGTCCTCCAGACATCGCTCGACGACTTTTTTGTGTCATACGAGCTCAACGTCTACACCGACAAGACCGAAGGAATGAATCGTCTCTATTCCGCTCTTCACAAGAACATCCAGGACGCCTTCAATGAGTACGGCGTCCAGATCATGTCGCCGCACTATGAGGCTGATCGGAGCAAGGCCACCTTCGTCCCGAAGGAACACTGGTTCGACGCGCCTGCGGAGAGGCTGGAGAAGGAAGGCGTAAAGCCCGAGAATGAGGGGCGGAAGGACTCTCCGGATGCGTGAACTGAATAACCCTTGTTGCATGGAAATGCGGGGCGAAGCGCTCTGAAAAACAGTGTCAGTGTGAGTGTCAGTATAAGATTCACTTCTTTAACCGTCGGCCTGAAATGATTCTCATGGGACGGTTAAGGTGTCGCCGCAGCAAGGTTTTCGCCGCATACGCCCCGCATTTCCCGGGCGTGTATTGCAACGATAAGGTAACGTGTGGGGTACTTGATCCGGTTGAATCCCGGCAGTTGAAATAGCGATAGAGCCCTGGGGTCACAAACAGAGAGGGGGCCCTGGGGCCCCCTCTCTGCTGTTCCAATCTTTACTGTCTCTTCACTTGTTGATCACAAAGGCCGTAGCCCAAAGGTAATAGGCGTTCTGCCTGCCTGCAGGCGACACCTTGAGCAACAGTGTGTAGAGCCCTTCGGGCAGATTGTCGACCGGTATCGCTCCGAAGATGCTCTCATCGAGAGATGTGACACCGGACATCCACACCATCCGCTTGTGCGCTTCGTTCTTCACTTTCTCATCGTCATCGTCTTCATCAACGTCGCCATCATCATCTTCGTCTTCTCTGCCTGCACCTGTCCTTGCGGCGGTGTTCACATCGAGGGCGGCCTCGAGGAGGCTCCGTGAAATGCGATTGAAGCTCTTCCGGTTATCCAGGAAGAAGACATCGATGGGATCGACGGCAAGCGCATAGATCCCAAAGGAGATGTCGACAGGCCCCGCAAAGTCGGCCAGTCCGAGCCTGATCTCCAGTGTGTCGCCGCCTGATGGCTACTGGCCCGATTCCTATGGGCTTCGCGGCGCTCGGGGTGTCACTGAGAAGCGGCTCAACGACGGGCGAATGGAAGAACACCGCCTTCTGCGTCGGCACGAGCATCTTGGCGCCTACGGGCGGAGGCTCAGGAGCAGGAGTCGGGGTCGGTGTTGGGGTCGGCGTCGGCGTCGGGGTTGGCGTCGGCGTTGGCGTCGGCGTCGGGGTTGGCGTCGGCGTCGGCGTCGGAGCCGGTGGTGTACAGGCCTGATTCAGCACAGGAGTGCCCGTGCATCCCGCCGGTGTCGAGGAGATCACCGTTCTTGTCTGCGTGCCTCCGGCGTCACAGGCGCCCCATGCAGAATATGTATAGGTGCAGGCTGCCGGTGGCGGCGGCGGTGGTGGTGTTACTCCCGGAGGCGGCCCGATCTGGGTCAATGCCGCTGTCGCGTTTGCGCTGTGATTGGGCACTGCTGCGAACTGCTGCCCGTAGGCATTCAATGCCGGGACAGAGGTGTGGCAGGTGGTGCAGGCGCTGACGCCATACAGGTTCGAAAGGGGCGTCACATAGCTGCTGACTGCGAAGGCGCTGCCGGCCAGTCCCATGATAAGACACAGGACAATAAGGATGCTGAATGCTCTTTTTCTCATGTTACCTCCCTGATCTTCGATCTATTGTCTTCAGATCTTCAGACGGGACTTTCCATTCAAGAAAGATGCCAAACACTCCGGTGAGGACGTAACTGGCTGAAAATGTGAGCAAGAACCTGTCCCTGGTGAACTTCTCCTCCCCCTGCCGGATATGGGGCGATTGTATGGGTCGCGGGACATGTTTCTTGTGGCCGATAGCGGCTTGCCCGAAACAATATCATAAATTCAGGGTGTTACGTGAGCATGGATAATCATTCACTTTTGCCGGTAGTCACTTTAACCCTTATCGTTTCACGCATCTGCCTTCGTTGTGCAGGCGGACAGGTTAACTTTATCTGTTGCATGAAAAGGCGGCGCGAAGCGCCTCAAAGCCTTGCTGAAGGCGACGATGAGCCTCGTCAGGTTCGTCATTCAGGATTCCGCTCTTTGTGTCATCGACCATTGGCGTATAGCTCGTCTTTCGTTATGATACAGGAGTCGCCGCAGCAAGGTTTTCGGCGCATACGCCCCGCCTCTCCGGTGGGCTTATGCAACGACACGGTTAAGTCTTTTTCATTGAACCGACATTGACACTCGCGCTGGCACTGTCATTATGGTGATTTTGTTACGGGGATTTCCGGTCCGGCGTGAGGAGATCGAGAATTTTGACGGGCAGGGTGACGGTCTTTATCAGGAGACCGGCGAGTCCCGTCGCGGCTGTGGGATGGGCGAGGGCGGTTTGAGGGTCTCCGTAAGAGCCGGTCACCTTTATGGGGACGGACAGGACCGTCCCGCCGAGGAGTTCCCTGATGATCGGTATTTTATCGATGACGGCGTTGACTGTTTTGAGCGGCGCCGCCAGGATCAGGATATCAAGGTCGCCCTCCACGAGACCGACCGTCCCCGTGCCGACGATATCCAGCGTTTTTCCGTCCATGATTCCCTCCGTGATAATGAGATTGCCGTCCCCGATGTTGCCCCTTATTGTGAAAGAGTTATATTCCAGCCCATTGCCGCCCAGGCCGGGGATCCTGCCCCTGAAGACCTCGGTCACGCTGAGAAGGGCCAGCACGCGCGACAGGACCTGTGAAGCGATGATCCTTCCCCTGTTTGTCTCGAAGATCAGGTCACCCCGCAGGGAACGGGCCAGCTCATCGGCCTTGCCCGATCCTTTCAGGCGGGCCGAGAGATCGAATGTGCCGATCATATCGGACTTCTCCCTGGAGAGGCAGGTGACGGTCCTGTGGAGATCGGCGCCCTTTGCATCGATGACGGCGTCGAAGGAGATCCCGGAGGAACCGACATCGGCGCCGCCGGTGACGGAGAGTCCGCAGACGACAGCCTCAGCGGTCCTGATGCGGGTATGCTCTTCATCCATGAAAACCGATGCCTTCAGGGGGGCCACATCGAGCCAGCCGAAGGTCGCCCTGCCGGTGCTGAACCGCACCGTTCCGAGGACGGGAGGGATTTTCGTTCTCTTGTCCCCGGAGGCGTTCACCTGATTTCTCTCCGCGGAAAAGAGGTGTTGTACTTCCTTCCAGTTGATGGCGGGGGTCGAAACATCCAGGTCGGTGACGAACCCTCTTTCAGAAGCGCTGATGCTGCCGCTCAGGGAGACCGGTTTTTCGTTCACGGTGATCCTTGCCGAAGAAACGGAGATGCTCCCGCCGGACCCCTCCGCGGCGATCGAGTCGATGGACGTCCTGATGTCCTTACCCGCAGGAAGGACGATGCCGTCCCCCTCGATCTTCCCCGTCACCGAGGCGGACTGGTAGTCTCCCCAGGGGATGCGGGTTTTCAGGTCTCCCTTGATCTTCCCCGTGAGATAAGGGTTTTCCTGCAGGAGGGCATCGACGGTTTTCCCGGTGAGCAGTCCCGCGAAGGAGAAATTGAGAGAATCCCCGCTGTGATCGACGGATAGGCGCGCATCGGATTGCCCGTCACGGATCGCGAGTGTCTTAACGGCAAGGCGCTCCGGTTGCCATGCGACATCGAGCCTGACCTGCGGACCACCCCTCACAACGAATGATCCGTCAAAGACCGCGCTCTCGTCCCGTTCCCATGCAATGCGGCTGGGCGTGAACGTCAATGGCCCGTGAAGACGGAACGCAGCCGGCATACCGATGGTCTTTTCGATCCAGGCCGTCGACTCCTCTCCCAGGGTCCCTTCTGTTTTGATATCCACGCCCTGTAGCCCGTCCCGGTAACCGTTGAAGAGGCCCGTCAGTTTCAGTGAGGAATCGTCGCTGCGGATCGCTGCATCCGTAAACCGGAGCGATGCATTGTCGGCGTGAAACGCCCCGCTGACAAGGGTCAGGGCGGAGGGCAGGTCCTCCGCGTCGACTGTCACCTCTTCGGCCGTGCCCTTCAGATCATAGCGCCATTTCCCGGGTGTGTCGATTTCCCCCTCAACGTGACCCTCGTCGATTCTGATCCTGCCGGTCAGATTTTTCACGGGAAGATCCTTCGCCCATTCTGCAGAAATCCAGCGGAAGATCTCGGAGCAACTGACGGACGAGGGACCCGTCGAAAGGGAAAAGGCCTTCTTTCCGCTCAGACCGAAGGTGGCTGAAACGCCGCTGAAGGATGACTTGCCGATCGAAGCCTTCACGTTTCCGACGGTCAGGGATTTGCCCGTGTAGGATACTGTGTCTCCCTGTGCCGCCAGTGCATAGGGAACACGGTCATATGCGGCGGCGACATCAAATGCCTCCGCATGCACAACCGGTTCCATCGTCAGGAGGCTGTCGCCGAGGATCAGCCTTCCCCGCACTTTGCCCGACAGAGGTCTGATGAGGGTCAGTTCCTGCCTGAATGCCGGATCCCTGGCGAACTGCATCAGGCGGGCATGCAGTTCCGTCATGCCGGTCTCGACGCGGATGTCGAGATGGAAGGGGGCATCTTCACCTTTGAGTCCCAGTCGAAGTGTCCCGTCGCTGCCGAGGGCGGTCCCGAGACGGGCCCGCAGCTTCGTTCCCTTCAGGATGCCGCCCGATATCAGGGCTTCTCCGTTCACCTCGTCCATGTCGAGCTTTGCGTCGGGGACGGAGATTTTCCCGTTCCTCAGGGACCCCTCGATCCAGATGTTTTCCGTCGCGCCCAGGGCGGAGATCGAAGGGCCGTCGGTCTTAAAGCTGATTCGCGGCACCTGTCCTCCCCTGAGGATGCGGAAGATGTTCTGCGTCGCCGGCACGTCTGCCGCCAGGGACAACGCTGCGGTCCGGACAGCCTGCACATCGACGTCCGCTCCGTTCAGTTCGAGGCGCGATCCCTGAGCATCGGAGATCAGTCGCCCTGCAACCCTGAGGGACGGTTCCTGAAGATCCAGTTCATCAACGGTGACCGACACATCGTCACCGCTGACGTGAACGGCGCTCCTGAGGATGATCCCGCGTATCGTCACGCCCTCCTCACCGCCTGTCAGATCGAGGTGAGGGTTCTTTGCCGTGATGACCGCTGTGACGGCCTGCATGCCCTTTGAGCTGAATTTCACCTCCACGTCTCCCGTCGCCCTGCCGATCTTCCAACGGCCTGACGGGAGATGATCTTTCAACATATCGTGATAGGGGATGTCCGTCGCCGACAGGTGCCCTTCCGCCGACAGGTCCTGCGCGTTCAGCCGGAGATCCAGGACGACCTGTCCTGACGGTTCAGGTTTGCACGAAAGGCGTATGGTTAGGTATTCCGGCGGTAACCGGAGATCCGCATCCATGTCACGGAGTGCGACAAGCCGTTTTTTCGTCCTGTACAGTTCAATGTCTCCGCCGGAGATGGAGAGGGATGCGCGGGGTACTCTGGCGGACAGGAGACCGAGCACATTGCGGAGCTTCCGCTCCAGGGCGTCACGCGTCAGAGGTTCCTCGTCCTCTTCGGGGAGATGGACGCGGAAGACAGGACGGTCAAGACTCAGAGAGCGTATTTGAATTTTTCCGGACAGAAGGGGAAGAATTCTTGGGGCGACGGTGACCTTTTGGATCGATCCCTCGGCCTCACCGGGGATGCTGATGCGCGCCCGTGTGACGGACAGGTTCGGGTAGGGGAGGAGGCCGACGGTGAGGTTTCTGTAGCTGACCTGCCCGGCGGTCCCCCCGAGCAGGGCTTTCTCGATTGCACTCTTGAGCGCATCGGAATCGATGAAAACGGGCAGAAGGATGTGAGCGAGCAGTGCAAGTACCGCGACAGACCCGAGCACAATGGCGATGAAGAATCGATGTTCCGGCTTCATGAGCATGGAGGCTTCTTATTGTACTTCATTTGATAGCGTCGGCGTCTGTGTCGGTCAGGACTGAGTCGATTGTCGGGAGTCGGCAGTCAAAAAAACTTCATTGTGCAACCGGCGGGCTCAGACGCGCAGGCAGACCGACAGAAGCGATCGAGGCGGGGACAGGCCCCGCCTCTTTTCGATTGATTATTTCGCTGCAGCCTTCGGCGCCATGGCGTCGGTGAGGAGCTTGATGCCCTTCTGGGACGCATCGATGGAGCGCGTCAGCGATTCCCGCGCCGCTTCGGGATTGTGGAACCCGTCGGAGTTCTCCGCCGTCCACCATTCCCAGTATGTTTGGGCCGTGTCGTGGAGTTTCCGGGCCTCCTTGAGGGTGTCCTCGGGGACGCCCGCCTTCTTCGCCTTTGCGTACGCATCGATGAACTGGCCGAGCCAGAACTCCGCCTTGTTCAGCTTGCCGCGGATGTAGTTCTGGATGGCGTCGATCTGGTACTCAGCCTCCTGGTCCGTCCACTTGGGATGGCACTTCACGCAGGTATCCTTCTTCATGTACCGCGCGCTGCGCTGGCCGTGCCAGGTGTAAGACTTGGCCCCCTTCTTCACTTTCGGCATATGGCAGTCCTTGCACTCGACTCCCGCCCGTTCGTGCTTGCTCCCCCAGAAGGTCTCCGTCTCGGGGTGCTGGATCTTGGAGAGGGAGGCGCCCGTTACGGCATGCTTGAAGTCCTTGAACTTGAACTGCTCCATCTTCCTGTTGTAATCGAAGACGTTTACCCACTGGAAGAGGTTCGTCCTCCTGTCCGCCATGCCGACGGCCTCGCCCGTCTCCGGGTTATGTCCCGGGTTGCAGTTGTACTCGACGTGACACTGGGCGCACATCAAGACCGAATCCGGCCGGCTGAGGAGCCCTATGGCCCTGAAGTCGCGGAACATGACCTTCTTGATCGTCGTCTTCTTGCTCTTCTCCTTGTCATAGGGGTAGGTGCCCTCGCCCCTGTCGACGACGGCCTCGATGAGGGCGTCGCGGACGACGCGCGGCTGGGTGGAATGAGGGTCATGGCACATGAAACAATTGATGGGGTGTTTGAGGTCCCTGACGAAATCGACGACCTTGGAGGTCCTGTCCCACTTCGCTGCGGGGTCCTTGTCTCCCATGTACTTCCACTTGAGAATGTGGTCCATGGTCTTGCAGTTGAGACAGACCGGGTTGGCTGCCGTGGCCGTCTGCGGCATGAAGACCTTTTGATCCGAGCTCGACGGTTCCTTGTCGACAAGGACCGTCCAGAGCGACGTCTCGGCGCCCTTTGCATCGATCATCTTCGTCCAGTCCTTGGGCTGGAATCTCCCGCCGAAGGCCCTGTCGACGATGAGGTGGTCGAAGAGCATGAAGACGTGGCTCCTCGGCTCGGAATGCTCCTTCGTGAAGCCGTGGGGCATCATGAGCTTGTCGAAGAGGGGAGACCTGCTCTTGAAGGTCGACTTTTCCACCCTCGCCTTCGACTCGAGATTCATGGCGACGAAGGATTCATACTGCTCCTTATGACACGTGCCGCAGGTCGCGAGGTCCATCTTTGTCACCGGCTTCGCCGACGGGTCCTTGAGGTGTTTGTCCAGGTCTGCGTGACAGTTGACGCAGTTCACTTTCGCGTGCTTGCCCTTTGCGTGAAAATCCTTGATCTCGGCATGGCAGCCGAAACAGGCGTTCACATCAGCCTGCTTCTCCGCAGCCGCCTTTTTCGGCTCCGCCTTCTTTTCCGCGGCCCCGAAAGCGGACTGGTAAGGTCCGACCGCCAGGACAAGGAAGAAAACCATGAGTGCCAGGTAAAACCGCTTGCCCATATTCACCTCCTGCTGAGCATTGTGACAAATCCATACGTGTGTACTCCGCCTCTTTCCATCTCGAAAACCCTTTATATGAACCGTATTATCCGGACCCGGAACAGTGATACAGTAATTCTAAACGTAAATGCAGTAAAAGTGAAGTCAATGATTGTAAATTTATTGTAAACCTCACGACACCCCCCTGCATCCCCCTCTTTAAAGGGAAAGGTATCGCAGAAACCGCTCTCAGAACGCCCGAAATCAGAAGATGCGGAAAGGCTTTTCACCACATCAGCCTTCCCGCCCGGCTGTTCCCGGCCTTGCTCCGACTGCCGGCTGATGGCTTGATAACGACTCAATGACTAATGACCTGTGCTGCGGCTTCTTCGCTCCCCCTTTTCCGCGGACCGGTGCAAGGATAGGGCAAATTGTCGTCGGTTGACAACGGGAGAAGGGGACCCGTAAACTTGTTAGTTATGGAAAGGGCATTCAGGGCGGTTCTACGGGAGGCGCTGGAGCGGGTCTTCGAGCAGGCAGGCGTCGAAAAAGGGACCTGGGAAGCGGGCATCGAGATCCCCAAGGAGGAGAGCTTCGGCGATCTGTCGACCCCTCTCGCCATGGGTCTTGCGAGGACTCTCAGGAGGCCTCCTGTGAAGATCGCCGCGGACATCGTCGCTGCGATGCACAATGCCGGGATGTTCGAAAAGGTTGAGATTGCAGGGCCTGGATTTATCAACGTCGCCTTCACACGTTCTTTCCTTTCCGGCGAACTGAAAAGACTCCTCTCCGAGCAGGATGCCTTCATCTTCGAGGACATAGGCCAGGGCAGAAAAATTCAGGTCGAGTTCGTCAGCGCCAATCCGACGGGCCCGCTCCACCTCGGTCACGGCAGGGGTGCGGCCCTGGGGTCCGCCCTGTCGAACCTGCTGAAAGAGGCCGGATATGACGTCACGAAGGAATTCTATATCAACGATGCAGGCCGACAGGTGCGCCTGCTCGGGCAATCCGTCTTCGCCCGGTACAACGAACTCCTGGGCATCGAATACCCCTTTCCTGAAGACGGGTATCGGGGTGATTACGTCGAGGACCTGGCGCGGGAACTCATCCAGGCGCACGGCAACGCCCTCGTCGAGAGGGGATTCGAAGAGATATCCGGCCTCGTCATCGACTTCTCCTACACGCGGATGCTCGATACTATCAGGCAGGATCTCGACGATTTCGGCGTCACCTTCGACGTCTGGCAGAGCGAGCGGGAGATGTTCGAGAGGGGCGAAGTGAGCCAGGCCATCGAGGACCTCACGGTGAGCGGGTATATGTATGAAAAGGAACGCGCCACGTGGTTCCGCTCTACGGCCTTCGGCGACGACAAGGACCGGGTCGTCGTCAAGCAGGACGGTGAGTACACGTATTTCGCCTCCGATATCGCCTACCATCGCAGGAAGGTGGACCAGGGCTACGACGAGATCGTCGATATCTGGGGGGCTGACCATCACGGCTACATCCCGAGGGTCCAGGCCGTCATCCAGGCCCTCGGCCACCCCAGGGAAAAGCTCCGGGTGCTTCTCGCCCAGATGGTGTCCCTCCTGAGGGGAGGCAAGCCCGTCCAGATGTCCAAGCGGGCCGGCGAGTTCATCACTTTGCGGGAGGTGATGGACGAGATCGGCGCTGACACGACGAAGTTTCTCTTCCTGACGCGCCGCTCGGACAGCCATCTCGATATCGATATCGATGTCGCGAAGGCCCAGTCCCAGGAGAACCCCGTCTTCTACGTCCAGTATGCCCATGCGCGGATCAACAGCATCTTTGAAAAAAGCCGGGAGACGGAAGGACAGCCGGCAACCGGCGGTCGCCAATCAGCGGGAACTGATTTCAACGGAGAACTGTTCAACGACGAGGAAATGCGGATCGTCAAGAAGCTCCTCCTTTACCCCCTTGTCTTTAAAAACGCCGCCCTGTCTCACGAGCCGCACAAGATTACCTTCTACCTGCAGGAACTGGCGGGCATGTTCCATCCCTATTACCACAAACACAGGGTCATCACCGACGACGGGGAGTTGACGAAAGCGCGCCTCGCCCTCTGTTCCGCCATCGGCATTGTCCTCCGCCACGGACTGGCCATCCTCGGCGTCAAAGCGCCCGCGAAGATGTAAACTTCAAAGGCGTTACCTTTCGGTTGCTTTAAAGGCGGGGCAAAGCGCTCTGAAAAACAGTGTCAGTGTCAGTGTGAGTGTCAGCAATTTTTTCAGCCGTCGGCTCGAAATTATCTTCATGGCAAGGCAAGGGTGCCGCCGCAGCAAGGTTTTCGACGCATACGCCCCGCCTTTCCGGGTGTCCTATTGCAGCGATACGGTGAATCCTGCGGTGGCGACGACGACGTTGATGCGTCCCGCCCGTTGCTAGGGGGCGAACAAGTGATTTACAATGAGTCATGAATCTCACCGTTCGCATTTTTCTTGTCCTTATGATCCCCTTCCTGACCTTGTCCTGCAGCAACAGGAAGGGCTACACGCCGGCGCCATATGATGGATCGAGAGCGACGATCGATGTGAGCGGACTTCCCGAAAGGGATCCCGCCTTTTATTCCGTGACGATCGAAAACACGAGGGTCGATTTCTTCCTGATCAGAATCGGCGATGACGTCCGGTCCTATTTCGACGCCTGCAAGCAGTGCTACAGGAAAAGACTCGGCTTTCGTTACGAAAACGGGCGCATGGTGTGCAAATACTGCAATGTGAGTTACCCCATCGAGGACCTGAAGACGGGATTGGGCGGCTGTTACCCGATCCGTCTGAAGGGCAGCAGGCAAAACGGGACGTTCACGATCACGAAGGAGGCATTCGAGTCAGGACTGCAATATTTTTGAGAACACGGGGCATGCCCGGAGAGACATGCCCCGTCCGTTGTCACTCTACCGGCAGGTCGTACAGAAATACCCGTCCGTCAGTGTCATGAGAAAAGCCACGATCGCGTCCTCTTCCGCCGGGGTCAGCCCGAGGTTGCCCAACTCGGTGTTGTTGACCGTATCGGGGTATTCAGCGGGGGGCCACGCAGCGACGTCCCTCGTATTGTAGAAATGGACGATCTCCTTCAACGTCTTGAAATACCCGTTGTGTCCATAGGAAGCCGTCTTTGCCAGATTTCTCAGGGTCGAGACCTTGAACTTGCCGTTCTCTGCTGGGTCGTTGACTGTGACGCCGAGCCCGAGATCGGGTGGGACGACAGATCCCACGAGCTGGTCGATCTCGTCATTGTGCGGTATGCCCAGGTTGTCATAGGTGAAGTCTGTAAAGAGCGCCGGGGTGATGCCGTCTGCTGATGTGCTGGGATGACAGGCGGCGCAATTTCCTTTGGCAGGATCGTTGAACAGGTTGAGGCCGTTCAGCTCCTGGGCCGTTAGCTGCACCTTGCCCTTGACAAAGTAGTCGAATTTGGATGTAAACCTGTTGAGCTGATCGGTCTTCTCAAAGGCGGCGATGGCATCGGCGATGAAGTCATAGGCCGTCGTGACATCCTTCAATGCATTGCGGCCGTACACCTGCTTGAAGAGCCACGCGTAATGAGAAACGCGAACGGCATTGACGACGCCATCCTTTGTGTTGTTCATCTCCACGGGATTCAGGAACGGTCCCTTCGCCTGCTCCACGAGATCCTTCGCCCTTCCGTCCCAGAACTGGCCGCCGACCCACAATCCTTCTACCGCATCGAAACCGAAACCGGGACTGAAGGCCGCATAGGACGCCGTCGGGGCATTCCGGGTCCCGAATCGGCCTGGTATCACGCCCTCTGACACGGGCAGGGACTTGTCGGGATCGGCCCAGCCGGCCCTCGGATGATGACAGGATGCGCAGGATTGTCCGGCGGGGTTCGAAAGATTTTCATCGAAATACAGAAACCGGCCTAACAGTTCTTTTGACGTGAGAGCCTCCGAATCGACCGCAGCAGCCAGCACAAGGGCGGCGACGGCTGCAAGAACGATACACCACATTTTCTTCATCATAATCCTCCATGAAAAACGGCTTTTCTGAAATCGATACGCAGCGGTATCGCGGACAATTGGGGCAAGGCCCTCAAAGTCCTGATGACTCAAGTCATGCCTGGAGGAATGAGGTCAGAAAACGGGGTGGATGCTCTATACGGCGGGCATGGAGAGGGATACAGACTGTATTTAACGCTTCATTCAAAGGGAATTCGCTGATGAATGCCGTCAGATCGATCTGTATCTCATTGAGACAGGTGATATCCGGGCTTTCATGAAAAACCGAGCCGGACGCGCGGCAGACGTCGAGAGTCAAGATGCGCGTCGCTGTTCCGTCGCCGTCGGGCTGGACGGCAATATGAAGCGGCAAGCCCGAAAACAGGATCATGATGCAAGCCAGCCACGCCGTTACATGTTTCACCGGAGGCACTCTGTGATTCCCCTTCGAAAAACGTTTGTGATATCTTATCAAGATACATACCACATTTTCAACCACTTGATATTATTGCATTTTGCACTCTCGACCATCGCACTCCTGAATGATATGTGATACACAATTGATTCAAATGTTCCATGCAGGTCGAGATGTTACGCATGTCACGCCGGTGTTGGTCATCTTTCCGCAAAGACCGGCAGATGCCGGACGTGTCTCTTGCGGCTCCGTCCGGGGAAGGCTATAATGAGAGAAGCCGTTGTTAACGGCTCGCAATATAGATTTTGGGGGAGGTTTACGATGAAAAGATTCCTGAAAAGTCTTGCCGTTCCTGTCTGCCTGCTTACAGTCCTCATCCTCATGTCGGTCTCTCCTGCGGGGGCGCAGGTGCTGAACGAAAAGCAGATTTCACTCGCTCTCGCCGCCGAGGCGGCCGTGGCGGCAATGCAGGATTGTATCGCAAGGGGGTTCAGCGTTTCCGTGGCCGTTGTCGACAGGTCAGGCATCACGAAGGTCCTCATCAGGGACGACGGCGCGGGACCTGGTACTCCTGACGGGAGCAGGAGAAAGGCCCTGACGGCCGTCACATTCCGGTCAAGCACGCTCCTGCTTTCCCAGCGTATTGCCGCTGACCCCACAGTCGAGGGTCTCCGCGACTTTGCCGACGTGCTCATCCTTGGCGGGGGGCTCCCCATTCGCTCAGGCACCGAGGTGATCGGCGGCATCGGCGTGGGAGGCGCACCGGGGGCGGATATCGACGACGAGTGCGCCCAGGTGGGCATCAATCGGATTTCGGACCGCTTGAACTGATCAAACCTTATCGCTGCATACGCATTCCGGAAAGGCAGGGCTGGGGTGAATGCGCCGAAAACCTTGCTGCGGCGACACCTGTGGCGGGACAAAGACTGCGTTTCAGGCCGATAGTCGAGAAAGTGAGCCTTTTTACCGACACTCACTCTGACACTGTTTTTCAGAGCGCTTCGCCCCGCCTTTCCCCGCGGAACGGAGGGGTATCAGAAGGCTGAGGTCAAAATCGGTGGGATCGACACGGACGAGCTTTCAAGACCATGGAGGCGAAGAAGGTCCCCGTCTCTTCTTCGTCGGAGAGGTCGCGGACGTGACGGCCCGTTGGGCGGGTTCAACCTCCAGTGGGCCTGGTCCTCCGGATACGTCGCCGGGCAGTACGCATAAAAATAGGGACGCATCGATGTGTCCCTATAGCATTATGATATTATTGAAATAATGACCGGGAGAACTAAGAAGGTCCAGAAGGCACCCCCCCGCGCTCTCGGAAGCACCGCCGGACCGCGAGCAAATGGAGGGTGATTTTCAGTATTTGTTCCTTGACCGGGAAGGCATTGCAGGCATCCTGGCAGGCGCCAATCCGCCGCACCGCCACGAATACCAGGAGATCATATGGGTGAGAAAAGGGACGGCGCATCACCTTCTGGATGACGACAGGGTAGAAATCCGGGCGAACACGTTACTCATCGTCCCAAAGGGTCGGATGCACCGATTCGACCCGTCTGAAGAAGTGCAGTGTTGCGTCGCCCGCTTTCATGACAGTTTCCTGCCGGCCGAGTCTTCTATTCTGTTCAGTCAGTTTTTCGGGCCTTCACGCGTCACGGCGCCTGAAGGGGAGATACCGTTTATTGAATGTCTCTTCTCTCTCATAGCAAAGGAATACGTGAACTTCAACCAGCATCACAGAACAACCATCAGGTTTATCGTGCAGGCACTCGCAGCAAAGATCGAGGAACTCACCTATGCCGCCCTCGAAAAGCGGCATCCCGCCGTTACCGGCAAGTGGAAATTATGGGAACAGTTGAACGCCGCCGTCGAAGAGCATTACCGGGACAATCATTCCACCGGATTCTATGCCCGCGAGTTGGGGATTTCGCTGCGCAAGCTGAATCAGATCGTCAAGGCTTTTCTCGGCAAGACTGCCGCTGAGGCGATTGAAGAGCGCCGCATTCTCGAGGCAAAGCGGCTGATTCTCTATTCCGATATGAACATCAAGGAAATCGCCTTTGATCTCGGGTATGAGGAGCATTCCTATTTCACCAGGGTATTCAGGAGATTCACGGGCCTCACGCCGAGCGCCTTCAAGAGAGAGGCCTTTCGGGCCTGAAAGTACCAGTTTTTTGCGCATAGTTGTTACCGCTTCGCTCACTCCGGGGGTTATAGTAGAAAGGAAGAAGGTCGTATCGGCTGATGCCGTGACCGACCGCAGACTTCGGAATGAAGAGGAGGATACAAGCCATGAAACCGGTGTCAAGCATATTCGTCTCTCACGGCGCACCGACACTCCTCATCGAGGACCTGCCCGTTCGAACCTTTCTGACACAGGCCGGAAAGAGCCTCGGGAGGCCTGAAGCGATCATTGCGTTCTCGGCACACTCCGTTTCGGACGGGGTTGTCGTCAGCAGCGCGGAGAAACTCCATCAGGTCTACGATTTCTGGGGCTTCCCGTCACAGCTCTATGACATCCGTTACGAACCTCCCGGCTCAGCCTCCGTCGCCGAGACGGTGATAGAATTGCTTGAGGACGCGCACATCGACGTGGAGAGATCTTCTCAAAAGGGCATTGACCATGGGATGTGGATCCCTCTGAGTCTGATGTACCCGGATGCCGATGTCCCCATTGTTTCGATGACCATCAACGCCCACATGGATCCACAACGGCACCTGGAAATCGGGAAGGCCCTCAGACCGTTGACGGAGCGCGGCGTGCTCATTTTCGCATCGGGCGGGCTCACGCATAACCTTGGTGAGTTCGGGATGTATCCGATAGACAGCGAGTCTCCGCCGTATGTTTCAGCCTTTGCGGACAGGGTGGAGAGATGGCTTGCCGCCGGCCGTGCCGGGGATCTTGTGCGGTGGCGGGAACTCCTCCCTCACGCTGCCAGGAATCATCCGACTCCGGAGCACTTCATGCCCCTCTTTGTCGCCATGGGCGCAGGAAACGGCGGGGGTTCCGCCACGCTGCACAGGAGTTATGCCTACGGCGTTCTTGCCATGGATGCCTATGCTTTTCACTGAAAGATCAGAGGGGGGATACGGCATGGATAAAACCATACCGTGGGTATTGAAACAGGCAGAAAACAGCATTCCCTATGGCCGGAAAGGGAGGGTGAGCCCCTCCGGCTTTGGGAGACATCACGAAGGAGGAAGACCATGAAACGCTTTGCATCGATGGCATCACTTATTGTCATTTTTCTAAGCTGTATGTTGCTGGCCCCATTCAACGGGACGGCGATTGGCCAGCAAACACAGGCTCAACAGCGGCCCGCGGATATTGTCAGCCCGACGACGACGGAGCCGGTTCCACCGGTGACGGCTGCTGCCGAAGCACACAAACTCGGCCGCTACGTTTACGATCGTCCAACGCCGAAGAATTCGATTCTTTTCCTCATCGACCACCAGGTCGGTCTCATGTCAGGCGCACGGGACTATACCTCCCTCGCGGAGTACAAGAACAACGTGGTGGCCCTCGGCAGGTTCGCGAAAACCTTCGCCATCCCGGTTCTCCTGACGACCAGCAACGCTCAGTGGCAAAACGGTGACCTGCTCCCCGAGCTGAAAGCACTCTTTCCCAACGAGCCGATTTACCGCCGCACGGGGATCATCAACGCATACGAGGACCCGACGGTCCGGAAGACCCTGCAGGAGCTGGTCACGAAGACAGGTCGCGATCATATCATCATCGCCGGTGTCACCATCGGCACCTGCACCGCATTCCCCACTCTATCCCTCCTTCAGGACGGCTATAAGGTGTTCCCCGTCGTGGATGCCACGGGCGCCTGGAGCAGGTACGAAGCAGAAGCCGCCATGAGCAGGATGGCTCGCGCAGGAGCCGAATTGGTGAGCGTTTTTTCCCTTCTGGCGGAATTGCAGTATGACTGGAAGCGGCCTACCGCTGAAGCTGCGGGGGCTATTTTTCACGACCACCTGCCGGAATACGGGTTGACGATGGATAACTTCTGGAGCAACGCCAACCAGAAGGTCGTGCCTGACCCGTTCGGCGTCGTCAAATCACCGAAATGACAGAGAACAAAGAGAACATACAATAAACTGACATGCTGAGGAAGGGACTCATCAGACCGCCGAGGCTGAGGACCGCAGCCGGCGAGGCAAGTGAACGCCACGCGACATGGCTGGAGCTCTTCTATGACCTTGTCTTTGTCGCGGCCGTCTCACAGCTCGCCGGGAATCTGCACAGAGACTACTCACCGACGGGACTGCTGCATTTCTCCATTCTCTTCGTACCGGTCTGGTGGGCATGGGTCGGCCACACCTTCTATCTGACCCGTTTCGATTCCGACGACCTCGTGCACAGGCTTATCACCATGCTGCAGATCGTGGCCGTCGCGTCGCTCATTGTGCACCTGCCCGATGCCCTCGGCAAAAGCTCGGCAGGCTTCGCCCTGTCCTATGCAGCGGTGCGCTACATATTGGTGGCCGAATACTTTCGGGCCGGAAGGCACATACCCCATGTCCGCCCCCTCATCAACCGGTACATGATCGGCTTCGGGGGCGCAGCCACCCTGTGGGCGGCATCGGTTCTGATACCGGCGCCGCACCGCTTCCTTATGTGGTATCTGGCGATGGCCGTCGATTTCCTGGCCCCTGTTACAGCCGGACAACTCCATGCCAGGTTCCCTCCCCATCTTATGCACCTCCCCGAGCGTTTCGGTCTCTTTACCATCATCGTCATCGGGGAAGCCGTGGTCGGCGTCGTCATGGGCATCGGAGCGGACCGGTTGACGCTGGTCGTCGGCGCTTCCGGGGTCATGGGATTGATTATCGCCTTCACCCTTTGGTGGGGATACTTTGAGGGAGTCAGGGGCGCCGGAACGAGACAACTCACCTCGAGAAATCATGTCAGGGCGTATCAGCAATGGCTTTACTCACACTTGCCGCTGACCATGGGCATCGCCTCCGTGGCTGTCGGTATCAAGAAATTGATGCTGCTGGCGCCTCGTGAGATGATGCCTGCCCAGGAGGCATGGATTGTCTGCGCCTCTGCCGGGGTTTGCATGTTTTCGCTGAATACGATCTTTCTCTCCTCATACCCGGGCAAGCCGCCTCGTGAGGCATTGCGTTTCGCCCTTCCGCACTACGCCCTGGCTTTCCTTGCCGTCGCAGTCGGCGCCCTTGGCGCCGTTCTCAGCGGGATTGCGATCCTGGGGATTCTGACGGCATTAAGTGTCGCACAGATCCTCCATTCTCTCAGATATCTGCCCGATCCCGACACGGGGTAGGAGTACCCAAAAAAGGGACACCCCACGTTTGATTGGCGCCGGATTTTTTTATTGGACGCTGCCCCTTTTTTGCTGCTGCTATTTTTCCTATCGGTGTATAATCAGAAGGACTTCTCACGGCAGGAGACTATTGTATGGATGGAACGAAAAGGTGCGACATAAGACCGGGACTTCGTGTTTCGGTCGTCATGAAAAAGGATCAGCGGACAGGGAAACTGACGGAGGGGATCGTAAGAGACATTCTGACGAATTCACCGGCCCACCCGCACGGGATCAAGGTCCGCCTTGAAAGCGGCGAGGTAGGACGCGTAAAGGAGATTTTGTAATTCCGATGAAAGCGAAGAATCGTTTCAGTCTGCCCGTCCGTCCGTGTTTCCTGACCCTCCTGCTGTCAAAACTATTTGACAGGCCCCGCAATGTGGAATATTATAGCTATAAGAAGCCACATTGCGAGGTGCGATATGAAGACCGTTCAGATGACCCTTGATGATGATCTTGTTAAGGCGGTCGACCGGGTTTCAAAGGAACTCCGCACAAGCCGCTCTGCTTTCACAAGAAAGGCGCTTCGCGACGCGCTCGCCCGTTATAGCCTTGAGCAGCTTGAGCGCAAGCATCGCCGCGGGTATGAACGATACCCGACAACCGACGATGAGTTTTCCCTCTGGGAGGCTGAGCAGGCCTGGGGTGATGAATGAAACACGGCGAAATACGCTGGTACAAATTCCGGGCGCCCGATAAGAAACGTCCTGTTCTCATACTGACGCGGGATTCCGTGTTGGAATACCTCGGTGAGGTGACCGTGGCTCCCGTCACAACGACGGTCCGCAATATACCGTCTGAAGTCTTTCTCTCGAAAGCCGAGGGCATGCCCCAGGATTGTGCTGTCAATTGTGATCACCTGCAGACGGTTTCGAAGACGAAAATAGGTGCGTTGATCGCTTCCCTGCCGCGTGCAAAAATGGCCGACGTCGGCCGCGCAATCCGCTTTGCCCTCGACATTTGAGATGGGATGGGTTGTATTTTTCCTATTCCAATTCCCGTTGTCCTCAAGCAGTTGCCACTCGGCGAAGCCTTCCTTCCGCTTCATGACAACACGGCCCGAAAGACGCACCTTTGTTTTCTGCGGATGGGTCTTGATCGACGTGTAGGCCCGCCTGCCCGGCTCCCGCGCCCCCTTTTCAAGAAGTCCGAACATCATCCCGTTGGGAAAACAGCCGAAGGAGCAGGTTCTTGCAGAATGCAAAGCTGTCCTTGACAGACGACCTGTTTATGGACTAAATTATGTCATACTTCGGAAATGGAGGCGCTCTCATGAAACTGTCACGCCAGATCAGGCCCATCAGCTACCTGAAGGCCCACGCCGCAGAAATCGTACGGAGCCTTGCCGGACAACAGGAGCCGATGATCATTACCCAGAACGGCGAAGCCAAGGTGGTCATACAAGACATCGACAGCTACGAGCAAACCCAGCAGACAATGGCCCTCCTGAAAATCCTGGCACTCGGGATGCGGCAGGTTGAAGAAGGCAGCGTTTCGCCGGCTGAGGATGTGATAAAGCGTCTTCGGGAGCGGTGGGAGATGCGCTGATGCCCTTCATTGTTTTGCTGACCGGCGATGCAGCACGTGATCTTGAGGAACTCTATGGTTACATCGCTCTGCATGATACGCCCCGAAAGGCCGACTACGTCTTAACACAAATCGAAAAAGCTCTTTCCCGGTTGTCCGAATTCCCGGACGGGGGTGTTTACCCCAAGGAACTTCTCGCGCTAGGGATTCGCGAATACCGGGAGATTTTTTTCAAACCCTACCGCATTATTTACCGCGTTATTGATAAGAATGTCTTTGTCCTGCTGATTGTCGACGGCCGTCGTGACATGCAGTCGCTCCTTCAGCGGCGATTACTGAACGCTTGATTTGTGTAGCTATGAGAAGCAACATTGCGGTGAGCATTGCCGTATGCTTTCGGATGTCGGGCCGACGTTCCGTTTGAAATTCAATTGGAAACGGTTCATCGCGCTATTCAGAATCCACTCTTTAGCCATTCTGTGCTCCGAGCTTCAGAAACTTGTCTTTGTATCGAAAATCGGATGAGACGTCAACATCCGCCAAGCCGTCCCTGATCAAATGGGCATTGATAAACGTTTTATTGCTCAGGTAAAGATAGCAGAGCAGGTTGTTTCTGTCGTCATATTTCTGATCATCAAACTTCATGAACACCTTTTGCCCTTTTGTTTTCTCAGTCAGGAAATCGATAGCCTGCCCGTTTGCGGTTTGTTTTTCCTTTACCCCGATAAGCCGAATAACCAGGCCGTTGTTCAGTTTCAGCAACTCGGGACTGATCACTTCTTTGACGGAATAATAGACTTCCCTGTCGCCGCTGTCCCTATCAATCTTTGACCCGAACTGAAGCTTCTTCGGGTCAATCTTCTTGTCGAGTTTATGAGGGTCTCTGAAAATGAAGGGAAGCTTTTCAATTTCTTCATTCAGGTCGGTTTTTACTCTGTCATTTTGAAACACGTATTCTGTGCCTGCAAGGTCCGGCTGATCGACATTCAGCTTCTCTCTGATGATTGAAATGAATCCCGGGTTGATTTCGTAGCCGACGGAGTTGCGGCCTAAATTGCGGGCGGCAAGCGACGTCGTGCCGCTGCCCAGAAACGGGTCCAAAATCGATCTCCCCCCAAAAGGAGAACATCTTTATCAGACGCGCAGGCAATTCTTCCGGAAACATGGCAATGTGACCGTCCTGCTTTGTCCCGGCAAAGTACCAGTGCCCTGCAAAATACGTGTTCCAGTCTTCTGTCGTTATTACGGAATGTTCTTTTTGTTCCTTCGTCGGGACCGGCGGAACCCCTTGTTTCTTGAAAAGGAGAATGAATTCATAGTCCAGCTTTAAAATGCCGTTTCGGGGGTAGGGGAAACTTCCCATTATTGTGGCGCCGCCGGTCGTATTGCACGTGGTAACTTTCTGCCAGATGACGGCGCCCATATAGTCGAATCCTATGGTTTCACAGAATTTAATGATCTCGGTTCTTATGGGTATCACCTTGTATCGGCCATAATAGACCGATCGGGCGAACTGGTCGCCGATGTTGATGCAAAGCCGGCACCCCGGATGCAATACCCGATGGCATTCTTTCCATACAAGATTCAGATTATTGATATAGCTCTCATAGCTTTCGTGAAAGCCGATCTGATCCTCTGTGCCGTAGTCCTTTAGTTGCCAGTATGGGGGTGAAGTGATGACCAGATGGACCGATTTATCAGCCAGCAGGTTCATCTGCCTGCTGTCACCGTGAACTATTTTATGGATAGTTTTCAATGATGTTCCCATAATATGCAGTTTAACATTTTTGAATTATACCGCGCCCGAAGAGACACGAAAAGAAGGAGATCCTCGATCTTGACGATTGCTCTATAGCAGCGACGGGAACGTCCCTTTGATTGCCCATTTCATTTTTTGGCCTTCAGGATACGGCTTATCGACGTGAAGAACATGCCCAGGTGATCAGCCACCTCACGCTGGCGGTATCCGTACTCCTCGACAGCCTTAACAATCGCAGAGTCCCGTTCCCGCCTGCCAGGTATCGTCGACTCATCAAATATCGCCTCTAAAGACGGCCGGTTCGCAAATCGCTGACTGCGGGGGATATCGGCGATGTCCCTGTGCCTGTTGAGGTACTCCGTCATTGTGTCAATGAAGCCATCTTCCCCCAGGATTGCCTGGCGACGGACATCGCTCCAGATGGTCTTTTGACCGATTCCCGCATGAACAAACTGCTGATACTCCCTCTGCGCCCTGTTTCTCCTCTTGCCGAACTGGCCCAACACCCAATCGGTGTCAGCGCCGAATGATATAGTCCACAAAACGCCGGACTAAGATGTCCTCCAAGCCGGGCATGGTAAGGTACCTTCTGCGAAGGAGGTGCCGGATGCTCAACAAGGAGGACTGGATGGATATTACCACACAAAGGGACAAGGGCGTCTATATCAAGGACATCGCCGCGGAGCTTGGGGTGCATCCCAAGACGATCAGCCGGGCGATAGAGAGAGGGGGGCCGCCCTCGGGTAAGAGACCTGAAATAATTAGGGACAGCGGGTAAGAGACCTGAAATAATTAGGGACAGCGACCATTTAAATTGGGGGTTCGACCTCTTTTTATTGGGCGCTGTCCCCATTTTTTAGACGAAGCGATGTGTCTATTCATGCCGCAGTGCGTCGATGGGATTGAGTCTCGCCGCTTTGCGGGCCGGGAAGAAGCCGAACACGACCCCCACAGCGGCCGAGAACAGGGGCGCCCAGGACCCTATTGGACATCTCAGCTCATCTGGCAGAGTGAGCAGCCTTTGCGAAGACCTCGGAAGCCCACTGGTTCAAGCTCTTGCCTGATGCCCGGGCCACAATGAGGGCCTTGGCGTGGACTTCGGGCGGGATGCGGAGCAGCACCTTGCCCGAGGCCGGTTTTTCAGGCTTGCGCCCCGTTGCCTTGCAGTCGGCTATATAGTGGGTTATCGCTGCAACAAAACGCTCTTTCAGCTCGGCGACCGTCGCACCATGGAAACTGATGCTGTCCTCCATTCCCAAAACTCGCCCCACGAAAATACTGTTCCGCGGATCGAATTCAACACGGGCTTTGTATCCCTTGTATGTCATGACGTTCATCATGGTTTGACCTCCAGCTTAACGAACCACGCTCGCAGTTCTTCCACCTGATATTTCTTCGCCTCCTTCCCCGGGTGGGGGCGATGCATATACTGCCGGCCGCCCTTTATCTCAAAGACGACCCGTGAGCCTTCCCCTTCCCGCACTTCGCCGCCCAGGGAGACAATGAGCGCCTCTATTTCAGAGAACACAATTCCGCTTCGGGTGGGAGTCGAGAAGATGGCTTCGAGCACGTGCCGATGTTTTGCCTTCATCAATCATGATAGCATTATCTGCTATCATCATTCAACGTATAAATTGTGTATCCTGTTAACCTCGACAAGGGGTCAGGGTCAAGTCTATCCATATGCTTGTCATTAGGTACACCTTACAGTTAGAAACAGGGACACATCGGTGTGCCCCCTTTTTTATTCGTGCCTTAGCGCGTCGATGGGGTTGAGTCTCGCCGCTTTGCGGGCCGGGAAAAAGCCGAACACGACGCCCACGGCGGCTGAGAACAGGAATGCGACGACGACGATGCCGGCGTTGAAGATAAACGGGACCTGCAGCATGCCGGTGAGCACGACCGATGCGGCAAGGGCCAGCACGATGCCGACGATGCCACCGAAGGAGGAGAGCGCCACGGCCTCGACGAGGAACTGCATCAGCACCTCGCGCTCCAATGCGCCGATGGCCAGTCTGATGCCGATCTCCCGGGTGCGTTCCGTGACGGACACGAGCATGATGTTCATGATGCCGATGCCCCCGACGAGGAGGCTGACGGCGGCGACGGCGCCGAGCAGGGCGGTAAGCACCTGCGTTGTCCCGGTGAGCGTTTTTGCGATCTCTTTCATGTCCCTCACATTGAAATCGTCCTCCTCCGAGGGAGAGATGTGGCGCCGCTCGCGCAGGAGCCTCTCGAGATCCCTCTGGACCTTCTCCGTTGACGCACCGTCCATGACCGACACCTGGATGATGCCGACATCCTGATTGCCTGAAATGCGGCGCTGAAAAGCGCGCAGCGGGATCAGCACGATATCGTCCTGATCCGTCCCCATTGCCGATTGGCCTTTGGCTTCGAGCAGTCCTGTCACCTCGCAGGAGAGATTTTTCAGGCGGAGCTCCCTGCCCAGGGGATCCTGACCGCCGAAGAGCTTCTCGCGCACCGTCGCTCCTATGATGCAGACAGCCGCGCCGGAACGGAGTTCGCCGCCCGTGAACTCGCGGCCCGCCTTGATCGACCAGTTCCTGGCCCTGAGAAACTCGTTGTCGGTGCCCGTTACATTCGTTGACCAGTTTTCATTCCCGAATATGGCCATCAGGGAACGGGACGAGGAGGGCGCGACAGCTTTTATCGAGGCGATTTCCCGTTTGATCGCCTCGGCATCGCCTTCCTTGAAAGGTGTGGCGCCGGCTGTCTGTCCCGGCCCCATGCTCTGTCCCACCCGGATGATCAGCAGGTTGCTTCCCATGCTCGAGATCTGTTGCGCCACCTGGACCGTCGCCCCGCTGCCGATGGTCACCATGACGATGACAGAGGCGACGCCAATGACGATGCCGAGGATCGTCAGAAAAGAACGCATGGCATTGCGGCGTATTTCCCTCAGGGCCAGTTGCAGGGCATTGCCGATCATGCGGCAGCCTCCCGGTCGTTTCCGGTCCCTTCCACCATGCCGTCGACGAAGCGGACGATGCGCCGCGCATAAGCGGCCATATCATGCTCATGGGTGACCATGACGATGGTGATCCCCTGATCACTGTTGAAGGAGGTGAGCAGGTCCATGATTTCCCTGCTGCGGGCCGTGTCCAGGTTCCCCGTGGGTTCATCGGCCAGCAGCACGGCCGGCCGCGTGACGATGGCACGGGCGATGGCGACCCTCTGCTGTTGTCCACCGGAAAGTTCGCCGGGACTATGGGTCTCCCAGCCTTTCAAGCCCACCGCTTCCAGGGCCTGTCGTGCCCGCTCACGTCTCTCCGCCGCAGGAAAGTTGCGGTAGATCAGGGGCAGCTCCACGTTCTCCAGCGCCGAAGTACGGTTCAGGAGATTGAATCCCTGAAACACAAAGCCGAGATAATGGCGGCGTAACAGAGCCCTTTGATCGCGCGAAAGACCCCCGACATCAACACCTTTGAAGGTATACGTTCCCGCCGTGGGGGTGTCCAGGCAACCCAGAATGTTCATGCATGTGCTCTTGCCGGAGCCGCTGGACCCCATCACTGCGACGAACTCTCCTTCCTCGATGCACAGATCGACGCCACGCAGCGCCATCATGGCGGCCGTACCCGTCCCGTAGACCTTTGTCACCCCCTTCATCTCTATGAGGGGATGAATCCCTTTTCCGTCAGTGGATGTCATCGTCCTTACTTCCCGGTGACTGTGTCGATCACCAGGGCTGTGCCGGGTTCGATGGGACCTTCCGTCACTTCGGTCATGATACCGTCGGTTGCCCCCGTTGTCACGGTGACCGGCTCTAACTGTCCGTTCCGCAAGATCCAGACCCGTTTCTGCGCCTTGTTCACATTTTCATCCGTTTTCTGTTTCGACGGACCGGCAGGCGGCCGCGGGAAGAGTCTGGAGACCAGATTTCCTCTGCCGGAAGACCCGCCCTGTTGCTGCGCCGGCGGTGAGAATCGCAGCGCAGCGTTCGGAATGAGAAGGGCCTGTTCGATTTTGTTGACCGTGATGACGGCGTTGGCCGTCATCCCCGGCCGGAGCGACCGGTCCGTGTTGTCCACCTTCAGAACGGTTTCATAGGTCACGACGCCCTCGACCGTTTGTGAGCCGAAGCGTACCGTCGATATGCGGGCGGGGTAGCTCCTGTCCTGATAGGCGTCAACGGTAAACGTCGCCTCCTGTCTGCTCTGCACCTTTCCCACGTCGGCCTCGTCGACATTTACGTGAAGCTCCATCTCGGCAAGGTCTTCCGCCAGTGTGAAGAGAACGGGCGCCTGAAAAGAGGCGGCCACGGTCTGCCCCGGCTCAACGGACCGTTTGAGCACCACTCCGTTGATCGGGGAGCGGATCACCGCCTTCGAAAGGTCCGTCAGGTTGACGTCCAGGGTGGCCTGGGCCTGAGAGACGGCCGCTTTGGCGGCGGCCTCGTCGGCCCGGGCCCGTTCGAGGGCGGCCTTCGCCGCGTCCATCTCCAGTTGGGAAGGCACCCTGCCGCCGCTTAACTCGCGAACCCTGGCAAAACGGGCCAGCTTTTCCTCCGTCTCCTGCACGCTCGCCTTCGTCTGAAGCACCTTCGCCTGTGCCGATTCCAGGGCGGATCTCGTCTGCAGCACCTGCGACTCGAGCTTTGACGTGTCGAGCCGCGCCAGCACCTGGCCGACTTTCACCTGGTCATTATCGCGGACTTCGACGGTTTTCACGATACCCGACAGTTCGCTGCCCACGTCCACCTGGTTGGTGGGTTTCAATGTGCCCGTTGCAGATACGGTCACGACGAGATTTCCTCGCTCCGCCGCCTGCGATTTGTACTGCACCTTATCGTTCCCGTTCCTCATGATCAGCGCGATGCCTGCGACGGCGATCACGAGTGCAATAATGGCGATCCAGATCAACGGACCCTTCAGTTTCCGGCGCTGCATCGGGGACCCCTGAAGTTTTAGTTGTGTGGCGACATCCGCCGACTGTTCCGTTTCCGTGTTTTTCATGAAGTGACTCCTCATTGTGTTGCCCCGGCTTCAGTTGCCTCCGGGGCAAGGGATGTCCAGCCTCCTCCAAGGGCCTTGTACAGGCTTATGAGATCGGCCGTGACCGCTGCCTCGCTCACGGCGCGCTGGTCCTGGAATGACAGGAGGGACCTCTGGGCATCGAGGACGACCTGGAAATCGATCACCCCCGACGCATATTGAAGTTGAGCTATTTCAACGGCACTCGCCGCCGCCCGTGAAGCCTCGGTGAGTGACTGGAGCCTGAGCTGCTCCTGGGCATATGTGACAAGCCCGTTGTTGACCTCCTCGAGTGCCCCGAGGATCGCCGATTCATACTGTATGAGCGCCTGCTCCTGAAGCGCATTCTGCGCCTCTATATTCTTCCGGATGCTGCCGGCATCGAAGATGTTCCATGTAAAAGCGGGGCCGAACCCGTAGGTGCGGCTGCCGGAGGAGAAGAGTTTTCCGAATGAGAGCGCTTCAAGACCGATGGATCCGGTCAGGGTGAGTTTGGGATACAGTTCAGCCGTGGCAACGCCGATCCGGGCGGTCTGAGCCGCCAAACGGCGTTCGGCCCGCCTCACATCGGGCCTGTTCCGCAGGATGTCGGCGGGGACTCCGACAAGCATCTCCTGCGGCGGGACCGGAATGGGTTCTTGCCCGGACAGCTCCTCCTTCAGGGAGCCGGGATGGAGCCCCAGCAGCACGTCAAGACGGTTCGTGGCCCTTTCAAGCCCGCTCCTGAGCGGGGGGATCTGCGCCTGCGTGTTTTCGAGATTGTATCTTGCCTGGTCCACATCGAGACGGCTTGTCAACCCGGCTTCGAAGCGCCAGCGGGTGATGTCGTAGGCGTCAGATTGAGCGGTCCGGTTCGCTACGGCGATGGCAAGACGGGCCTGAAAGGAGCGGACATCGACATAGTTCAGGGCCACCTCACCGATCAGCGTCACGAGCACGTCACGCAGGTCCTCCGTGCTTGCCTCCAGATCGGCCTGCGACGCCTCCACGTCACGGCGTCTCCCGCCGAAAAGATCTATCTCCCACCGGGCGTCGAAACCTGCCGAGTACAGGTCCCTTTCGGCGCCACCCCCGGTTTCTTCGCTGCCGCTGCTTTTCACGACGTTTCCCGACATATCGACGACCGGAAACAGCGCCGCTTCACTGATGCCCCGGCGTGCCCGGGCCTCGCGGACACGGGCCGAGGCCTCACGCAAGTCCGGGTTCCTCTGAACAGCCCGTTCGATGAGACTTGTCAGCAGGGGATCTCCGAGCGTCGACCACCATTGGGACAGTATCTTCGTATCGGCGCTGGCGGAGGGGGAGACGCTCGCGGATCCTGTATTCCACGTGTCTGGTACCGGCAGGGAGGGCCGGACATAATCGGGTCCGACAGTAGCGCACCCCGCCAGGGACAACGCAGCAAGAGTCAGAGCAATGCATGCCATCCGCCTGAACCGGGACATCAATGCTTCCTTCCTTACCCTGTATTCATTAATCATTGCAGAATGCCTCTCATGTTATTTCCAATTTTATGACCTGGCAATTTGACACTTAAAGAGTGTTGCGGTCTGTCATTCCGGCTTGTCCGGAATCCTTTTTCGTTTTCAGAAGGATTGCCGACGCGCTGCGCTTGCGGCAATGACAGTGTTTCAGGTATTTAATTGCCGGAGCAAATAGGTCAATCCTGAATGTCTGAGCAGGGAGGGCCGGGCTGTCATGTGTCGAGCCCGGCCCATCCTTGTTCGGCTGCATTACCCGCCGATGGGGGGCGGTCCGCCGCGGTGACGCTTGTCATGCATCCTCGCGCGGCGCTCTTCCCTTATCTTCTGGAACTCCTTCATCTGTTCGGCTGAAAGGATCGTCGCCAGCTTTGCATCCGTTTCCTTGTCAATCGCCTCAAATTGCTCTCTTACGGCCTCGCGGTCCCTGATCTCCTGTTCCCTTGCCTTTGTCATGACCTCGCGGTGCCTGTTCATGTCATCCTGTATGACCGGCTGCATCTGTGCCTGCTGCGCCTCAGTCAGGTTGAGGCGCTCCGTCAGTTTGGCCATGACGCGCTCCGGGGACGGGGCCTTGCCCGGCCTTCCCCTGTCCTGTGCAGAGGCCGTCTGTATGAAGACCAGGCAGGCAACCATGAGAACACACAATGCAGCGACCAGGGCCTTTCCGAACGTCATCCTGATGTCCAGGACCGATTCTTCCAATATCTCCGTTTTCATTGAAACCTCCTTTTTTTCGAAGCCTGTATTTTTGCAGACATGAAATATGACGCCCTCGTAAAAAGCCTGACACAGCGCTCGTCTGTCATTCCCGTGCAGACGGGAATCCAGTATATTCAGTCAGATTATCGAAATCTGGATACCCGCGTTCGCGGGTATGACGGCTTATTACGAATCCATCAAATATGGTTCGAAGAAATCGTTCTACATCGGAATCACCTCCTCTTTTCACGTGTTCCTCGTTCATGCTTTTATGGTACCGAATATTTTTTTAAGTGTGGGTGAAGGTTCCATCAAGAAAGGAAAAGAATTGTAAAGTTTCTCAGGCCGCGCTTTACAATTCTTTACACCATCGTCCCGTCTTTTCGGGGTAGAATAGATCTATGGGCCGCATACTGGTCATTGACGACGACAGGGAGCTCTGCGAACTGCTCTCAGACTATTTGAAGCCGGAGGGGTTCGATGTCGAAGCGGTATTCGATGCGGTGCCCGGTATCGAGCGGGCGCTTTCGGGAGAGCATAATCTCGTGGTGCTCGATGTGATGCTCCCGGGCATCAGCGGTTTCGAGGTGCTGCGCCGCATCCGCGACAGGTCCCGCATTCCCGTCCTGATGCTGACGGCCCGCGGCGATGATGTCGACCGCATCGTCGGTCTTGAGATGGGCGCCGACGACTATCTGCCGAAGCCCTTCAACCCCCGGGAGCTGGTGGCACGCATTCGCGCCGTCCAGCGCCGCTCTGAACAGGCGGCGCCGGTGCAGCCGGGCGCTTCCCCGGCACGCCTTGTCGTTGGTGACGTGGAACTGGATACGACGACGAGGACGGTGAAACGGTCCGGCGAAATGGTGGAACTGACGTCGGTCGAGTTCAGTCTGCTCGAGGAGCTGCTCGGCATGGCAGGCCAGGTGGTGACACGGCGGGACCTGAGCAGGAAAGTCCTGGGACGCGCCCTCTCTCCTTATGACCGCAGCCTCGACGTGCACGTGAGCAGCCTTCGCAGGAAACTGGGCCATGAGGTTGACGGGACTGAGCGTGTCAAGACGGTCCGGAGCGTGGGATACCTCTACTCGCTCCCGCAGCGGTCGGGTGAAGCGGAACATTGATATGCGGAGTCTCTTCGTAAAGATATTTCTCTGGTTCTGGCTTGCGATGACCTTCATCGGCGCCGCCGGCGTCGTCATCGCTCTGACGACGGACCCGATGGCCTCCGCCCGGGCCCGTCACGAAAAACAGGTTCTGAAAGCCGGCAGGTCGCTGGTCAGCGCCTATGAATCGCGGGGAGTCACGGGACTTTCCGAGGAGGCGGCACGATTGGAACGGGAGGCGCGTATGCCCGCCTTCCTCTATAAGAGAGACCAGGGATCTCTTTCGGGCCGTCCCGCTCCCGGCAGGGGCGAACAACTCGCGTCCACGGCGGCGGTGACCGGAGAACTCCAGGTCGCTCCCGGCAGGAGGGGATTGTGGTTCGCCCTGCCGTTGGAGAACAACTACGTCATCCTCGCCGAGGTGCCCCGCCCCACGCCGTTGGAAAATATGCTTGATCCCCGCCACCTCGGCCTCCGTCTGTCCGTCACCTTCGTTGTCGCCGGCATCGTCTGCTATCTCCTCGCCCGCTCCCTGACTGCGCCGATCCTGCACCTGCAGAAGGCGGCCCGGCAGTTTGCCGGAGGGGCACTGGAGACGCGCGTGGGACCCTTCTTCGGAAGGCGGAGGGACGAGATTGCTGATCTGGGACGTGACTTCGACAACATGGCCGGACGGATCGAGTCCCTTGTCCAGGCGCAACGGAGGCTGCTCAGGGACATCTCTCACGAGCTGCGTTCTCCCCTCGCCCGCCTCAATGTCGCACTGGAGCTGGCGCGCCGCCATGCGGGCCCCGGGGCGGAGGATGCCCTGGATCGCATGGAGCGGGAATCGGAGCGTCTCAACGACCTCATCGGCCAGCTGACGACACTCACGCTCCTCGAAAGCGGCGCGGAGAGGCTGGACAAGACGTCATTCGATCTCTCACTGCTCGTGAGGGAAGTCGTCGACGACGCCGATTTCGAGGCGAGGAGCCGGGGCCGGTCCGTGAACTTCGTCCCCGGCGGCGACCTGATGATCACCGCGTCCGAAGAGATGCTCCGCAGGGCTGTCGAGAATGTCGTCCGGAACGCCGTCAGGTATACGGCGGAGGGTTCAACGGTCGAGGTGACCCTTCACAGTGAACGGAAAGCGGGACCTGAGCGCGCGATATGTAAGGTGAGAGACCACGGCAGGGGTGTTCCTGAAGAAGCTCTTTCCAATTTATTTCGGCCTTTCTACCGCGTCGCCGATTCCCGGGACAGGGAAACCGGAGGGACCGGGATCGGCCTTGCCATCACCGAACGCGCCGTCAGGCTGCACGGAGGCACAGTGACGGCCTCCAATGCGGCGGACGGCGGCCTCGTCGTGGAGATTAGCCTGCCGCTTGAGAGCTAACCTTCCCCAGAGGATTATCGTTGATTGTATCCATCTCTCGAATCCGAAATATTTGATTCCTGCATATACATGACCTATATCCCGTCACTCCCGCTTGTCGGGAGTCTTGCCCCCAGAAAGATTCCGGACGAGCCGGAATGACAAAGCATGGGACATTACCTTATCGTTGCAATACACTTCCGGGAAAGGCAGGGCGTATGCGCCGAAAACCTTGCTGCGGCGACACCTGTATCAAAACGAAAAACGGCCTATACGTCTATGGTCGATGACACAAAGAGTGGAGTCCTGAAACACAAACCTGACGAGGCGTATCGTCGCCTTCAGCAAGGCTTTGAGGCGCTTCGCCACGCCTTTCTATGCAACTGCAAGGATTACTTGTGCATATTTCAGGAGCTTGCAGAGAGACGTGGAAACGAGGACAACAAAAGAGGGGGGCGACGATTGCCGCCCCCGGATTACACAGATCAGGTCTTACAGGCTCTTCAAATACTCCACAACAGCTTTCTGCTCGTCGGCCGTCAGTGCAGGCACCTGCTTGCCCCGGGCGACGAAGCGCGCGACGACATCGTCGAGGGTGCGGGCACTGTGGTCGTGGAAGTACGGTGCGGTCCGCGATATCCCTCTCAGCCCCGGTATCCGCACGCCGCCGGCCAGCCCTCCCGTCGGCGCCGTCGCCGTGATGTCGGTGAAGAGGCCGGGGCCCGTGAGGTCGGCTGTGCGGTGGCAGGTGACGCAGTTCGCCTTCCCGTGGAAGAGCCTGAAGCCCTGGAGCGCCTTCGCTTCGTCAAAGGCCCCCGGTTTCGGGCTCGCCAGGCTTCTCATCCATGTCTGGACATCCAGCAGCTTCTGGAGAGGCACGACATCGTTGCCGGGGGTGTCCGTTTCCGCCTGCGCAAGGGCATTGAGGAGATCGGCAGGCGGTGTGACGCTCAGCTCAGGCGGCAGCGTCCCTGCTGCAGTGCCGAAGGCGCCATTGGAGTGCATCGGCAGGTCATAGGCGACCTCGGTGATGCTTGCAAGAGCGTTGTTCGTCGTGCCGTTGTCTTTGAACAGCCCGTCCCATCCGATCAGATATCCCTGCGACGAGAGGTCGATGAAGTTCCACAGAGCAGGGATCTTGGTCGGATTGTTCACGTTATCTTCGAGGGGATTGTCGGGCAAGGCACGGATGTCGAACCGCCCCGGTCCCCAGCTGTTGAGCAGGTCGACGACGGACTGTCCCGCGCCGGTCGCAAAGGGCGTAAATGCAAGGATCGCTCCTACATCGATCTTTGTATTGGGCACACCGTCGATGTTGAGTTTCCCGACGGGCAGTGTCCCGACGCCGGGGAAGGACGTCGGCGTCACAAGCACATGACAGAGAGCACAGGTGATGCCGGCCCGGACGAGAGTCGTGTCATTCGGATCGTTCGAAGCATAGAAACCCTTCACGCCGACGACCGCGCCGGCCTTGACGAGCGCCCTCGTCGTCGCGGGGTCCTGGAGGGCCGCTGCTTTGTCGGCAGCCGGGACATTCGGGTCGGAGAGGAATGCGGCGATGGAGGCCGGGACCCGGTCGATGTCCACCTGGGCTCCAAGGGCGACGGCATTCGCAGGCGAGACATTGTTCAGCACTGTGTGGAGTCCCACATTGCCGAAAAAGGCCTCGTTGCCGAAAGTTTCGTACATGAACACGTTGAAGCCGGTGGCGACGCCCGGGCCTGTCGCCTGCTGAATGCTCCTGTGAACGGCGCGGAAGGTGCCGCTCGTCCTCGTCGTCAGAGAGACGACGGAGCGGCCCGATGCCTTGAAGAAGTTGGACTGGAGCCTGTTCCAGCTTGCCCCTTCGAGCACGGCGATTTCTCCGAGCTGGGGGTGTTCGGGAACAGGATTCACCCTGATCTCGATCGACAGGGGTTCCCTCAGGGTGACTGTGCCGCTGCCCCTGATGCTGACTGCATAGGCAGAGCTTGCGGCGATCTGGTTCGCTCCCGTACCTGGAGGCGCATCGACACGGTCGACTGTCAGGTTCGCATCACTGCTTAAAGCCCCCGGCGGGATCGTGATCGTGATATCGGGGTTGTTCGGGTTGTTCGTGAAGGTCCCTCCGTTTTGAGAAGAAACCTGCACTGCAATGAGGTTGTTGCTGCCTGTGCCGCCCCCTCCGCACGCGACGAGCGCGACGAGGGACACGACAAGCATCGCGAACAGAGGGGTCCGCTGAACCATCCGTTGATAGGGCGTCTGTCTCATGATACCGGCCTCCTTGCTGTGACGTATGATGGAAGATTGCGCTGCTTCAATCGTCCATTTTTACAGAAAGGCTCTGAAAAGTCAATAGTTATGATTATGATTTACCTTGTAGGCTATAGTTGCAGGAAAAGACAGGGCAAAACACGCCGGATATGTGCTTCGGGCCTATCGGGGAACGGCCCCCACAATTCATCCCCCGGAGTCTCTGTCCATTCCACGAAAGGGTCTCCCGGCTATTGACCTTTCATTCCGGCCCGGTGAATTTCACCCCTGAAACGCAGCATCTGTCTTTCCGGGCCGGAGGAACCGCTTTCTTAAGCCAGCAATGCGCCCGCGGCTTGGCAGAGTTAGGCTCCACATAGGTCCAGGCCCTGCATTCGGCGTCTTTCATGCAAGCGTCCCGGCAGAGGGCCGGATCGGCTTTCCTAAGGTCAAAATCTCTGTAATCCGATCCCGGTCGGTCTATCCCCTTTTCCATTCCGTCCTGCTGCTTGGAGCCTCCTGACCCGCATCTTTTCAGGTCCGCTTCACGGCTGCGCCTCTCCGCCTCGGCGGCCGCCCCGTCAACATCCATGCACCAATTAAAGTGAGCATTGTCGTCCGACAGCCATCGCTGTCCCGAATAGCCGCATTTTCTCCTGAGGTTTTCCTTGTTCTGACTGACTGCCTTCCTGGCGTATTCTTCACAGAACGGTCTTTTGTCGTCCTTCAGGGTTGTTTTGCACTTGTCACGCGCAGTGCGCTCATCGACGAAAAAAGTCCCGCCCCTTCGTTTGCAGTTTTCCCGGTCGCTCCGGAAGACTTTTTCGTCGTCACAGCACCATCCCGGCTTGTCATCAGGTGGATGTCCTTCCGGCACGGGACCGCCATCAATCGACTCGGCGGGCCTGCACCTTTTCAGATCCGCTTCCCGAATCCGCGTCTCCGATTCGGCGGAAGCGGGGTCGGTCGTCATGCACCAATTGAAGTGAGCATCGAAGTTCGACTGCCATCGCACACCTGTGTAACCGCACTTTCTCCGGAGATTGTCGTTGTTCTGACTGACTGCCCTCTCCGCGTATTGTTCACAGAAAGCCCGCTTGTTATCAGGCAAGGGCGTTTTACACTTATCATAGGCGGACCGCTCATCGGCAAAGAAAGTCCCTCCCCCTCGCTGACAGCTTTCGGGATCACTGTGGAACACCTTTCCTTTGTCACAGCACCAACCCCCCGGCTTGGGTCTCTTCTGGCGCCAGGACGTGACGCGACGCAGCTCTTCCGGGGACAGATCGCGTATACCTATCAGATAATGACGAGAAACGGCGACTTGCTGCCCGGCGTGGACCGCCCTTTCTCCATCGGCGAGCCGGAGGCGCATCGTGCCCCGGATAACGGTCAGTATTGAACGGTCGCCTCCTATTTCCAGGTTAAACTGTGTCCCGCCAGTAATGGATGCAAGGTTGGGGTCATTCGTGCTGATGGCGCAATCTCGCCCTGTCGCCCCGAAAGCCCTCCCGTATCTGAAAAAGGCAAGAATCACGCATTTGCCCTGCTCGATCAGCTCCCGTATCGTCGGATCAGTCTGCTCATCGAGCTGTATGAACCCGCCGTCGGGAAAATTCACGATGACACCGGCGCCTGATCCCGTTGCCACGTCATCGCCGCCGTAAATGGGTCTCCCGTCAAAGGCCTCTTTGCCGTTGACATAGACCTCTGTGCCGAAAACGACGTGGAGAGTCCCTATGGATGCACCCGGTTCCGGTCCCGTCTGCATGCCTGCACAACCACAGAGAAGAAGACCGATCACAGCCCCGCATAACCATCCAATCCTGTCGAAGCATCTCATGTTCCGCCTCACTTTCCTGTCTTCTCACTGTTTCTGTCCGGTTCTCTCAAGATGGACCTGCTCCGGCCGATCTCAACCGTTCTCACTTCATCCTTCGCAATCCAGAGGAGTTTTCTTTCTTTGGCATTCCACAGAACGAAATCATCTCCTCCCTTGTTGATGAGGTATAAAGGCGAACCCCGGCCCGCAGGGATTTCGTCCTTTGTGCTGATGACGACGGGCGCAAACTCGCAGGGAAGAATGAGGACACCATACACCCGTGGAAAGAGCAAAAGGTAGACGAGGAACATGATCACAAAGGGCGCAATGAGGAGAGCCCGCAATCTGAAGCCGGAGGTAGCCCACCAGGCGACCGGGAGCAGGGCACCCGCGAGGATGACGGATATGAGGACATCAGAGAAATGCATTCTCAGTTTTGACGTCTCGCCCTTCACGATCCACTCTTTCATCAATCTCTCCTCCTGTGAACCCCCCGTCATGTCTTCGCTGTAGAGCACGCCGGAGATGCTCAGGGGCGTCACGAAGAGATCGAGTCTGCCGGCGAGCTGGTAAACAAAGAGGACGACAAGAAGGATGTACACGAACACTTTGCAGGCCGTCGTCCAGGTACCCGCCTTTTTCTGCGTACCAACGAAACGGCTTCGGAGGTGCTGAAACCATGACCTCCGGCGCACCGCGAGAAAGACAAGAAATACCGCCGAAACCGCCGGGACAATGATCGTCAGAAGGGGCAGGAACACCTTCTCCAGGAGGACGAGCGCCGCGAAAAGGAAAAAATGGCCTCCCCTCCGGATGTAGAATTCGGCGCTGTAGTCTATGAAAAGAAGGTCCAAACCGAGGACATGAAGGTTGGCCATTGTGATGAAATAACCGCAGGCGGTGAGAAGCGCCACGATTCCGGCGACTGAACCCGAAAGCCAGCCGATGAATTTCGCAGCTTCTTTCAGTAAATTCATTGCCGTCGCCTCTTTCCAGGAGCATGGTTATCGTGAACGCGCCACGTGGAAACGGCCTCCCGGTGCTGAAAATTCCGGTATAGCCGTCCCGCCCTTGTCCGTATTTATCAGATATCAGATTTATGGGCAAATGTCAACAAATATCACTGGCTTCTCTGCCGTCATTCTCCGCGTCCTGTGACGAGAGAGAGCAGAAAGCTCACGATACTGATGACGAGGGCCCCCCAGAAGGCCGGCCAGAACCCGGCAACAGACAGGCCGAGGCCGAAGGCATCGGAGAGATAGGCGGTGAGTCCGAGCATGAGTGCGTTGACGATGAGCGTGAAGAGCCCGAGGGTGAGAATGATCAGGGGAAAGGTGAAGAGCTTCACGATAGGGCGGATGAGGGCGTTCACGACCCCGAAGACGGCGCCGGTGACGATCATCTTCCACCACGGTCCGGTGAAGGTAATGCCGTCGATGAGCTTGACGGCGAGACTGATGGCGATTGCATTGGCCAGAATGCGGACGACCAGGTAGATCATTCCTGCGCCTCCTGTTCAGTCTGATCCCGGAGCATGTATCCGACGCCCGGGACGGTGACGATATATTCGGGTTCCGCGGGGCTGTCCTCGAAAAATGTACGTCATCTTCGCCGCGTCTTATTCGAGGTCCAACGCAAAGATTATCCCTCTTTTAAAGGCGAAGGGAAGGAAAGGCGGGAGGGTCAGGGAATCTCTCTTCGCCTGAGTTCTTCCTCGAAAATGACGGTCCTGTTTTTCCCCGTCGCTTTGGCGCGGTAGAGGGCGAGGTCGGCCTTTTCGATCATGTCCTGGACAGTCTTGCCGTGATGGGGAAAGGTCGATATGCCGATGCTGACCGTCACCGACGACCGGGGGAATTTTTTCCAGTTCTGGGTCAGGGTCTCCATGATGGTTTTCCTGATCCTCTCAGACACGAGGAAGGCCTCGTCCCTGTCCGTCTGGGGCATGAGGATCGCGAACTCCTCTCCGCCTATCCTCGCGATGACGTCGTTCGCCCTCGAGTTCTCCCGGGCGATGTGGGCGAGGTCCCGGAGGACGCCATCGCCGGCAAGATGACCTTCGCTGTCGTTGAATAGCTTGAAGTCGTCTATGTCAATGAGGCTGACGGAGAATGAAAGCTTGTACCTGTCGGAGCGGTGGATCTCTTCACTGAACCGCTCCTGGAGGTACCTGCGGTTGTAAAGGCCCGTCAGATGGTCGGTGATGGAGAGTTCCTTCATCTGCTCGGCCAGCCGGTGATAGCTGAACACCTTCAGGGCGATAGATGCATAGGTGCCGAAGTGTTTCAAAATGTTGAGGTCCTGTTCGGTAAACTCGTCGCCGTGAAGCCTGTCCGTTATGTTGAGGACGCCGATCGTTTCGGAGGAGAATTGCAGGGGCATGCTGATGAACGATTTTTTCCGGTAGTGAAAACGTGGTCTGTAGTCAGGTATCTCGATCCTGTCGACGTTCCGTACGAGCATCGGCCGGCCATCCCTGAACACGATGCCGGAAATGCCCACTCCCGGCTTCAGGCGGATGTTATGCGTCAGCCATTCGTTGATGCCCCGGACGGCCTTGATAACGAGATCCCCGTTTTCAGGCAGAATGAGGGAGCCTTTCTCGGCCTGCAGGAGATCCGTAGCGGTCATCACGATCTGCCTGTGGAGGGAAGCGGGATCGTTGAGCCGGGGGTCGATCTTTGAGACGGCGACATTGAGCATGGTGAGATTGTTGACATAACGGTCGCAGTCGTTTTCGATGGAGAGGTTTTTCAGGATCAGGCTCGAGAGCCTGCAGAATTCGAGTATGCTCTGCGCTTCGTCACGTGACACCCTGGAGTTGAAGATCATGATCAGACCGTGAAGAAAGGTGTGAGACGAAAGGGGAAAGACATGGACCGATTTGATTTCGTCGGCGAGTCCGAGGCTGAGGATCTCCTTCGGGTTGACGAGCGATGTCTGGATCATTTTCTTCACCGACAGGGCCAGGGCCGGCGAATCCTCGTGGACCCTGAAAGATCCGACGACGTTTTTCATGCTGCCCAGAGCAAGGACCGTCTCGAAGTGCACACCCCTCTTCACCATGATGGATGCGGTGTTCACGCTGAATAGAAAGAGGATTGCGTCAAGGATCATTCTGTGGGCGTCGTCGATCGGCAGGGGCAGCTTCATGTTCAGCAGCACGTCGATCAGTGTTTTCGTCCACAGATACCGCCTGGAATTCTGGTTCCGCTCATAGACGCTCGTCAGGAGGGTCTCGAAGAGCTTCTTGACGTGGACCGCCACCTGCTGCGCCGAGTCGGAATCCTTCAGCTTGCAGCGCGGGGGGAAGGCCTCCTTTCCCGACGCAAGATCGGGGATCCGCCCCCTCCTCCTGAGAAAGTCGTCAAAATCCTGCTTCGAGACATAGAAAGGACTGCTGACAAGGACGAACCGTGCTTCACTCACATCAACGGGGATGAAGATGTTATGCTGGCTCGCAGGACCTCTCAGTATGGATGCCTCTTTCCGCAAAACGGCCCTCTTGACGCCCTGGGAGATGTACTTGTCGTATTCCTCCCTTCCGACGGGATGAGAGCGAATGGTGCTCGTCAACCGGTCTTCACGTCTCGGGGGCAACAGTTGAACGCCCCGGCTGTCGTAGGATGCAAAGGAAAGGTCGCCGATCTCCGAGATGGTATGCTGGATCTCCGCGAGGGACCTGATCAGGGATTGTATATCATTCAGTTCAGTGTTCAAACGGACCGCACCTGCTTTTGTCGGGGATGATAAACCGGTACACACAGTATCATAATACGGAACGGCATAGGTTTTACAAATGTTTTATTCATGGACGCATTAATCCTGCTGCCTGCATGAGGCTCCTCTATCATTTATCGAAGAAAAGGCGAGAAAATGAACACCCTCGGGGCGGGACCGCCGCACGGCCGCTCTCTGTGGTATAATTTCGTCATGTCCGATCTCTGTCCGGTCTGCCGGGAGCCTGTCCATGCCTGCATCTGCTGTCCGGAATGAGGGCATGTGTGCCTCCTGGACCTGGGGGAACCGTTCTGTCCCGTCTGCAAGCCCGATCCGCGGGAATTATTGCGATTGACGGCGGAGAGTATGAAGGAAACGTCGCGGAAGCCGACCGCGTGATCATCGAAAAGGGAGGAGACAATGGCGGAAGAACATACCTTTGACATCGCGTGCACTGTGGATCTCCAGGAGGTCCTGAATGCCGTCAACCAGGCGATGAAAGAGATAGGTCAGCGCTTCGATTTCAAGGGAAGCAAGAGCGACATCGAGCTTGACAAGGGAAAAAGCGAGCTGACTGTCATTTCTGACGATGACCTTAAGCTGAAGAGCGTCGTCGACATCCTCCAGACCAAGCTTGTGAAGCGAGGCGTCGCCCTGAAGGCCCTCCAGTACGGGAAGATTGAGCAGGCCGCCGGAAACACCGTCAGGCAGGTCATCTCGCTCCAGCAGGGCATCCCCACCGAGAAGGCCAAGGAGATGGTCAAGATCATCAAGGACATGAAGCTCAAGGTGACGGCCGAGATCCAGAAGGACCAGGTGAGGGTGCGGGGAAAGAAGCTCGACGACCTCCAGGCGATCATTGCCAAGTTCAAGGAAACGGATTTCGGCATTCACATCCAGTTCGTCAATTACCGGTAGGGCGTTACGGTCACGTCCCTGAAGCGGCGGCTGGACAGGCTCTACAGGACATTCGACTTCGAGGGCCGGCTCCGGCAGGATCCCATTGAATTCCCCCACCGGTACACAAACCGGGCGGACACCGAAATCGCGGCATTCATAGCCTCTTCCTTCGCATACGGTAGGGTCGATCTCTTCAAGCCCGTCGTCGGCGCGATCCTGTCCCGGATGGGAGGAAGTCCCCATGAGGCTTTGAGGAACGCAGACCGCCGTGACCTCCGTCGTTTCTCGTCAGACCTGAAATACCGCTTTAACAACACCGACGATATCACCTGCTTCCTTCACGTCGTCGCCATGGTTCTGAGGAGCTACGGCAGCCTGGAGGCCCTTTTCATGGCTCATTTCCGTCCCGGCGACGTGACCACGGAGAGGGCGATGACCGGGTTCGTCCGGTCCATTCTCACGATCGACACCTCTGCCGTCTATGGAGCGGACGTGCGCCCCCCCGGGTTCCTCCAGTTTTTCCCGTCGCCGGAAAACGGCAGTACCTGCAAGAGGATGAGCCTTTTCCTCCGGTGGGTGGTGAGAGACCGGGACATCGACCTCGGTATCTGGAAGGGCATCCCAAAGAATGGACTTGTCATCCCCCTGGACACGCACATCGCCCGGATCGCCCTGTGCATCGGCCTGACGAACAGGAGGAGCATGGACTGGAAAATGGCCTTGGACATCACCGAATCCCTGAGGCGCCTCGATCCCCGAGACCCCCTGAAGTACGATTTCGCCCTCTGCCACCAGGGCATCGCAGGGATTTGCAGAGCGGCACATTGCGCGGACTGCCGTCTATTCGGATGAGGTGTCGTGATGATCTCCGCTAACTGGCCTGTGCAGGGTTCACCGGCGTGGCGCCTCCTGAATGCGGGAGGCGCTGAGCGCCCCTTGCACCGGCAGGGCGGCGCGACGCAGACCCTCCGCATCCTCCATCTCCTCTCCCAGCAACCGGGCAAGACCGGCAGCGGCGTCTATCTGCAGGCCATGGTCCACCACGCGGCGCGGGCCGGGTACGTGCAGAGGGTCATCGCGGGCATCCCCGCCGATGCCGTCATGCCCGCTTTGCCCCACCTGGAAGAATCGCGCGTGCATGCAGTCAGGTTCGGCGGCCCGGACCTGCCCTTTTCCGTGGCAGGTATGAGCGATGTCATGCCCTACGAGAGCACGCGGTTTTCAGCCTTCACCGTGGACATGCTCGACCTCTACCTCGATGCCTTCGGGGGCGTTTTGAAGCATATGAAGGAGAAATTCCGCCCAGACATCATTCATTCTCATCACCTCTGGCTCGTGACGGCCCTTGCGCGCGTCCTTTTCCCGGAAACCCCCATTGTGACGACATGTCACGGGACGGAACTGCGGCAGCTCGACCTCGCCCCTCACCTTGCGCCGTTCGTGATCCCCGCCTGTTCACGGGTCGACCGGGTCATGGCCCTTCACGCAGAGCACAGGGAGCGCATCATCAGCCGTTACGGCATCAGCACTGACGCCGTCGAAGTCGTCGGCGCGGGGTACAGGGACGACATCTTTTGTCCTCCCGAGTTTTCATGGTCCGACGGGGAGCAGACAAAGACCTTCGATATCGTCTACGCGGGAAAGATCAGCAGGGCAAAGGGCGTCCCCTGGCTGATCGAGGCGCTCGACAGGGTTCGGTTTCCCCAGGGAACAAAAATTCGACTGCTCCTCGCCGGATCCGCCGGGGGAGACGAGGGAAAGGTGATACAGGAGGAGGCGGCCCGGCACGGCGAGTCGGTCGTTTTTCTCGGCGCCGTGCACCAGGAGGTGCTCGCCCATATGCTCAGAGAGGCCAACCTCTTCGTGCTGCCGTCCTTCTACGAGGGACTTCCTCTCGTGGTGCTCGAGGCACTCGCCTCCTGCTGCCGTGTCGTCGTGACGGACCTGCCGGGTATGGATCACTGGCTGCCCGGAGACCTCGACGTCCTCGGCGTCGTTGATCGCGTTCAACTGCCGCCGCTCATAGGCCCTGACGAGCCCGACCCGTCAGGACTGCCTGCATTTGTCGAAGACCTTGCCGCAGCCATCACCAGGCAGATTCATCGCTGTGCCGGCGACGAACCCGATTGGCATGGCGCGGTCCTTTGCCACCTGGCACCCATGAACTGGGAGGGCATCTTCAGGAAGGTCGACAGAGTCTACCGGGGGGTGCTGTAAGTAATACCTCACAGATGCATAACAAAGGCAGGGGGGCTTGCCTCATGCCCCCTGATCCCTTGCCGTTCATTCTCGCCGGCCCGGCGGAATGCTTACCCGAAGAGCTTTTCCTTCAACTGGGAGAGGCCCTGGTCGAGCGCGCCTTCGTCCGGGATCTGCCCGTCAGGGGTGAGTTTGTCGACGACCTGCGGCAGCATGCTCGTCAACCCGCTCAGGGCGTCCTGACCGGGTATATTCAGTTGGCCGGCGATCTGTTCGATCTGATCACTGCCGAGCACATTACGTAGTTGTTCCGCCGAGATGGGCATATTTTCGCCGGTGCTGACCCAGGACGAGGCGACATCGCCGAGTCCCTTGTTCGTGAACATGTTTATAAGTCCTGCAAGTCCTCCCACCTGGGGACTGTTGATGAGGCCCATCACCATATTGAGCAGACCGCTTCCTCCCTCTCCGCCGCCCTGCCGGCCTCCCAGCGCACCCTGAACAATGTCATCGAGAAGTCCCATCTGTCTGTCCCTCCTTGTCGTTTCCGAGTGAGATGCTGAACTCTCCGACATGCCGTTTCCGCATCGTCCCCGTACAAGTTAAATTATACCAGATGAATCTTGACCGGATAGCTTCCCGTGAATTTCTGAAAAAACGAGAGAGGGAGATTTTTGTGACACTCTTCGTTCCCTTAGGGTTGACATGGAGGGAAAGAATGGTTATAGTAGAATGCCCAGAAAAACATACACCAAGACTAATATCCATTAGTATCAATTAGTTCAGTCTGCTTCGGCAGGTCCTAAATCCGGAGGTAAACCATGACAAAAATTTTCATATCTCTCTGCCTCATGCTAGGCTGCCTGTGGACGCCCCTTGCAGCCGGCGCCGCACAGGAGCTTCACGACGTTCGCCATGCCGAGCACACAAGCTCGATTTACGACAGGGCCATCGTTTTCTTCGCCGAAAAAATCCCCGAGACCTTCAAGGTCCGTCTCGAAAATTCATACCATTATATCGACATGGTCAAGGGCATCTTCAGCGAAAAGGGCATCCCCGCAGAGATCGCCTACTTGCCCATGATCGAGAGCGGATATTCTCCCTGGTCCATCGGTCCGGGGGGTACGGCGGGCCTCTGGCAGTTCGTGAGGAGCACCGCCCGGAGCTACGGCCTCAGGATCGACCGGTATGTCGATGAGCGCAAAGACCCGGTGAAATCAACCTACGCCGCCGCGGCATACCTGAGGGACCTCTATTCCATGTTCGGCTCCTGGGACCTCACCCTGATCGCATACAATGCGGGGGCCGGCAAGCTCCGGGGAGTCTCGGACATATACACCGCCCGGGGCTTCTCGCCGATTACCAAGCGGTATGTGCCCTACCTCATGGCCGCCTATACGATCGCAAACGACCCGGAACGATATGGGATCGAAACGGACGGACCGGAACCTGAAAAAAAGAAGGCCCACCGGGAAATCGTCACCGACAGCTCCATCCATCTTGCAACAATCGCAAAAAAGCACAGCACGACCGTTAAAGAAATAAGGAATCTTAATCCTGCCCTGCAGACCGGCAAGACGCCTCCGTACCGGTACACAATCAGGGTGCCTTCATCCTAAGGGTATCCCCCGCTTACAGCAATCAGAGACGTCAACCCGGGATCAGGGGGATCTGGAGCCGGAAAGGGCCGGTCTCCCTCACTCTGTCCTCTCTCGCCTGCACCTCAGGAGCCCTGTTCACATTGTTATCACAGCTTTAGCTTTTTTGTGATAGAATGAAAGTGAAATACGGAGTCCCCGGAGAGGCAATGAAGAAAAACCTCACCCAGAAGGTCCTCGGGTCACACCTCGCCGGGGGAGAGCTTGTCCCCGGCACCGAGATCTCCCTTCGCATCGACCAGACCCTCCTTCAGGATGCGACGGGGACAATGGCGCTGCTCGAGTTCGAGGCCCTCGGCATAGACAGTATCGGCATCGGCCTTGCCGTGCAGTACGTCGACCACAATATCCTCCAGACGGACAACAAGAACGCAGACGACCACCGCTACCTCCAGACCGCTTCAGCCCGCTACGGGATCATTTACAGCGGCGCCGGCAACGGGGTGTCCCATCAGGTGCACATGGAGCGTTTCGGTGTGCCGGGAAAGATACTCCTTGGCGCCGACAGCCATACGCCGGGAGCCGCCGGGGTATCGATGCTCGGGATCGGCGCCGGCGGACTCGATGTCGCCCTGGCCATGGCAGGATACCCCTATCATCTGCCCTGTCCGAAAGTGCTCGGCGTGCGGCTGACGGGAGAGCTGCCTCCCTGGGTGAGCGCAAAGGACATCATCCTCGAGATGCTGAGGCGCTACGACGTGCGGGGATGTGTCGGAAAGATCATCGAGTATTACGGACCGGGCGTCAAGTGCCTGTCGGCAACGGACAGGGAAACGATCGGGAACATGGGGACCGAACTCGGCGCCACGTCAACCGTCTTTCCCTCCGACGAAAACGCGAAGTCCTACCTGCAGGCACAGGGACGGGGCGGGAGCTGGATCGGTCTTGAAGCGGACGACGGAGCAGCCTATGATGAGCACGATGAAATCGATCTTTCAAAGCTCGACCCACTTATCGCCAAACCCTCTTCTCCGGGGAACGTCGTTGCCGTCCGGGAGGTCTCGGGCATCAGGGTCGATCAGGTCATCGTCGGCAGCAGCGTCAACTCATCCTTCCGCGATCTCATGGTCGTCGCGAAGATCCTCGATGGTCGCCACTGCCATGATGACGTGTCGCTGCACATCAACCCCGGAAGCCGGCAGGTCATGATCAACGTGGCGGCTCAGGGCGGACTCGTCGCTCTTCTTACGGCGGGGGCGCGCATCCATGAGCCCGGCTGCCTCGGGTGCATCGGCATGGGGCAGGCCCCGGGAACGGGACAGGTGAGCCTCCGGACCTTTCCCCGAAATTTTCCCGGCCGCTCAGGCACGAAAGACGATCGTGTCTTCCTCTGCTCCCCTGAAACGGCCGCTGCAGCGGCCCTGACAGGGGTCATCACGGACCCCCGTGATCTGGGCAAAGACATGAACTATCCGCGCATCAGCGATCCGCAACCATACATCGTCGATGAGTCGTCCATTATTTTCCCGTCCGAAAATCTCAGGCATACGGAAATAGTCCGGGGGCCCAATATAAAACCGATACCCGAGCTCGATGCCCTGCCGGAGACCCTGGAGGCCGAGGTCGTGCTCAAGGTCGGAGACAACATCTCGACGGACACGATTTTGCCTGCCGGCAACAAGATCCTTCCCCTCCGCTCGAACATCGATGCAATAAGCGTGTATACCTTTTCGCCCGTTGATCCCGATTTCCACCAAAAGTGCCGTGATAAAAAGAACGTTGTCGTCATCGGTGGTGAGAACTACGGTCAGGGGTCCAGCAGGGAGCACGCCGCGCTGGCGCCGCGGTACCTCGGCGTCCGGGTGAAGATAGCCAGGAGCTTTGCCCGCATCCACCGGTCGAATCTCTGCAATTTCGGCATTCTTCCCCTTGTCTTCAGAGACAGGGATGATTACGACCGCATACCCGAGGGGTCGATCATTACCTTCCCCGAGGTGAGAAGACGGATCGAAAGGGGCGACAGGGAAATACCCGCTGTCGTTGGGGGCTTCACGGTTGTGACCCTGCTCGATGTGTCGGTCCTGGAGCGGAGGCATCTGCTTGCCGGGGGCACTCTCAATTACGTCAGGGACGAGCTGAGACGGTCCTCAAAATCGACGGGAGCATCATGAAAAAGGGGGAGGTATGAGTGAAGAAGTGAAGTTCAAAAACGTCGGGCTGCGGGGCATCACCGTGGCGGACACGAAAATCAGCTTCATCGACGGTGAGCAGGGCGTGCTCATCTACCGGGGATACCGGATCGAAGACCTTGCGGAAAACTCGACCTTCGAAGAAACGGCCTATCTGCTGCTGCACGGCCTTTTGCCGAGCGACGCACAGTTGAAGGAATTCTCCTCGCAGCTCGCCGGGGCGAGAGAGGTACCCGCCTTCGTCACCGAGAGCCTGTCGAAATGGCCGCGCGATGCTCACCCTATGGATGTGCTGCAGGCCTCGATCCCTATCCTCGCCATGGCCGACCCCGACCTTCATGATGATTCGCGGGATGCGAACATGCGGAAGGCCGTCAGGATCATCGCGCGCCTGCCCGTCCTCGTCGCCGCCTGGCACCGGATACGGAACGGGCTGGAGCCCCTCCGTCCTGACGGGAGTTTATCCCATGCCGGCAACTTTCTCTGGCTCCTCCAGGGGGCGGAACCGGATGAACAAGCGGCCCGCGGGTTCGACGTCTGTCTTATCCTTCACGCCGACCATACCTTCAATGCCTCCACCTTTGCATGCCGTGAAGTCGTCTCGACACGCGCTCACATGTACGCAGGCGTCGCGGCGGGCATCGGCGCCCTCTCGGGCAGTCTGCACGGAGGCGCCAATGCGCAGGTCGTGAAGATGCTGCTCGATCTTGAGAGTGAAGCCGACGTTCCGGGATGGGTCAGGCGGCAACTGGACCAGGGGATCAAGATCATGGGGATGGGACACGCCGTTTACAAGACAAACGATCCCCGGGCCAACGTCCTCAAAAGGATGTCTCTCGATCTTGGCAAAAGGCTCGGCCGGGAACGGTGGTACCGGCTGTCCTCACAAATCGAAGAAACGGCGATCACGGAGTTCGAGCGGAGGGGCAAGACAACGATCAAGCCGAATGTCGACTTTTACAGCGCCCTCTTCTATCACCTCATGGGGATACCCGGCGACCTCATGACACCCCTTTTTGTCATCTCAAGGTCTGCGGGATGGTGCGCCCACATCATAGAGGAGAAGTTCGGCGATGCCCAGGAAAAGCCGGCCCTCTATCGTCCCGAGTCCGATTATGTGGGATACTACTGCGGTCTCTACGGGTGTTCCTACGACGCAATCGATCAGAGGAGCTGAAAAGAAAAAACGGTGAGCAACGACGGGAGAACTGATGATGCATCAGGAGTGAGAACTCATCCCCGAGTCATTCCTTTCCTGATAAGACCGGCCATGCAGGAGCGCGGTCTTATCAGGATTCTTCCTTCTGATTTCCCGTTTCCTCCGGCGATGAGGTTGATGACTCCTCGGATGATTCCGCCTGCTCGCCGCTTTCAGGCGTCGACCCTTCCGCCCCTTCCGTCTCTTCCTCCCCGGATTCTTTCTTAAAACGCTTCAGTCTCTTCTCTTCCTGTTTCTTCTGACGCAATATTTCCTTTTTTCTCTTCTCGCTTCTGTATGCTCCTGCGCGTTTAGCCAAGGCAGCCCCCTTTTACCATGCGTGCTGTTCCCCCTTCCTGACAGGCGCGTGTCACTCCTCTTTGCGCTGTCATCCTCACCGCACGTGCCCGATCCGGGCTCCATGACGGAGACGACCTTCGGGCCTCTGAGCGGCTGGTCTTACAGGGTCCGGCCCGTTCTTATCTCCACGATTCCGATTCCCTGCCTCTTCCGTAGCCCTTTCTCTGTCCTCCGCCGCCCGGACCGCCCGGTCTTCCCCTGCCGGTCTGCGGTCTCGCTTCGTTGACGACGATGTTCCTGCCCATGAACGGGGTGCCGTTAAGAGAGGAAATGGCCGAGTCGGCATCATCGTCCGACGTCATTTCGACGAACCCGAATCCCTTGGAACGCCCGGTTTCATCCTTGATTATCCTCACTGACTGCACTTCCCCGATAGCGGCGAAGATTTCTTTCAGCGCTTCCTCATCAGCCTGGTAGGGAAGATTTCCCACGTAAATCCTTTTTGACATCCTGTCCTCCTTGAAAGGGATATTCGTACGTGAAGGCTCATTGTCGAAGGGACAATGGTCCCGGCCGGTTGTCGAAGTCAGTGAGGAGATGTCGCAAAAACCGCGGGAACGGTCACTGGGGCGGTTTTCTGTAACGCGGTACTCCGTCAGCTTCTCGGAATATGATATTTGGTACTGACGTGAGAAATCAAGCCTGCCTGAAAAGGGATGCCCTTTGCCGCCATGGACAGTCTCGGAATACGTATTGGCCGGGACGCTGACATCCACGGAACACGATCCGGCGAATCTGCCCCCGTGTTACGGATTTTCACCTTTTCCCCTTTCTCGAAGTCGTCGGTCTCCTTCAGGAATGACCGTTTGTCGCTCCGGGTGCCTGAGACCGGGCGGACCTGTAGTCAGGTAAGAATGTCATAAGCTGATACATACAGGTGAAGAGAGTGACGTTCGCCGGTGTCGGTTATCTTTACACTCTCCCCCCACAATGACGAACCGAGAGGCCTTCAAAACGCTGCATTGCGGGACAACATCTCTAAAGTGACCTGTCGGTGATCTTTACACTCCATCGCAGACAGGCCGAACACTATTCAGAATATCAATAAGATACGTGACAGGCATCGATATTGCTCATTAGTTAATGGATATCTATAACCCAGAAGTTAAACCATCGCATTACCCGGGTCGGGTGGAGGATACGATGATGTCATGCTTCATATTGCGTCTCTTTGGAATTCTCTTCTTAAGCGCTCTCCTGCCTGTCCTCTCATGGGCTGCTGACACGCAGCTCCAGAACGGCGTGCCATTCGACACATTTCTGAACCCTCTCACATACGCAAACGCGTACATCGATGTCCCGGCGGGGGCGACGGCGTTCACGGTGACGGTGACGAACGGGAGCGGCGACATCGACCTGTACATGAAGTTCGGGGACCGTCTCACGGGAGGCACGATTGAGGAGCTTTCGGCGAATGCCGACGCCCGGTCGGAATCGACGGGTCCCGGCGAATCCATCACCCTGACCGCCGCGAGCAATCCCCCCTTAAGGCCGGGCAGGTGGTATATCGCGGGACTCAATCTCAACAGCGTCACGACCCACTTCACACTGACCGCGACGTATGTCATCCCGAGCGCGGGCATGCCTTTTCCGACCGCGACGGTGCAGTTTTCCTACAAGCCCGTTGACGCACCTGTCAAGAGCACCGATGCAGCCGCGGCAAGACCCCTGGCGGTCGGACCATCGGCGGGGGCGCCGGACAAGCTCAGTGTCAAGGTCGGTCTCGGCGCATTTGCAGGAGCAGTCGACTTGTACTTTGCCGTGTACGCCCCGGGACTGAGTCCCGACATATACCTGCTGCATCAGGACTACAGCCTGAAGCCGGCGACTGCCGGCGTCCTGCCGTGGAAGAGGGCCATGACGGGACCGCTGGACGAGGTCCCCTTCGGGGAGTTCGACTCATCGGCCCTCCCCCAGGGCGTCTACCTTTTCTACCTTGTTGCGGCCCCGGCTGGAAGGCTGGATGCGTTTTATCTGTGGGACACGTACACCCTTGTCGTCCGTGACGGGTCGGTGGGCTCGTTCGGCGGCGATCTCGTTGCACCCGGTGCGATGATCTTCCATCAGGGCAAATTGTATCAGGACAAGAGCCCGGCGCCGGACAGCGGTCTTACAGGCATCCGGAAAGACAACAAGCCTTACCTCTATCACCCGGCAATGGGTGTGGCGGAATTGTCCGACTATAATTCCCGCCGGGCCGTCGGGTATTTCATGGTCGGCGCGAACGCAGAACCGGTGCGGGCAGCGGCAAATTTCAGAGCACTTCTGACTCCGGACTGCGCCCCCCTTGCCGTTCGGGATAAGTGCGATATGGGCACGGGTATCTATGTCGACAGAGTCAATGCCGACTATGCAACTGCCGAGAATAAATTTCATCGCTGGGCCGCCGTCAAGACGTCCACCGGACAGGGCCCGTTCTTCCTGGTGCCTTCCGACAAAACGCTTGACACAAACCTCTTCCGGTTTGTCGGCATGCAGTCGCTCGACCGCGTGATTAACGTTCAATTGAGCGCCGGCACCCTGGAGACATATGGCGCGACCCTATCGTCGCTTCCGGACATTATTCATAAGAAAATAACGGTTGCGGGGAGACAGGAAGCGATCCGGAAGGACAAGGAGCTCTACGAGAAATTGAACCGGCTGGACATGATGTGGATGGCAAATGAAAGCGCGAAGACCTTCCTGGCGGCGGTGCCGACGAAGTGCTTCGATGTCATTTCCGACCTTTATTTCAACCTGGACACCATGGACTATGTGAAGCTCGAGGAGGCGGACGCGGCGACCGTAGAGTTTTTCAGGAAGACATTGTGTCAGGATTTTGCATATGACATAGTCAACTGCCTGGTTTCAGCCGCTGCGATTATCCCGACCGCGTGGAGCGGGACCATAGGAATAGAGCTCTTCAATTTCTTCATGGACATCATCGGAGCTGCAAGCTGGTTCGTCGAGGACGTTGCCTGGCATGGATATCAGATAGTAAAAGCGCCGGCCTACGGTGAGGTGGAGTTCACGCCGGCAAGCGCCTGCTCCGAAGCCTCGGTCGCCCGTACCTGGCTCGTGACGGAATACAAAACTGCTAGTTGCAGCGGAGACGATCACTATGTGCCGTTGCCCTGGTTTTTCTCTGCCGATCACATGTTTCGTGTCCAGGATGTAGGCGCTCAACGGGAGGGACCATGGACTCTGAATGGAAACATTATCACTTTTCAGAGGAAGACGCAGGTCAACACCTGCACAGTTACTGCAACCCTTAATGCGCCGGCGTGCAATCAAATGAAAGGGACCTGGACATGCGAAGGCAAATATCCGGGGTCCGGATGCTGGAAGGCAGAAACTTGGTAGAGACATGCCTCCCGGCGCTTTGAGAGTCCGCCCTCTCAGACCATTTCTTTACCGATCGCGGAATATCGACAGGAAGATGTCGATAAGGAGTGAGTCGGAGACCAGGCTCGCCCCGTTCTCAAAAGGCAGCGCAAATGAATTTGTGCCTGCGTTTTGAATAGGTATAGGCGGAATCCCCGGACACTTGTTTGTCCATTCCTCGGATATTTGATGCCCGATCTGGAGCTCAAGTGTTCTCTGCCCGTCAGTTTTAAGAAGTCTGCCTCCCAGGACATCGACATTCACCCCAGCTGTAATCGTCCAGGGACAATCCTTGTCGCCGCCGCCACCCTTGGGAAAAAAGATGCCCGTGCTCGTGCCATGCACGACATTGTTTTTGTCTACCCAGAAGAAACAGAAGTCGCCTCCCTCGACACTGAGATTCGCTTGGGGAAAGTTGTACCCGTAAAAGAACCCGAGCTGACCGAAGATGCGGGAGTTGGGCGCAACGGATCGCCACGCATTGTACTTGAAGGACGCTGCCGCCGCGCGTGCGGCGGATGCCGGCTGCGCTGCCGTCGCAGGCGTGACCATTAGGTAAAGGTAATAGATCTCCTCCGGGAGTAAGGAACTCGGGATGTCACCGAAGAGGCTCTCGTCGATCGGCCCCAGAGTATTCGCCTTCCAGGGCACGAGATCGCCCGAGGACGGGCGGAGGGTATTGTCGGGCCGGAGCAGGAAGATGTCCGGATGAACCTCCGGGGCATGCAGTGCGACATAGATGTCAACGGGCGCCGAAAACGCCGGCAGGCTCACCCTGATGTTTATGTTCTCGCCGCCCTTTGCAACAGGACCGACAGAAAGGGGCTTTGCCTGAGCAGGGTCGGCGCTCACGACGCCGGTCTCAGTCGGATCATACTCAAAGTACCCCTCACCGGTCGGGACGGGCATTATCTGCGCGAAACCGGGGCCCGCTGCGATAATCAGAGCCATCAGACTTATGACCAGACTCTTCAACATGGTATCCTCCTTCTATAGCTGACACGTTAATACAACCTCGACCGGGGACGGCGTGATCGAATCGGGATCCTTCACTTCCTATTCAACGAATATCACATTGTCGGGCACCTGTCCAATGAAAAATTCTTGTAGGTTGATGAGTTTTGCTAATAAACACACAGGCCTGAACTGAAGGTAATCTTCACGGGGACAGGGATAGAGATGCGCGGGAAGCAGCGGAACAATATGGATACAGCCACCCATCTTCCCCGCGCAGACGGCAACCCCGCCAGGAGGAAAAGCAGACATGGATTTTTCAGGCGGCATGACAGTTTCAGTATCCACTGCTGACAAGCGATCTCGATGTCAGGCGTAGATGCTTCGACACGATGCAGAAGGCGGGTAATCGGTGCGGTGAGTTTCCTCACCTTTCCGGCAATGGGGACTCTACGATATGATGTCCCCGCTCCACAGCATTTTCAGAAAATCACGCCACGGCACAATGCGAATGTCCTCATGAATACGCTGAGCCCGTTCGTTGCAGACTACGAAGGCCCTGGACGGGCGGTACTCCCGGATAAAGCTCTTGAGGGGACGCAGGTCCGCGTTGTCGATCCTGCTTGCCCCCTTCACCTCGACGGCCACTTCTCCCTGTCCCAGGATGAAATCCACTTCCAGTCCTGACGTCGTCCGCCAGAAATTGACATTGTAGTTCAGCTCCCTGTAAGCACGATGGGCAAGGAGTTCCATCAGGATGAAATGTTCGAACGCCTTGCCGAACTCCTCTCCTTTTTCTGCGGCAATCCGGCGGTGGGTGATCGCCCCGGCGACGCCGACGTCGAACAGATAAAACTTGCCGGCCCTGATGATCACATTGCGGTCCTGCCGCTTTTTGTAGGGCTCGATCATCGTGCCCAGCAGTGTGTCGACGAGGATCTGGTAATACTCCTTGACGGTCTTTGCATCGACGCCGCAATCCCGGGCGATGTTCGCATAGTTGGTCAGCTCTCCGTGAGAATAGCCCATGGCGTCGAAAAACCGCGAGAAGGCCGGGATATTCCGGGTCAATCCCTCGTCAAACACTTCCTCCTTGAGATAGTCCCGCACATAGGCCTGCAGAGACTTCCGGTATTCCTCCTGCATGTAGTGTGCGGGGATCATCCCCCGGTTGAGGGCTTTGATCAGGTCGACGTCAGACACCTCCGCCGAGACGAGCGGGTGCATCTCGTAGCGCCAGGCCCGGCCACCGAGCAGATTCGCCTTTCCCCGCTTCAGTTTCCTGGCGCTGGAGCCGCACAGAATAAAACGCAGGCCCTTGTTTTCGATGAGCCAGTGAATTTCATCGAGCAGATGAGGCACCTTCTGCACCTCGTCGATAATGACAGGCTCTTTCAGCTTCTCCGGTGGTGCGGCAAGGAGCTGCTCCCGCAGCAGAAACGGGCGTTTGACGAGGTCGAGGAAAAGGTCGGTTTGGAGTAAATCGTAGATAAGACTACCCGGGAACGCGGTCTTGAGAAATGTTGTCTTGCCTGTCTTCCTCGGCCCCCACAGGAAGGCGGACTGACCTTCCGGCAACTTGATCTGCAGCAATCGCGGCAATACCTGCATTATGGATATTACTCCTGAATAATTAAATTAATATGGAGTATAATCCATTTTAATTGTCTCGTCAACAATTATCTGGCCTGTCAGCACCTTGCGCAGTCGTCTCTGCGATAACAGAGATGGTGGTTATGTTTCCCGCCCTGAAATAAAAATTTTCTTCGAGGCGAAGAATGCGGCTCAGAGGGTAAAAGATTTACTGCATAGTCTCGGTGAATGGACAAAGGATATGGCAGCGCAAGTCATTGAAAAGAAAAAAGCCGGGAAACGGATTCGAACCGTCGACCTGCTGATTACGAATCAGCTGCACTACCACTGTGCTATCCCGGCATCAAGGAAGCGTCTGACACAGACGATGTTCAATGACTTTATAGTTTATCAAATTCGCGCTGAAAATGGGAGAGGGTATTTTCATCGAAGAGGCAGAACTCGATAATCTCGACGGCAGAGTCGCTCCTCGCCTCTAAAAACCTCGTTGCTTCTCCGACGAGGATGGCAGCACAGCGGTCCTTGGGAAAGCCGAATATGCCGGAACTGACGGCCGGCATGGCGATACTCCTCAAGCCCTTCTCGGAGGCGAGTTGCAGGCTGCTCCAGGCGGCACTTTTCAGCTTGTTGTCTTCATCTCCCTCTCCCATCCTCGGTCCGACGGCATGGATGACATACTTTGCCGGCAGTTTCCCTGCCGTCGTGATCGCGGCATGGCCGACAGGGACAAAACCGATTTTGTCACTCTCGTCCTGTATGATCTGCCCCCCCTTCCGGACGATGGCCCCGGCTACCCCACCGCCGTGCTGCAGATAGGAGTTCGCAGCATTCACGATGGCGTCAGTGTCCCGCTCCGTAATGTCGCCAAGGACGAGGCGAATCGTCTTCCCGTTGATTGTTCGATCAGCAACTATCTTCATTTTCCGTCACCTTTTCCTATCCGTCCTGTCAATATATTAAACCGAAAGGCATCGCGGAATCACTCTCCCCGTCGATCCGGTCAGACGATCCCTGTGGCGATGATGTACAATAGGACATGATAATCTCCTATCTTAATTGTTTCTCCGGCATCAGCGGAGACATGTTCCTCGGCTCCCTCGTCGATGCGGGGGTCGACGGCGCAGCGCTGCAACAGGAGTTGGCAAAGCTCGGCATCGCGGGATACGAACTCTCCATCAGGCCTGTGACGCGGTGCGGCATCGCCGCGACGAAGGTGGACGTCATTCTTGACAGGGAGAGCAAGGCGGAAGCGAGGACCTGGAAGGATATTGTCGAGATTGCGCAATTTGCAAGTCTGACCCCACAGATGAAAGAGAGGGGTCTTCACATATTCCGGGGGCTTTTCGAGGCCGAGGCGAAGGTGCACGGAAAGCCTTTCGACGCCATTCACCTTCATGAACTGGGCGCCGTCGATTGCCTGGTCGACATCTTCGGCACGGTCATCGGCCTCTCCCTCCTTGGGATCGAAAGGCTCTGCGTGTCTCCGGTCAACGTCGGAAGCGGAACGGTGAAGACGTCACACGGCGTTCTGCCCGTGCCGGCGCCGGCCACGGTGGAACTCCTGAAGGGTTATCCCGTCTACTCCTCCGGCGTGTCCTGCGAGCTCACCACTCCGACGGGCGCGGCGCTCCTGAAGGGACTCGGCGCCGTTCCCTCCCCCTGTCCGGAGATGACAATCGTTCAGACTGGCTACGGGGCAGGGAACAAGGATTTCAGCGACAGCCCCAATGTCCTCAGGCTGATCACCGGCGAATCGGTTATTCGTCAGCCCGGCCCCGGGTCCGGCGAATCCGTCACTGTCATTGAGACGAACATCGACGACATGAACCCCCAGTTCTACGGGCCCGTCATGGAGATGCTGTTCAGTGCGGGCGCCCTCGATGTCTCGCTCGATCAGATCATTATGAAAAAGGGCAGGCCGGGGACAAGGATGACGGTCCTCTGCCGCGAAGCCGACAGGTCCGCGCTCATCGACCTCCTGTTCAGGGAGACAACGACCCTCGGGGTGAGGTTCTCTTCCTGGCAGCGGTCGACGCTCGATCGTGAGATACGAACGGTGACGACGGAATTCGGCGATGTGCGGGTGAAGATCGCAAAACGGGGCGATGTCGTCGTTTCCGCCACGGCGGAGTTCGACGACCTCGTTGCCATTTCAAAGAATACAGGCAACCCACTTAAAAAAATCTCCGAGATCGTCAACGCACAGATAAATAATAAAGTGTGAGTGTCAGTGGCAGGAGCATTTTCTTTCTGCTATTCACGAGAGAATCAGTCTCATATGGTTGCCCATTCCCACAGACCATTTCGGGCAAAAGACTGAAAAAAGGCGAACCCTTCACTGACACTCGCACTGTTACTTACACTGTCTTTCAGAGCGCTTCGGCCCGCCTTTTCATGCAACTGCAAGGGCCGTCTTTAGGAGAGATCCCGGACGAGCCGGGATGACCGATTCTCGATGAGACACAGCATCCTCTCACTGACACTCACACTCACACTGTCACTCAATCGATCGCGTAAGCGGTTAGACGCGGCGGGAGGCTTTGGGCTATACTGGTAAGGATCAACATGAAGACGCCAGGACATCACAGAGATTTGATAAGGGCAGCTGATAAGGTTCGGGAGGCGATTATCCTTCTCATCCTTCTCTTTCTCATCATTCCCGTTCATGCCCAGGCCCTGAAGATCGAGGAAGCGATTAGTATGGCGCGGGAGCATGTCCCCTTTTACAGGGCGGCGGCCTTCCGCGTCCAGTCGAGCCAGGAACTGTACAAATCGACCCTCGGCCCCTATTTCCCCTCTGTCGACGCATCGACGGTCCAGCAGCGCCATATGACATCGCCGGAGGAATTCAACACCCGCCTGTACGATGTGACCGCCTCCTACACGTTGTTCGACGGGGGCCGGAGGAGGGCCAACAGGGAGATTTCGCGGCTCACCCTCGAAAGCGACAGAGAGCTACTCAAGACGAATATGCTCGATCTCGAATTCGGCGTCAAGAGTGCCTTCTACAGCACCCTGGCCCAGAAGGAGACGCTCGAGCAGAGGAAGCTCCAGTTCCAGGACACGCAGAAGGATTTCGAGGTGGCGGAGGGGCGATACAAGTTCGGCGTTGCGCGGCTGTCCGAAGTGCTCCAGGCATCGGTGAGGCTCGAGCAGTCACGGTTCAACGTCGTCCAGTCCGAGGGCAACCTCAACAAGGCCTATGCAGACCTCAACTCGTTGATCGGCAAGCCGCTCCAGGACCGCTACGAGCTCCATGGCTCTCTCGACATGGAGTTCCAGCCGCCTTCGAGGGAAGCGGTCTATGAGATCGCCCTCGGAAGGCCCGAGATCAGGCAGGCGGAAAACACCCTCAAGATAACGGAGAGCAGCAGGCTGCTGAGCCTCAGCACCTTTTTCCCCATCCTCGGCGTGAACGCCACGTACCAGAGTTCATCGGGAGGCCTTGCGGGGATCGCCACGGGCACCGGCGCGATCACGGAGGAAACGGTGCTCGGCTTCACCGCCACGTGGAACATCTTCGAGCTCGGGAAATTCTACCAGTATCGGTCATCGGTCATCGAGCAGAACGTTTCGGCGGAACTGCTGAACGATACCAAGAGGACCATCCTGCTCGACGTCGACAAGGCCTACGAGGATTTCCTCACAACGCGGAATCAGCTTAAGGTGGCGCACCAGCAGCTCAAACAGGCGGAACAGAACTACGCGCAGGCATACGGCGAATACAAGGTCGGCAAGGGCGACATCCTGTCCCTCGTCCAGGCTGAAAGTCAGCTTTCGACGGCGCGGGAGCAGCTGGTGGCATCACGCCTCGCCGTCATTCTCGCCAAGTCCCAGCTCGAACGGGTCGTCGGTATCGAGAGGCTCGAACTGGCGAACCGGTGAAAAGACGAGTGTGAGTGTGAGTGCGAGCATATCGGGCCGTTCGGGAAGTGATACCCGCGGCGAAGTGGTGATCCTTTCGTGAGAAAAAAGATCCTGATCATTCTCGTCATCGCCGTTGTCCTCGCAGGCGGAGGGGTGTTCGTGTACAGGACATACCTGAAGAAGCCCGAGACGAAGGTGATCGAGTCGGCGACGGCCGAGCGGGGCGATATCAGGGGGGTGCTTGTCGCGACGGGCATCATTAAACCCCAGGTCGGCGCAGTCGTCAAGATCGGCGCCCGGGCGACGGGCACGATCGTGAGCATGAAGGTGAAGATCGGCGACAAGGTCAGAGCGGGACAGCTCATCGCTCTCATCGATGACCGCGAGGTCCTGAAGGCCATCGACCAGCAGAAGGCTGCCATTGCGGCGTCGCAGAACACGCTCAGGCAGATCGAGCTGACATACCCGCAGCGGATCCGGGAAGCGAAGGCGACATATGAGTACGCGAAGGTGACCCATGAACGCGAGCAGGAGCTGCTGAAGCGGGAGTACACGACGAAGGACGCCGTGGACAGGTCGAGGAGCCAGTTTGAGGCAACGGAAGCGGCCCTCAAACGGGCTGAAGATGAATATGAGACGCAGCCGAAGATCATCGGGGCGAATATCGACGAGGCGACGGCCCAGTTGCGCCAGCAGGAGACGCGGCTTTCCTACACGAAGATCTACGCGCCCATCGACGGGATCGTCTCCGATGTGACCGCCCAGGAGGGCGAGACGATCGTCGCCGGCCTCCAGGTGGCGAATCTCGTCACCGTCCTCGATCCCAAGAGTCTCGAGATGTGGATCTATGTCGACGAGACCGATGTGGGCAAGGTCAAACTGGGGCATCATGTGGAATATTACGTCGACACCTATCCGAGCCGGCTCTTTCAGGGGAAGATCGAGAAGATCTACCCCCAGCCCGTCGTCAAGGACAATATCGTGTACTATCTGACCATCGTGAAGGTCACGGCCGAAGACGCCCAGTTTCTCCGGCCCGAGATGACGACGCACGTCAAGGTGGTCTTCGACGAGAAGAAGGGGATCCTGACTGTGCCGAATTCAGCAATTAAGTTCGAACGGGGCAAGCAGGTCGTCTTCAAGGTCACCGGCCCGAACAAGGTGGAGAAGAAGGACGTGAAGATCGGCATCAGGGGCGAGGAGAGGACGGAGGTGCTTTCCGGTATCGCCGAAGGTGATCAGGTCGCGACGAAACTCGTATTGCCGACGGAAACGAAGCCCGAAGCTCAGCAGAACAGAAAATAGCCCATGGCCGTACTCTGCCTGATGGAGGACATCAAGAAGACCTTCAGGATCGGAGAGGACGACGTAGACGTGCTGAAGGGCGTCAACATGGCGGTGGGCGAAGGCGAGTTCGTGGCGATCATGGGCGCCTCGGGCTCGGGAAAGACAACCCTCATGAACATCATCGGCTGTCTCGACACGCCCACATCGGGCCGGTACGTCCTCGCAGGGAAAGAAGTCTCCCATCTGTCGGACGACGAGCTCTCGGTGATACGGAACGAGCACATCGGCTTCGTCTTCCAGAATTTCTACCTGCTGCCCTACGCGACGGTCCTCGAAAACGTCCTCCTGCCGACGCTCTACATGGACAAGAAGCGGGACAGCGCGGAGAAACGGGCCCTCGAACTCCTCGAACTCGTGGGCCTCGGCGACAGAAAGAAGTTCAAGCCGAACCAGCTCTCGGGAGGTCAGCAGCAGCGCGTCGCCATCGCCCGCGCCCTCGTCAACGACCCGGACCTCCTCCTCGCCGACGAGCCGACAGGTCAGCTCGACAGTAAAACGGCGACGGAGATCATGAGCCTCCTCACCACCATGCACGAACGGGGGAAGACCGTCATCGTCATCACCCACGATCAGGCCGTCGCGTCCTACGCCAAGCGTCTCATCCAGCTCAAAGACGGCATCGTCGTATCCTGATTAGAACCAGTGTGAGTGTGAGTGCGAGTGTCATTGAAAGGAATTGTTTAAAGACCAGGACTGTCTCACGCAAAGCCGCAAAGAGCGCAAAGAATAAGGCAGTGACAGTGTGAGTGCAAGTGGACAGCGGCGTGTGAAAAGGCGGGGCGAAGCGCTCTGAAAAACAGTGACAGTGTGAGTGTCAGTGTCGGTGTCACTACCGCTGCCTCCGGGAAGGCAGATATGGTTCAAAGCCTTTCCAATGCGATGATGAGACATCTCAGGGTGTTCAGCGCTTGTTGCCTGGCGGGCATTTGCTGCCGATAGACACGGCAAAGTGTGGTCTGGTGACGAATAAGGTATCGTAGCGGAAAGGTTTTTCACCACATCAGCCTTCCCTCCTGGGTGTTCGTTCCGACTATCCACAAATGACTGAATGACTGTTATAGAGGTATCTTCGCCCTTGCCTTACCGAAAAACGTATCCAATAATAGGGATTGATGGATCCTCTCGTTGTCACTATCACTCACACTGACACTGACACTATCACTGTTTTTCTTACTGTTTTGTTCACTCACACTGACACTCGCACTTGCACTGTTTTTCTTACTGTTTTGTTCACTCACACTGACACTCACACTTGCACTGTTTTTCTATACCCCCGGGTCTTTGAAATCGAACCTCTTCCGCAGTGATTCGCCGATCACGTTGAAACAGAATGCCGTCAGGGAAATGGCAAGGCCCGGGAACAGGACCATCCAGGGCGCGCTCAGCAGGTATCCCCTGTGGGCGCTGATCATGGAGCCCCACGTCGGTGTGGGGGGCTGCACGCCGAGCCCCAGGAAACTGAGGGTCGCCTCGGTGAGAATGAACCCCCCGATCTTGATGCCCATGAGAACGAGGCTCAGGGGAATGCAAAGGGGAGCGATGTGGGCGAGCAGCACCCTCGCGTGGCTGCACCCCATGGCACGGGCCGCTTCAATGAAGGGCATGGTCCTGACGGTCATCACGTATCCCCTGATGAGCCGCGCAAAGGACGTCCACCCGACGGCGGCTATGGCGATAACGGCTGTTGCCGGACCCGGCGGCAGGACGATCGAGATGGCGACAGCGAGCAGCAGCGACGGGAATGAGAGGACGAAATCGACGACTGCCATCATTATTGTGTCGAACCGCCCCCCGAAGTACCCCGATGTCAGGCCGACGGCAAACCCGACGGAGGCGGAGACGAGGGCTGAAAGGAGGGCGATGCCGATCGAGATGCGGGCCCCGTGGATGATCCGTGAGAGGATGTCCCGGCCTTTGCTGTCGGTGCCGAAGGGATGCTCCGGCGAAGGAGGCAGTCGGAGGGCATCGAGGTCGATGCCGTAAGGGTCCAGCGGCGTGATAAGGGGAGACAGGAGCGAAAAGGCAAAGAGCGCCAGGAGGGCGACGAGAAGGATGCTACCTGTCTTTGACATGGATCCTGATCCTCGGGTCAAGGGCGTGATAGAGGAGGTCGGTGATCAGGTTCACCACCACGAAAGTCACCGTCCCGATGATGATGCATCCCATGATGACCGGGTAATCCCGCTTGATGATCCCTTCCATGGTGAAACGGCCGATGCCGTCCCAGCCGAAGATGGTTTCCGTGACGACCGCACCGTTGAGGTAGCTGCCGAAGTCGAGGCCGATCACGGTGACGATAGGGATGACGGCGTTTTTCAGCACGTGGACGGCGGTGATCGAAAATTGGGGAAGTCCTTTTGCCCGGGCCGTGAGGATGCAGGGCATGCGCAGGACGTCGACGACGGCTGTCTTTGTCACCCGGCAGAGGGTCGCCATCGCGGGGATGGCGAGGACGAGACAGGGCAGCACGAGGAACCTGATGCCGCCTGTGCCCGAAGGAGGGAACCATTTCATCTGCAGGCTCATTACCATCATGATGATGATGGCGCTCCAGAAGACGGGAACACTCAGGGCCGCCATCGCGCAGCCGTCGATGCACCGCCCGATCATCCTTTCCCTGAAGAAGGCGGATAAGAAGCCTGCTGTCACGCCGAGAGGAACGGCGGCAAGGAGCGCCCCGAAGGCGAGCATCAGGGTGTTCGGGAATTTCGAGGCCATGTCCGCCCGGACCGGCCTTCCCGTGTAATGGGAACGCCCGAAGTCGCCGCGCAGGAGGAGGCCGAGATAGCCCCTGTACTGCTCGAAGAGTCCCCTGTCGGCGCCGAGATGCTCCCGCATGAGGGCGATCGTCTCAGGGCTTGCCCTTTCACCGACAAGGCTCAGAACAGGGTCTCCCGGCAGGGTCTTCAGGAGCGCGAAGGTGCAGAGGGTGATCCCCAGGAGGACGGGAACGAGGAGGACGGTTCTTTTCAGGATGTATCGGAGCATATCATGTATTCCAGTGACATGATACCACACGTCCCCGGCGGACGGTTGACTTGGGGAACGGTAATCGCATATTCTTGATAACACGACTTTTTGCAGCTCCGGAATCGGAGCATCGATGAAACGCCGGGAGGTGGTGTCCGCTGGATCAATGTCACTTCGGGAGGTCTGTGAGCGCGGCGGGACGAAGCGGTGTCCTTCGCGTCAACGGCATCATTCTTTTCCTCTTTGTCCTCTATGTCATCGTCATTCTCTCGGGTCCCTGTCAGGCGGCGGAGCAGGAATCCCGCCTGTCCGAGGACGAGGGTATCACGCTCATGTTTGATGAAGGTTTCCTCTCGTCGTCGCGGAGGGTCCTTCCGATCAGCCAGGTGGCGGAGAATGTTTCCGTCCTGACGGAGCAGCAGATCAAACAATGGAACGCCCATACTCTCGGCGACGTCATCACGCGGGTCATCGGCGTCTATATGGACCGGTACGGCGCCATCGGCAACTATGGTCCTGTGGGCATCCTCGGTTCCGACTTCAGGCACGTCCTCGTCATGATCGACGGTGTCGAGGTCTCGACGACCTCCGATCGTCACGCCAACCTGGAGTTCATTCCCGTTCACATGATCGATCGTGTCGAGGTCATCAAGGGACCGGCGTCATCGGCCTGGGGGTCATCTCTCGGCGGGGTCATCAACGTGATCACGAAAAACCCGGGCGAGCGTCCCCTCTCGGGCTTCGCCCATGTCTCGTACGGGTCTTATGCCACCTATGATACAGGGGCGGAGATCAGGGGGCAGGTGAACCGCCTCGGGTACTATCTCTACGGAAATCATGCCCATACGAACGGGTCCCGTGAAAATACGGAGTTCTCCGGGGGGAACATCCATGGCAAGGTGATCTGGGACCTCGGTCCGTCGGACAGTCTCTCCGCCGCATTCGGCTACTCGACCTTTGACCAGGGCAGCGGCGCCGTCAACGAGCAGGACATCGCCTTTGAAACGGAATCACGGTTCCTCTATCTTTCCCTGAAGTTGGACAAGAGGATCACGGAATGGCTCCGGTCGGAACTGAAATTCAAGTATGCCTCCTTCGATACGACGCTCGATGTGCTGGAATTGGGACAACGATCGCTTCTGAACAGGCAGGACTTCGACGAGGTGAACCGCGGTTTGAGTCTTCTTTTCCTGGGAGAGGCTGGCAAGCATGATTTTGCCGCCGGCTTCGAATACAAGAAGGGGAAGGTGGTTTCATCAGCCCTGACCGGCGGCGGGGGTGACCTTGAGCAGTGGGCCTTTTTCGCCAACGGCACGGTACGGGTGGGACCGCTGAATATCACGCCGGGCATACGCTATGACGATACGAGCACAAACGGCAACAATACGAGCCCCAGTCTCGGCATCTCCTGCAAGGTCTCGGACAGCACCGTTGTGAAGTTCTACGTCGCCGAGGGGTTCAGCATTCCGCCGCTCGCGACAACGCTGGCGAGGACGTTCACCTTTACGGGGAACCCCGACCTTGAAATGGAGCGGGTCACATCGTATCAGGGCGGGATCGAGTTTTCCCCGCTTCAGTCCCTGGCGGCAAAGGTGACGGCCTTTCTCCATAATACGAGAAACACCCTGGTGAGAGTGCCTGCCGGGAGCACAACGACGGAGATCAACAGCGGCAAACAGAGAATACAGGGATTCGATGCGGAGATCAGGGCCTCTCTCCCGGCCGGTCTCTTCCCCTATTTCGCGATGGCCTTCATCGATTCGGAAGACAGGGAGACGGGCATGCGCATCCGGGGTATCGCTCCCCGCTATCTCTATAACATCGGGATCAACTATGTCAGGGGATCCCTGAGGGCTTCTCTCGACGGCAGATATGTCTGGTGGGACGCGCCACAGGAAGACGGCGCCCGTTATGACTCCTTCATCTTCGATCTCAATGTCACGAAGACTTTCAAGGCGGCGGGATTTGTGACGCCCGAGCTTTTCCTGTCCGTCAAGAATCTCTTCAACAATGTGCAATACGCGATACCGGTCATCAGGAACCCGAAGCGGGTGTTCGAAGGCGGCCTGAGGGCTTACTTCTGACAGGATCCGGAAGCTGACGACTGCATGAGAACTGCTCACGAGTGAAAAAATAGGGATATCGCTTCGAAAGGGTATGCGGATCGTCGCAGCCATCATCGCTGCATTGTGCCTCCCGCTCCTCCTGGGACGGGCATCTGCCCATGAGCATCCCGTGGTGCTCGTTGTCCAGACCGTCGCATCGGCATTCCACGCGCGCATCGTCGAGGGGATCAGGGAAGAGCAGGGATTGCAGGTGGATCTGATCTCTCTCGATACCGACCCGGGGTTAAACATCGCCCGAGAAGCGGCCCGGCTGAAACCTGACATCATCGTGGCGATCGGGAGCGACGCCCTGACGAGGGCGGCAAGGTCCACGACCGTCCCGATCATCTATACGATGGTGCTGTCACGCCCGTCGTCGCTCAACGACAGGAAGAATATCACCGGCGTCGATGTCATGCCGCCTCCGGAGACGCAGTTGTCGGCGCTGCTGGAGACCGTGCCCTCCGTCAGGAGGATCGGCGTCATCTATGACCCTGCCAAGTCAGCCCCCCTCGTCAGGAAAATGAAGGACGCTGCGGAGAAGGCCCAGGTGACACTCGTCGAGCGGAGGATCGCCCTGCCGAAAGAGGTCTCCGCCGCGCTTGAGGACCTGGAGGGGAAGATCGACGGGCTCTGGCTTGTTCCCGATACGACGGCGGTCACCGCAGACACGACGATGATCATCTTTTCCTTTTCCCTGAAGGCGAGGGTCCCCGTTCTTGCGTTCTCCGAGCGGTATGTCAGGGAGGGGGCACTCATTTCAGTCGGATACGGAGGGCGCGACATCGGCAGAAAGATCGGGGAAATCGTGCGGGAGACGCACCACGTTCGGAACAGACCGTCTGTTCAATATGAGCCTCCTGCCGTGACGCGATTTTTAAACATGCATGTCGCACGGTCCCTGGGTCTCACCATCAGCGCCGAGGCGATCCGGAAAGCGCAGGTCATGCGATGACGGCCGGCGGAGAACCCTGGAAACACCGGAGCTTCCGCTTCAGGATCTACCTGACGTTCACCCTCTTCATCGCGGGAATGGCGGTATCAATTATCTTCCTGTTCGTCCGTCACCAGCAGGAGGACCTCGCGAAAGAGATCGCGCACAGGGGAAACATGCTCTCGAGAATGCTCGCCGACAATGCGACGATCGGTGTTTTTTCAGGCAATGCGCTTCTCGTTGAAAACAGCGGGGTAACGACGCTGAAGGAGCGCTACGTCAAATCGGTCCTCGTCTTCGACCGGCAATGGGTCCCGCTTTTCAGGTCCTGGAAAGAGCCTCAGCCGGCAGATGTCACGGAGAGGATGAAAGAGGCGGCGATGAAGAGATTCCAGGGCACGGACACGGGCAATCCCGGCGCCATCGTCATCGAGTCGGGACGGTTTGCGGCATTCTGGAGACCCATCCTGTCGGTCAATACGCCATCCTCCGAGGAGTATCTCTTCGGTGACGCCGCTCACGGCGGAGATTCCCGCGCCCCTTCCTATACGATCGGGTATGCCGCGATCATCCTCGACAAGGAGGAGATGGTCCGGGAGAGCGAAAGGGCGCTTTGGACCATGATCGCATCGACCGCCGCGTTCATCCTCGCCGGTTCGCTGCTGCTTTTCGTAATGGTCAGAAGGATCACCGGCCCTCTCGACAGACTGACGAGAAGAGTCACGGAAATCGAACGGGAAGGGCGCTTCGGCCTCATCGACGAGGCCGGGGACTGGGAGGTCAGGAGGCTGACGCGGGCCTTCAACAGCATGGGCGCCGCCCTGGAGCAGAAAGAGGCCGAGAGGAGAGAACAGGAGCAGATGCTGATCCGGCAGTCGAGCCTCGCCGCCATGGGAGGGATGCTGGCGGCGATTTCCCACCAGTGGCGCCAGCCCCTTAATGCCGTCGCGATAATGATACAGAACATCCGCAGCACATACCACAGGGGAGTTCTGAACACGGCGTACCTCGATCAGACCGTCGAAAAGACGATGGAACAGATCCGTTTCATGTCGGAGACGATCGACGACTTCAGAAGTTTCATCCGGCCGGGAACGGGTAAGGAGCTTTTCGATGTGTGCGACTCCGTCGATCAGGCCCTCTCTCTCCTCTCCGCCCAGTTCAGGAGCCACGGGGTGGCTGTTCACGTCAGGAGAACCGGCGACGGCAACGGATGCAAGGTTTCCGGTTTTCAGAGTGAATTCCAGCAGGCCGTCGTCAATATCCTCAACAATGCCGTCGACACTATACTGGAGCGGTCCTGCGGGGACGAAGGTCCGGATTGCTATAATGGAGAAGTATCCATTGACATAGCCGGCAAAGAGGATGTCGTGGAGGTCAGGATAGAAGACAACGGCAGGGGATTGCCGGAGAACGGCTCCGAAAGGATCTTCGATCCCTACTTCACAACGAAGGAGCCGGGCAAGGGAACGGGGATCGGTCTCTACATGGCCAAGATCATTATAGAAAAAAACATGGACGGCAGACTAAGCGCTGAAAGCCTGCCCCGGGGCGCCCGTTTCACAATAAGGCTTCCCCGAGCGAGGATGACATGAAGGATGAGAAAAGGGACGCGCCGCCCGACGGGACGGCCATCCTGTTTGTCGAAGACGACGAGTTGACGAGGACCGAAATGGGGATGTTTTTGTCTCTCTTCTACGAACGCGTCTTCACGGCCCGTGACGGAAAGGACGGCCTCCTGCTGTACCATGAGCAGCAACCGGACGTCGTCATCACCGATATACGCATGCCTGTCATGAGCGGGCTGTCGATGGCGAAACGCATCAGGCAGACCGGTGCGGACACGCCGATTATCGTGACGACGGCATACAACGACACGGAATATTTCCTCGATTCCATCAACATCGGCATCAACAAGTACCTCCAGAAGCCTCTCGATACAGAGAAACTGCGCGAGGCGATCGACGAATGCCTTGCCGCGAAAAAACTCAGGGACGCCCTCGGGGCGTCGGAAGAACGGTACCGGCTTCTTTCGGAGAGGCAGGCCCTGCTCATCAGGGAACTGGGGAGGATGAACAGGGACCTCGACGAGTTCGCCTCCATCGTCTCCCATGACCTGAAGGCGCCCCTCAGGGCGATCGGTTTTCTCGCGAAGACGCTGATGGACGATGAGGGGGGACGGATGGAGGAAGCGGGAAAGGAGAAAGTCATGCATATCATGGAACGGACCGGCAAGATGAGCCGACTCATCGACGGGATCCTTGCATACTCCCGGTCGACGCGGGGACGGTCGGAGAGGCGGCCTGTCGCACTGGCGGCGGAAGTGCCGAGGATCATCGACATGCTCTCGCCGCCCGTGACGGTCCGGGTCACGATCGACGACGAGCTGCCCGTGGTGTCCTGCGAAAGGACGCAGATCCGCCAGGTCTTCCAGAATCTGCTCCAGAATGCCATCGCCTTTATGGATAAGCCTGAAGGCGAGGTGCGGATCACGTGCAGGCCGGGCGGTGATCACTGGGAATTCGGCGTCAGTGACAACGGCCCGGGCATCGAGGAGAGACACTTCGAGAGGATCTTCAAGATCTTCCAGACCGTCCGGGCCGGTGAGCATGACGCCGGCAGCGGTATCGGCCTTGCGATCGTCAAGAGGATCGTCGAGGACCACGGCGGATTCGTCCGGGTGGAATCGAAGAAGGGACAGGGAAGCACCTTCCTCTTCACATTGCCGCGCCGTGACATCCGGGGGAATCACGGTGCGCCGCCTTCCAGCGAGGGCGTCGGGGGGGCACCGGGAGCAGTCGATGAAACCCGTTAATCTGCTGATCATAGAGGATGACCTCGTCGACCGGATGGCTTTCGAAAGGTTCTTCGCCGGCGGCGGCTATGCATGCGAGTTCCGCATGGCCCGGTCCGTCGAGGAAGCGCGGCGTATCATCGCATCGGAGGCCTTCGATGCCGTCGTCTCCGATTACCTTCTCGGAGACGGTACAGTGTTCGACATCCTCGATCTCAACCTGGATATCCCCCTCATCATCACCACCGGCGCAGGGAGCGAGCAGGTCGCCGTCAGGGCGATGAAGGCCGGCGCCTACGACTATCTCATCAAGGACCAGGATCACAGCTATCTCGACGTGCTCCCCGTGCTGATCGAACGGATTATCAGGCAGCGAAGCGCCGAAGACCGGGTCAGGATCCTCCGTGACAGGGAATCCGAGGAATCGCATATCGTTGGAAGCAGCAAGGCCCTCACGGACGTGCTCGGACTTGTTGACCTCGCAGCATCGAACTCTTCGCTCGTGCTCGTGACGGGAGAGACGGGCACGGGGAAAAATCTCGTCGCCAGGGCCATCCATTACCGGAGCGCCCTCCGGAACGAGCCCTTCGTCAGCATCAACTGCCTGACCATCCCGGAAAGCCTCATCGAAGCGGAGATGTTCGGTTATGAAAAGGGTGCTTTCACGGGCGCCGCTTCCGCCAAAAAGGGACTCTTCGAGATGGCCGGCGGAGGAACGCTTTTTCTCGACGAGATCGGGGAGATGCCCTATCACCTGCAGGGCAAGCTGCTGAGTGTGATAGAGGACAGGCAGTTCAGGAGACTCGGCGGCGAACTTATGAGGTCCGTCCATTCCCGCATCATCGCGTCGACGAACATCGACATCGAACAGGCCGTCGGGCGGACCTTCCGGAGAGACCTGTATTATCGCATCGGCGTCCTGCGGATCCACATCCCGCCCCTCAGAGAGCGCACCCAGGACATCCCCGAACTCTGTTCGCATTTCCTCCGCACCCTGGGCAGGGGAGAGGACCAGCTTGCCGGTGGTGAAATCGATCTGATCAGGGATTATCCGTGGCCGGGAAATGTGCGGGAACTGAGGAATGTCCTTGAGCGCGCCGTCATCGTCCAGAGGGGGAGAAAACTAAGGCCTTCGGAATTCCTGATGAAAGAGGCCGGTGAAAACAGGACCGACGGCGGCTGGTGTGTGCCCGCCCCGTCGGAGAAGTGCATGACGCTTGAAGAGCTCGAGCGGCAGTATATAGAAGCGGCTCTCGAGCATTTCAGGGGAAACAGGGGCAGGACCGCGCAGGCGCTGGGTGTTTCCCTGTCGACTCTGATGAGGAGGCTCAGGGCCTACCGGTCATCATGAGTCGAGCAAGCCCAGAACGGTCTTCACGATGGCTTTCCGCGAGATGTCCTCATAGTCGAGCAGTTCATCGGGCCTGCCGCTCATCGGGATTTTTCGTACAGCCAGGGAATGAACCGGCACGGGATGGACTGCCAGTGCGCTCCTGACGGCTTCCCCGATACCGCCCTCGGCGACATGGTCTTCGACGGTCACGAGGCAGCCCGTTTCTTTTGCCGCCCCGACGAGTGCCGGCGTGTCGATCGGCTTTATACTGTAGAGGTCGATGATGCGGACATCGATGTCCCGTCTTTTCAGCTCTTCATATGCCGCAAGGGCCTCGTGGACCGTGATGCCCGCCGCAACGACGGTCAGTCTGTCCTGATCACTTTTCCGGAGGACCTTGCATCCGCCGATGGGAAAGGATTCGTCTGGTCCGTACAGGACGGGTGTCTCCTGCCGCGTCGTCCTGATATACACGATTCCTTTCTGCCGGGCCGCCTCCTCGACGAGCCTTTCTGCCGAGATCGCATCGGACGGGTAGAGCACGATGCCGTCCATGACGGCCCTGAACATTGCGATGTCCTCGAGACCCATCTGGGAAGAGCCGTCTTCTCCGATGGACACGCCCGCATGAGACCCGCAGAAGACGATGCCGGCATCGGAGTACCTGCTCATGCGTATCTGATCGAAGGCGCGGGTGAGGAAGGCTGCGAAGGTGGAGACGAAGGGCCTCTTCGATCTCAGCGATAGTCCGAGGGCCGCTCCGACCATGTTCTGTTCCGCCACATACATCTCGAAGAAACGCGCGGAAAAGGCTTCGCCGAAGAGCCCGGCATAGGTCGAATTGCCGACCTCGGCGTCGAGGACGACCATGTCAGGGAATCCCGGGCAGATCCTCACGAGAGCGTTTCCGTACGCCCTCCGGGTCGAAACGGCCTTCCCCGCTGTATAAACGGGTTCGGCGATTCCCTGCCGTTCCCGGGGACCGGGCCTGAGATCGGGAGGCGACGGGACCGTTGCCCTGATGTCCCTGTCGATGCCGCCAAGCTCCCCGAGGGCCTCACGATATTCCTCAGGAGAGAGCGCCTTGCCGTGCCATCCTTCCTTGTCCTCGAAAAACGAGATACCTTTGCCTTTGATCGTCTTCGCGATGACCATGAAGGGCCGCTCCCTGACTTCCCTCGCCTTTTCGAAGGCCGGGATGATGTCGTCCATCGAGTGTCCGTCGATCACTTCCGTCTCCCAACCGAAAGAGGAGACACGCCGACGGTAGGCCTCGACATCGTGACCGTACAGGGTCTCTCCCCGCTGACCGAGGCGGTTCACATCGAGAATCCCGATGAGGTTGTCCAGTCTGTAATGGGCGGCGAGCTGGATCGCCTCCCAGACGGACCCTTCGGTCATCTCACTGTCACCGAGGAGCACATAGGTCCGGTAGGGAAGCCCGTCGATATAGCGGCCGTTGAGGGCCATGCCGAGCCCGACGGACAGGCCCTGCCCCAGTGACCCCGTGGCGGCTTCGGCATACCGGAAACGGGGCGTCGGGTGGCCTTCGAGGGGACTGCCGAACTTCCGGAGGGTCCGGAGGTCCTCTTCGGTCATCGCTCCTGCCGCCGCCCAGAGCGCATAGAGCAGCGGCGCCGCATGGCCCTTTGAAAAGATGAGGCGATCGTTGTTGGGATGACGGGGCTCATCAGGGGAAAAAAAGAAGGACCCGCCGAACAGAAGGCCCGTCATGAGGTCCGCCGCGGAGAGGGACGACGTGGGATGACCGGAACGGGCCTCCGTTGTCGACAGGAGGATGAAATAACGGACGAGGCGGGCAAGGCCCTCCAGGTGTTTGATCAATGATGGTCGGGTCATGTCTATATTTTACATCATAAATAACCGCCGCCCCCGATCGCTTCCTTTTGGAGTATAATAAGAGCTAAAAAGAGGAGTACCCGTGATACGACACACTTTTTCCATGCTCAGCGGCATCGGCGAGAAACTGGAACGGCGACTCTGGAGCCGGGGCATCCTGATGTGGGAGGATTTCTGCCGTTGCGGAGGCATTGAGGGCATCAGCGCCGAGCGCAAGAGCGGCTACGATAATCAGTTGATCCAGTCCTCCGTCGAACTGGCCGTCGAAAACGCCGAGTACTTCGCGCGCATCATGAAGAGGCGGGAGCACTGGCGGCTCTTCGAGGTCTTCAAACAAGGCGCCGTCTGCCTCGACATTGAGACGAACGGTTTTCAGCCCGGCATCGGCGGTTACGTCACCGTCGTCGGGCTCTATGACGGCTATGACGCCCGCTGCTTCATCCGGGGCGAGAACCTCAGCGCCGAGGCGCTCAACAGCGCCCTCTCGGGCTACAAATATCTCATCACCTTTTACGGGGCCGCCTTCGACGTCCCCTTCCTTCTCAGAACCGTTCCGGGCGTGCGGTTCAACATCCCCCACTTCGATCTCTGTTTCGCCGCCCGGCGGCTCGGCATCAACGGGGGCCTGAAAAAACTGGAAAGGATCTTCGGCATTGACCGCGATGAAACTGTGCGGGGCCTCGACGGCTATGACGCCGTGAAGCTCTGGGAGCGGGCCAGGAGAGGCAGCTCCGAGGCCCTGGACCTCCTCGTCACGTACAACAGGGAGGACACGATACACCTTATGGAGCTGGCCGCCATCCTCTATGATCAGATGAAGAGCTCCACGGGCATCCACCAATATCTGCCGGTCCGCCGGTGCCTGTCATGAAACCATTTCGAAGGTTCCTGCCGTCATGAAACCCGCGAACCCGGAGGCGGCGGAGGAGGGGCTCGTGTCAGGCTTCCTCGCGTACCTTGCCGTCGAGAGGGGCCTGTCCAGAAACACCGTCGCTTCCTATGCCCAGGACCTGAAGGGCTTCGGCACATTTCTTAAAGAACAGGGAACCTCCTCTGACCGGTTCACGAGGGGCCACATCACATCCTATCTCGGCATATTGAAGGACAGGGGATATTCCGCATCGAGCGTCTGCAGGCTCCTGTCCTCTCTGAAGGGGTTTTGCAAATTCCTCCTCATCGAAAAGGTGATCGAAGAAGACCCGACGGAAGCCCTCAGGGTGCCCCTTCGGTGGGAGCGTCTGCCGAAGGCTCTCGACTTCGGAGATATCGAAAAACTGCTCGCCGTCGAGATCGCAAACCGGGTCTTCCTGAGAGATACGGCGATGCTCGAACTTCTCTACTCCTCGGGACTGCGGGCGAGCGAGATCATTTCGATCAAGATTCACGATCTCCATTTCGATGCGGGGTTTCTCAAGGTCACCGGGAAGGGCTCCAAGGAGCGGGTTGTCCCCGTCAACGGGCGGGCGATGGAAAAAATCAGGCGGTACATGGCCGAGCTGAGGCCTTTCCAGGAGAAGAAGAGACAGTCGCCGTATCTTTTCCTGACGGGCCGTGGCGGGCCGATGACCCGGCAGCGGTTCTGGCAGTCCCTGAAGACATTCGGCGCCGCAGCGGGCCTGCAGCTCAGTCCCCATACCCTCAGGCACAGTTTTGCAACTCACCTGCTCGAGGGAGGCGCTGACCTGCGGTCCGTGCAGAAGATGCTCGGCCACTCCGATATCTCGACGACGCAGATTTACACGAAGGTCACCATGCAGCGGATACGGTCGGTATACGCCGAGCACCATCCGAGGGCGAAATAGGGCACAGGCACAATCAGCGATGAAGGAGGAAACATGGCAACGAAGCTGACGGCTGAAGAGCTCCATAAGTGTTGCGATCCGGGCGCTTTCACCTTTGATACAACAGAAGACATCACCGATACGGTCGAGGCGATCGGCCAGGAAAGGGCTCTGCAATCCCTCGATTTCGGTCTCAGTCTCGACAGCCGGGGGTTCAACATCTTTGTCCTCGGCGAGAACGGCACCGGCAGGCTCAGGTCCGTGCGCCTGCTTCTCAGGGACAAGGCGGCCCGGGAGCCCGTTCCGCCGGATTGGTGCTATGTTTACAACTTCAAGGACCCTGACGCGCCCTTCGCCATATCGCTGACGCCGGGCCGGGGCATGGTGTTCCAGAAAGACATGGAGGACTTCGTCAAGACCCTCCGGCTCGACATCCCGCGGGTATTTGAATCGAAGGAGTATGAGAAGCAGCGGGCGAAGATCGTCGAGGAGTTTCAGCAGAAACAGAAGGAGCTCTTCACGAGCCTCGAGGAAGAGGCGCAGGAGAAGGGGTTTGCAATCAGGAAGGCCGTGGCGGGTCTCCTCATCGTCCCGATCAAAAAGAACGGCGAATCCCTGACGGAAGAAGAGTTCGCAGCCCTCGACGACAAGACGAGGAAGAAGATCGAGGAACTCGGCAAAATGCTCCAGGAGCGGCTCGACGACATCGTCCGCGCCGTCAGGGAGGCGGAGAAACTCGTCAAGGAGATGCTGAGCAGGCTCGAACGGGAGGTCGCCCTGGGGGCGGTGGGCCATCTCATCGAGGAGCTTCAGGCGAAGTACGGCGATCACGAGAAGATCGTCGATTACCTGAATGCCGTCCGGGAGGATGTCCTGTCTCATCTCGATGATTTCAAGCCCCAGGAGGAGCAGACACCGCCGCTGCCCTTCATGAAGATGCCGAAACAGGAAGTCTCCTTCGCCAAGTACTCCGCAAACGTTGTCGTGAACAACGGAGGGCTGACGGGAGCGCCCGTCATCTTCGAAAGCAACCCGACCTATCTCAATCTCATGGGGAGGATCGAGTACAAGGTCCAGTACGGCATGGCCATGACCGATTTCTCGATGATCAAGGCCGGCTCCCTCCATCATGCCAACGGCGGATATCTTGTCGTGAACGTCATGGATCTCCTAAAAAACATTTTCTCTTACGACGGACTGAAGCGTGCCATCAAGAACCGGGAGATCAGGATCGAGGACGTCTGGGAGCAATACCGCCTGCTCAGCACGACGGGAGTCAAGCCGGAGCCGATCCCCCTGAACGTGAAGGTCATCCTCATCGGCAATCCCAACGTCTACTATCTCCTGTACAATCTCGACGACGAGTACCGGGAGCTTTTCAAGGTCAAGTCCGATTTCGACACGAGAATGGACCGGACGCCGGAAAACATGCAGAAATACGTGGCTTTCATCGCCAATTTCCAGAGGGAGGAGAAGCTCCTTCCTTTCGATCGCGGCGGCGTGGCGAAGATCGTCGAATACGGGGCCCGGCTGGCGGGGCAGCAGGACAAGCTCTCGACCAGGTTCAGGGACGTTGCCGACCTCCTCAGGGAGGCCCACTACTGGGCCAAGAAAGCGGACAGCGCCGTTGTGCAGTCCGGGCATGTGGTGAAGGCGCTCAATGAAAAGGTGCTCAGGGCCAACAGGATCGAAGAGCGTCTCCGGGAAATGATCGTCGAGGACACCCTCATCGTCAACACAGCGGGAGAGAAAGTCGGCCAGGTGAATGGCCTTGCCGTTCTCGATCTCGGGGATTACAGCTTCGGGAAGCCCTCGAGGATCTCGGCCCGCACCTATATCGGCAAGGCGGGCATCGTGAACATCGAGAGGGAGACGAAGATGAGCGGCAGGATCCACGAGAAGGCGATCATGATCATCACCAGCTACCTGGGGAGCACCTATGCGACGAAACGCCCTCTCAGCCTGTCGGCATCCATCACCTTCGAACAGCTCTACGAGATGATCGAGGGCGACAGTGCGACCTGCGCCGAACTCTATGCCCTGCTGAGCAGTATAGGGGGCGTCCCCCTCAAGCAGAGCATCGCCCTGACGGGATCGATGGACCAGAACGGCGACGTTCAGCCCATCGGCGGTGTGAACGAGAAGATAGAGGGTTTCTTCGATCTCTGCAGGATCAGGGGACTCGACGGAAGCCACGGCGTCATCATCCCAAAGCGGAATGTGAAGCACCTCATGCTGAAACAGGAGGTGCTCGACGCCGTGAGCGCGGGGAAATTCTCGATCTACCCGATAGATCGCATCGAAGAGGGCATCGAGATCCTCACGGGGATGCCCGCCGGAGCGCTGCAGGAAGACGGGACCTATCCGGAAAACACCGTCAATTTCCTCGTCATGAAGCGGCTCGACGAGATCGCCGACATCATGGAAAAGAAGGGAAAGGGGAAGGAAAACGAGGACGAGGCACGGTCATCGGCTGAGGAGGAGGGCTCATAGAGCATGGGGTCGTACGGCTGGTGAGCGGAGGCGGCCGGAACAGGGTCGCCGCATCAGGGTTTTCGGCGCATTTGCCCCGCCTTCCTATGCAACGAGGGGGTGAAGTGCTCGACGCTGGTCATTCCGGCTTGTCCGGAATCCTTCTGATTTTCGGAAGGATTGCCGACGCCCCCGCATCAAGTGCGGGGTTGCGGCAATGACAGTTCTTCAGGCCGGGGTACCAAGTTTTAAGGTTGACAAGACTGTTCATCTCTGGTAAAAAGATACGGTGTGGGATTACACGGATAAAGTAAGGGACCTCTTTCTGCATCCGAAGAACGTCGGGGAGATCGAAAACCCCGACGCCGTCGGCGAAGTGGGCAGCATCGTCTGCGGCGACGCCCTCAGGCTCACCCTCAGGATCGATAAGGAGACGGGCAGGATCGTCGATGCGAAGTTCCAGACCTTCGGGTGCGCGTCGGCAATTGCGAGCTCTTCGGCCCTTACTGAGCTTATCAAGGGAAAGACCGTCGAGGAGGCCATGGCCCTGTCCAATCAGGACATTGCCGAATTCCTGGGCGGGTTGCCGAGGGAGAAGATGCACTGCTCCGTCATGGGCAGGGAGGCCCTCGAGGCCGCAATCGAGAACTATCGCGGCGTCAAGATGGAGCCTGACACGGGCATAAAGGTCGTCTGCAAGTGCTTCATCGTGACGGAAGAGAAGATCAGGAGCGTCGCCCTCGAAAATCACCTGACCACGGTCGAGGACATCACGGCTTTCACGAAAGCCGGGGGAAGCTGCGGGTCCTGCATTCACGACATCGAGGCGATCCTGAAAGACCTGTGGGCGGTCAAGCCCTCTGTCGAAAAACCGGGGACGCCGAAAAAACTGACGAACCTCCAAAAGATCGCCCTCATCCAGGATATTCTCGAAAAAGAGATCAGGCCCATGCTCCAGGCCGACGGGGGAGACCTGGAACTGATCGACGTCGACGGAAACAGGGTCATCGTCGCATTGCGTGCAATGTGCGTCTCCTGTCCCATGGGAGGCGTGACCCTCAAGGGGATCGAGGAGAAGCTGAGGGAACTCGTGAGCGGCGACATCGTCGTGGAGACGGCGTGAAACCTGTGTATCTCGACAACAATGCGACGACGGCCGTGGCGCCGGAAGTCCTCGCCGAGATGCTCCCCTATTTCACGGACCTCTACGGCAACCCGTCGAGCATGCATACCTTCGGCGGTCAGCTGCACAGGAAGGTCGAAGAGGCGAGGCAGAAGGTCTCCTCACTCATAGGGGCCGAGCCGGAGGAGATCATCTTCACGAGCTGCGGCACCGAGAGCGACAATACGGCGATCATGAGCGCCGTCGAATCCTATTCGAAGAGAAAACACGTCATCACCACGAGGGTCGAACACCCGGCCGTGTACAATGTCGGAAAAAGACTGGCGCGCAGGGGATACAGGGTGACGTTCATCCCCGTCGACGGCCTCGGCAGGCTCGACCTCGAAGCCCTCGGCAAGACACTTGACGACGATACCGCAATCGTGTCGGTCATGTTTGCGAACAATGAGACGGGTGTCATCTTCCCCATCCAGGAGGTCGGGGAGATGGTGAGGGACCGCGGCATCCTCTTTCATACCGACGCGGTCCAGGTAGCGGGAAAGATCCCTCTCGACGTGAAGAAACTTCCCGTTGACATGATCTCCCTGTCAGGTCACAAACTCCATGCGCCGAAAGGGATCGGCGTGCTTTATGTGAGGAGGGGGACGCGTTTTTCCCCCTATCTCGTCGGCGGACACCAGGAGCATGGAAGACGTGCAGGCACGGAGAACGTCGCCTCCATCATCGGCCTCGGCAAGGCCTGCGAACTTGCAGCGAAGGACGTGGGCGCAGAATCCGCCCATATCTCGCGGCTGAGAGACAGGCTCGAAAGGGAACTCCTCGACAGGTGCCCCGATGCCCTCGTCAACGGAGACAGGGAGCACCGCCTGCCGAACACGCTCAACATCAGCTTTCAATATGTCGAAGGCGAGGCCATTCTGCTCAGGCTGGACGAATTCGGCATCTGTGCATCCTCAGGCTCCGCCTGTACTTCCGGCTCCCTCGAACCGAGCCATGTCCTGAGGGCCATGGGCGTGCCCTATACCGCCATACACGGCTCGGTCCGGTTCTCCCTGAGCAGGTACAACACCGACGGCGACGTCGACAGGGTGATCGATGTGCTGCCGGGGATCATCCGCGACCTCAGGGCGCTGTCGCCCTACGGCAAGGCAGGATCGGCGGACGTTGCGGGAGGACAGGTCTGCAGGAGCGATTACTCGAATGAGTGAAGGGCCCGTGCCCGGTCTCAACGCCGAACAGCTCGCCGCCTATCTCCACAGGAGCTATACGGCTGTTGACGGTCTATGGTTCATGAAGGTGGAGGAAGCCTACGGTTTCGACCGCGCCCTCGACATCGACCTGGACGTCTGGGGCGTCATGCCGAAGATCCAGGCCCGCATGCTGCGGCAACTCATGAAGAGAGGCGACGGCATCGGCAACCTGCTTGCTTGCCTGACGACGAAGCTGTCGATTGATGGGTTCAGGTTCAGCACGGAGCAGCGTCCCGACGGTTTCGACATGCACATCGGCCACTGCGTCTGGCACGACCTCCTCGTGAAATCGAAGCGGGAGCACCTGTCCGGAACGATCGGCGGCGTCATCTGTTCGAGAGAATATTCCGTCTGGGCCGCCGAGTTCGGTGACGACATCCGGTTCGACCTCGGAGACCGCCTCTGCAGGGGCGGGGAGTGCTGCGTCCTGACGTTTACGAAAGAACGCCCCGCAGCGGGATAGAGTAACCTTTCAGTCGCATGAAAAGGCGGGCAAAGCGCTCTGAAAAGGTAAAGTGTCAGTGACAGTGCGAGTGCCAGTGAAAGGTTCGCCTTTTTCAGTCTTTTGCCCGAAATGATCTGTGGGAATGGGCATCCATATAAGACTGAGTCACTCGTAAATAGTCGATAGAAGAAAAGTCCTTCACTGACACTGACACTCACACTGTCACTGTCGTTAATAGGCATATAAGAACTTTTTGCTGGATTATGGCGAAGTTTTCATTTATAATTTCTGCGGTGGCAGAGGCGTGATAACCGGCTGAAACCGTTTACCGTCGATGCTGTTGAGGGAAACGTGACCAAATATCCCCATATCCATGGGGGAAAAGTACAACCATCATATGAAGACGCCCGCAGGCCCTACTGACCGGCAGGGCGAAAGGAGGAGCACATGTCAGTTTACAGGTTTATCGATCTCGTGGGAACAAGCTCTGAATCCTGGGAGAAAGCTGCTGCAATCGCCGTGGAGACCGCAGCCAAGTCGCTCCGTGAGATCCGTGTCGCCGAGGTTAAAGAGATGGATGTGACAATCGAAAACGGCAAGATTGCACTGTATCGCACGAAGCTTAGACTCTCCTTCAAATACGAGGGCAGCTAATCCTTCCGGGGCGGGTGGCACAGACCGCTCGCACGCCCGTAGCATTACTAAAATGTCACTTCATTCTTCCGAGCCCGGGGTTATGATCTTCCCCCGGGCTCTTCTTTTCTGATGAGCGATCACTGGTGTCCAAAATAATCTGACACGAGGATAGGGCATGATTTCTTCGCAAAATAAACTCCCTCTTTTCATGTGTATGCCTTTGTTATGAAACCCTTTGCTTTCTCCGGTACACTGTGCGGCTCCCGCTGCGGCTTGCGCCTTCGACTCCCGCCGCCGTTCACGTTACCCGTGAATTTTGCTTCAGAAACCAAACCCTATCCTCGTTTTCACGGTCTCGCTGTTAGTTGTTTCGGACACGAGTGATGAGCGATATAAGGGAAATGACGGATATGCTCCTGCAGTTCCGCAAAGAGCGGGACTGGGAGCAGTTTCATCGTCCCAAGGACCTCGCCGTCTCCGTCGTCCTCGAGGCTGCCGAGCTGCTTGAAGTCTTTCAGTGGAAGACCGATGACGAAGTGAAGGCGCACCTGGCCGGTGAGGGTATGGCAAGGGTGAAAGAAGAAATTGCGGACATTGCCATCTACATACTCCTCCTGTCCCATGACCTCGGCATAGATCTCGCCGCCGCCGTCAAAGACAAGATCAGGCAGAATGAGCTGAGATACCCCGTCGGGAAGTCGAGAGGCAGGGCGGACAAGTATGATAAACTGAAGCCATGATCGTCATCGAAAGCACCAGGGGAAGACCCGTCGCCGCCGGAAAGGTGGAGATCGTCGAGCGGAAGGGCATCGGCCACCCGGACACGATGTGCGACTCCATTATGGATGCCGTTTCGGTCGCCCTCTGCGCCGCCTACCGGGAGGCTTTCGGGACGATCCTGCACCACAATATCGACAAGGGTCTTCTCGCTGCAGGGTCCGTCGAGCGTCATTTCGGCGGCGGGAGGATCGTCAGTCCCATGGAGCTGATCATCGGCGACAGGGCGACGTTCACTGCCGCGGGCAAGGAGATTCCCGTCGCAGACATCGCCGTCACCGCGGCAAAGGACTGGTTGCACAGGCACCTCCGTTTCGTGGATCCGGAAAGGGGTGTCAATTACCGGGTCGTGCTCTCGCCCGGTTCCGAGGAGCTGAGCGACATCTTCAGCCGGCAGGGTCAGGTGCTGGGCGCAAACGACACCTCGGCGGCGGTGGGATACTATCCGCTGACCCCGACGGAACAGATCGTCCTCGATCTCGAACGGCATCTGAACGCGCGGGCCTTCAAAGAGGCATTCCCTGAAACGGGGGAGGACGTGAAGGTGATGGGCCTCAGGGTGGGGAAACGTCTCGATGTGACCGTCGCCATGCCGCTCATCGCGCGGTTCATCGGGTCTGAAGAGGAGTATTTCGGACGGAAGGAACGGGTGCTGGAAGAGATAAGGGGCTTTGTCGGGCGGGCCGGCGGATTCGATAAACAGGCTGTGCACTACAACGCTCTCGATGAGAGAAAACGGGGACTGGGCGGCGTCTACCTGACACTGACAGGCACCTCCTCAGAAGACGCAGACTCCGGCCAGGTTGGAAGGGGAAACCGCGTCAACGGCATCATCTCCGTCAGCAGGCCCCTGGGGACGGAGGCGGCAGCGGGGAAGAATCCCGTGAGCCACGTCGGCAAAATCTATAATGTGCTCGCCCATAAGATCGCGAAAGAGATTTATGGATCCGTCGAAGGTATCAGGGAAGTCTCCGTTTTGCTGCTCAGCCGCATCGGTACCCCTATCGATCGGCCGCAGATGGCTTCTGCCCGAATCATCCTCGAACGCGGGCAGACGATCGCGCACGTAAGGAAGCAGGTCCGGGAAGTCATCGAGAGGGAGTTTGCGGACATCAGGGTCTTTTGCGACGACCTCAGCAGGGGGGTATACCTCATCTGCTGACGGAAGGGGATGTGCCATGGAGACGATCGAAAAACTCAAGATTCTTTCGGATGACTCCCGCTATGACCTCGCCTGTGCCTGCGGCACGAGGGACGATGACCGGAGGTCGAGGGGACAGGACGGGAAGTGGCTCTATCCCGTTGCCCTTCCCCAGGGCGGATACTCGGTCCTCCTGAAAACCCTCCTTTCGAACGCCTGCATCAACGACTGCAAGTACTGCCCCCTCCGCTCAAAAGCCGATATAAAACGGTGTGCGCTTGAACCGGAAGAGGTGGCCCGGGTCTTTCTCGAATACCTGAGTCGGAAGAGGGCCTTCGGGCTCTTTCTCAGTTCGGCGGTCATGAGGAGCCCCGAATATACGATGGAGCGCATCAATGCCGTCGCCAGGAGCTTGAGGTATCGTCACCGGTTCAAGGGTTACATCCACCTGAAGATCATCCCCGGCGCCTCCGACGGCGCCATAGAGGATGCCCTCTCGCTCGCCACGGCAGTGTCGCTGAACATCGAGACTCCCGCCAAAAGGCACTTCGACCTGCTTTCGAACAGGAAAGACTACGTGAACGATATCGTCCGCCCCCTCAGGCTCATGGGGAAACTTACCGGCAGGGGCAACAGGTTCTCGCGCGTGAAGTGCACGACACAGTTCATTGTCGGCGCCGCAGACGAGACGGACGGCGAGATCATCGGGAGCATGTCGGATCTTTACGGGAACCTGAACTTCAAACGCGTCTACTTCTCGGCCTACCAGAAGGGGCTGGGCGAGCCGGACATCCCCGGCGAGCGATGGTTCACGCGGGTCGGCGAAGATGCGTTCATGCGCGAGCACCGGCTCTACCAGGCCGACTTTCTCTTCAGGAAATACGGCTTCTCTGCAGGGGAGATTCCGCTCGACGGGCAGGGGAATCTGCGTCTCGACAGGGACCCGAAGGATATCTGGGCCGAGGGGCATTCCGAGTTCTTTCCCGTCAGGATCAACACCGCAGACAGGGAGGTGTTGCTCAGGGTCCCCGGGATCGGGCCGGAGACGGTGAGAAGAATTCTGACTGCCCGGGCCGAAAGGAGGGTGACTGACCTTCGTGCGGTCGGCATGAGAGGGAGGAGACTTGAAAAGGCCATGGAACATGTGATTTTCGAGTGACAGGAATGAAACAGGTGATGCGCAGGTATTTCCTGGGCTGGTTCGGCATGATGGTCCTGGCGGTGCTCAACGGGGGGCTGCGGGACATGCTGTACAAGCCATACGTGGGCTACCTTCCGGCTCATCAGATCTCGACCGTTATCCTCCTGATCCTATTCGCTTTCTATTTCAGGCTGCTGGCGTCGCTTTGGCCCATCCGGTCGTCCGGGGAGGCCTGGAAGATCGGGTTCATGTGGCTCGTTATGACGCTGGCATTCGAGATTGTCATGGTCCGTTTCATTGCGGGCAATCCCTGGAGCACAGTGCTTTACGACTACAACATTTTCGTCGGCCGCGTCTGGGTGCTCATCCCGCTATGGACGCTCATCGGACCGTATGTGTTCTACCGTCTCGGGAGGGCTCCCTGACCTCAAGGTGACGGGAGATTTGAAAGCTTAAGACTCAGTTGCCGGAACCTCTTTCAGCCCAGCTTGTGATATAATGTAATACATAAAGTGACAAGAGGTTTCGCCATGTCGACAATCCAACGCAGTTTCCGCATCAAAGAACCGATACTTCGGGAAATCGAGAGCATCAGGAAAAACAAGACTGCCAATGCGATCGCCAACGAACTGCTCGAAGAGGCCCTGAAAATGCGTCGTTGTCCGGGCGTCATTTTTTCGGAGGGTGTTTCGGGACGGCGTGCCCGTATCGCCGGTACGGGCGTCGAGGTCTGGGAAGTCATCTACGAATATCACATCGTCGGCAAGGATGCGGAGGCGCTCAGGAAGGCCCTGCCCCACCTTACGGAAAGACAACTCATTGCAGCGCTCAACTACTACCGGTCCTACCCGGAAGAAATCGACGAGCTCATACAAAGCAATGAGGCCATTACGCCGGAAACAGTTGGGACCCGGTTCTCTCTGCCGGGAGGCAAAGGCCGGTGAAGGTCCTTGTCGATGAGGATTTAAGTGATGAAATTGCCGTTATCCTGAGAGCCGAAGGTGTCGACGCTGTTCATGTCAGAGAGATCGGCCTGTCCGGCGCGGAAGATCAGGAGGTGCTTGATGAGGCTGCCCGTCAGGGGCGCTGTGTCATGACCCGCAACCGAAACGATTTCCTTATGCTCACGGAGTACTATTTTCATGAAGGCCGCCCTCACCATGGCATCATCATAATCCCCCGATCTTACCCGGGCAATCAACCGGCAAGAATCGCCAAGGCCCTTACAATCTTGTCTCAGGATTGTCCGAACGTATTTCAACCCTATGCGTTCATCTTTCTTTAGTCATCGATTCGGAACAGTGCCGTCAGGCATTGAAGTGCGCTGCAGACCCTGTTATGGCACTGCGGGGTGCGCAGGAATGACGACATCAACGTCATTCCCGCCTATTCATACATAGAGATACGAGGGAGCACATACATGAGCATATTCCCGGTTTCAGAGGCGAAGGAAAAGTCCCTCAGGGAGAGGATGGAGTCCCTGGACATCCGTGAGGAGGACATCGAGGAGAGTTTTGTCCGTTCCGGGGGCAGGGGAGGACAGAACGTCAACAAGGTCTCGACCTGCGTCTACCTCAAGCACCGGCCGACGGGCCTCGAGGTCAAGTGCCAGGAAGAGCGCTCGCAGGGCCTGAACCGTTACCGGGCACGGGTGCTCCTGACGAACAAGATTGAGGAAATCCGGAAAGGAGAGGAGAGCGCCGAGCGGCAGCGGATCGAGAAGATCCGGCGCCAGAAACGGAAACGCTCCAAGAGGGCAAAGGAAAAGGTGCTCGCCGACAAAGCGCACATTTCCGAAAAGAAGAGCCTCAGGTCTTTCCATTATCCCGGAGAGGAATAAGGCACATGATCGTCGCTTGAGACAGACAATCCTGGAATAATAAATTCTCGTTGTTATGACCGTATAATATACCTTTTCGGTCATATAAGACGGCTGCTCTGTCCCCAGAATGCCCGAAAACCTGTCTTTTGCTTGACTCGCCCTCGCATTTTCGATATGATGTGAAAAAAAGCAGTCGGCAACTAAAGAGTAATGTTCGGCATGAGGAGATAACATGAAAAAGATGTGTTCATTGATTGCAGTCTTGCTACTCTCTTCAATGTTGCCTGCCTACGCGAAGGACAACATGAAGGCGTTTCCCCCAGCGGATCAGGGCAAGGTTCGATATGTCTTGCAACTTCCGACACAAGATGACGAATCCGCTTTCAAAGTGGAGCTGATCGTCGGAAAGACAGTTCACGTTGACGAGAAGAACAATTACTTCTTCGGCGGGACAATCGAGGAAGAAACCATCCAGGGGTGGGGATTCCCACGTTACATTGTCAGCAAGCTTGGGCCGATGGCAGGCACGCTTATGGCAATCGATCCAAACGCGCCGAAAGTGGCCCGGTTTATCACGCTTGGCGGTGATCCCTATCTCATCCGATACAACAGCCGTTTGCCCATCGTGGTCTATGTACCCGAAGGCGTTGAGGTGCGTTATCGGATCTGGACTGCCGGAGCGAAGGCAAAAGCAATGGAGAAAGGTTGAGACGGGACACCTCATCGAGCAGGAGGTGCCGAACAAGCGCATGCACGTGGATGCCGCTCCGCGGCACCGGTGATGCGTGGCGTTCGCTTTCAAGAAAGACCGTTCTTTGACGTCATAGCGTCTTAATGCTATAGTTACTTAGCCACAGTGGAGGTGATATCATGGCAACAGCAGCCAGAAGGGCTACAGTATACTTGGACCCGGATCTACATAAGGCTTTGAGACTAAAAGCAGTAGAGACATCCCGGTCAGTATCCGAACTTGTCAACGACGCCGTTAGGGAAGCTCTGGCGGAAGACGCTGAGGACATTACGGCATTTGAAGAAAGGGCTAAAGAACCGTTGATCAGTTATGACGAAATGGTTAAGAAACTAAAGAAAGATGGCCGAATATAGGGTCTATTTCAAAGAGTCGGTTGAAAAAGATTTTGGCACCATACCGAAGAAAGACCTCCGAAAGATCCTTCGTCGCATAGAGGCTCTGGCCGAAGACCCCAGACCACAGGGGCACGAAAAACTGACAGGCAAAGAGAGATACCGTATTCGTCAGGGTCGGTATAGAATTGTCTATTCCATTCAAGACAGAGAGCTTACGGTATGGGTCGTGAAGGTTGGCCATAGAAAGGAAGTATATCGTTGAAGCGAACAACGGCGTGCACCGGATTTTATCTCACAGTACAAATCTGCCCTGAAAGAACTTGCCGGGAAGTGAAATATCTCTCCCAGAGCAGGTCCGTTTCATCCCTGCCTTTTCCATGAAACTGCAAGGTGTGTCGTCCGTGGCGGTTCACGTCCCGGCTTGATTTGAACGGGGAAAGACTGGTAAAATTTCTCTGCTGAAGCGGAGTAGCTATTCAGGCAGGGTCAACATGCCGGTGGGAACACCTGGCCTTGTCATTGGCTGAAATCAGACCAGTAAGCGAGAGCTTCAGCATGACCCGGTGTCATGCTGACGACTCTCGCTTTTTTTGTGCAGGATGAACTATTAGGAGGCATATATGGATTGGATTTTCGATTCCCAGTTATGGGCGAGCCTGATTACGCTGACGGCGCTGGAGATCATTCTCGGCATCGACAATATCGTCGTCATTTCGATTCTTGCGAACAAACTGCCCGCAGAGAGGCAGCAGACCGCCCGCATGACGGGTTTGAGTCTCGCGCTCATCACACGGCTGCTGCTGCTGCTGAGTATCGCCTGGCTCGCCGGTCTGACGGCGCCGCTCTTTTCACTGATCGGCAGAGACTTCTCCGTCCGTGACCTCATCCTTGTCGGTGGAGGACTTTTCCTGCTGTATAAGGGCACGCACGAGATCCACAACGCCTTCGAGCCGGAGGGCAAGGAGGTGCACCGCACGCTGAAGACGTCCTTCGCCGCGGTGATCACGCAGATCGTCCTCTTCGACATCGTCTTTTCCCTCGACTCGGTCATCACCGCCATCGGCATGGCGCAGCGACTGGGGGTCATGATCACGGCAATCATCATCGCCATGCTCCTCATGCTCTTTTCGTCCAGGACGATCGGCGCCTTCATCCTCCGCCATCCGTCCCTGAAGATGCTCGCCCTGAGCTTCCTCCTCATGGTGGGAGTGACGCTCGTCGCGGAGGGGCTGGAATTCCACTTTCCCAAGGGCTACATCTACTTCGCCATGGCTTTCTCCGCTTTTGTCGAAACATTGAACATCATGAGCGGCAGCAGAAAAACGAAAAAGAAGCAAGCAATCGCGCCACAAGAGTCATAATCCGGCAGTCGTCAGTTTAGAACAAGGCCGAGAACATGCGGGCGGGAAGGCTGATGTGGTGAAAGGCCTTTCCGCTAAGATACCTTGTTCATCCCCAGACCACCCTTTGCCGTGTCTGTTGATACCACAAGCCCGTCAGGCAACAGGCGCTGAACACCCTGAGATGTCTTATCATCGCATTGGAAAGGCGTTGAACCATATCTGCCTTCCCGGAGGAGCATTGCCGCTATTAGCAGGACCCTGAGACGCTTTGCGCCGCTATCCTGTGCGTCTCAGTTCAGCAGGTCGAGCAGGCGTTCGGCCATCTTGGGATTGATCTTCTTGAGGGCGGCGTATTCGAGGAAGGCCTCGGCCCGCTCGTTGTTGAGGTGGTACGCCAGGCCGAGCTGAAAGTGCAGGTCGGGACTCATGGGAAAACGGTACAGGGCCTGCTTGAGTACGGAGATCGCCAAGTTGTGCTGTTCAAGGATGATATGGGACGAGGCGATCTTGATGTAGACGGACTGGTCGTCCGGTTTGAGCCTGAGCGCTTCGTAATACGCCGCGATCGCATCTTCGTACCGCCCGAGCTTATAGTACGTGACACCGAGCTGGACATGGGCTTCGGCAAAGTCCGGCCTCAACGCAATGGCCCGCCTGAATGATTCGATGGCTTCCGTGTACCTGCGGGTATCTTCGAGGGCGCATCCCCTCAGGAACAGCGACCGGGGGTCACTCGGCATCTCCTCCGTCACTTCCCTGGCAGGCACTTCATCAGGCAGGGCCTGGGGAGGCGGAGGAGGGTAGAGCTGGCGGAGACGGGCTATTTTGGCGATGGCCTGGCTGTGAGCTTTTATCTCTGCGATGATGTCAGAGACGGGGACGACCGTGACGGCCGCCACGCCGCCCTTGCCGGGCGTCACCGCGACGATGCCGATGACTTCGCCCCTTTCATTAAAGAGGGGGCTGCCGCTCCTCTCCGGCGGGACGGAAAAGGACAGGTCAAAGGATCCGCCGGTCTTGTGGACTTCGGATATCGTGCCCTCCGTGACGTCATCCTTTCCCGGGCGGAAAGATGCGATGAAGACGCGGGCCCCTTTCTTCGCCTTGTAGTTCGACGCGAGCCTTACCTTCGGCAGGGCGGCCCCGCGGACCGACAGCAGGGCCATATTCCGGCCGCACCGCTCGGAGATGAGCGATTCGATCGGATAGATCAGCCCCTCGGCAGTCTTCACATAGATGGCGTTGCCGGAATCGAACCACCGGGCGACAACAGGACAGCCTGCTATGATGACGCCCGTTCCCTCGATGATGAAGCCGGGCCGTGAAAGGACTTCCCCGCCCTGTTTGTTGTGGACCGATACGGCCACGACGGCCTGCCTCTGCTGCGCAACGACGCCGGGGATTATCGCCTGGGCGGGCGGGAGAAGTGTAAAAAGGAAGAGCAGCGCGGGCAGTGCCGCCCGGAGCGCCGCGAGACAGGCACGGCCGAAGCCCTTAAGGAAGCACGGCATATTTGACCCCTTCCCCCCTGCTCAGTTTACCGAAGGCGGCGGGCAGCTCAGCGAGCGGACAGGCGCCGCTGATGAGCCGGGAAACGGCCAGTCCGTTCAGCAGGAATTGCCGGGCTTTCCTGACATTTGCAGGCGTGTAGTGAAACGCTCCCCTGATGGTGAGTTCGTCATAGTGGAGGCGGTATGTGTCATAGGTGACGGACGTCCCCTCCCTGCAGCCGCCGAAGAGGACAACAGTCCCCCCCCGCCGCACATAATGCACGGCGTTCTGCCAGACATCGGGCTGGCCCGTGCACTCGAAGACGGCGTCGCAGCCGGGACCGCCCGAGACGGCCTTCACGGCCTCTTCCAGGTCCTTCGGCGGCATCGGCGGGATTATGTCGTCAGCCCCGAGTTCGCGGGCGAGGGCGAGGCGGTCCTCTTCCAGTCCCGTCACGATGACCCGGGCGCCGAGGTTTTTCAGGAGCAGGAGGTGGAGCAGCCCGATGGCCCCCGTGCCGATGACAAAGGCATAGTCTCCCTGCCTGATCCTGGTCCCTTCCATGCCGTGGACCACGCAGGACAGCGGCTCGAGACACGCCGCCTCTTCATGGCGCAGGGCCGCGGGCTTCGGGAAGAGGTTCTGCCGGACGATTCCTTCGGGCAGGAGGATGTATTCGGAAAATGCGCCGAGGACCTTGTCTTCCATGATGTGCTCACACAGGTTGTAGAGCCCCTTCCGGCAGTACATGCAGGCACGGCAGGGGGCAGTGTGCACTCCCATCACCTCGTCTCCTTCCCTGAAACGCCGCACGCCCTTTCCCGCGGCGGCGACGATGCCGGCGTATTCGTGGCCGAAGGGGCCCGGCATCGGGATGAGGGGATGTCCCCGCAGGAAGGCCTTGAGATCGGTGCCGCAGGTCAGTGCGGCCCTGACGCGGACCAGCACCTCTCCCCGGGACGGGACAGGTGTGGGGATTTCGCGCAGTTCGATGTGACCGGGGCGGACGAGGTAACTCGAAATCATATCAATTCACCGTTCTGTTGCATGAAAAGGCGGGGCGAAGCGCCTCAAAGCCTTGCTGAAGGCGACGATACGCCTTGTCAGCTTCGTGTGTCAGGATTCCACTCTTTGTGTCATCGACCATTGGCGTATAGTTCATCTCTCGTTTTGATACAGGTGTCGCCGCAGCAAGGTTTTCAGCGCATACACCCCGCCTTTTCGGAAAGCGTATGCAACGATAAGGTTCATTCTATCCTTCCGCCCAGGAATTGTCCAGCCAGCGAAGCGATGAGGAGGAGGGGGATGATCCTGTAATCCGTCGACGTCGCGAGCCTGCTCAGGATGACGAAGGGGACGGGCAGGTGGATCCAGAGGAACCAGCGGAATGAATACTTGCGCGAGCGTGCCCTGAGATATCCGAAGGGGACATTCAGGGCGAAGGCGAGGAACATGAGGAGGAGGACGTTCTCCACTCCCCTCTCCTACGGCGCTCCGCGGGCATCGCCGCATTGCCCGCAATAACCGAAGATTTCGAGGCTGTGGCGGAGGCCGATGAACCGCTCCCGCCTGCAGATTTGTTCCTGGAGCCTTTCGAGAGGCGCCGAGTAGAACTCGATGACGGCGCCGCAGCCCAGGCAGATCATGTGATCATGGTGGGAGCCCTCCAGGACACGCTCATAGTGTGCATGCTTGTCCGTCCTCTCCACTTTTGCGATGATGCCGCTCTCCAGCAGCAGGGGGATCATGCGGTAGACCGAGGCCCGGGAGACCTTCGACCCCTTTCCCCGGAGCCGGACGAAGAGGCCTTCGGGATCGAAGTGGCTCTGCGTGTCGAGGATCTCGTCGAGAATCATTTTCCGTTCCTTCGTAAGCTTGAGTCCCCTCTTCGCGGCGAAGTCTCTGAACTGGTCGCGCGGCAGGGCCATGACTTTTCCGCTCACAGGCTTACCCCCAATGAAAGAAGCACCCAGTTGAGGAGGCCCCCGAAGAGTATCGCCACGGGAAAGACGATCCCGATGATCCAGAGGGCCGTCATCACCCCCCTCTCCTTGATGATCATGAAGAAGTTCGCCAGGCAGGGCACGAAGAGGGTGATCGTGACGAGGCTCACGACGGTCTGCACGGGATTCAGCAGCCCCTGCTGCGCCATGACGAAAAGGCCGGCGGCCCCGTAATCCCTCCGCAGGAAGCCGAGGATGAAGGACTCTGTCGTCTTTGCGGGAAGGCCGAGGAAGTGGACGACGACGGGCGACGCCCAGTTTTCGAGATGGGTCAGGAGGTCGAACTTGTGAAGCACGAAGAGGATGAAGGTGCCCAGCATGAAGAGCGGAACGGCTTCCTTCAGGTACCACTCGATCCGGCCGACGGTCTTGACGAGGATGTTCATGACGTTGGGCTTCCTGATCGGGGGGATCTCGAGGAAGAACTCCGTCCGTTCTCCTTTGACGAGTTTCGATGCGAGGAATCCGGCGAAGAAGAGGATAGAGAGGATGCTGCCCATCCAGACGAAGGTCGCCTTTACGGAAACGAGGCTCAGCATGCCGAGGACCACCCCCATCTGGGCGGAACAGGGAATGGCGAGGGCGAGGAGGAAGGTGGTGATGATCCGGTCCCTCTTCGTTTCGAGGATGCGCGAAGTCATGACGGCCATGGTGCCGCAGCCGAGGCCGAGGATCATGGGGAGGATGGCCTTGCCGTTCAGCCCGATCAGGTTGAATATCCTGTTGCTCATGATGGCGAGCCTCGGCAGATACCCGCTGTCTTCGAGGATGGCGAAGGCGACGAAGAAGGTCGCCGTTATCGGCAGTATGATAGCGATGGCGTATGTCAGGGCGACGGTGAAGAGGCCGTATTCGCCGACGAGGAGCTCCCGGAAGAGCCCCGCGGGGACGATAACCTCGACCAGTTTTGTGATCGCAGGGTTCAGGTATTGCCCGAAGATCGTGTCCTCGAAGAAGTCGACGAGGACGCCGGCGCCGAAGACGCCCACGAACTGGAAGAGCGCAAAGAGAACGGCGACAAGGATGGGGATGCCGTACAGGGGATGCATGCTCAGGCGGCCGAGCTGCACGAGGAATTGCCCGCCCGCGGGTGGTGCTTTCTCGATTAACTTACCGGCGATCTCCCCGGCGACGGCGATGCGCGTCCTGTTGATCAGGTAGCCGATGTTCTCTTTGAGCTTCAGTTTGCAATCATCCCGTATTTGTTCGATCCGGGCGAGGACATCGCGCCGGACGTGCGCTTTGAGCCAGTCCCCGAGGCTTTCGTCCTCTGACAGGATCATGAGGGCGACGGAGCGCTTCGAAATGTTCGTCTGGGGCAGGAGACGGGCGATCTTTGCCGCATGGGCCTCGATGGTTTCATGGTAGGTGAACGTCAGAGACGATCGCCGCGGCGTCACGATGGCCTCCCTCAGCTCTTTGATTCCCTTGCGCTGGGGGGCGATGGTGCTGACGACATCGATGCCGAGCTCTTTTCTGAGTGCCTGAAGATCGATGGTGATCCCCTTGTCCATGGCCTCGTCGATCATGTTGAGGTCGAGGATGAGAGGCAGGCCCATCTCGATGAGTTGGAGCGTGATGAGGAGGGACCTTTTGAGGTTTTTCGCGTCGGCCACCTGCAGGACTGCGGACGGCGCCTGGATGAGGAGGATGTCACGGGTCACTTTCTCGTCTTCGCTCATGGGGATGAGGCTGTTCACGCCGGGAGTGTCGATGAGGACGATGCGGTGGTGATCGAGGGAAAGGTTGCCCTGCGTCACCTCGACGGTTGTGCCGGGGTAGTTCGAGACGGCGACGTATTTGCCCGTCAGAAGCCCGAAGATGGCGCTTTTGCCGACGTTCGGATTGCCGACGAGGGCGATCTTCTCAAGATTGGGGGCATGCTTCTTCGTTTTCTGCGCCTTCTGGGCCTGTTCCGTCACCATAGCAGCGTCAGTGCCTGTGAGAGTGCAAGTGTGAGTGAAGGAATGGTTCGTTTTCCATCAATGGCTTCTGTCGTGGCATTTTCGCCCTGTCCTTACGATCCGATTCAAAAATCAAATGAGATTAAGTCTCAATTTCAATTGTAATCGAATCCGCTCTCCTTTTGCAAGCATGACAACCTCGCAAGAAAGCCTGACAGATGCTTGTCCGTCATTCCCGTGCAGACGGGAATGCGGCATTTTGAGTCCCTTTCCTGCGGTCCGGATACCTGCTTCCCGCTTACTATCCGCGGGGACAGGCTTTGCCGGGGATGACGACTTTTTTCCAATCCATCGAGCTTGAAAGATAGCGGAATCATTGTGTATGCTTTCTGAACACCCGGCATAACCGGAATAATCAATGTCTGATCCGAAAAGATTTTGAGGTACGAAGCCCTGCCTTTTCATGATGTTTCAACCGCATTGTTGCACAAGCCCTCCCAAAAGGCGTGGCGAAGGTGCCGGATAGCCCTGGTGCTGCGACACCTTTGCCTTCGCATAAAGACCATTTCAGGCAGACGGTCGATGCCACAAAGGACGAAATCCTGATACACGAACTTAGAATGATCAATGTCGCTATCGGCAAGGCGTTGAGGCACTTTGCCCCGTCTTTTTATGCCGTAAAAGTATCGCTCTGCATTTTCGCTCTCCTTGCCGGAGGGGCCGCCGCCCAGGAGGACAACCGTGTCATCGTCCGGACGGGCCGCCACGTGGATTTCGTCCGCATTGTTTTCATCGCTTCCGACAGCGTGACACAGCAGGCGTCGGTCAAACGCATGACAGGACCGGTTCTCCAGGTCATCTTCCCGCGGCCCGTCGAATTCATGACCGAAAGGAAAGGTCCCCTCGGAAAAAATGTGCAGACGGAAATGGGGCCCGGCGTCACGATCATCGCCTCCGAGGACAGGTGCACGATCATGTTTAACCAAATGAGCACCCATTCCGTGTCGAGACTGACGACGCCGCCGAGGCTCGTCATCGATGTCTATACCGGGGCGCCCGTCCAGCCTCCCCAGCAGGCACAGCCGGAAAAGCCCGCCGCTGCTCCGCCGCAGCCCGAAGCGCCGCCTTCGCCGAAAACTGTCGTCATCGACGCCGGCCACGGGGGGGTCGACCACGGCCTCCAGGGTGAGGGTTTCATGGAAAAAAACCTCGTACTTGCCCTTTCGAAAGACCTTTCCCAGGCCCTGACGAAAAAGGGGAAGCGCGTCCAGCTGACCCGAAAGGGAGACCAGAGACTCCCCCTCAAGGAGAGGATCCGGTTGGTGCGCAGGGCGGCGCCTGACATGGTCATCAGCCTCCATCTCTCGCGGAGGGGCGATGTCGTCGTCTTTACGGCGCCTGCAGGCGATGGCGGCGAGGCCGCAAACGAGCGCCAGGAGACGAAGACGGCCGCGGGCAGGGGGATTGAAACGACGGTCACCGGCAACATCGTGCAAAACCTCAAGCGCGACCTCAACCTGACGGTGCGGCAGGAGAAGCTGCCCCTGCCGATGCTGAGCCGGGTGCAGACCCCGGCCCTTCTCATCGAACTGCCCTCTCCGGACCTTTTCAAGTATGACGAGGCGGCGAAAGCCCGGCTCATACAGGCGATCGCGAGTTCCCTCTGACCCCGCCTGATCGATTTTTTCCGGTGCCTCGTGTATTGTAAAGATACGATGAACACATCGGGAAAAGGACCACAGAAGAACGGCATCAGCGTCAGGACTGTCCTGATCGCAGCCGTTGTGCTCGTCGCAGCCGTCGTCGCCGGATGGGTGGCGACGAAGTACTATTTCGGCCAGGACGATGAGTCCCCTGTCTCAAAGGCGCCCGGGGAGGACGCGGGGCAGGCGAAAGCTCCTGCACCGGGGGCGGCCGACACCGTCTCGGTGCGCATATTCCTGCCCGCCGACGGCGGCGTTTCCGCCACTGTCGCGACCGTCAGAGCCCATCAGCATCCTCTCAAGATGGCGGAAGCCGTGCTCTCGGAGTACCTGAAAGGGCTCCGCGAGGGGATGCGGGACACGAAGGTGCTCGGCATATATCGTGACAGCGAGGGCATGCTCTATGTGAACCTCTCGGACGACATAAGGCGGCACTTCCGGGGTGATGCGGCGGACGAGTTTTTTTTCCTCAAATCGATGCTCGACACCCTTGCGTCGAATGTCACGGGTATGGAAAACGTCAAGATACTGATCGAAGGAGAAGAGGTCGAAAGCATCGGCGGACATTTCTTCGCCCTTCACCCGCTCCGTGAGACGGTGAAACAGGGAGGGGGATAGGAGTGGGCCGGGATGTCAGGGATCAATCCGTCGGCATCTTCGACTCGGGTATCGGCGGACTCACCGTTTTCAAGGAGGTGAGCAGTATCCTGCCGTACGAGGGCATCGTCTATTTCGGCGACACGGCACGGGTTCCCTACGGCACGAGGTCGGCGGACACGGTGACCCAGTATTCGTTCGAGTGCACCGACTTTCTGCTGAGCCAGAACATCAAGCTCCTCGTTGTGGCCTGCAACACCGTGTCGGCCATCTGCCTGCAGGAGATCCGCCAGCGGGTCCCCATTCCCGTCATCGGTGTGATCGAGCCGGGCGCGAAGACTGCGACGGCAAGGACGAAGGTCAAGCGGGTCGGGGTCATCGGCACCGAGGCGACGATCAGGAGCGGCGCCTATATCAGGGCGATCCAGGCGATCGACGCGGACATAGAGGTCGTTGCAAAGCCCTGCCCTCTTTTCGTTCCCCTCGTCGAGGAGGGGTGGACGGACGGTCCCATTGCGACGATGGTGGCGGAGCGTTATCTTGCACATCTGAAGGAGATCGGCATCGATGCCATCGTTCTCGGATGCACGCACTACCCCCTGCTGAAGAAGGTCATTCAGGAGGTGCTGGGTGATGTGGCCCTGATCGATTCAGCCGTCGAGACGGCGCGGGTCGTCCGTGATGTGCTCGCCGGGGCGGGGTTGGAAAACCGGTCGGAGGAGCGCCCGGCCAGGAGGTTCTTCGTCACCGACTCGCCTGAAAAATTCGCCGTCGTCGGTGAGCGGTTCCTGGAACAGAGGATGGGAGACGTGCTGTCGATCAAACTGAAAGGAAAAGAGGGATCATGAGGCCTGACGGAAGAAAGAACGATGAACTGAGAAAGGTGTCGGTCACGAGGAACTACATACAGTATGCCGAAGGATCGGTGCTGATCGAGATCGGCAACACGAAGGTGATCTGTACGGCGACGATCGAGGAAAAGGTCCCCTTCTTTATGAGAGATCAGAAGAGGGGCTGGGTGACGGCCGAATACGGCATGATCCCCCGTGCAACGCACACGCGGACGATGCGGGAGGCGACGTCGGGCCGTCTCGGCGGACGGACCCAGGAGATCCAGAGGCTCATCGGCAGGGCGCTCCGGGCCGTCGTCGACCTCACGGCCTTCGGCGAGCGCACGGCCTGGGTCGACTGCGACGTGATCCAGGCCGACGGAGGCACGAGGACCGCCTCGATCACCGGTGCCTTCATCGCCCTCAGCGACGCTTTCCGCCAGGCGCTGAAGCGGGGCGCGATAGCGAGGAACCCCATACGTGATCATCTCGCCGCCGTCAGTGTCGGCATCGTCAGCGGCGAACCACGGCTCGACCTCTGCTATGCCGAGGACTCGGCCGCAGAGGTGGACATGAACGTCGTCATGACGGGCAGCGGCCACTTCGTCGAGATCCAGGGGACCGCCGAAACGACACCGTTCTCACTGCCCCAGCTCGACGTCATGCTCTCCCTCGCGGAAAAGGGGAACCTCGATCTCATCAAAATTCAGCAGGAGATGCTGAAAGAAAATATGTTAAAATACTGAGGCTATGAACCCGAAAAACACCATGTACAAGAGCCTCTTCGTCTGGCTCGTCATCGGTATGGCGATGCTCCTGCTCTTCAACCTGTTCAACACGCCGCCGAAAAGCGAAAAAGAGATCATTTTTTCCGAATTCATGACCAAGGTGGAAGCGGGAGAGGTGGAGGACGTCGTCATCAAGGAGAACCAAATCCAGGGGAAGCTCAAGGACGGCACGAAATTCAGAACCTATGCCGCCACATACCCCGATCTCGTCAAGGACCTGAGGGACAAGAACATCAAGATCACCGCCAAGCCGCCGGACCAGAACCCGTGGTACATCAATTTCTTCTTTTCCTGGGGACCGATCATTTTCCTCGTGCTCGTCTGGATATTCTTCATGAAGCAGATGCAGATGGGCGGCAACAAGGCGATGTCCTTCGGCAAGGCGAAGGCGAAGCTCGTGTCGGACAAGGCCGTGAAGGTGACCTTTGCTGACGTGGCGGGCATCGAGGAGGCGAAGTTCGAAGTGGAGGAGATCATCGAATTCCTCCGATCTCCCCAGAAGTTTTCGAAGCTCGGCGGGAAGATACCGAAAGGGGTGCTCCTCGTGGGACCGCCGGGAACGGGGAAAACACTCCTCGCGAAGGCCATCGCCGGAGAGGCGGCCGTCCCCTTTTTCTCCATATCCGGTTCGGACTTCGTCGAGATGTTCGTCGGCGTCGGCGCATCCCGTGTCCGTGACCTCTTCGACCAGGCGAAGAAGAGCGCTCCCTGCATCATTTTCATCGACGAGATCGACGCCGTCGGCAGGCACCGCGGCGCGGGACTCGGCGGCGGCCACGACGAGCGGGAGCAGACCCTCAACCAGCTCCTCGTCGAGATGGACGGTTTCGAGGGGAACGAAGGCGTCATCATTATCGCCGCCACGAACAGGCCCGATGTGCTCGACCCTGCCCTGCTGAGGCCGGGGAGGTTCGACCGCCAGATCGTCGTGCCGACGCCGGACGTGAAAGGGCGGATCGAGATCCTGAAGGTGCACACGAGGAATATCCCTCTTGCCGACGATGTGGAGCTCGAAAAAATCGCCAGGGGCACACCCGGGTTCGCCGGCGCCGACCTGGCGAACCTCGTGAACGAGGCGGCTCTCATCGCTGCGCGGAAGTCCAAGGAGAAGGTCGACAAATCGGATTTCGAATTCGCCAAAGACAAGGTCCTCATGGGTGTTGAGCGGAGGAGCATGGTCCTGAGCGACGAGGAAAAGAAAAATACGGCCTATCATGAGGCCGGGCACGCCCTCGTGGCGAAACTGACTCCGGGGACGGACCCCATTCACAAGGTGAGCATTATCCCCAGGGGACGGGCCCTCGGTGTCACGCAGCAACTGCCCATCGACGACCGGTATACCTACTCGAAGGGATTTCTCATCAAGACGCTGAGGGTGCTGCTCGGGGGACGGGCCGCTGAAGAGATCGCCCTGAACCACCTGACCACCGGCGCAGGAAACGACCTTGAACGCGCTACCGAGCTCGCCCGCAAGATGGTCACCGAGTGGGGAATGAGCAACAAGCTCGGGCCGCTGACTTTCGGCAAGAAAGACGAGCAGATATTTCTCGGCAGGGAGATCGCGCGGCATAAGGACTACAGCGAGAGGACGGCCGTGGACATCGACGAGGAGATCAAGGAGATCGTCCTTGCCGCCTACGAGAGTGCAAAGAGGCTCCTGGAGGAGAACGTCGACCTGCTCGAGGCTCTCGCTCAGACGCTCCTGGAGAGGGAGACCGTTGAAGGGCAGGAGATCGATGTCATCATTTCCCATGCAAGGACCGTCGGGGCGTGATCCTGTCATGGCGGAGCTTTTCCCTTAACCTCACAGCCAGGACCCACATCATGGGAGTGGTGAACACCACCCCCGACTCCTTCTCCGACGGCGGCCTCTTCTTTGACGGCGAAGTCGCCGTCGCACATGCCCTGAGGCTCGCCGAAGAAGGCGCCGACATCATCGACATCGGCGGAGAATCGACAAGGCCCGGGTCCGACCCCGTGAGTCGGGACGAGGAGCTCCGGCGCACCATCCCCGTCATCAGGGCCGTCTCGCGGGCCGTCTCCGTTCCCGTATCGATCGATACCTGCAAGGCCGACGTGGCGCGGCAGGCCCTCGACGCCGGCGCCTCCATGGTGAACGACATCAGCGGCCTCCGGTTCGATCCGGAGATGGCGGACGTCGTCGCCCGCGCCGGTGTGCCCGTCATCGTCATGCACATCAGGGGCAAGCCGAAGGTCATGCAGGTGAATCCCACCTACGAAGCGCTCATTCCGGAGGTCACCGCATACCTCAGGGAAAGCATCGCGATCGCCGCGAGGGCAGGCATTCCCCCCGGCATGGTCATGATCGACCCCGGCATCGGCTTCGGCAAGACCTTCGACCATAACCTGCAGATCATCCGGGACCTAGGCGAGTTTCTCAAACTGGGACACCCCATCGTCATCGGCGTATCGCGGAAGGCCTTCCTCGGAAAGATCCTCGGTGACGCCCCTCCTTCGGAGCGACTGGAAGGCACGGCGGCTGCCGTCGCGATTTCGATCTTCAACGGCGCCCATATCGTGAGGGTGCACGACGTCAGGGAGATGGCCAGGGTGGCACGCGTCGCCGACTCCGTCAGGCGCGGGATGGTCAGCATCCCGACGGACTGACAACGATGGGTTTGACGAAGAAGCTCAATCCCTCCCAGATCCTCGTCATCGGGTTTCTTGCGATCATCCTCACGGGAACGGGGCTTCTCATGCTCCCCTTTTCGACCCCGAAGGGCATATCCTTCGTCGACGCCCTCTTTACATCGACGTCGGCAGTCTGCGTCACCGGTCTTATCGTGCTGGATACGCCCAACGAATTTACGACAGCCGGCCAGATTATCATCATGCTCCTCATCCAGTTCGGCGGTCTCGGATACATGACATCGGCGACGATCATCTCCCTGATGATCGGCAAGAGGATCGGGCTCGGCGAGCGCCTCATCATGAAGGAGGCCCTCAATGTCCTCAGTCTGGAGGGTGTCGTACGGTTCACCAAAGCGGTGCTTCTCATCACCGTTCTCTTTGAACTGACCGGCGCTTTGTTGCTGAGCCTTCGTTTCTCTCTCGACTATCCGCTTGGTGAAGCCTTTTTCTACGGCCTTTTCCACGCCGTCTCCGCCTTCAACAACGCCGGTTTCAGCACTTTCTCGGAGAACCTGATGAAATACCGGGGGGACATCATCATCAACCTCGTCATCACGAGCCTCATCATCCTGGGCGGGATCGGGTTCATCGTCATCAGCGATGTCTATGCCTTTGCGCGGAAGAGGGTCCTGAAGCTCTCCTTTCATTCAAAGGTCGTCCTGACGACGACGGCGATCCTCATCGTCGCCGGAGCGGTCATCATCTTTCTCTTTGAGCTCGGCAATCCTCTTACCTTCGGGCAGATGACCCTCCGGGAACAGATCCTCGTCTCCTATTTCGCATCGGTCACCCCGCGGACTGCCGGGTTCAATACCGTCGATTACTCGACGCTGCGGCTGGATACGCTGTTCCTGACAATCATTCTCATGTTCATCGGGGCGTCGCCCGGCAGCACCGGAGGAGGAGTGAAGACATCGACTTTCGCTGTCATGATCATGGCCCTCTGGGCGACGCTCCGGAGCAGGAGGGACACGGTGATGTTCAGACGCAGGATCTCGCAGGATGTCGTGTCAAGGGCTTTTTTACTCATCACGCTTGCCTTCATCCTTGTCGTCGTGGTCACCTTCAACATTATCAGGGGAGAGGACACGAAATACCTCTCAACGTTATTTGAAGTGACGTCCGCCTTTGGAACGGTCGGCCTCTCCATCGGGGACGGAGGGGTGAGGAGCCTTTCGGCACTCTTTACACCATTCGGCAAAATCATGATCAGCCTCACCATGTTCGCCGGCAGGCTGGGACCGCTGACAGTGGGCGTCGCCCTCATCAGAAAAACAGAGGAACGATTCAGATACCCTGAAGGGAGGGTTATCCTGGGATGAATAAGCAGTATGCCGTTATCGGGCTCGGGAGATTCGGATATTCCGTTGCGAAAACATTGGCTGAAATGGACTGTGAAGTCATTGCCATCGACAATGACGAGGAGAGGGTGAAGGCCCTTGCCGACCTCGTTACTTATGCCGTCGTCCTCGATGCCATGGACGACAAGGCACTCCGGTCCGTGGGCGTCCAGAACGTCGATGTCGCCGTCGTGAGCATCGGCGAAAACATCGAGGCGAGCATCCTCGTCGTCATGATCCTCAAGGAGATTGGCGTGAAGAACATCGTGGCAAAAGCCGTCACGCAGCTCCACGGAAGGGTTCTTGAGAACCTCAAAGTCGACAGGATCGTCTATCCCGAACGCGACATGGCGATCAGGATCGCCCAGAGCCTGATCAGGCCGGGCATCGTCGAGCAGCTCGAGCTTTCGCCGGATTTCAGTATCGTCGAGCTGCCCGCGCCGGGGATGCTTGCCGGAAAGACCCTGAGAGAAAGCCAGCTCAGGAGAAACTATGGTGTAAGCGTTATTGCAATTAAGAGGACCGAGGGAGAAAGGGGAGTCGAAAAGGAGCGGTGGATCCTCAACCCCCTCGCGACCGATACCGTATCGGCCGGGGACCTGCTCGTCCTGATCGGGAAGAACGAGGACCTCGATAAATTCAGCCGGCTGTGAGGTTCGTCTTCCCAGTTGCATGACAAGGCGGGGCGTATGCGCTCTGAAAAACAGTTTCAGTGTGAGTGTCAGTGTCAGTAAACACTTTTTCGATCATCGGCTTGAAACGTCGCCTTCCGTAACGGTTATGGTGTCGCCGCATCAAGGTTTTCGGAGCATACGCCCCGCCTTTCGATAGGGCGTATCTAGAGTTCACTTGATAATTCAGCATACTTTATGCTAATTTTTCTATTCAAAAACACACGCCTGAATGCGATTCCCCGGTGGTCCCGCGAAGACGGGTGAAGGGGAATACGGCGGAGGCAAACCAGAGGAGGAGTACAGCATGGGTGTTGTCACAATGAAGGAGTTGCTCGAGTCGGGTGTCCATTTCGGACATCAGGTAAAACGTTGGAATCCGAAGATGAAGAAGTACATCTTCGGCGAGAGGAACGGCATCCACATCGTCGATCTCCAGAAGACGGTGAAAGGCATCGAGGATGCATACAATTTCGTCAGGAATGTGGCGGTGACGGGAGCGCCGGTCCTTTTTGTCGGGACGAAGAAGCAGGCCCAGGACGCGATCGCCGACGAGGCGAAGAAGTCGAATTCCTTTTACGTCAACAGCAGATGGCTCGGCGGCATGCTCACCAACTATACGACGGTCAGGAAGAGCATCGAGAGACTGAAAAAAATCGAGACGATGAAGGAAGACGGGACGTACTCGGTCCTCACAAAGAAAGAAGTTGCGAAGCTCGAAAAGGAGCGGCTGAAACTGGACAAGAACCTCATCGGCATAAAGGATATGGGGACGCTGCCAGGGGCGCTTTTCGTGATCGACCCGAAGAAGGAGCGCATCGCAATTGCTGAGGCGCGCCGGCTGTCAATACCGATCGTCGCCGTTGTCGACACGAACTGCGACCCTGACGAGGTGGATTATGTTATTCCCGGAAATGACGACGCCATCCGGGCGATCAAGCTGCTGTCCGCAAAGATGTCCGAGGCGATACGAGAGGGCAGGAGCCTCCTCGAAAAGAGCAGGGAGGCGGAGCTGGAGAAGGTCGCGGCGGAGGTGAAGGCGGCCGGGGATGAGATGAAAGAGGAGATTACTCAATGACGATATCGGCTGACATGGTAAAGGAACTGCGGGAGAAGACCGGCGCCGGCCTCATGGACTGCAAGCGCGCCCTGTCCGAAAGCAGCGGGGACTTGGAGAAGGCGGTCACCGTGCTGAGGCAGAAGGGTCTGGCGACGGCCGCGAAAAAGGCGAGCAGGACCGCATCGGAGGGCAATGTCGGTTCGTATATCCATATGGACAAGATCGGCGTCCTCATCGAGGTGAACTGCGAGACCGATTTCGTCGCCCGCACCCCCGATTTCAAGGAGCTCGTCAAGGATGTGGCCATGCATATCGCGGCGTCCAGCCCCCTCTATGTTTCGAGGGAAGACGTGCCCGGCGACATCATCGAGAAGGAGAAAGAGATATACCGGTCGCAGGTGACGAACAAGCCCGCCCAGGTGGTCGAAAAGATCGTCGAGGGCAAGCTGGACAAGTATTTCAGCGACACCTGCCTCCTCGATCAGGTCTTTGTCAAGGACCCCGAGCAGAAGCAGAAGATCAAGGATCTCATCACGGAGAAGATAGCGAAGCTGGGAGAGAACATCGTCATCAGGCGGTTCGTCCGCTTCCAGTTGGGCGAAAAGTTAGAAACAACAGAGCCCCGGGAAGAGTGATCAATCCCGGTCGGCCCGGGCGATGAGCTGACCCTTTGCCCGGAGCCGACAGAGGGTTTCGGAGGTGATGGACGTGCGATCCTCCAGGACTGAGAAGCCGGCGGCGGGCATCTACCGCCGCGTTCTCCTGAAACTGAGCGGCGAGGCGCTCATGGGTGACCTCGGCTACGGCATAGACCCCGGCACTGTCGGGTATATGGCGGAGGAGGTCCGGAAGGCATTCGATCTCGGCGTCCAGATCGCCGTCGTCATCGGGGGGGGCAACATCTTCCGCGGCGTCGAGGCGTCGCTGAAGGGGATGGAGCGGGCATCGGCGGACTATATGGGCATGCTCGCCACAGTCATCAACGCCCTGGCACTGCAGAACGCCCTTGAAAAGCTCGGACTCCAGACGAGGGTCCAGTCGGCCATCGACATGCGGGAACTGGCGGAGCCCTATATCAGGAGACGGGCGATCAGGCATCTCGAAAAGGGGAGGATCGTCATTTTCGCCGCCGGGACGGGCAATCCCTATTTCACAACCGATACGGCGGCCGCCCTCAGGGCCATGGAGATCGGCGCCAACGTGATCATCAAGGGAACGAGGGTCGACGGCGTCTACACGGCCGATCCCCTGAAGGATGCGTCAGCGAAGAAGTACGACACCATTTCCTATCTGGACGTCCTCAGGCGCAACCTGCAGGTCATGGACTCGACGGCCATCACCCTGTGCATGGACAACAACCTTCCCATCGTTGTCTTTAATATCAAGAAACCGGATAATATAAAGAAAATAATGCTCGGTGAGAAGGTCGGCACGATCGTCAGGAAGGTCCCTGAAACTGCTTAGATCCTTGAAAGAGGGAGAACGGATATGCAGGAATTGAAACAGGAATACAGGAAAAAGACGAACGACAGGATGAACGCTGCGATCGAATCACTGAAGAAGGATTTCTCGGGGATCAGGACCGGCAGGGCGTCCCTGGCCCTTCTGGACGGCATCATCGTCGATTATTACGGCACGCCGACACCGCTGCCGCAGGTGGCGACGCTGGGCATACCGCAGAGCAGGCAGATCACGATCCAGCCCTGGGAACCGAAGCTCATACCGGTCATAGAGAAGGCGATCCAAAAGTCCGACCTCGGCATCAATCCAGGCAATGACGGCAAGACGATCAGGCTCAACATCCCACCCCTGACGGAGGAGAGGAGAAAGCAGCTCGTCAAGATCGTGAAGAAGAGGTCGGAAGAAGCGCGGGTCGCCGTCCGGAACATCAGGCGGGACGTCATCGAAGAACTGAAAAAAGCCGAGAAGGAACAGAGCATCAGCGAGGACGAGGTGAAGAAGGTTCAGGACGAGATACAGAAAGTGACGGACTCGTTCATCGTGAAAGTGGAAGAGACCCTTCAGCATAAGGAAAAGGAGATCATGGAGGTTTGATCGATGGCAAAGAACAGTAACTTCGTCGTGAAAGTGACCGACGCAAAGGCGGTGGATATACAGAAAGCCCTGGAACAGGCAGGCATCAAGGTGAGGAGCATTACGGAGGTCTTCAAAGAAGAGATTGCGGCAGGGGCGCCCGCAGAGGAAGCGTCCCCGGCCTGACGGTCGCGCTGATACGGGGCCGGAGCATTCCGGGACCGCACCATACCTGTTGACGGGTGAGGAGGAGTCATGGCAGAGCGTTCCAAGAAAAATATAAAGAAAGCCGAAGACGAGGAAAGGCAGAGAAGAGAAAGGCTGCGCAGGGCCCTCATAGAGCGGCGTGAGAAGATCGTCAAAGACTCCAAGGCGGAGATCAAGAAGTACATCTCCGGAGAAAAGAGGCAGCTTGTGGAGACCGTCATGGATGACGGGGACCTCTCCGTCGTCGACCTCTCCGAGGACATCAGCCTGAAACAGCTCAGCACGCACCGCGAGACCCTCATCAAGATCGACGCGGCCCTCAAGAAGATCGACGAAGGGACCTACGGTATCTGCGAGGATTGCGGAGATACGATCAGTGAAGAACGGCTGAAGGTGATCCCCTTCGCGATTTTATGCCGTGATTGCCAGGAAAAGAAGGAACTCATGGACAAGTTTGAAAGGGAGTCTTTTTAAAAGAGCGCCGTTCAATAGTGAACACGATCAAGGAACAGACCCTGGGGCGGAGCCGTCGGACCGGCAAGCCGCCGGTCTCTCCCCTCTAAAATTCCCCCCACATCCTGCACCGTTATTTTCCCCCTGCCCGCCTCGACAAGGGTCCCCACGATGTTTCTCACCATGTGCCGCATGAATGCCTCCGCCTCTGCCGTGACCGTGTAAAAGACGCCGTCGACCGGAAAACCGAAACAGGAGACGCCGTCGGTCCGTTCGACCTTCAGCGTGCTGAGGGTCCTCACCGGATTCCGGGAGCTGCAGCCGGCGCCCCGGAAGGAGCTGAAATCATGCCGTCCCGTCAGGACCTCCGCTGCTGATGCCATGGAGGCGGCGTCAAGGGGGCAGGGGACCATCCAGGCGTAGCGGTGGAGGAAGGGAGAGAGGACCCGCCCGTTTGAGATAATGTAGCGGTACGTCTTGCCACTGGCATCATGGCGGGCATGGAAATCAATGCGGGCCTCCCCGGCTTCGGTGATCCGTATATCGGCGGGAAGACGGGCGTTCATCGCACGGGCGAGAGTCGAAGAAGGCAGCGCCGAGGAGGTTCTGAACGACGCGACCTGGCCGAGGGCATGAACGCCCGCGTCGGTCCGACCGGCGCCCATGACGTTTGCGGACTCTCCCGTTATCTTCGCGATGCAGTCCTCGATACGGGCTTGTATTGTGTCGTCGCTGAGCTGCCTCTGCCAGCCCCGGTAGGCGGTCCCATCATACTGCAGGGTGATTCTGATCGTCCGCATACCAGGCCGGTCGGAGTTACTTCGCCTTGTGAAACTGCTCCTCCCACATGGCGGCGAGATGCCGGGCCTGGGCGTCGTAGGCCTTTTTGTCTTTCCATGTTCTCCTGGTATCAAGCACCACCGCGGGGACGCCGGGACAGGTGCGCGGGGCTTCGAGCTTGAAAATCGGATCCATCCGGTAATCGACACCGTTCAATGACCCTTTCAGGGCGGCCCGGACCATCGCCCGTGTATAGGGGATGCTGATCCTGCTGCCGATGCCGAAGGGGCCGCCGCTCCATCCCGTGTTGACGAGCCAGACCTGGGAGCCGTGGCGTTTCAGCTTCTTCCCCAGGAGGTCCGCATAGACTTTCGGCGGCAGAGGCAGGAAGGGCGCGCCGAAGCAGGTGCTGAAGGTCACCTGGGGCTGGGTGATGCCTGTCTCGGTGCCTGCCACCTTTGCGGTATAGCCAAGGAGGAACTGCTGCATCGCCTGTTCATGGGAAAGACGGGAAATGGGAGGCAGAACTCCGAAGGCGTCGCAGGTGAGGAAGAAGATATGGTTCGGGTGAACGCCGATGCTCGGAATGACGGCGTTGTCGATGAAGTGGAGGGGGTAGGCGGCTCGGGTGTTCTCGGTGTGGCTGTCGTCGTTGTAATTCATGATCCTCGTTTCGGGATCGACGACGACGTTTTCGAGGACCGAACTGAAACGGATGGCGTTCCATATCTGGGGCTCGTTCTCCTTTGACAGGCGGATGCATTTGGCGTAGCAGCCCCCTTCAAAATTGAAGATGCCCTTGTCGCTCCACCCGTGCTCGTCGTCACCGATGAGATAGCGTTCCGGGTCGGCCGAGAGGGACGTCTTTCCCGTGCCGCTCAGGCCGAAGAAGAGGGCAGTATCGCCTTCGGTCCCCATGTTCGCCGCGCAGTGCATCGAAAGGATGCCCCGTTCGGGCAGCAGGTAATTCAGGATCGAGAAGATGGACTTTTTCATCTCGCCGGCATACTCCGATCCCCCGATGAGGACAAGACGCTTCGAGAAGCTGACGATGATGAAAGCCTCGGAACGCGTGCCGTCCGCGACCGGGTCGGCCTTGAATCCCGGCGCCGAGAGGATGACGAACGCGGGAACATGGTCGTTCGTTTCGGAGCGGTCGGGACGGATGAAGACCTGCCGGGCGAAGATACTGTGCCAGGCATACTGGGTGACGGCACGGATCGGTACGCTGTGCCGCCTGTCGGCGCCGACATAGCAGTCCTGGACGAAGACGTCCCTGCCCTGGTAAAAGGCGAGGACCCTCTGCAGGAGCGCCTCGAACCTGTCGGGGTCGATCGACTGGTTCACAGTGCCCCAGTTGATGCGGTCTTCCATTTCGGGATCACGGACGATGAATTTATCATGGGGGGAGCGGCCCGTGTATTTGCCCGTGCGCACGACGAGGGCGCCTCCCGAGGCGAGGATGCCCTCGTCGCGCTTTACGGCATGCTCAACGAGGGAGGCAACGCCGAGGTTCCAATAGGCGGTGCCTATATTCCTGAGACCGTGGTGCTCCAGTCCGTGGTTGCTTGGATTGATGCCGATGTTTTGCATGATTCACTCCTGGCTTTTTTTCTAAGCGTTCGCGTGAGCCGCGTTCCGTATTCCGAGGCATCGGTGAAGAAGGAGGAAGAGCCCGCGGAAGATTGGCGCCCTTGCAGAACCAAAGTCAACTATTCTATCATGCAATCAGTATTTTGAAAAGAGGCTGGAGCATATGAAAAAAGGGAGACGCTGGCCTGCCCTTCTTGCAGCCGTCATCGTTCTTGGACTGACGGCGTATATCGCATATCCCCTCGTCTATCCCGGTGTCGGTAAGTACGAGAAGGAAAACCCGGGGAGGACCTCCTTCATGGAATACCGGGAACGGGAATGGCGCGGGCAGGGGAAGAAGATCCGGATCAGGCAGACCTGGGTGCCCCTCTCCCGCGTCTCCCCTTATCTTTCCAGGGCCGTCCTCATCGCCGAGGACGACAAATTCTGGAAGCACGAGGGGTTCGATTTCGAGGCGATCCAGAAGGCCCTGGAGCGGGACCTGAAGGAGAGAAAGCTCAAATTCGGCGGCAGCACCATAAGCCAGCAGCTTGCGAAGAACCTCTTTCTGACACCCTCGAAAAACCCGGTTCGCAAGGTTCGTGAGGCGATTTATACCTGGCGCCTCGAGAGAGACCTGTCGAAGAAGCGCATCCTCGAAATTTATCTGAATGTCGCCGAGTGGGGGGAGGGCATATTCGGCATTGAAGAGGCATCGCGGAAGTATTACGGGAAGCCCGCGTCGGCCCTCGGTCCTGCCGAGGCGGCCCGCCTGGCGTCGGTCCTGCCGAATCCGCGGAAATACTCGCCCGTCGGTAACCAGCGGTACGTCGAAAACCGGTCCCGCATCATTTACAGCATCATGGTCCGCCGCGGCATCGTCGTCCCCGAGTACGAGGAGGTCTCGGAAACGCCGGACATCCGGGAGGCCTTCCCCGCAGGGCCCGCTGTTTCACCGGCGCAGCCGGCAGAGTGACACCCGCTCTCTGTCCGTCATTTCTCTTGACGACCCCGTCCTTTTCGGGTATGATTTTGAAAAAACCTGTTGCTGCATGAAAAAGGCGGGGCGAAGCGCTCTGAAAGACAGGATGTGCATTGTCATGTTGTAATCAGGATCACTTTTTTCGTTGACATCGGCTTGAAACATTGCCTTCTGTGACGGTTATGGTGGCGCCGCATCAAGGTTTTCGGCGCATTCACCCCAGCCACGCCTTCCGGTTGGGCGTTCACAGCGATAAGGAAAAAGACAGACAAAACGGGAGTTATCGTTGATGCTGGAACCGTTGCATGCAGACGTGCAGCCGCCGCAGGCGCGGGTCGTCCCGGGGGCCGATGAATCCGCCGTGGTCCGTCTGAGCGGCGAATGGACAATGGCGCTCCCTTTGCCCCCAGTCGATGACACCCTCAGGGACCTGTCATCCCTCACTGCCGTCAGACGGGTGGCCTTCGATTCCTCGGAGCTTGCCCGCTGGGACAGCAGCCTCCTCACCTTTCTGTTGAAGATGTCCGCCGAGTGCGCACAGATGAACATTCCCATGGATCAGGAGGGCCTGCCGGAAGGCGCACGACGGCTCTTCCGGCTTGCGACGGCCGTCCCGGAAAGGGCGGGCACACGCAAGGAGGCGGCCCGTTTCTCCTTCTTTGAAGAGGCAGGCGAATCAGCCCTGTCGTTCCAGCGGGGCGTCACGGAGACGGTGGCCTTTCTCGGGGAGGCCATGCTCGCCCTCCTTCGCCTCTTCGCAGGGAAGGCACGGTTCAGGCGATCCGACCTCTTCGTCATCATCCAGGAATGCGGCGCCCAGGCCCTTCCCATCGTCTCGCTCATCAGCTTCCTCGTCGGCCTCATCCTCGCCTTTATCGGCGCCATTCAGCTCAAGATCTTCGGCGCTCAGATCTACGTGGCAAGCCTCGTGGGCATCGGTATGGTCCGCGCCCTCGCCGCGGTCATGACCGGCATCATCATGGCAGGCAGGACAGGAGCCTCCTTTGCCGCCCAACTGGGCACGATGCAGGTGAATGAGGAGATCGATGCGCTCAGGACGCTCGGCATCTCTCCCGTGGAATTCCTCGTGCTGCCGAGGATGCTCGCCCTGTCCCTCATGATGCCTCTTCTGAGTCTCTATGCGGACCTGCTGGGTGTCCTGGGGGGCGTCGTCATCGGCGTCTTCATGCTCGATCTGAACTTCATGGAGTACTATCTGAAGACGCAGGAGTCGGTGAAGGTGAACGATTTCTGGGTCGGCCTCTTCAGCGCCGCCGTCTTCGGGGTCCTCGTCGCCCTTTCGGGCTGTCTCAGGGGCATGCAGTGCGGAAGGAGCGCGTCTGCCGTCGGCGAAGCCGCCACATCCGCCGTCGTGACGGGCATAGTGAGCATCGTCGTGGCGACGGCCGTCATTACGGTGGTCTGCCATGTCCTCGGGATATGAACATTCCCGTTGCATGCAAAGGCGGGGCAAAACGCCTCAAAGCCTCGCTGATAGAGGGTATGATTGTTTGCCTTATCGTTGCAATACACTCCCGGGAAAGGCGGGGTGTATGCGCCGAAAACCTTGCTGCGGCGACTCCTATATCAAAACGCATGATGAACTATACTTCCATAGTCGATGACACAAAGAGTGGAATCCTGAAACACAAACCTGACGAGGCGTATCGTCGCCTTCAGCAAGGCTTTGAGGCGTTTCGCCCCGCCTTTCTATACAACTACAAGGTTTATTATCGGTTTATCGGGCATTCATCCTTTGTGTCATCGATCGTCGGCCTGAAATGGTCTTTCCGGGAAGGCAAAGGTTTCGCAGCACCGAGGCTTTTCGGCGCATTTACCCCGCCTTTCCGGAGGTCCTATTGCATAGGTGACGGCACCATGCGGATAAGGGCATGACAGGAAGTCCGGAGCCGCACATCGTCGTGGAGGACCTGACCATGGCCTACGGGGACAGGGTGATCCAGCGCGACCTCACATTCACCGTCTGCAGGGGTGACATCTTCATCATCATGGGCGGCAGCGGGTGCGGAAAAAGCACACTCCTCAGAAACATGGTGGGTCTCGTGAGGCCCGCGAAGGGCCGGGTCCTTTACAACGGCGTGAGCTACTGGGACGCCGGGCCGGAGGAGCAGGAGCTCATCATGAGGAGCTTCGGGATCCTCTACCAGAGCGGCGCCCTCTGGAGCTCCCTCACGCTGGCGGAAAACGTGGCTCTTCCCCTTCATGAATTCACGGTCCTGAACACGCGGCAGATCGGGGAGATCGTCTCGTTGAAGCTCTCCCTCGTCGGTCTGGCGGGGTTCGAGGGTTATTATCCGTCTGAGATCAGCGGCGGCATGAGGAAGCGGGCCGGCCTTGCCCGGGCCATGGCCCTCGATCCGGAGATCCTGTTTTTCGATGAACCATCGGCAGGGCTCGACCCGATCAGCTCACAACTGCTCGATGACCTCATCCTCGAGATTCGGGACAGCCTGGGCGCGACGGTCGTTATCGTAACCCACGAGCTTCCGAGTATATTCGCCATCGGCAACAACTCCGTCTTCCTCGACGCCGAGACGAAGACGATGATCGCAAGTGGGAATCCCGGGAAACTCCTTGCGGAGTCGACGGACCCAACGATCGTACGTTTTCTCACCAGGGGAAAACATGTGGCATAATGTGAAGAGAGCGGGCGGAAGGAGCGACGTATGAGTAAGCAGGCGAACAAGACCCTCATCGGAGTTTTTGTCATAGGCGCGATCGCCCTTGTCGTCGCAGGCCTGATGGTCTTCGGCTCGGGCAAGTTCTTCAAGAAGGTCAACAAACACGTGATGTTCTTCGAGGGCTCGGCAAAGGGCCTCAATGTGGGCGCTCCCGTCGTCTTTCGCGGCGTCAAGATCGGGCAGGTCGCCGCCGTCGACCTTATCTACATAGCGAAGAAGAAGGAGTTTCTCGTCCGTGTGATTACGGAGATGGACCCGGAATCCGTTTCGGTCTTCGGAGATAGTGTAGAGATCGGTGAGGGAGAAGAACTGTCCGGACTCATAGAACAGGGACTCAGGGCACAGCTTCAGCTCCAGAGCTTCGTGACAGGACTGCTCATCGTGGCCGTCGACATGTACCCGCCGGAGCAGAAAGGAAAACTCTACGGACTCGACAAGAGCCACCCCGAAGTGCCGACCATACCGACGGATTTTGAACGCCTCAGAAAGACTCTTGAGGAGATACCGTGGCAGGAGATCGGCAAGAAGCTTGAGAGCATAGCCAACGGCATGGATAAACTGGTCAATTCCCCGGACCTGCAGGCGAGCCTGAAGTCTCTGGACAACGCCCTGAAGAGCGCTGATAAGCTCGCACAAGACGCAGACGCCGAGGTGAAACCGATTTCCGCAAGTGTCCAGGAAACCCTCAGGACTGCGCGGTCCACGCTGGTGCAGGCTGAAAAGACGATAGCCATGAATGAAGGGGCTTCCGGTGAGATCGCAGCGGGCATGAAGGAGACACTGGCATCGGCACGTTCTTCCCTGGATGAGGTGCGCAGGACGGCGGAAAGGGCGCAGTTGACGTTGCAGAAAACGGACGGCCTCTGGTTCCGGATCAGCGAAACTCTCGAGGAAATCAGCGCGCTCTCACAATCCTTGCGGGATCTTGCCGACCTGCTGGAAAGGTATCCCGACTCACCGATCAGAGGCAAAAGAGCAGGGGGAGGAGTGAAGAAATGAGACATGGTCGTGCTCTGACTATGATCGTCCTGCTGGGTAGTCTGATCGTTTCGATTATGGGGTGCGGGAGCACCCAGTCGTCACGTTTTTACACACTGGGGGTATCAGGGACTCCCGCATCGGAGCAGAGGGTGGCGGAAGGGATCGCTTCTGTCATCGCCGTCGGCCCGGTCAACATCCCCGACTATCTCGACAGGCCCCAGATCGTCACCCGCGGTGCCGGGAACGAAATTTATATTGCCGAGTTCGAACGATGGGCCGGACCGCTGAGAAGCGCCGTGCCCCGTTTTCTTGCCCAGCACATCTCGGCCCGGGTCCCCGCTGATCGCTTCACCGTCATACCATGGAGGCCCGTTGCCTCGTTCCAGATCCCCGTCTCCTATCGCATCGCCGTGCTTGTGGAGGAGTTCGAAGGGGAGACCGGAGGGAAAGTGATGCTGAGGGCTTTATGGACGCTGTTTGACGAAAAGGACTCCGCCGTGCTTCTTGTCCGCGAGGCATCCTATGTCGAACAGACGTCGGGAGATGGCTATGAGTCTCTCGTTGCCGCCATGAGCAGGGCTTTGGACCGTCTGGCTGATGACATGGCCAGGGCACTCAACACTCTGCCGGCCGGGCAACCCGGATCGTGACTCGCCGGAAATGCAGTGCGAGTGTCAGTGTGAGTGTGAGTGAAAGGAATGCGGTGTATTGATCGTGCCGGTATCGGGAATATATCTCAACCTTACAGTTGCGTATAAAAGGCGGGGCGAAGCGCCTCAAAGCCTTGCTGAAGACGACGATGAGCCTCGTCAGGTTCGTCATTCAGGATTCCACTCTTCGTGTCATCGATCATTGGTGTATAGACCGTCTGTCGTTCTGATACAGGAGTCGCGCAGCAAGGTTTTCGGCGCATTCACCCCAGCCCCGCCTTTCCAAAAAGCGTATGCAACGACAAGGTCAAGTCAGACTCGCGCAAAGCCGCAAAGAGCGCAAAGAAAGAACATCTGCATGACGGTTGTGTATGAACATCTCAAGACAAAATGACGTGCGTGAAGACTGGGTCGGAGGAGTCAGACTCTTCACGAGCCGGCCGGACCCGAAATGGGTCATCATGCGGGGAATCGTTCCCCGTTTCCTTTCCGTCTGGGATGCCCTTGAGCATTGGGAGGGGGAGCCACCGACGCCTTCCCCCGGGGGCTACCGCGGCGGCTTTCTCCGTGCCGCTGACAGGGAGTGGTTCGTCTACCTGGATTTCGTCGTCCTCAAGTCAGCCCGCGGACAGGAGTTCCGCCGTGACCGTCAGCGGGCCTTCGAGAGGCTTCTGCTGTTATCCGCTCCCGCCGGGATGATCCCCGGATCCTTCCTGCATGAGCACCTGAAGAGTTAGTGTGAGTGATGGTGTGAGTGTGAGTGAAGGAATATATTTCAGGAGGTCTCGCGCAAAACAAAAACGGCAACTCTGCCACAGAGGTCACGGAGAACACAGAGAAAGACGTTCCTGCAACGAGACCGGAGAGGAGGCTTTTACATATGCTTCAAGCGCAGGCTGAAGCCTGCGGCTACCCATACAATTCCTGATCACAACGATCCCCAATTTCTCCTGTTTGCCGTTTACCGTCAAACCAGGCTTTTCTCTGTGTCCTCTGTGCTCTCTGTGGCTAATCTGTATTTGTCGCATATGATGTTCCTTCCGTGCCATGGAGGAAATGAATCGAAATCGTTTATACTAATCCGATACGATTGAGAAATGTTTATGGAGAGGAGAACTGTCGCATGAAGGTTATTCTGAAAGAGGATGTCAAGAGTCTGGGTCAGATCGGGGAGATGGTGTCCGTCAAGGACGGATTCGCACGGAATTTCCTCATCCCGAAGGGGTTTGCCGTCGAGGCGAACCCGAGAAACCTGAAGGCTCTCGAGCACGAGAAGAGGATCATACAGGAAAAGGCGCGCAAGGTCAGGGCCGGTGCCGAAGAAGTGGCATCCAGGCTCTCCGGTCTGGCCGTCACGATTCCTGCGAAGGCAGGCGACGAGGAGAAGCTCTTCGGTTCCGTCACGGTCATGGACATCGCCGAGGCCCTCCAGAAGCAGGGGATCGAGGTCGACCGCAGGAAAATCGATCTCGAAGAGCCTATCAAGAGGCTCGGCACCTATACGGTGACCGTCAAGATTCACAGGGACGTGGCGTCCGAAATCACCGTCAGCGTCGTCCCCGAGCAGGCGGAGTAACTGTTTTTCCTCCGCCCTGCGGGAGGGCCCTGGGTTCGTATCACGTGAGAGACGGCGATGTCGCAATAGACAGGCTCCCTCCGCAGAACATCGAGGCGGAGCAGTCGGTGCTCGGCGCCCTCCTGCTCGACAACGAATCGCTGCCGAAAGCCATCGAGATCCTCTCACCGGAGGACTTTTACAGGGAATCTCACCGCCGTATTTACCGGGCCATGCTCGGCCTCTTCGACCGCAACGAGCCGATGGACGTCGTGACCCTCAGCGATTACCTGAGGCGCGACAACGGGATTGAAGAGATCGGCGGTCTGCCCTACCTCTCCCTCCTTGCAAACGCCGTCCCCACGTCGGCGCACATTACCTACCACGCCAAGATTGTCCGGGAAAAGGCCCTCCTGAGGTCCCTCATCAGGGCGTCGACGCAGATATCGACGAAGGTGTACGAGGAAGGTCTCGACGCCGACGAGATGGTCGATCATGCCGAAAGGCTGATCTTCGACATCGCCGACAAGAGGACCAAGACATCGTTCGCGAGCATGAAGGATGTCATCAAAGATACGTTCAAGATGATCGAGCACCTCTTCGACCGCAAGGAGGCGATCACGGGCATTCCCTCGGGTTTCAAGGACCTCGACGAGATGACATCGGGGTTTCAGCCCGGCGATCTCATCGTCATCGGCGGCAGGCCCGGCATGGGGAAGACGGCATTCGCCCTCAACATCGCGCAGCATGTCGGCATCAGTCTCAAAGAGCCCGTTGCCGTCTTCAGTCTCGAGATGGCGAAAGAACAGCTTGCCCTGAGGATGCTCTGCGCCGAGAGCCTCGTCGATTCGTCACGGGTGAGAAAGGGATTCATCAGCCGTGAGGAATGGCCGAAACTGACGAATGCCGCGGGGCGTCTCGCCGAAGCGCCGATTTTCATCGATGACTCGTCGGCCATCACCGTGCTCGAGATCCGCGCAAAAGCGAGGAGACTCAAGATGGAGCACGGCGGCCTCAGTCTCGTCGTCGTCGATTACCTCCAGCTCATGCGCAGCAGGGGGAACTTCGAGCGAAGGGAGCAGGAGATATCGGAGATTTCGCGGTCCCTGAAGGCCCTCGCGAAGGAGCTCAAGATCCCCGTCATCGCCCTGAGCCAGCTCAACAGGGCCGTGGAGCAGAGGGGCGAAAAAAAGCCGACCCTTGCCGATCTCAGGGAGTCGGGCGCAATCGAGCAGGATGCCGATGTCATCCTTTTCTTATACAGGGATGAGGTTTACAACAAGAATAATCCGGCGAACAAGGGGAAGGCCGAGGTGATCGTGGCGAAACAGAGGAACGGGCCGACCGGTGTCTTTCAGCTTACCTTTCTCGCCGACAGCACGAGGTTTGTCGATTTCACGAACCTCTCTTATGAATATGAGGAGGAGGTGTACTGATGGAGCGGTCATCGCGCACACTCGTCCGTCGTCCTGCCGTGGCAGGGCAGTTTTATTCGGGCACAGCCCAGGGGCTCCGGTCGGAAGTCGGCGATTATGTCGTTGAGACGGCTGCCAGGGAGAAGGTGATCGCCCTTGTCTCTCCCCACGCCGGACTGATGTATTCCGGTCATGTCGCCGGAGCCGTGTATTCCGCCATCGAGTTTCCCCAGACCTTCGTGCTTCTCGGTCCGAACCACACGGGACTGGGTTCGGACGTCTCCATCATGAAGTCGGGCCGGTGGGAGATCCCGGCGGCGTCATTCGAGATCGACGAGGCCCTTGCGGAAAGGGTCACCGGCGCCGGGCGAATCGTTTCCGATGACGTGCAGGCCCACGTCTATGAACACTCCCTTGAGCTCCAGCTCCCCTTCATCGCATACTTTTCAAGCACGGTCAAGATTGTACCCATCACGGTTATGCAGATCAGCCTGGAGATGTGCCAGGCCGTGGGAGAGAGCATTGCGGCGGCGATAAGAGGGTCGGGATACCCCGCCGTGATCGCAGTGAGTTCCGACATGAGCCATTATGTCCCCGACACGGTGGCCCGGAGACTCGACGGGCTTGCAATCGAGAGGGTCCTCGCCCTCGATCCCGAAGGCCTCTACGGGACGGTGAAGCGGGAAAGGATATCGATGTGCGGCGTTATGCCCGCCACCATCATGCTTTTTGCGGCCAGGGCGCTCGGTGCGAGCGGAGCGCGGCTCGTGAAATACGCCACATCGGCGGAGGTGAGCGGCGATTATGAGCATGTCGTCGGCTATGCGGGGATCACCGTCCGGTGACGGGTGTTGCTGCCGGCGTCATTCTCGCCGGGGGAAGCAACAGGCGGTTTCCCGCCCTCAAGTCTTTCATCCAAATCGAGGGGACGACGATCATTGAAAGGACCCTCGGTATCCTGTCCGGCCTGTTCCCGCTGGTCATGATCAGCACGAACATGCCTGAGGCCTACTTCCATCTCGGTGTTCCCCTCATCGGCGATGTGCTTCCGTCGAGGGGGCCCATGTCCGGCATCTATTCGGCGCTGCTGAACGCCGGAGGCGATGTCTTCGTCCTGGCCTGCGATATGCCCCTTGTAAACGCCGGCGTCATATCTCTCGTCCGCGCTGAACATGAGGCGGCACGGGAGACGACATCGCCCGATGCGACCGTCCCCGTCTGCCATGGTGAACCGCAACCCCTCTTTGGTGTATACTCGTGGAGTGCTTTGCCTTTTCTCGAAGAGGCGATCGGCGGGGAAAAGACGACGATGAAGAGGTTCCTGGCAGAGATAAAGTCTCGCTTCGTTGATGAGGAGAAGGTGAGGGCGAAGGACCCCTTCGGCCGTTCGTTCCTGAATATCAACACCCCTGAGGACCTTGAGGAAATCATGCGGACCCTTCAAAGGGGCAGGGGATAAAGGGTCATACACCGGCTTCGGTCGTTACCAACAACGCGGAGGATTCTATGTTCGGACTCGGGATGCAGGAATTGATCATCATTCTGATCATCGTCATCGTGCTTTTCGGAGCCACGCGCCTGCCGCAGATCGGAAAAGGCGTCGGCGAGGCGATCAGGAATTTTAAAAAAGCGACGAATGAACCCGATGAGATCGATGTAACGCCCAAGAAGCCTGCCCCTGAAGGCAAGGAGGGCGAACCGGAGAAACAGGAAGGTGAAGGGGGCGGCAAGAAGGCCTGACCCTCTCCCGTGATTGCACGGCGAAGTTCATCACGAGCCATCGATGCATAGAGGAACCGTCGCAGAGATAGATCTTGACGCGCTGTCCCGGAATCTCGGGGTGGTCAGGGCCCTGGCGGCCCATCGACCCGTCATCGGCGTCGTTAAGGCCGATGCATACGGTCACGGCGCTGTCGCTGTCTCCCGTGAACTCGCCAGGCTCCGTGTCGAGTATCTCGGTGTCGCTTTCACCGAGGAGGCAAGGGAGCTGCGCGACGCCGGCATAACGGCGCCGGTCATCGTTTTTTTCGATCCCGATCTCAGGGACGTCTTCCGTTACGGTCTTATTCCCGTTGTGAGCGACAGGAGAGCCGCCTCCGCCCTTTCCGACGAAGCCGAACGCCGGGGGCGGACACTCACGATTCATGTCAAGATCGATACGGGCATGGGACGGATGGGGCTGACGGGAGATGTGGACTCTGAAATTGCAGGGATCGCCGCATTGAGAGGCATCCGCATCGGGGGGATCATGAGCCACTTTTCCGAGGCCGACCTGCTCGATGTCTCTTTTGCACACCATCAGATCACGACCTTCGCGACTCTCAGGCAGAGACTCGCCGCCATGGGCATTGAAGTCCCCCTTTACCATATCGCCAACAGCGCCGCCGTCATGACGCTCCCCGAATCCCACTTTGATGCCGTGCGGCCGGGGCTCATGCTCTACGGGTATTCACCGGTGGAGAGATCATTGTCCCTGCCGGAAAGCCACAAGGGAAACTTTTCATACACTCTCAGACCTGTGATGACAGTGAAGGCGAGGCTTGTGGCCCTCAGAAGGCTTCCCGCCGGCACACCCGTCAGCTATGGCAGGACCTTTGTCACGGCGAGGCCCAGTCTCATCGGCGTCATGTCCGCCGGATATGCCGACGGGTACGGCCGCTGCTTTTCGAACAATGCCGAGGTCGTCGTGAGGGGCAGGAGATATCCCGTCGTCGGGAGGGTCTGCATGGACCTGACCATGATCGACCTGACCGGCTGCGATGACGTGGAAGAGGGGGACGATGTCATCCTTCTCGGTCACGGGGGAGAGGAGGCCGTCGACGCCGCAGGTCTCGCCGCGAGGGCGCGGACCATCCCCTACGAGGTGCTCACATCGATCGGCAGCAGGGCCCGGAAGCGCTATCGTGCCGGGCAGGACGGGACATGCGGTGCCGCAGCGGAGGCATCACCAGGGGCTGAACAGAACAAGCACCGGTAACGAGCGTTTACCGTGTTAGTTGCATTGAAAGGCGGGGCGAAGCACCCTGAAAACAGTGTCAGTAGTGCGTGTCCGTGTCGGAAAAGATGCCCAATTCTCCTGACATTGGCTTATGCCTCGTCTTCAGTCTCGATACAGGTGTCGCCGCAGCAAGGTTTTCGGCGCATACGCCCCGCCTTTCCCGGGAGTGTATTGCAGCGATAAGGTTTACTATTCCCGATCGAAGAGAAAGGAGGTGATACGGAGCATGAGGATTCCCTTTATGAAGCACATCACGTGGTATCTCGTTCTGATTATGGCCCTTCTTGCCGTTGCCCCGAAGGTCGATGCGGGCTTCTCCCCGTCCGACCTGGCCGCCCTGACAAGCGTCGACAGGCATGCCGATCTTGATAAGATCCGGCAGATCCTGGAGATGAAGGTCGTCAGGGAACGGATGGAAAAACTCGGATTCACGCAGGAGGAGATCGCCGGCAGACTGGAGCAGCTTGACGACCAGCAGATTCATCAGCTTGCCCTCAAAATCGACGACCTGCAGGTCGGGGGTGATGCCGCAGGGGTGATCATCGCCATCCTCGTCATCATCATTCTCATCATTGTCATCATACAGTTGACGGGACACAGGATAATCGTCAAATAGATGTTGAAATCCTCCCGGTCACGACAGCCGCAGGGCCGCCGGACATAAGACGGAATCCGGCGGCCCTGCGGTCCTGAATATCCAAACAGCCGTCACCATCACGAAAATGCGTACCTTCATCATACCGTCGCATAGAACTTCCGGAAAGGCTTTGAACCATATCTGCCCCCCCGGCTGCAGCGTAGCGATCAGAAAGGCATTGAGGCGCTTTGCCTTGCCTTTTCGTGCAATCGCATGGTTCATTCCGGCCTTGCTGCTCCTGGCGGCCTGGGGATGCGCCGCCCTGCCGGAGCAGAAACCTTCTCAAGAGGCTCCGTCGCCGATGATCATCATCCAGGGGGTCCCCTTCTTCCCCCAGGAGGAGTACCAATGCGGGCCTGCGTCCCTCGCGAGCGTGCTGCAGTTCTGGCGTGTCGCTGTCTCTCCCGAATCCGTCGCCGCGGACATCTTCAGCCCCGCGGCAAGGGGCACGCTCAACGTCGACCTCATGATCTATGCGCGGAAGAAGGGACTGAAGGCTGATTATTACCGGGGGAGTTGGGACGATCTCCGGGAGAAGATCAGCGGCCGCTTTCCCGTCATCGTCCTCGTCGACCGGGGGATTTCGGTTTACCGGATCCACCACTACATGGTCGTCTTTGGCATAGATGACCGCGGTGTCATGGTCCATTCCGGCCTGGACGAGGCTGCCCATATGGAGAGAGGGGAGTTCCTCGGCATGTGGAAAAAGACGGATTACTGGACCCTTTGGGTGAGACCTCAATGATCGGGAACATGTCTGCGGGGCGCTTTCCCCCGCCTTTTCGTGCAACTTCAAGGTTAATGCTGATTCTCCTTTGCTTCTGTGCCCTGGTCTCCTGTTCCCTTCCCCGGATCATCGTGCTCGAGGACCCTCTCACGCCGGAGGAGCACATCAGCCTCGGCCTTGCCTATGAGAGGAAGGGCGAGCTCGATCCCGCCTTCGAGGAGTACCGCCGGGCCTCGAAGAAGCTGCCCGAGGCCTTTCTCTACATGGGCAACGTCGCCTTTCAGAAGGGCGATCTGGATGACGCCGAGACGTATTACCGCCGCGCCATCCGGGAGAGGCCTGCCCTCGCCGATGCATACAACAACCTCGCCTGGCTTTTTTATACCAAAGGTGAAAACCTCGCAGAGGCGGAGACCCTGGCTCTGAAGGCGACGGAACTGAAGCCTGCAGACGAGAACTTCCGGGAGACCCTCGAGAAAATCAGGGCGAGGAGGTCGGGGAATGGGTTATAATGATGGTTGCACTGTCTCAGTGAAAAATCATTGACGCGAGGAGGACATGTCCATGCTATCGGAAAGGGCAAAGAAGATCAAGCCGTCGCCGACGCTCGCCATGGATGCGAAAGCGAAAGCAATGAAGGCCCAGGGGGTTGATGTCGTCAATTTCGGCGTTGGAGAGCCGGACTACGATACACCCGATCACATAAAAGAGGCGGCCATAAAGGCAATCCGGGAGGGGTTCACGAAGTACACCCCTGTCGGCGGCATCGACGAACTGAAGGATGCGGTTATCGATAAATTCAAAACCGACAACGGCCTCGAATACGCGAGGGAGGAAATACTCGTCTCCTGCGGGGCGAAGCACAGCCTCTACAACATCGCCCAGGCCCTCTTCGGCCCGGGGGACGAAGTCATCATCCCCGCCCCCTACTGGGTGTCCTATCCCGACCAGGTGCTCCTGAATGACGGAATACCCGTCATCGTCGCGACGAGCGAGTCCGACAACTTTATGATCAGGCCTGAGGCGCTCGAAGCGGCGATCACCAAGAAGACGAAGGCCCTCATCCTCAATTCGCCGTCGAACCCGACGGGCCTCGCCTATGACAGGAAGACCCTCGAAGCGATCGCCCGGATCGCCGTGAAGCACAATATCGTGATCGTCTCGGACGAGATCTATGAGAAACTCGTGTACGACGGCACCGAACATATCAGCATCGCGTCACTGGGAAAGGAAATCAGGGACCTCACGATCGTGGTGAACGGCCTGTCGAAGTCTCATGCCATGACGGGCTGGAGGATGGGGTATGCGGCGGGGCCGAAGGACGTCATCAAGGCGATGACCAACATCCAGAGCCAGTCCACGTCGAACCCCACATCGATCAGCCAGAAGGCGGCCGTGGCGGCACTGAGAGGCCCCCAGGATTTCATCGGCACCATGAGAGCCGAGTTCGACCGCAGGAGATCGTACCTCGTCGACAGGCTCAACGCCATCGACGGCGTGCGCTGTCTCAAGCCCAACGGCGCCTTCTACGCCTTCCCGGACGTGTCGGCCCTGTACGGAAAGAAAGCGGGCGACAGGACGATCAATTCCTCCCTCGATTTCGCCCTGTACCTCCTCGAAGAGGCCCAGGTGGCCCTCGTCCATGGAGAGGCCTTCGGCGACGACCGTTATATCAGGCTTTCCTATGCGACATCGATGGAGAACATCGAAAAGGGCGTCGAGCGGATCAAGGCTGCACGGGAGCGTCTCTCCTGACATTATGAAGACTCCGGCACCTCATCGTTGCTTAAGCAGTCGGGAAAGGCGGGGCGAAGGCGCCATCATAACAGTCATTAAGTCATTAAGACACTCAGTCATTGAGTCATTAGTGGATAGCAGGAACGAACACGCGGGCGGGAAGGCTGATGTGGTGAAAAGCCTTTCCGCTAAGATCATCGCATTGGAAAGGTTTTGAACCATATCTGCCTTCACGGCAGAACAGCGTACGATTATGAACGATGAGAACCGAGACTGAAATAAGCAATGTCGCTATCAGCGAGGCTTTGAGGCGCTTTGCCCCGCCTTTTCATGCAACCGCAAGGTAAAACATCGGATCATCCGAACAGCGGCGAAACGGCCTTCCGGAGCGGCTATGCCTGCCTCATCGGGAGGCCGAACGTCGGGAAATCGACCCTGCTCAACGCCATACTGGGCGAGAAGATCGCCATCGTCACCGCGAAGCCCCAGACGACGAGGAAGAGGATCACCGGGATCAGGACGTTGCCGGAGGCCCAGATCATCTTTGTCGACACGCCGGGCATCCACCGGCCCCTGCACCGCCTCGGCGAGATCATGGTGAAGGAGGCCCGGGAGTCAATGAAAAACGTTGACGTGGTCCTCTTTCTCGTCGAGCCCGTCATGCCCGGAGCCGGAAATCGCCTCATCCTGGACCTCCTCAGGGACGTCGCCTCGCCTGTCTTCCTCGTCATCAACAAGGCGGACACGGTGAAAAAGCCAAGGCTGCTTCCCGTCATTGAAGCCTACCGGAAGCTCTATGCCTTCAGGGAGATCATCCCCCTTTCGGCCCTGACAGGAGACGGCGTCGACCTGCTCGTCGGCACGATCGTCTCATACCTCCCCGAGGGGCCGCGCTACTATCCCGACGATCTCGTCACGGACCAGCTCGAACGGTTCATGGTGGCTGAGATTATCCGCGAAAAGGCGATGGAGCTGACGGAAAAGGAGGTCCCCTTCGCCATTGCGACGGAGATCATGACCTGGCAGGAGAGGGAGGACGGGATCATCCTCATCGGCGCGAATATCTATATCGAAAGGGAAGGGCAAAAGGGTATAATAATAGGCAAAGGCGGATCGCGCCTGAAGGCGATCGGGACGAGCGCCCGCGAGGAGATCGAAGGATTGCTGGGGGCGAAGGTCCACCTCTCTCTCTGGGTCAAGATGCGAAAAGACTGGAGAAGTAACAATCAATTTCTAAAGGAACTGGGGTTTGCGTGATGTTGATACAGATGAAGGTTGAGGGTCTCCTCTTCGATCCGAGGAGCAGCATGTATATCCTGCTTCTGCAGCAGGTGGACGGGAATGAAACGCTTCCCATTTGGATCGGCAAGCCCGAGGCGGATGCCATAGCGCTCGCCCTCGGCAAGGTGATCACACCGAGGCCTTTGACCCATGACCTCGTGAAAAACGTCTTTGAGGGCCTCCAGGCAAAGGTGACACGGATCGTCATCACCGAGATCGTCGACAACACTTACTACGCCCTCATCCATGCAAATAACGGAGAACGCGAGATTACCATAGATTCCAGACCTTCCGACGCCGTCGCCGTCGCCCTCAGGGTGCAGGCCCCCATATTCGTCAAGGACACCGTCCTTGAAGTCAGGCGGGCCGACGAGCTTGAGGAGTGGCTTAAGAACCTCAAGCCCGAAGATTTCGGGAATGTCATGTAGCGGCGTTCCCGTCCCATGACTGCCCGTCCGGTCCGGACCGAGGGGATCGTCCTGAGGAGCTCTCCTTTCGGCGAGGCCGATCTGATCGTCACCTATCTCACGCGCGACTGCGGTCTGCTCAGTGTTTTCGCCAAGAGCCCGAGAAAGACGAAGAGCAGGTTCGGGAGCAGCCTCGAACCGCTCACCTGCGCCCGCATTTCCTTCATCGGCAGGGAGCAGAGTCCTCTGCCGAGGCTGACGCAGTCGGATATCGGCGAGTCCTTTCAGGCGATCCGGGATAACTACCACTGCTTTCTCGCAGTGTCGGAACTCCTCGAAATGAACCTCCGCCTGTTGCCGGAAAGGGAGCGGAACGACAGCTTCTTCACGCTCCTCCTCGCCACACTCCGGGCCGTCGACGAGGACAAGGGCAACAGGCTTCCCCCGCTCTACTGCAAGATACGGTTTCTCGCTCTGAGCGGCTATCAGCCGAGGCTTGACAGTTGCGGCCGCTGCGGGAGCAGCGAGAGGAGGGAAATGTACCGCTTTTTCCCCACCCACGGCTCGGTGCTGTGCGGAAAATGCCCGGCCGGCGACGGGGAGGCCGTTTCTTTTTCCGACAGAACACTGAAGGTATACCGGGGCCTGATCTCCTGGCCTGTGGAAGCGGTGTCGCGGGTTCGTGTGCCGGCCCCGATCCTTGACGAGATGAGAGGCCTCGTCGACAGGCATCTGCGGGCGGTCCTCTCGAAGCCTCTGAAATCATCGGATTTTACAGCGGCCGTCCCGTCCCTCCGCGAGCCCGGGAGGGCGCTCCGGGTCCCTGTCTGAACGACCCGGCGGCGGCCCGTTTGCTTGACAGAAAGATACCACTTCATTTATAACATGCTATTTAAGTACCGATCGAAACGGGCGGACATGCGGATAGACGAGAAGATCAGTCCGCATCCGGAAAGACTTTGAGGCGTTTCGCACAGCCTCTTCACCTTGTTGCATAGAAGGGAGGGGCGAAGCGCCTCAAAGCCTTGCTGAAGGCGACGATAAGCCTCGTTAGGTTTGTTTTTCAGGATTCTGCTTTTTGTTTGATCGACCATTGGCTTGAAAGGTTGTCTTCCGTGAGGGTTACGGTGTCGCCGCAGCAAGGTTTTCGGCGCATACACCCCTCCCTTCCCGGGAGTGTATTGCATCGATAAGGTTCATGCAGTGATAGAGCGGATATAACGAAGGTGACAAGGAGATAATGCAACGATGGGCGCCATACGCATTGCGATAGCCGGTATCGGGAATTGCGCCAGTTCTCTGATCCAGGGCATCGAATACTACCGGTCGCGGCAGACGGGCCGGAACGACCGGCCTCCCGGTCTCATGCACTACGATCTCGGCGGATACAGGCCTGAAGACATAGAGGTCGTCGCGGCATTCGACGTGGACGCCAGGAAGGTGGGGAGACCTTTACGGGAGGCGGTCTTTTCGAAGCCGAACTGCACCAAGGTCTTTTTCCCCGGCCTGCCCGACTATCCCGTGACGGTCATGATGGGTGAGGTGCTCGACGGCATTTCGCCGCACATGGCGGATTATCCTGAAGACAGGAGGTTCATCGAGGCGAAGGAGAAACCCTGCGACGTGGCGCAGGTGCTGCGGGACAGCGGCGCCGAGATGCTCCTGAACTACCTGCCCGTCGGGTCCGAGCAGGCGACGCGGTTTTATGCCAATGCGTGTCTTGAAGCGGGCGTGGCCTTCATCAACTGCATCCCCGTCTTCATCGCCTCCGACGACGAATGGATCCGCCGCTTCGAAGAAAAGGGGCTCCAGCTCATCGGCGATGACGTGAAGTCCCAGATCGGCGCGACGATCATACACCGGACCCTGGCGAAGCTCTTCATGGACCGCGGAGTCACAGTGAACCATACCTACCAGCTCAATGTGGGAGGAAACACGGATTTCCTGAACATGCTCAACAACCAGAGGCTGAAATCCAAGAAGATATCGAAGACAGAAGCCGTTCACTCCCAGATCACCCACCAGCTCATGAATGAAAACATACATATCGGCCCGTCGGACTATGTCCCCTGGCTCAATGACAACAAGGTCTGCTTCATCCGCATCGAAGGGGCCGGTTTCGGCAACATGCCGATGCACTTTGAGCTCAGGCTCTCCGTCGAGGATTCACCGAACAGCGCCGGTGTCGTCATCGACGCCATCCGGTGCTGCAGGATCGCGCGCGACAGGGGGACGGAGGGCCTTCTCCTGTCACCGTCGGCATACTTTATGAAACACCCGAAAACGCAGTGCACAGACGAAGAGGCCCACAGCAGGGTCGAGGAGTTCATCGCCGGCTCCAGGGAGAGGTAGTTGCTGAGTGCGAAACTCGGACATTTTCTCGATAAACCGCTTGCCCCGATCGCACGAAAGATACCGCTCAGTCCGAACGTCATCTCCGTCATCGGCTTTGTCATCACCCTTGCCGCCTCCGTGGTCCTGCCCTTTCATATCATGGCAGGCGGTCTTCTCATCCTCCTCGGGGGGCTCTTCGACATCCTCGACGGCATCGTTGCGCGGATAAACGAGCAGCGGACGAAGTTCGGGGCCTTTCTCGATTCGACACTCGACAGGTACTCCGATTCGTGCATCTTCATCGCCCTTGCCTGGTACTTCTTCAGGATGCAGGACCAGGCCGGCCTGATCCTGACCCTCGGCTGCCTTGTGGGCGCCCTGCTGATCAGCTATGTCAGGGCGAGGGCAGAGGGGCTCGGCATCTCCTGTCACGTCGGGCTCATGGAGCGTCCTGAGCGGGTGGTCCTCATAGCGGCGGGATGCATGAGCGGATGGATCATCCCGGTCCTCGTCATTCTCCTGGTCCTGAGCCATCTGACGGTCATCCATCGTATTTTCCACGTTTTCAGGGAGACGGCCCGCCGCGGCGGGCAAGGGGAGCGGATGTGATATACTTAATACAAGAAGGAGGAGACATGATCAGCCAGCCCTTTCTCGTCATCCTGACCGGCGGCCTTTTCGTCATGATTATCGTTCTGCTTGCGGCAATCTTTTTCCTTATTTTTGTAGCCCTCGAAGTGAGGAAGGTCGTCGCCGGCGCAAAGGATTTTTTGAAAGCTGCGGAAGAGAAGATGACCCCCGCCCTCGTCGAGGCGGAGCAGGCGCTTAAAAACATCAAAAGGATCAGCGATGATGTCGCGACGGTCTCCGGCGAGGCGAGAAACCTCTCGTCGGCGCTCTCGGACATCGTGACGAACGTGAACGCCCTCAGTCTTCTCGTCACGGAGGTGAGGGAAGGCCTGTCCCTCCGGGTGCTGGGTCTGAAAGCCGGTGTCGGGACGGCCGTCGACGTGTTCATGAAACAAATCAAGCACAGGAGGTGATAGCATGCATCACGAAGAAGGTGGTTTCAACGCAGGCTCGGTGTTGCTCTCGTTCCTGCTGGGCGGACTCGTCGGCGCCGGTCTGGCATTCCTGCTCGCGCCGCAGTCGGGCCCCGAGACACGGAAAAAGATACGTGAACTGGCGGACGATGTGACCGAGAAGACGACGGGGTACGTGAGCCAGGCGAAGGAAAAGGTGTCCCAGACGATCGACAAGGGCAAGGAAGTCCTGGAAGAGCAGAAGTCGGCGCTCACCTCGGCCCTCGACGCCGGCAAACAGGCTTACGAAAAGGAAGTCCAGAAGTAACGGTGCATGAGGTCTCCATTGCTGAAAGCCTCCTCGACACGGCCGTCCGGGAGTGCAGGGAGAGGGGATTTCAGAGGATAGAGAGCATTACAGTCAGGATCGGCAGGGCCTCTGGCGTGTTGCCAGAGGCTCTCCTTTTTGCCTTCGACGCCCTCAAGGAGCAGACGATCGCCCGGGGCGCGGCGCTCCTGATCGACGAGGTCCCCCTGACCGGCGCATGCCGGGCCTGCGGCGGCCGTTTCACCGTAGAAGAAAAATATATTCTGCAGTGTCCGCTTTGTGAGGGCACGTCCTACGACATTCTGACGGGCCGGGAGCTCGATATCGTGGAAATGGAGGTCGATGAATGAAGGTCAGCCTTGCAAGCCGGATTCTCGATGCGAACGAGAGGATCGCCGGGGAAAACAGGAGGCTCTTCAGGGAATCCGGGGTCTGCGTGATCAATCTTATGAGTTCGCCCGGCGCGGGCAAGACATCACTCCTGGAGCGGACGATCGGCGGATTGAGGGACAGGAGGAGGGTCGGCGTCATAGAGGGCGATATCACCGGCACCGATGACGCGCTGCGGATAGAGCGGCTCGGTGTGCCCGTCGTCCAGATCAACACCGGCGGCGCCTGCCATCTCGATGCGAACATGATCTACGCCGTGCTTCCGGACCTGCCCCTGCGGGAACTGGACCTGCTCTTCATCGAGAATGTGGGCAACCTGGTCTGCCCCGCCGAATTCGCCGTTGGTGAAGACATGAAGGCGATGATCCTGAGCCTGACGGAGGGGCACGACAAACCCCTCAAATATCCCCGCATGTTCCAGGAGTCGTCGGCCGTCATCCTGAACAAGATCGACCTGATGCCCTATATCGACGTGGATGTCGGAAAGATCAGGAGTGACGTTCTTTCACTGAATCCCTCCGCTGCGATTTTCGAGGTCTCCTGCAGGACCGGAGAGGGCGTCGACCGGTGGGTGGACTGGCTTCTGACGAAGCATTCATGACGCTCGCCCTCCGCGAGGCCGAAGAGGCGCTGCGGAACGGTGACGTCCCTGTCGGGGCCGTTCTTGTCATGAATGGTGTCGTCGTCGCATCGTCTCATAACCAGAGAGAGAAGACCTCCGACCCGACGGCCCACGCGGAGGTCCTCGTCATGCGCTCGGCAGCGTTGTCCCTCGGCACATGGAGGCTCACCGGGGCCACGGTCTATGTGACGAAGGAACCCTGTGTCATGTGCGCCGGCACGATGGTCAACGCGCGGCTCGGCAGGTTGGTCTACGGCTGCGACGACCCGAAGGGTGGAGCTGTCGTGAGCCTCTACCGGATCCTCTCCGATCCTCGACTGAACCACCAGGTCGCTGTCGAGAGGGGAGTGCTCGGTGAGGAATGCGCGTCCCTGCTGACGCGGTTTTTCCGGGAACGCCGGGGAAAAGGCTGACCCGTTCAATCCTCGGTGGAAAGGCGGGGCGAAGCGTCTCAAAGCCCTGCTGATGTCTGCTCCCCCTCCGGGAAGGCAGATATGGTTCAAGGCCTTTCCAATGCGATGATGAGACATCTCCGGGTGTTCCGCGCCTGTTGCCTGACGGGCTTGTGGTATCCATCGACACGGCAAGGTGTGGTCTGGGGATGAACAAGGTATCTTAGCGGAAAGGCTTTTCACCACATCAGCCTTCCCGTCAGGGCGGTTTTGATCAGATGTCTGCTGTTGGAATGGCGCATCCACCCCGCCTTTCCGGAAGGCGTTCGCGTCTCGGTGGAAAGGCGGAGCGAAGCGTCTCAAAGCCCTGCTGATGTCTGCTCCCCCTCCGGGAAGGCAGATATGGTTCAAGGCCTTTCCAATGCGATGATGAGACATCTCCGGGTGTTCCGCGCCTGTTGCCTGACGGGCTTGTGGTATCGATCGACACGGCAAGGTGTGGTCTGGGGATGAACAAGGTATCTTAGCGGAAAGGCTTTTCACCACATCAGCCTTCCCGTCAGGGCGGTTTTGATCAGATGTCTGCTGTTTGAATGGCGCATACGCCCCGCCTTTCCGGAGGGAGTTGACGCTGATAGGCTTATTCATTGCCGCCAATGGCCGGGGTATTGACAGGCACGAGGACGGACGTGCGAAAATAGTAGGATTTCAGGTATTATCACACCGGAGAAGAGGAAGGAACCGCCCATGTGCCTTGCCATCCCGTCACGGATCATCGAGATCGAAGACCTTGTCGCCACCGTCGACATTTCGGGGGCCAGGAAGAAGGTGAGCCTGCTCCTGCTGCCGGAGGAGCCGAAGATCGGCGATTACGTGCTCGTCCACGCCGGTTTCGCCATTCATAGCCTCGACGAGGAAGCGGCCCAGGAGACGCTCAAACTGCTCCGGCAGATGGCCGCTGCGTACGACGATGACGGTTCCTTGGAATGAGATTCAGCGATGTCTCCCGGGTATTTGTGGCACGGTTCCGGCTGTTGACTGAATGACTTAGTGACTAATGACTAGTGACTACTGACTTAGTGCCTTAATAACTGATGAGGATAGTATGGTAAAAAACGACCGGTGGATCACGGAGATGGCCAGGAAGGGGATGATCGAGCCCTTTCAGGAGAGCCAGGTGCGGGAAGGTGTCATATCCTACGGTGTAAGCTCCTACGGATTTGATATGAGGATCGGTGACGAGTTCAAGATATTCACGAACATCAACAGCACCGTCGTGGATCCCAAGGGCTTCGATCCCCGGAGCTTCGTCGACCACAAGGGGCCTGTCTGCCTCATCCCCCCCAACTCCTTCGCCCTTGCCAGCTCGATCGAGTATTTCAGGATCCCCCGGGATGTGCTCGTCATCTGTCTCGGGAAATCGACCTATGCGCGGTGCGGCATCGTCGTCACCGTGACGCCCCTTGAGCCGGAGTGGGAGGGTCACGTGACCGTCGAGATCTCCAATACCACGCCCCTGCCGGCCAGGATCTACGCCAACGAGGGCATCGCCCAGCTCATCTTTCTCCAGGCGTCGGAGGTCTGCGGGATCTCTTACCGCGACAAGGCGGGAAAGTATCAGGCCCAGCGCGGCATCACCCTCCCGAGGCTCTGAGCGGCATGAACCGTCCCATTGAGGGAAACGCAAAGAAGCGGCTTTTCCTTGAGGATGTGAAAGCGGGACGGGTTCCTCCCCTGGCCGCTGAAATTCCGTATTGTGATCCTCACCTGCTCTACCGGTCCATCGTCCGCTCAAGGGGATCTGCGGACAGGTCCGTCATCTTCGAGAGCCTCAAGGGAAACGACAAGATCGCCGTCCATTCCATTATTGCCTTCGATCCCTACATGGAATTCCGCGTCAAGGGTGGGGAAGTCAGGACGATCTCCCTGCCCGGCGGAAGGGAGACCGTCTCCTTCAGAGATCCCCTCGACCGTCTCGGCGAGTTGCTGAGTGTCTATCCCCAGAAGCCGTCGCCCGATCTTCCTCCCTTCCAGGGCGGCGCCATCGGCATGCTCTCCTACGATTTCGTCCGCTACATAGAGGACATCCCGGCGAACTCCCTGGACGATCTCGGCACGCCGGACGCGCACTTTCTCCTCGTCGACAAGGTCATCGCCTTCGACCACATGCAGCACAGGGCCTGGATCATCGTCGCGCCCGGCGCACGGCAGACGGACCTGGGGTTCCGTGACATCACGACCATCGACTGGGCTGCAGCGTATGACGAGGCAGAGGAGGCGCTCCATGATATCTGCACGGTTGTCCTGTCCGCCGAAGAGGACGGCGCCCTTTCCCCTGAAACTCCCACGGGGCAGGCTCTCGACATCATCTACGAGATGAAGAAAGAGCATTACATGGATATGGTCAGGCGGGCCAAGGAGTATATCGCCGCCGGCGACATCTTCCAGGCGAACCTGTCCCAGCGCATCGCCGTCTCGATCGGGTCGCTGGATCCCTGGGAAATCTACCGGGTCCTGAGGACTGTCAACCCGTCACCCTTTGCCGGGTATGTCGACTTCGGCGATTACCGGATCGTGAGCTCCTCTCCGGAGCGTCTCGTAAGGCTCCGGAAGGGGGTCATCGACACGCGGCCCATTGCGGGAACGCGGCCGAGGGGCCGGGATGTCTCGGAGGACGAATTCATGAGGTCCGAGCTCCTCCTCAACGAGAAAGAGCGGGCCGAGCACATCATGCTCATCGATCTGGAGCGGAACGACATCGGCAGGGTCTCCGCCTTCGGGACCGTTTTCGTCGATGAGCTTATGATCACCGAGGATTATTCGCACGTGATCCATATCGTTTCCAACGTCAGGGGGGAGCTCCGGGAGGGGAAGACCTGTTACGACCTCATCAGGGCCACCTTTCCGGGAGGCACGATCACGGGCGTGCCGAAGGTACGGTGCATGGAGATCATCGATGAGCTCGAGCCCGTCCGGCGTGGCGTTTACACCGGTTCACTCGGATATGTCGGCTTCTCCGGCGACATGGATCTGAACATCATCATCAGGACTTTCATGGTCCGGGACGGCTTCGCCTACGTCCAGGTCGGCGCGGGCATCGTCGCCGATTCCGATCCCGAGCGGGAGTACTATGAGACCCTGAGAAAGGCCGAGGCCCTCCTGAAAACGGTGCGGACCCTCGATCGCCGGGGCAGGGGCGCATGAAGACGGGTTTTTTCAGTCGCCTCGGCTCCCGGCTGGCCGTCATCCCCCTGGGCATCCTTTTTCTTCTCTACCTCTCCTGCGGGATAGCCTACGTCGCCTGGACCAGCCTGTATCCGGCCCATGAGTCGGACGTCCGGGCCGGCAGGGTGATCTTCGAAAAGAGGCTTGCCGTCGATTCGTGGTTCGCCTTTCTGAAAAACGACATCGAGAATTTTTCCCGCATGAGCGTCCTCAGGGGAAACCTCCTCATGCTCCTCGGCACACCGTCCGGGCAAGTGAACAGTCCTGGAGTCAACCGCCGGGGCGGGCTCTCGTTGTCTCAGCTCATCATCACGGAATGCCTGCGGGACAAGGCATCGTCGGGGAGGTACCGCCTTTTTGTCCTCCTTTCGAAGGACGGCAGGGTGCTGTCGAGCAGCAATCCCGACTTCGCCGGCGACGACTGGTCTGAAAAGCCCTTCTTCAGGAAGGAAACGGAGGAGCTGAAAACGACGGAGGTGCTGGGCATGGAGCAGTTCGGCGATGCGGACTACGGGATCCTTCTCGTCACGCCGATCCTCAATGCGACCCATGAGCGGGTCGCTCTCCTCTATACCCTTGCCGATCCGGGCGACCTGAAAGGGCTTCTCGGTTTCGAGGGAAGGACCGGTCAGGAGGGCGTCGTGCTCACCGACAGGACCTATGCCGTCATCATGACGCGTGAGGGTATTCCCGCGAAGAGTATACGCCTGCTGGAACCCCATAACAGGGACGGAGTTCCCTACAGGAAGGACGACAGCACCTTCGCCTCGCTGAACCTCCGGAACGCGCCCTTTCATCTCATCTACAATGCGGGACCCTCCGGCATCGCCCTGCCGCCGTTGCCGGTCGTCATCGCCTATGGTGGCTTCGGCATGCTTTTGCTGCTTTTCCTCGTCGTCCTTGCAGCGCGTTCAGGTCGTCTCATCACGAGACCTGCCGCGGAGCTGCAATCGGCGCTCTGGATCGCCACGGAAGGCGGCAAAATGACGGACTTCCAGGAGACATACAAGGGAGAGATGCTGGCCCTGCGGTCGGCCATCAGGTCTCTCGGGGCGTCAGCAGAGAAGCGTGCAGAGGAGGCCGGGACGGAAGGGATCGTTCAGGATCTGACGGTGCAGCAGCCCATCGAGCATCTCCCCGCTCTTGCGGCGCCTTTTCTTGATGACATCGCTGTCGGTATTTCCGCGGCATTTGAGAAAAAGGGCATAGCGGCGAAGGACACGGTGCCGCTTCTCCGGGCCCGTGAGGCTGCCGCCGGTCTCCGCCAAGTCCTCGATGACCTGTCCTTCCTCGTCAGGCTGAAGAGAGGCGAGGCATCGATTGCTCCCGGCCAGTTCAATCTCTGCATCCTCCTGTCCGAAATCGAGGAGGCCCTCCGGGGAGCCATGGACGCCGGGGAAGGGGATCTCATCGTGGATTGCCACGAGGTCTTTCACGACCGCAACATTGAGGCTGACAAGGAATGCCTGAGGAGGATCATCGTCAGCCTGCTGAGAAGCGCCGCCCTGTCCGCCGCCGCCGGCACGGTCACCTGCCTCGCGACACTGCTCGTCCGGGACGGAAGGGAGTCCGCCGAAGTGATCGTTGCAGATGCGGGCGGAGGGGGCAATTCGGATCATGAACCTGCCGGCATCGTCATTGCCCGCGAACTTTCGGCGATGATGGGGATGCCTATGGATGTGACGACCAGTCCCGGCGAGGGAACGGTCTGCACGATAGAGCTGCCGGTGACCCTGTCCATGGGCTAACCGGCGCTCACCTGCCCGGCACCGAAAACCGATGAGCCTGTCGAGCTTTTTCGCATCCTATCCGGGCATGTTCATAGTCCAGGCATGCTGCCACTCTCTCGTTGCTCTCCTCCTTGCAGAGATGGCCATCAGGGTCTGGGCGATCGAGAACCCCCTTGCCCGTCAGCGCTTCGCCCTGCTCGTCATAACCCTCCCGGTCCTCTCTTTCCCGCTCTATCAGGCACTGTTCCCGTCGAGGGGTTCCGTGTCGTTCAGGATTAACGCCCTCTTTGACAGCAACCGCTGGCTGACAATCGATCTGTGGGGCGCCGTGCCCCTCGCAGCAACGCTCCTGCTCGCCGTTCTCGCCATCACCACAGCGGTCTTCGTCTTTCAGGAGCTCATCCCGATCGTGAAGCACGCCGGCGGATCGGCCCCGCCTTCCACGTCGCCGAACGGGGCGGACGATCAGCTGTTGCAGCGGGTACGCACTGCCCTTCCCGGACCTCTGCCCGCTGTACATGTCGTCGAAAGCGACGAGATGTTTCTCTATTCGAACACAAAAGGGGAGACGGCGGTCGTTATCTCGTCAGGGCTTGTGCATGATTTGACAGAGGACCAGCTCAAGGCTGCCCTCGTGCATGAACTCGCCCATATAGACCGGAACAAGCGGCCCGTTCTTATGGTCGTGTTCTTCCTGCGCGTCCTCATGTTTTTCAATCCCGTCGTCCTGCTCGAATTCAGGAGAATCGTCCAACTTGAGGAAAAAATCTGCGACGATGCCGCCGTCGCCGTCACCGGGAAGCCTGAGGCGCTCGCCGGGGTGCTGAAGAAGTTCTACCACATGCCGGGTGGTGAAACGGGCAAAGAAGGCAACAAGGTCGACTCGGGAGAGAAACTTATCCAATACAGCCACAACCTGCAGATCGAGAGCAGGATCAGCAGGCTCGGAGACGACCGGGCGGGAAGAGAGGAGGGGGCATGGTACCCCTGGGTGCTGACGCTCCTGGCAGTTGTGGTGCTGAATTTTTTCGTCGTATGATCCCGGCCCTTCTTGACATCGCTTTATGCGGCGGGGTACCTTTTGTACCAGTTGCGGACGGAAGCATATGAAAAGGAATCTCATAGGGACTCTCCTCTTTCTTTTCGGTGTGGCGTTTGTCGTCATATTCCTCTCGATCACCAACTGGCTGCCCCAGGTGCTGCAGGAAGGGTCGATGAAGAGGTACGGGACGATCGAGGAGATGAGAGAAAAATTAAAGATCAGGGACCTCCACGTGCCCGCTTATATACCACAGAACCTGTCCTGGCCGCCCACCGAAATAATGGCTCAGACCAGGCCCTATGTAGCCGTCGTGCTGGAATTCAGAAACGAGCTGCAGGGTGAAACCGCTGTCGTGATTACGCAAGCCGCCTCCGCTGATTTTCCTCCTTCCGAAAAGATAAGAATCCGGCCCGTGAAAGAGCGCCTTTCCTACAAGTTGCGGGAGAAAGACGCGCTCCTCGAGACCGGGGAATGCGGGGGAACGGGGATCTGCAGCCGCGTGGAATGGCGTGAAGGGCCATACCATATGCGTGTCAGCATGCGGTCGACGCCCGCAGAGGTCATCCGCATAGCCGAGAGCATGATCAGATAACCAGCCCCGCCTTCTCCTGAGAAGTGCTGAGTCCTCAGGCCGGATCGGGCCTTCCTCTCCATTCAACTCAAGCAAAAAAACCCCGCCGTCTAAGAACTTTTTCCGACTCCCGTAAGAGGTTCTTCTCATTATATTTTGACCGAATGTCCGTTAGACTTAAATCATGAAGATCGAAGAGGGTTCCATAAAAGGAGGTGAACACCAATGTTGATCTTTCATGGAGGACAGAAGGTAGGAAGAGGGACGTACTGGAGCGCAGCCGACGGGATGAGGCTCGATGTGGACCGTGACGGCACTCTGCCGGGTGACGACAAATCGAGTTATTACCGTTTATCACCGGCTGTCATGGTGATCATGGGTCCCTTCATCGGACTCGCCTATGTGATCTGCCTTCCCTTTATCGGCATCGCGACCATCATGGCGGCGATCGCCCGGAAGGGAGTCGGGCTGGGTGTCAGTCTGATCAAGAATCTCGTATCGTTCGGATGGAGACCCAGCGAGTCCTATCTCGCGGGGAAGAAGAAAAAGGAAGACGGTCCGGACAAGAAGTGAAGACGGTCCTGCATGCACGCAGGATGACCGGAAAAGGAGGACACAATGAACACAGTCGTAGATTTTCTCACCCATGTCAAGGGAGTCGAGTATTTTCTGGCCGTATTCTTCATCGCCGGCTACATTATCTACAATGAGATCCTGAAGCCGAAGCCCTTCAAGAAACTCATCGAAGAGGGCGGAGAGGACCTGGAGCATCTCAGGAAGGCGGGGACCGATTCGACGATGAAGACGGTCGGGCGGGTCCTGGCGGCGCCCTTCATCGGGCTGCTGTACATCGTCATGCTGCCCTTCGGTTTCCTCTTCGCCATTGTGCCGGCGCTGGTCAGCGGCGTCGCCAGGCTCTTCACGCACCATGCCTCATTCGGATGGAGACCTTCCGAGGCATACTTCTCCGGCAAGAAGCAGGAAGAGGAGAAGAAGGACGATACCGGCGAGGACAAGAAGGAGTGACACCCGGTAACCGAAGGAGGAGTGGCGTATGAAACACGCGTTCATGATACTGATCATCATCGGGATTTACACGGCAACCCTCTCGTCCGTCGTCGCCGAAACGGGGACGGTCGAGAGGACCAAAAAAGGGGCGCCGAGAGTCGTGCTCATCGACAGTCTCGCCGACCGATACGGCGGTGTGATCTTTCATCACGAAAAACATGTATCGGTGGCGGGACGGTGCTCGATGTGTCACCACGAGCACGGGAACTACGAAACTCCGGTTTGTAGGGAATGCCACACCCTCGGCGTCAGGGATTTCAGGCAGACGGCGGAAAAAGGCTTTCTGCCCTGCGGGAAGTGCCACGGGACTTTTAACCCCGAACACCCCAGCATGCCGGGCCTGAAGGTCGCCTACCACAGGGCCTGCCTCCAATGTCACAGGGGTATAGCGAATGTCGGGCAGGACCCGAAGGGATGCACCGAGCTGTGCCACTGGCAGGCCCAGCATGGGAAGCAGCAGGCAAGCGTCCGGAAATGAATATGTATGGAACGAGCAGAAGAGGAGTGAGGAGGATTTCATGTCCGCAAAGAGAGGGAATAAACCATTTGAAGGTGAAGACCTTCCCCGTCGGGACGACGGCGGAAAGTCAGGAGGCGCCATGATCAGCAGGAGACATTTCCTGGGAGCTCTGGCGACGGTCGGCGGAACAGCCCTGATCGGCAGTTCCCGCGATGTCCGCGCCAGGGAACTGGAGGGCTGGCCGAACAGCTACGGCCTGCTCACGGACCTGACGCTCTGCGTGGGGTGCAGGAGCTGCGAAAAGGCGTGCAATGAGGAAAACGGGCTCCCGAGGCCTGATATGCCCTTTGACAGCAAGGGAGTGTTTTCGGAACAGCGGAGACCGACCGCTTCAGCGTACACGGTCGTGAACAGGTTTCCCGATCCGAAGAAAAAAGACGAGTTCATCTACCGGAAGGTCCAGTGCAATCACTGCAACGAGCCGGCCTGCTTCTCGGCCTGCCCGCTCCACGCGTACACGAAGACAAAGGAAGGCGCCGTCCTGTATGATCCTGACAAATGCTTCGGCTGCCGGTATTGCATGGTCGCATGCCCCTTTTATGTCCCGGCCTACGATTACGAAAGCGCCCTGGAGCCGAAGATCGTCAAGTGCACCATGTGCCACCACAGGATCTCGAAGGGCAGACCGACGGCCTGCGCCGAGGCCTGTCCGACCGGTGCGGTCACATTCGGCAGAAGGAGGGACCTGATCGCTCTGGGCCGGGAAAAGATCATGAAGCACCCCGACCGTTATGTTCATCACATCTTCGGGGAGCACGAATTCGGCGGCACAAGCTGGATGTATATCGGGGGAGTGCCTTTCGAAAATCTCGGCTTTCCGAAGTACACGCAGAAGGACCCGCTCGTCGAGAACACCAAGGGGTTTCTCTCCGCCGTCCCCCTTGTGCTGACCATCTGGCCCGCACTACTCGGGCTCTGCTACGCAGCGACGAAAAACAGGGATGAAGAGGGCGGAGGAAAGCCGGGAGGACACAGAGAGGAGGACAAACATGAATAGGGATGACTCTGTCGTCAGGACGGGAGAGAATTTCCGGTCCTGGTTCATGGACAGGCTGCTCATGGGCATGTCCTGGTCGGAATACTCAAGAAACCTGATTACACCTTTCAATCTGATCGCAGCCGCCATCCTCGCGGTTGGCATACCGGTCATCGTTATCCGCTTTGCCGAAGGCCTCGCCTTCGCGACACACGCCTCGAACGATTACCCCTGGGGTTTGCTTCTCGGCTTCGGACTCTTTTCGGCCGTCCCGCTCTCGGCGACGGGATACGTGCTGGCGACGGCCGTGTACATCTTTGGATTCGAAAAATATCACCCCCTCGTGAGGCTCGCCGTGCTCACGGGTTTTCTCGGGTATCTCTTCGCCGTCATCTACCTCCTGACGGACCTGGGCAGGCCGTGGAGGATTTACTATCCCATGACGGTGACGTACGGGCCGCTGTCCGTGCTTTTCCTTGTCGCCTGGCATGTGGCCCTCTATCTCACCGTTCAGTTGCTCGAGTTCAGCCCCGCCATCTTCGAATGGGTCCGGGCGAGGCGGGCGCGGAAATGGGCGCTCATGATCACAATCGGCATGACCGTCGCGGGCGTCATGCTCTCGACGCTTCACCAGTCGGCCCTGGGCGCCCTCTTTCTCCTCGCGCCTGGAAAGATCCATCCGCTCTGGTATTCCGCCTTCATCCCCGTGTTTCATTTCATGTCGAGCATCTACGCGGGACTGTGCATGGTCATCGTCGTGAGCACCCTGTGCGCCCGGTTTTTACCGCACAGGGCCGATCATCATTTCCTCGGCGACCTCGACGGCCTGACCGTCGGGATGGGGAAGGCCGCATGTGTCGCCATGTACGTGCTCTTTGCCCTTCGGGTCATCGGCGTCGCCCATGACGACAATTGGGCGCTTCTGGCCTCTCCTTACGGTTACTGGTTCCTTGTCGAGATACTGGGTTTCATTCTCCTGCCGGGAATTATCATGACCCATGGCGTCAAGCAGAAGAGTGCCCGCATCGTCCGGTTTGCCGCCGTCATGGCCCTTGTGGGGGTCATCCTGAACAGGCTTAACCTGTCGGTCATCACATTTAACTGGTTTCTGCCCGATCACCTCCATCACATTATCCCGCCGTGGCGGGAGTCTGTCATGGCTCTCACGCTCACGACGATACACATTCTCGTGTTCCGGTGGATACTGAACAGGATGCCGGTTCTGCGGGAACCCGAGGAGTGAGGGGAGCGGGGGTGTCCCATGAATGGACGGAAATGGGGTCTTGTCACGCTCGCTTTCTGTCTTGTCTTCCTGACGGTCTGTGAGGGTGCCGCAAAGGTTCCTGAGGCATCGCTGGCGTGTCTCGAGTGTCACGGGAAGCGGGGGGGGATCGTAAAATTTCAGAACAACGATTGGGTCTCGACATATATCGATGCGAAAAAATATCAGTATTCCGTCCACCGCGAACTCGCCTGTTCCGACTGCCACTACGAGTTTTCCTCCGAAAACCATCCGAAGAGGCAATTCAAGAGCAGGGAACAGTATGCCGTAAAATCCTCGCAGGTCTGCCGGCGCTGTCATACCGAGGAGACCCTCCGCGAAAAGCCCCAGCACGAGACGCTCTTCGCCCGCGAGGGTGCATCAGGCCCGATGGCCTGCACGCACTGCCACGAGCCCCATGCCATGAAACCTGCACGCGGCGGCCGGGTCATCCGGAGTGACCGTGAGTACTGCATGGGCTGCCACCAGCGCGACATCCGCATGGCCTTTGCGGACGGCGGTTCGATGAGTGTTCAGGTGAACGTGGCTCAGCACCAGGCATCCGTTCACGGAAAACTGGGATGTTCGGACTGCCACTTCGGTTTTTCCTCGGAGGAGCACCCGAAACGGAATTTCAGGACGCGAAAGGACTTCACCGTCGCTCTGTCGGAGAGCTGCAGGCGCTGCCATTTCGACAAATACACGAAGACCCTCGAAAGCATCCACTTCTCCGCCCTCAGCCGCGGGAACATGCGTGCGCCGGTCTGCGTCGACTGTCATGGCTCCCATGCCATTCTTCCCGTGGGCAGGGACAGGACCGCAAGTGCAAAGAAGTGCGGGACCTGCCACCAAGCAGTGTATGACACGTATGCCAAAAGCGTGCATGGAAAGGCGCTGTTTCAGGAGGGCAACAGGGATGTGCCCGTCTGCAGGGACTGTCACCGCGCCCATGCTGTGAAAAGCCCTCTGACGCTCGAATATCATGAGCGGATCGTCGAGATGTGCGGCCGTTGTCACTCCGACGAATCGATCGTGGGCAAGTACGGCCTGTCGACTGATGTCGTCAAAACGTACCTGTCTGATTTTCATGGCATCACGCTCAGTTTCTACAAGAAACAGAAGGAACAGTTCGACCAGAGGGGCCGTGCGATCGCCGTCTGCACCGATTGCCACGGCACGCATAACATCACGAGCTCTGTGGAGCCGAACGCAAATGTCATGCGGCAGAACCTCGTCAAGAGTTGCAGGAAGTGTCATGCCGACGCTGCCGAAAACTTCCCCGATGCCTGGCTCTCCCATTACAAGCCCGATCTGCGGCATGCCCCGCTCGTGTTTGTCATCAACGCGGTCTACCGGTTCCTCATCCCCGTGATGGTCGTGGGCATGCTCCTGCAGATCCTGCTCCATATATGGCGTTATGCCGTCAACAGATGAAAAGGAGACATTTATGGGCACCGCAGCAAAAAACAGGAACAGCCGGGTGAGACGGTTTCATCCCCTGAGGATCGCCGAGCACGCCATACTTATGATGACTGCAGGCGTCCTCATCGTGACGGGCCTGTCACAAAAATTTCATGAGCTCGACGCGTCGGTCTGGATCATCATGAAGGCGGGCGGCATCGATATGATCCGCCTGATCCACCGCTTCACGGGGCTGATGTTTTCCGCCGAGATCATCGTTCATATCGCCGTTGCCTTCTGTGGTCTCGTCTTCGGCAGGTGGCAGCCCACGATGATGATCAGCAGGAAGGATTTCAGTGACGCGGTCCGGAACATCAGGTATTACATAGGCATGGAGCAACGGTATGCGCTTTGCGACAGGTATTCATACAAGCAGAAGTTCGAATACTGGGGCATTCTCAGCGGAGGAGTCATCATGATCCTGTCGGGACTCGTGCTCTGGTTTCCGGCGTTTGTCGCGCGGTATCTGCCGGGCGAAATCATTCCGGCGGCCAAGGCCCTGCACACGAATGAATCAATGCTTCTTTTCCTCATCATCGCCATATGGCACATTTATGACTCCATTTTCAGCCCCGAGGTTTTTCCCCTCGATGCATCCATTTTCACCGGCTATCTGTCGCGCGAACGGATGATCAGGGAGCACCCGATTGAGCTTGCCAGGAGAGAGGGCGTCAGCGTCGATGAGCTCATCAGCACCGAAAGTGAGACCATTTCCCGGATCCATGAAGGAGACGGCACCATGCTGGCGCCGTGATGGGCTGACAGCAGTCAGCAGTTCCCGGTCGGCAGCCGAAAAAAGCAAAGGACAGTATCTTTGTCCAGCCGTTTCAAGCAGCTGCAGGGTGAAGACTGCTGACTGCCTTTTCGGAGGAATGATATAATACAAAAGAGATCTGAAGCCCGGTGAAACAAATCGAAAGTCCGCCCATGAACCATGCATAGACGAATCATCTTTGCCGTCATCCTGAGCATGGTGATCATACTCGTCAGCCTCGGGGTGCTCAGCTACCTGAGCGTCGAGGACAGCATCAACCGCTCCATGGAGAGCCGTCTTGCACTGGCGGACATCCTCGGAAAGCACATCGATTACATTCTTGAAAACAACATTACACGTCTGTATGACATTTCTCTCGCCAGCAGGATAGATTTCCATGACGGGGACTGGGAACCGGAAAAGAGGGCCCTGAAGGCCGCCTACGAGTATTCCATCTTTACCGACGGGGTCTACCTGCTCGACAGGGGCGGAAATGTCCTTGTGTCCTATCCGCACCGTGACGGCATCCAGGTGAACCTGCTCTCCATTCCCCATGTGGGCAAGACCCTCGCGGAAAGAAAACCCGTCATTTCCGACGTGTTTACGATCGAACGGACGAAGAGAAAGGTCATATTCGTCCTCGTCCCCCTGAAGGACGGCAACGGCGAGGTCGTCGGAGCGGCGGCCGGTGAAATCAATCCCGCAGACTATGTCTTCAGCCGCGTCATGAAAGCGATCCCCGAAGAGACCGATATGAACCTGGAACTTGTGGACGGGCAGGGTATCGTCATCGCATCGAACGATTCAAAAAGGATCCTGACGAGCAGCGACCACAATCATTTTCTGAGCAGTCTCATTGCGCGAAAGAAGAGCTCCGTCAACACCTGCCACCGCTGTCACGCCGAAGGACGGCAGGAGATGCGTCAAAGGACCCGGGACGTCCTCGCTTTCGCCCCCCTTGCCACTGCTCCCTGGGGTGTTGCGATCAGGGAGGCCGAGGAAAGGGTCTTTCAGCCGACGGCGATGCTGAAAAAGGGATTTTTTGCGATGATCCTGATTTCCGTTCTTACGGCCTTTCTCCTCTGGGTGGGGCTCAGCAGAAGCATCGTGAAACCGATTCATGCCCTCAGCGAAGCGGCCCAGAGGATCGGTAAGGGAAATCTCGCCGAACCCGTCGCCGTCAGAAGTTCCGACGAAATCGGGACGCTTGCGCGGAGCTTCGAGGACATGAGGACGAAACTCCTCGGCTCGCGCGAGAGCATTATAAAACACGCCGCGGACCTCGAAAACAGGGTCACGGAGCGGACTCAGGACCTTCAGGAAAGCAGGGAAAAGCTGTCGCTTCTCCTTTTGAAGGTAATCAGCGCCCAGGAGGAGGAGCGGAAGCGGATAGCCAGGGAATTGCACGACGAGACGAGTCAGGCCCTCAATGCGATCTTGATCAGCCTCGACACACTCAGCCTGTCTCTGAGCGGAAACCTGGAAATGAGCGGGGATATCAGGAGAGTGAGAGAATACTGCACAGCGACCCTCCATGGTCTTCACCAGATGATCAAGGATCTCCGTCCTCCCGTTCTCGACGATCTCGGTCTCGAGTCTGCCATCCGATGGGTCATGGACCGTCATCTCGGCGAAAGGGGCGTGAATTGCCATTTCAGGCTGCAGGGAAGCTGCAACCTGCGGGACGAGGACCTGGGGATCTTCAACTGCAGGGAGATCGAGTTGATCCTCTTCAGGGTCATCCAGGAGGCGGTCATCAATATAAGCAAGTATGCCCACGCCGAAAACGTGTTCGTGTCGCTCATTTTCAGGGGGTCCTATATCGAAGTCGAAATCGAGGACGACGGTGTCGGGTTCGACGCCAAAAAGGTGCTCTCGGCGCTCGATTCCGGCTTCGGCCTCATCGGGATGAAGGAGCGCATCTCCCTTCTCGACGGACGGCTGACGATCTGCTCGACCCCCGGAGGAGGAACACAGATCAGTGCATACGTCCCGGTTTAGGGGGGAGCAGGAGAATTCCGTACACAGTCAACGCGAGGATTGCCCGAGGTCAATATGTCGAAGATAAAGATCCTGATTGCCGACGATCATGCCCTGGTCAGAGAGGGCATATCGGCGCTGATCCGTTGTTACGATACGATCGAGGTTGTCGGTGAGGCATCGAACGGAAAGGAGGCGGTTGAAAAGACCCTGCGCCTGGATCCTGATATCGTGCTTATGGATATCGCCATGCCGGGCCTTGGGGGGATCGAGGCGACGGTTGAGATCAAGAAACTCTCCCCGAAGACACGCGTGCTGATTCTCAGTCAGTACGACGACAAGGAGTATGTCTCCCGTCTCCTGAAAGCGGGAGTATCGGGATATATCCTGAAACATGCCGTCGGGACCGATCTTATTGCCGCGATAAAGGCTGTGGCCCGGGGGGAATGCTATCTCTATCCGACCATCGCATCAAGTGTCATCGACGGGTATCTCGACAAAAAGAAGATAACAGTGGAAGACCCGTACGACCGGCTGACGGACCGGGAAAAACAGGTGCTCAAGCTGCTCGCCGAGGGGCTCAGCCACAAGGAAATAGCGACCTGCCTGAATATAAGCGTCAAAACCGTCATCACCCACCAGACGAATCTGTCGGAGAAACTGGCCATTCATTCCCGTGCGGCGCTGATCAAGTTCGCCATACAAAAGGGGATCATCAAGATCAACCACTCCTGAGACGCTCCCCGCCGCCGGGGCCTGACTCACAAAATCGGCATCAGTCGGCCCTCGCCTCCCGGAAATCTTCGAAGCGGTCTGAGACGCGACACTCCGAAGATCGTTGCTTTTCTGGCCGGTGATTCAGTAAAATAAATTTTTTAAATAAATCCATTAATGATGTTAAAGAGGAGAGCGGTGTGGGGCAGGATACGACCGTACAGCAGGTGTCCATCATAGACAGGATCTGGAATTTTTTCTCCTCGATAACCCTCGCGATCGTCGTCTTCACGGTCATTTCGCTCAGTTCGATCGTCGGGACGGTCATCGAGCAGCAGGCGGACCCCCAGAGGAACCTGAAGCTCCTGGCGAAGCTCTTCGGCGAATCGTCGGCCCCCTCCATCTTCCGCGTCGTCGATGCCCTGGGGTTCACGGACATGTACCACTCCTGGTGGTTCATCTCTCTCCTTTTCCTCTTTGCGATGAACCTCATCGTCTGCAGCCTCGAGAGGCTCCCGAAAATCTGGAAGCTGGTGAAGGATCCGGTCCAGCCGATCACCGAGGAAAGGCTGAAGGGCTTGCGGCTCCGGAGAGAGGCCGTCATAAAGGGCAAGGCCGATCAGGCGAGGGAGAAGGTCGAGGCGGCCCTGAAGAAGGGTGGGTACAAGCCGGCGTTACACCAGGAAGGAGGAACGCTTCAGCTCTATGCGGAGCGGTTCCGGTACAGCAGGCTCGGCGTCTACGTCACGCACCTGAGCGTCCTGCTGATCCTGATCGGGGCCGTCGTGGGCATCTTCTTCGGCTTCAACGCCCGTCTGAACCTGCTGGAGGGTATGATATCCGCCGTCGCCTATGAGGGGCCCGGGAAGGAAGTCCCCCTGGGCTTCATGGTCCGGTGCGACGACTTCGACGTCAGTTTTTACGAGGGCTCCGATACGCCGAAAACGTACATGAGCATACTGACCATCATCGAGAACGGCCGGGAAGTGATGAAACAGGAGATCGAGGTCAACACCCCCCTCACGTACCGCGGCATCACATTCTACCAGTCGAGCTACGGTTTCAATCCCAACCGCGACTCGCTCTTCCGGTTCTCCGTGACGTCGAAAGGCGGCAAGAGGGAAGACGTGCAGCTCAAGTTCGGAGAATCCTTCACGATACCCGGCACCGAGGTGGCGGGAAAGGTGGCGGACTTCACACCCGCCCTCGGGATCGACGAAGCGGGCAGGCCTTTCACGTATGCCGAAATGATGAACAACCCCGCCGTCTTTGTCGAATTTTCCGAACAGGGGAAGCCCAAATACAGCCAGTGGATTCTCCGGAGGTATCCGCAGACCTGGACCGTCCAGGACGGGACCGTCGAATTCAGGGACCTCTGGGGCGCCCAGTACACGGGACTGCAGGTGCGGAAGGACCCCGGCGTCTGGCTCGTCTATCTCGGTTGCCTGCTCATGTCAGTGGGATTGTACGCCTGCTTCTTCATGAGGCACGAGAGGGTCTGGGTGATGCTCCGGGAGGAAAAGGGAGGGACGAAGGTCAACCTCGCGGGATCGGTTACGAAGAATAGGATATCCTTCGAGCAGAAGATAGACTCGATCATGAAGGACGCAGCCGGACAGAAATAGCATGAGACGGCGCAAACGGCAGGGCAGAATTCCAGGGAGGGCATAAATGGACAGTTCCCAATTCTTCGGCATCTCAAGCATTGCATATATACTCGCCATGGTGGCGTACATCTCCTATCTCGTCATCAGGAATTCGACCGTCGGCATCGTTGCGACCTCGCTGACCGTCATCGGCTTCGTCTCTCATACGGTCGCCTTTTTCATGCGCTGGAAGGAGTTCTACGATATCGGCAGGATGGGGGTGCTCAGGTCCATACCCCTGACGAACCTCTACGAGTCGCTCATCTTTTTCGTCTGGTGCCTCATGCTGGGGTACCTCATCATCGAGTTCATGTACAAGAACCGCTCTTTCGGCGCCTTCATCACGCCTATCGCAGGCATGGCCCTCGCCTTTATCGATATTTCGGGCATGTCCAAGGACATCCACCCCCTCATCCCCGCTCTCCAGAGCAACTGGCTCCTGGCGCACGTGACGATGAGCTTCCTGGCCTACGCGACTTTCGCCATTTCCTTCTCGACGGCGATCATGTATCTCGCCGTCACCTCCGAGGACCGGAAGGGTGCGTCCTATGCCTTCTGGACCATCACGCTGGGGCTCTTCGCCATCATCCTCGTCGCCATGGTCATCGACCTCCTCGCCTTCAAGGTCGTCGCCTCGAGGCCCGAGGCCTTCATCAAGAGCTACCTTTTCAAGGCGACGTTCCGGAGCGATTCCGGCATTGTTGTCGCCCTCAGCACCCTGGCGGCGGCGGGGCTCCTCTTTGTCTTCTGGAGGTTCGGATACCTGCTGAAGAAGCTGATCTCGTCGTTTTCACTCTCCGGCGACATGCTCGAGGAACTCACGTACAAGAGCATTGCCATCGGTTTTCCCGTCTTTACCCTCGGCGGCCTCATCTTCGGGGCAATCTGGGCGGACCAGGCCTGGGGAAAGTACTGGGGCTGGGACCCGAAAGAGACATGGTCCCTCATCACCTGGTTCGTCTATGCCTTTTATCTCCATGCCCGTTTCCTCAGGGGATGGAGAGGCGCGAAGATCGCCTTCGTGGCCGTCATCGGTTTCGCCTGCACTATTTTCACCTATCTCGGCGTCAACCTGCTCCTGAGCGGTCTCCATTCCTACGGAGGCATGTAGAAGGCGTGATGTTGCATGCGCCCGACCGAAAGGCGGGGCGAAGGCGCCATCATAAGAACGCCCGACGGGAAGGCTGATGTGGTGAAAAGCCTTTCCGCTGAGATACCTTGTTTGTCCCCAGACCACCCTATGCCGTGTCTGTTGATGACAAAAGCCCGTCAGGCAACAGGCGCTGAACACCTTGAGATGTCTCATCATCGCGTTGGAAAGGCTTTGTACCATATTTGCCTTCCCGGCAGAACAGTGCATGGAATGAAGACGAGGAAGCGGTCTGCTCGGGGAGCAGACCCTGCAATAATCATTGTCGCGATCAGCGAGGCCTTGAGGCGCTTTGCCCCGCCTTTTCATGCAACTGCAGGGTTGAGACTGCCGCCTCAGTCCTGAGTCCTTTGTCCTGAGACCTGAAACCCGTATGTTTATTCTCGGCATCGATACGTCCTGTGACGACACCTCTGCGGCCGTCGTCGCAGACGGCCATCTGATTCTCTCCAACATCGTCTCCTCACAGACCGCCATCCACGCGAAGTACGGCGGCATCGTCCCCGAGCTCGCGTCGAGACGCCACATCGAGATGATCTGGCCCGTCGTCACCGAGGCTCTCAGTGCTTCCGGGCAGAGCCTCGACGGGATTGACGCCGTCGCCGTGTGTCACGGGCCCGGCCTGATCGGATCGCTGCTCGTCGGGTGCGGCTTTGCCAAGGCCGTCGGATATGTCAGGGGCATTCCCCTCGTCGCCGTCAACCACCTCGAAGGGCATATCTTCTCCGTTTTCCTCGAAGAACGGAAGCCCGACTTTCCCTTCCTCTCCCTCATCGCCTCGGGAGGCCATACGAGTCTCCATATCGTCAGGGGGTTCGGCGCTTACGAAGAACTCGGCAGGACCCGTGACGACGCGGCAGGGGAGGCCTATGACAAGGTCGCGAAGCTCCTCGGCATCGGGTATCCGGGAGGTCCCGTCATCGACAGGCTCGCCGGGAGGGGAAACCCCGGGGCCTTCAAATTTCCCCGGGCCTATGTGCCGGAATCGTTTGACTTCAGTTTCAGCGGCCTGAAGACGGCCGTCAAGGTGAAACTCAGGGAACTGGGCCTGACGGATCACGGCGCACAACCGGATGGTGATGTCATTGCTGACATTGCCGCCTCGTTCCAGTCCTCCGTCGTCGATGTCCTCGTCCGCAAGGTCGAATGGGCCATCGTCAGGAAGGGCATCGGCAGAGTGACCCTTTCGGGAGGCGTGGCGGCAAACAGCGCCCTGAGGAGGAAAATGCAGGAGATGGCCGATGAACGCGGCATCGAACTCTACCTGCCGTCCCTGCCCTTTTGCACCGACAACGCAGCGATGATCGCCGCGGCGGGCTATCACCATGCCGTGAGGGGCGATTACGCTCCCGCCGATCTCAACCCCAAGGCATACCTGCCCCTTTGAATTACCTTACAGTTGCGTTACTCTGCCGTGAAGGCCGATATGGTTCAAAGCCTTTCCAATGCGATGATGATGATAATTTTGGCGGATGCACGGAAAAGCGGGGCAAAGCGCCTCAAAGCCTCGCTGATAGCGAGCATGATTGTTTATTATTGGGTTTTGAAGATTTCATCCTTTGTATCATCAATAGTCGTGCTTCCATGCTCTGCAAGGGACGGCAAAGGTTTCGCAGCACCGATGCTTTTCGGCGCATTTACCCCACCTTTCCGGCGGGCGTATGCGCGGGAACTTTCCGTTGTTTCAGACAGTCAGGATAATCACGATAAAATTGGTAGCATGCTGTCGCCCGATCTGTCTTCAGGCGTACGGACCGGTTGCGAAAGAGGAGGTTCCCATGAAATCGTCGCTTTTCCGTTTCACTGCAATTGTTCTTGTCATAGGCGGGTTTCTTTTGTCCTGTCAGAAGGCGGAAACTCCGCCTCAGGGGCCGGCTGCGTCATCCCAGGCTCAGAAAGAGGACGGGCAGCCGTCGTCGGGAGCTGCTTTGGGTGGTCAGCCGAGGGCGAAGACATCTGCATTATTCTCTGGAGGCGAATCCAAAATTGAGACCCTGTCGTTCCTCTCCGACATCATGAGCAGGCATGGCAGCGGCAACTGGTCCGGCGATGTGAACATGGAGACGGACAAATTTGCCGTCGGCGCGGATGGCATATTGTCGTACGACGTCTCCCTGTCCGGAGGAGCCGACAAAAAGGACAGGCGCAGCTACAGGGTGCATGTCAGGGACCTCGACCCGGGAAGTGTGTACCAGAACACGAGCGTTGACGTGATGGTTATCGAGGTGCGGTGTGATGGACAGCGCGGGTGCATCGACGAGACCACCGTGAAGGATGCCGGCGATCAGAAGGCGAACAAGGTCGACATCATGCGGATATATCTCACGCACGGCCGCACGCCTGAAAAGCTGGAATTCGGCAAGGCCCTGGCACACCTCATCAGGATGTACCGGGAAGGGTAAGCATTGAGAAGGACTGCCGGGTGAGTGTCGGTGAAAGGAACACGGCCCAAGTTCGTCTTGCGCAAAGAGTAGCGATTGGTCAATCCTGTCACGAAAGCGACTCAACCACCGGAGATAATAGGGTAACCGCTTCTCGGGGACAGGGTGCTTTCTTGAGAGGAACTCCTGGAAGTCCTTGAATAACGCATTCTCATTTTTGTACCAGTGGCTGCATAACATCGTTACCGGCAATATAACTCTATAGTTGCACAGAAAGGCGGGGCGAAGCGCCTCAAAGCCTTGCTGAAGGCGACGATAAGCCTCGTCAGGTTTATCTTTCAGGACTCCACTCTTTGCATTGGCTTGAACGGTTGTCTTCTGTGAGGGTTATGGTGTCGCCGCAGCAAGGTTTTCGGCGCATACGCCCCGCCTTTCCCGGGAGTGTAGTGCAACGATAAGGATAACACAGCTTCTTACGGCCGAAAACCGCCGTTTTTTCCGTTATTTTGCTCGACTAACCCCCGTTTGTCCGTTATGATTGAAAAAAGACAGTCGGCAGCTAAAATATATGGTATGCCCTGAAAAGAATATTGACTGACATATTTCAAGTACGTTATAATGTACATTATTTATGTGAGGTGTCATATGAAAAGAGTTAGAGTCAACGAAGATATCAGATCAATGTCGGAGTTTCGCACCGGTATTGCTTCCTTCCTTAAACAAATACACGACACAAAACGTCCCTTGATCATCACACAACATGGCAAAGGAGTGGCCGTTCTGCTCGATGCAGGCGAATATGAGGCAATGCAGGAGAGAATAGAGTTGCTCCAGGACATACAGACATCCATCGGTCAGATTGAGGCTGGCCAGGGAGCGGACCATGGCCAGGCGAAAAGAACTGTATTAAACCGGATCAGGAAATGAAAATTATCTGGTCTCCTCTCGCAATAGACAGGGTCTCAGAGATAGCCGCATACATCGCCCAAGAGAATCCCACTGCTGCAGAAAAGTGGGTAGACACGGTTTTTCGGAAGGTGGAAGACCTAAAGGACTTCCCTGAAAGCGGCAGGGTCGTACCTGAAACCGAAAACAAAGCCATAAGAGAGATGACATTCGGAAACTACCGACTGATTTACCGGCCTGAAGAGAAGAGGATTTCAGTGCTTACTGTTAGGCACGGAAAGCAGATCTTGCCGGTTGATGAAATTAAGGCATAACCCGTCGCTGCACCCGACCTGCTCAAGCGCAGGCGGGTGAGCTTTTTGGCCTCACGACGAACCAGCCGCGCAGTTTCGGCGCAACGAAAGGAACCCCGTGATGACAGCTCTGAATCGAGCAAAAGACAACCCGTGGAAGCTGAAGACCCCGCCTGGGACTGCTGAGTTCACGATGCACGTCGACGAGAAGGACGGTAAGAAGATCCTGGTCTGCACGGTCGGCAGCACGGTGCTGCACTACGACGCGCGTTGTGTGGATGACCTGCACGCGATGCTCAAGAAGGCAGGGGATTGGGTCGAGCTTGGCGGTGCGGATGAGCAGAAGCCAGCGAAGGAAGGCACGGTGGAGGCCTGGGGAAGGTCGCCTAGCAATCCAGTGGGCGGCTGGTATGGGCTGAAGAAGGGGCTTCGCGGAAGGTTCGGTGTCTATGTCCCGCCACTGATGGAAGAGCTGGGGCTCTGCGAGCTGGAGCACAACGCCAAGAACAACCGCATGCGGGCCAAGTGAATAACGCATTCTCATTTTTGTACCAGTGGCTGCATAACATCGTTACCGGCAATATAACTCTATAGTTGCACAGAAAGGCGGGGCGAAGCGCCTCAAAGCCTTGCTGAAGGCGACGATAAGCCTCGTCAGGTTTATCTTTCAGGACTCCACTCTTTGCATTGGCTTGAACGGTTGTCTTCTGTGAGGGTTATGGTGTCGCCGCAGCAAGGTTTTCGGCGCATACGCCCCGCCTTTCCCGGGAGTGTAGTGCAACGATAAGGATAACACAGCTTCTTACGGCCGAAAACCGCCGTTTTTTCCGTTATTTTGCTCGACTAACCCCCGTTTGTCCGTTATGATTGAAAAAAGACAGTCGGCAGCTAAAATATATGGTATGCCCTGAAAAGAATATTGACTGACATATTTAAAGTACGTTATAATGTACATTATTTATGTGAGGTGTCATATGAAAAGAGTTAGAGTCAACGAAGATATCAGATCAATGTCGGAGTTTCGCACCGGTATTGCCTCCTTCCTTAAACAAATACACGACACAAAACGTCCCTTGATCATCACACAACATGGCAAAGGAGTGGCCGTTCTGCTCGATGCAGGCGAATATGAGGCAATGCAGGAGAGAATAGAGTTGCTCCAGGACATACAGACATCCATCGGTCAGATTGAGGCTGGCCAGGGAGCGGACCATGGCCAGGCGAAAAGAACTGTATTAAACCGGATCAGGAAATGAAAATTATCTGGTCTCCTCTCGCAATAGACAGGGTCTCAGAGATAGCCGCATACATCGCCCAAGAGAATCCCACTGCTGCAGAAAAGTGGGTAGACACGGTTTTTCGGAAGGTGGAAGACCTAAAGGACTTCCCTGAAAGCGGCAGGGTCGTACCTGAAACCGAAAACAAAGCCATAAGAGAGATGACATTCGGAAACTACCGACTGATTTACCGGCTTGAAGAGAAGAGGATTTCAGTGCTTACTGTTAGGCACGGAAAGCAGATCTTGCCGGTTGATGAAATTAAGGCATAACCCGTCGCTGCACCCGACCTGCTCAAGCGCAGGCGGGTGAGCTTTTTGGCCTCACGACGAACCAGCCGCGCAGTTTCGGCGCAACGAAAGGAGCCCCATGATGACAGCTCTGAATCGAGCAAAGGACAACCCGTGGAAGCTGAAGACCCCGCCTGGGACTGCTGAGTTCACGATGCACGTCGACGAGAAGGACGGTAAGAAGATCCTGGTCTGCACGGTCGGCAGCACGGTGCTGCACTACGACGCGCGTTGTGTGGATGACCTGCACGCGATGCTCAAGAAGGCAGGGGATTGGGTCGAGCTTGGCGGTGCGGATGAGCAGAAGCCAGCGAAGGAAGGCACGGTGGAGGCCTGGGGAAGGTCGCCTAGCAATCCAGTGGGCGGCTGGTATGGGCTGAAGAAGGGGCTTCGCGGAAGGTTCGGTGTCTATGTCCCGCCACTGATGGAAGAGCTGGGGCTCTGCGAGCTGGAGCACAACGCCAAGAACAACCGCATGCGGGCCAAGTGACCTGCGAGGTGCAGTGAGGCCTAACCCCCGCGTGAACCGGACCGCCCACTATCGCTGCTGGTGGGTACCCGTCGCGGTAAGGCACTGTGCATAAGGGCAAGAGCTTATCAGGCCACAGGTAAGAAGCAGGAGGTGCTAAACATTTTGACCAGTCTAAAGCACTTGGGGTCGATCTGGGTGAATATTATACTCCGGAGCATCTCGGTGAAACTCAGCCTATTGCAAAAATGAAGGAATAGAACGAAAACTACATGATCGGCGGGAAATGCCCCGTCTCCCTTGACCTCAAGACTTCGCCGAAAAATAATAAATACTGAAATAAAGACAATTGTAGAGGAACGCCGCTATGTATTGGATTAGATATCAACCACTGAAGGATCGTCTGAAGAAGCGATCTGTCTCCGATCGTGAGGCTTTGCCTTACCTTCTTTTTTTTGTGCGTTTGAAGCCATTGCTCTCTCTCTGCCTGCCGCATCCGAAATGAATAAATGGGACATAATAGAGGTTCTTCCGGTTTAAGCGTACTTGATTGAAAAAATGCGACATGTTGTTACTCTAAGAGATTCCGACCAAGGATTCTCAGAAGGAGGCAACAACATGTCGACAAGCTTATTGTATCACGCATTTGGTATACGAGGATACCGGTATCAATCGACCAGATATCAGGAAGGGGCGATTATTTTCACGATCACACAAGATCGATTGACCCTGCGGTGCCCTGAGTGCAACGGGCGGGATATCGTCTGTAAGGGAGTCACTATGCGAGCGCTGCAGACGGTGCCGATCGGTCGCAAGAGAGCGTTTATGCGTATTGCCGTGCAGAGGGTATGGTGCCTGGTGTGCGCTGTGGTGCGTCAGGTGAGACTGAAGTTTGCCGAGGACCGAGTCCGCTATACGAGGGCCTTTGAACGGTATGCATTGGAGCTTTCCCGGCGCATGACGATCCAGGACGTTGCGCGACATGTGGGCGTCAGCTGGGACGTGATCAAAGACATCCAGAAGCGGTCCCTCCACAGAAAGTTCTCCCGACCGAAACTGGGTCATCTGAGGCGCCTCGCCATCGACGAGATTTCCATCGGCAAAGGGCACAGGTATGTGACGGTCGTCTTGGATCTTGATAGTGGAGCTGTGGTCCATGTTGGCGACGGCAAGGGGACTGATGCGTTGAAGCCTTTTTGGAGAAGGCTGTTGCGCTCGGGCGCCACAATACAGGCCGTGGCGATCGACATGTCCCCTGCATACATCGCTGCTGTGTCTGACAACGTGCCGGAGGCAGCCGTTGTCTTTGACCGTTTTCATATCGTCAAGTTGTTCAACGACAAGCTCTCCGATTATCGTCGTGACCTGTACCATAAGCTCACCAGCCAGTCAGACAGGATTGTGCTGAAGGGGACCCGCTGGCTCCTGCTGAAGAACCCCGAAAACCTCGACGCAGAAAAGAACGAACAGCAAAGGCTTCAGGAAGCATTGCAGATGAACGCCCCTCTGGCAACGGTCTATTACATGAAAGAAGACTTGCGAACGCTTTGGAACTACCCGGGCAAAGGATCGGCAGAGCGCTTTCTGGATGACTGGATTGCGCGGGCCAAGGCATCAGGAATACGGATGCTGCAGTCATTTGCGGAGACGCTCCATGCCCATCGCTGGGGGATTCTGGCATGGTATGATCATCCCATTTCAACTGGCCCTCTGGAGGGCACAAACAACAAGATTGTGACAATGAAAAGACAGGCATACGGCTTCAGAGATATCGAGTTCTTCAAACTTAAGATCATGGCTCTTCATCAGTCAAAGTACGCTCTTGTCGGATGAACCATAATAGAGACAATATTACATGTGATAGTGACACTTCTTGGCGTCTTATACGTCTATAGAAAGAATGGCGGCAATAGCGGATACGACATTATTCAAAAATTCATAGTCTTGGGTTGGGTCGTCGCTGTACGACACATTATAATCGTAATCCCGGTCGGTATCTTTATTTACGTTGTTAAGGAATATCACGCACCTTCGGGAGATGAAACAACTATCTTTGATGCTGTGATTTTCACAGTGCTTTCTGCAATATACTATGAAAGACTTGGTAGGCACATAACAGACACAAATGAAAAAAACGGCGAACAACTGGCTTCACTTGACCCGGAATAGCCTTGATCATTTTTCAGTAAAGCCGGTTGCCACGGCAAGTGAGCCGTCTCGTTGGCGATAACATGACGAAAAAATACACGATCGTCCTGCTCACCGGGATGATCATTTGCAGTCTTTGCTCGTGTGGCTTCACGAGGATGACTTATGACGTAAAGGACGTCACGAGGCCCGAGACCATTACTTTAAGAAATGCCCCTGGGGGTGGCCCTGTCTATTCGTTGTCTATTGTTGGCCAGGGCGAACTCGAAGGGATGCAACCATCACTCTGGTCCTCAATGGAGAGCCATATAAGCGAGAGCGTCTGTCAGGGAAGGTTCAATTCCGATGGGACGGGGACTGGTATTCCGACGAGGCAAAGATCATCTATGAACCGTCGGCGGTCACGGCCGGAGGCTGTCGCTGAAGTACGCCTTCAACCACTGAGGCGGAGGACTCGGCAACAAGACGATGGTTCGGCTGTCGCTGCGCTCTATCCGCACATGGCTGCCGTTGGGCACAACAAAAGGCAAAGGAGAATCCATGAAGAAGGCGCTGCTGCTAATTGACCTGCAGAATGATTATTTCCCCGGAGGAAAGTTCCCACTTTGGAATACTGATGTCACGCTCAGCAACATTGAACAGGCGATTGAAGCAGCGAAATTTAAAAACATCCCCATTATCCACATACAACACATCGCAAATCTCGGGATGGGGATTGCGCCGTTCTTCAATCAGGGCACTGACGGAGCGAAAATTCATTCGCGTATTCTTGAAGCTGCTCCCGATGCTCCGATTGTGATCAAAGAGTACGCTGACAGCTTCGTGAAGACGAAGCTCGAAGAGATCCTCACCGGGCTGGGAGTCGATGAGCTGCTTGTGTGCGGAATGATGACTCAAAACTGCGTGACGCACACGGCCATCTCGAAGTCTGCAGAGAAATACAAGGTAAGCATTCTGCCGGATTGCTGCACCACAGTGAATGAAATGCTGCACAAAATTGCCTTACATGCGGTCTCAACCCGTGTATCTCTTGTGCCTTCAAAAGATGCAATATAGGCCCGACAAGGGCTTGGTGCAGGAGGCCGCAGAACGCGGCCCCGCGCACGCCCGGAGCAGTTGAACTTGAATACCATAAATTTTTTTGAGACGACCAGTCGGCCGCCTTCCTGTGATCGTCACTTCTGAAAGTCGTCAGCTCATTCCACTATCGAAAGTATTTCTCCAACTTGAAAATTTTGTAAGGTTCCGGTGGATTCGGGCCCCGGTGGATCTGGGAAGTCGTGACGTAGATACTCCCGTCGGGACCGAGGGCAAAACTGTCCGGCCAGGCCAGTGCCGGGCTCTGCACCACGATTTCGGCCTTGCCGCCGGGGGTGACAGCCTTTATGGCGTTTTCTTCCAGGGACGAAATATAGATTCGGTTGTCAGGGCCGAAAAGCAGGCCGTCCGCAGCGCCGGTCTGCCCCATGGATTCCACCTTTGCTGCCACTTCCTGCTCTGACAAGCGGGAATCGCGCAGCCAGCGGGTTTCGATGCGATAGAGTGTGCGGCCGGTGAGGGCCTGGTAGTAAAGATATTCACCCGCAGCATCAAGGGCGATGCCGTCTGCATGCACTTGTGGAACAGTGCCGTCGGGCCTCATCCACGGCCGGTCTTCGATGGTCAGGGTTACCGCCTCCGCGCGGGTGGATGGATGGTTCGTAAGGAGCCGCCGGCTTGCACCGGTGGCGAGGTCTGTCACCACGATGGCACCGCTACCGGAGTCGGTGAGGTAGGCGATCTGTCGTCGGGTGTCGATGCGCATGTCGTTCAGATAGCTCCCGGCCTGGATGACCGGTTCCGTGAAACGGACGGTCCGGATGATGCGGTTCCCGGCGAGATCGACTTTCAGAAGTTTAGGACCGCCTGCCACCACCCCCTTGAATTTGGGGTTGGCTGCGTCGAGTATCCAGAGAAAACCATCCCCATCCACGACAACGCTCTGGACGCAGACAAACGTGTTGGCCGGGTCTGAGCCCGGTACCCACCTGTTCATCTCCATCGTGGGATAGGGGGTTACGCTGCCGTCTGGCTTCAACTCCCCGACGGAGAAGGGAACGTTGTCCGACCAACGGGGGTAGTTGACGAAGATGCGGCCGTCACGGGCGACGGCGATCCCGGTCCACTGGCGGTCGCTGCGAGCGACCTCCACCAGGGATGTGGATGACGGCTTGACCAGCTTTGTCGGGGCACAGCCTGCCAGAAGGGGAAAAAGGCTTAACAGCAGTAATGAGATAAAATATTTCATAATGTCAACCTCCAGAATGTCCTGTTAGGGGCTCGATTCCGGCACAGTGCGGCTCTGCTCAAGCGTGACACTATCATGCTCACCAAGGCTCGTCATGCCGTGCTGCTCTAATTGGGCAATGATTGTTTCCGGACTCTCACGGCCAATGCCATAGTCGCCCAGGCGGGTTTTCGGTCGTACCGGATGCAATTCCCCGGACCCGCTCGGCATATTGTAGCAGTTTTTGTGATTGACTCCGACCGGCCGGACATCGAGCTGGTTGTGAGGGAAGCTATGGAGGCCGCAGGATAAGAAGCGTCGTGGTCATGGGCTTGGTCCCATGACGCCCGCCCGCCTCGATTCCTGTTTGTATGGTCTCACAATGGAACTGTATGCGTCACCCCCTCCTCTCCGGGCGGGGATGGGCGACTTGCTGCACACTGTTTGTGACACCGCTGTCCTGAGGTATAATCAGTGAGAGGCGCACACGATGGATACTTTCGACGACTCACCATGGGCTAAAGAGGAATTTTCGGAGAACTACCTCGACAACGCGGACATCTACATCGTCGAGCGCAGGAGGATGTTCCGGCTGGTGGCGTCCATCTACACTCATTTCTTCCGGGGCAGGGGAGTTATCGACCTCCTCGACCTCGGGTGCGGCGACGGGGTGCTGACGGGGGAGCTGCTCTCGGCGGACCCCACGATCCGGGCGACGCTGGTCGACGGGTCAGAGACGATGCTTGAAAGGGCCAGGGAAAGACTCCGGCGATTCGGGCATCTACGTTTCATCCGGGCGAGCCTGCAGGACATGTCAGAAGGAAGGGTCGGCGTCGACACGTTCGGTCTCTGCGTCTCCTCTCTTGCGATCCACCACCTCGACATGACCGAAAAGGCTTCGCTCTATGGATGGGTCTTCAGGCACCTGAAAGAGGGACGGCCGTTTCGTCAATATCGACGTGGTGCGGCCCCCCTCGGAGGAGCTGGACGGGTGGTATGGTAAACTATGGAAAGAATGGATGATTGCCGCTTCCCGCCGGGCGGGAGGGGGCATGGTTGACCCCGACGCCGTGATAGGCCGGTATAAGGACCCGTCGAGCATGAACAGACCCGATCCTCTTGATGATCAGACTTCGCTGCGCTGAGGGATGCCGGATATGCCGAAGTCGATTGCTATTATAAGAACGGGATCTTCGTTGTCTTCGGCGGCAAGAGGTGACTTTGTGAATGACCGTCGCAGTATCGCCTATTTTTCCATGGAGTTCGCTCTGGAGCCCGGCATGCCGCTCTACAGCGGAGGCCTGGGCGTGCTCGCCGGTGATACCGTCCGGTCCGCTGCTGATCTGCGCGTGCCGATGGTCGGCATGAGCATCCTCTACCGGAAAGGCTACTTCTATCAGAGAATCGACGATGCGGGATTGCAGGCAGAGGAGCCCGTAGAGTGGATCGTCGAGGATTATCTGACGGAAATGCCGGTGAGGACGTCCGTCACTATTGAAGGCAGGACAGTCCGCCTCAGGGCCTGGCGCTATGAAGTGGTCGGCTCGGGAGGCTACTGCATACCGGTCTATTTCCTCGATGCCGACATGCCCGACAATGCCCCGGAGGACAGGTCGCTGACGCACGTGCTGTACGGCGGTGACCAGCGGTACAGGCTCTGCCAGGAGGTCATTCTCGGCATCGGCGGCGTGAGGATGCTCAGATCCCTCGGACATGACCAGATCGAGAGGTTTCATATGAACGAGGGGCATTCGAGTCTGCTTGTCCTTGAACTCCTCCATGAGGAGATGAAGGGGGGACAGACGGAGGCCCTTGACCAGGAGGACATCGACAGGGTGAGGGAGAGGTGCGTTTTCACGACCCACACACCCGTTGACGCCGGTTTTGATAAGTTCCCGACGGACCTGGTCAACCGTGTCATAGGCTCCGAGAACATCTTTTCCCTGCGAAAAGACATCTTCTGCTGCGATGACCTCCTGAATATGACCTATCTCGCCCTCACGATGAGCCACTATGTGAACGGGGTGGCGAAGAAGCACGGGGAACAGTCGAGGCTCATGTTTGCCGGGTACCCGATCGACGCAATCACAAACGGGGTCCATGCCGCTTCCTGGGTCTCCGAGCCCTTTCAGAAACTCTATGACCGCCTGATCCCCGGCTGGAGGGAGAACAACTTCAGCCTCCGCTATGCGCTCGGCATACCGGGCGAAGATGTATGGGCGGCCCACCATCTTGCAAAGCGGTTGCTGTGCAATCAGGTCAACAGGGAAGAGAATGCCGGCATGAACGATGATGTTTTCACGATCGGCTTTGCGCGCAGGGCGACGACGTATAAAAGGTGGGATCTCCTGTTTCATGACATTGAGCGGATCAGGGGCATAGCGTCGAAGGCCGGTCCCCTTCAAATTATTTACGCGGGAAAGGCTCATCCCAGGGACGAAGGCGGCAAACAGCTCATCAGGGATATCCTGAGACACAGGGACATCCTGAAAGAGGAGATAAAAATCGTCTTTCTCCTCAACTATGACATAGCGCTCGCCAGGATGATAACGGCCGGTGTCGATCTCTGGCTGAACACCCCGCAGCCGCCGATGGAGGCCTCGGGGACGAGCGGCATGAAGGCCGCACTGAACGCCGTCCCCAGCCTGAGCGTGCTGGACGGCTGGTGGGTGGAGGGCCACATCGAGGGGGTGACGGGGTGGTCCGTCGGCGACAGGTCCAAGGGCGCGGGCGAGCCTGACGGCACCGTTGACGACTCGCGCTCCCTCTATGACAAGCTTGAACACACCATCATTCCCCTCTATTACAACGACCGGAAGCGGTTCATCGACGTCATGAAGAGCTGCGTCGCCCTCAACGGCTCCTTCTTCAACACCCAGAGGATGATGCAGGAGTATGTGCTGAAGGCCTACTTCCTCTAAGTCGCTGCCCGGATCGTGTTGATCAAGGGCGGATCAATATGATATTCTTAAATTTCACGCCGAAAAGGATCATCCGTCAGGGAGATTGACTATGTCATACCGAGCCTGGTTTCAATGCATCAATGAGCAGTGCCGAGCGACCTATCCGCTCGATTCCATCGTCTATCGCTGCAACACCTGCAGTTCCCTCCTCGAAGTGCGCCATGACATGCAGGCCCTCGCCGCCCGTGATGCCAGGTCGTGGATGAAGCTCTTCGAGGACCGGTACAAGTGCAATGAATGGCCTTTCGGCTCCGGTGTCTGGGGGAAGAAGGAATGGGTCCTGCCGGAAATTGAAAACGACAATATCGTCTCCCTGTACGAGGGGGGCACGAACCTCTTCTGGGCCGAGCGGTTCGGCAAGATGCTCGGAGTCAACGATCTCTGGATCAAGCTCTGCGGCAACACCCACAGCGGGTCCTTCAAGGACCTCGGCATGACTGTCCTCGTGTCCCAGGTGAAGCAGATGATCAGCAACGGTGCGCCCATCAAGGCCGTTGCCTGCGCCTCGACGGGCGACACCTCGGCGGCCCTCGCCGTGTACTGCGCTGCTGCGGGCATACAGTCGATCGTGCTGCTGCCGAAGGGCAAGATCTCCATCGCCCAGCTCGTCCAGCCGATCAGCAACGGCGCTCTCGTGCTGTCGCTGGACACGGATTTCGACGGGTGCATGCGCGTCGTGAAGGAAATCACCAAGGACGAGACGATCTATCTCGCCAATTCCATGAACTCCCTGCGCATCGAGGGCCAGAAAACGGTCGGGATTGAGATCGTCCAGCAGTTCGACTGGGAGACGCCCGACGTCATCATCATCCCCGGAGGCAACCTCGGGAATGTGTCGGCCCTCGGCAACGGGCTGCTCATGATGCACGACCTCGGGCTGATTTCGAAGCTGCCCCGGCTTGTCGTCGCCCAGGCCGAGCGGGCGAATCCGCTCTACCGCTCCTATCTGAAGAACTTTGAGACCTTCGAACCCATGGAGGCGCAGAAGACCCTGGCGAGCGCCATCCAGATCGGCGACCCTGTCAGTGCCGAGAAGGCCATCCGTACCCTGAAGAAGTTCGACGGCATCGTCGTCGACGCCACGGAGCAGGAACTGGCCGATGCAGCAGCACAGGGCGATACGACGGGCATGTTCAACTGCCCTCACACCGGCGTCGCTCTGGCCGCTCTCGTCAAGCTGCTCAAGTCCGGCGAGATCGACAAGGCCGAGCGCGTCGTCGTCATATCGACTGCGCACGGACTCAAATTCATAGATTTCAAGGTCCGCTACCACGAGGGGACGCTGGATTTCCCCTGCCGCTTTGCAAATAAACCGATCGAACTGCCGCCCCGCGTGGACGCCGTAAAGGAAGCCCTCCAGCAGGCTTTGCAGAGGAGGAAGGAAGATGCCTAAAAAAACACCGAAAACGAGAAAATGGGGACCGGCGACCCTCGCCATCCACGGCCTCGGCCGCATGCCGAAAGCGCACTATGCCGTCTCCACCCCCATTGTCCAGACGTCCAACTACTACTTCGATTCGACAGCCGAGGTGCTGGAGTTCATGCAGGCCAAGAGCGAGGGCAGGGTCGTCCGTGAGCACGAATACGGCCGCTACGGCAATCCGACGCAGCAGGAATGCGAAAGAAAGCTGGCAGCCGTCGAAGGAGCGGAAAGGGCCATTCTGTTTTCAAGCGGTATGAGTGCCGTCATCATGACCCTCATGGCATACATGCGGCGTGACGGTCACATCATCTTCACCAACGACTGCTACCGTCAGACCCGCGACTTCGCGACGAACATGCTCGCCGAATTCGGCATCCAGGTTTCTCTCGTGGACCCGACGGCCGAAGCCATAGCAGGGGCCATCCGCCCCAATACGAACATCATCTTCACGGAATTGCCGACGAACCCCTACCTGCGCGTTCTCGACATGCCCGCGGTGGTGAAGGTGGCGAAGAAGAACAAGGTGCTGACCATCATCGACGCCACCCTGGCCACGCCGTATAACATGAGGCCCCTGGAGATGGGGGTGGACATCGTCATCCATTCGGCCACCAAGTATCTCGGCGGCCACAACGACCTGCTGGCCGGCGTTTCGCTCGGCAAGCACGATCTGCTCAACGACCTTAACGGCATGCAGCGCATGATCGGCGCAATGCCCGGTCCGTTCACCTGCTTTCTCCTGGAGCGGGGCCTGAAGACCTTCGGCCTTCGCATGGAGCAGCACAACCGGGCCGGCATGTCCGTGGCCCGCATGCTCGAGGCCCACCCCAAAATAGAGAAAGTCTGGTATCCCGGCCTGGAGTCGCACCCCGATCACGCCATCGCAGTGAAGCAGATGAGCGGCTTCGGCAGCGTCATCACCTTCCTGCTCAGGGGGGACGACAGAAAAACCCGGACCTTTATCGACTCCCTGGAGCTTTTCCTGATCACGCCGAGCCTCGGCGGCAGTGAAAGCCTCGTGACGCAGATGGCGACGATGTCGTTCTTCGATTACCCCGAGAGTTACCGGCACTCGATCGGCATGGTGGACAACCTCGTGCGCATCGCCCTCGGCCTGGAGGACGAGGAGGACCTGATCGCCGACCTGAAGCAGGCCCTGAACAAGATCTGAGCATACCGTGTATGCAAAGGCGGGACAAAGCGCCTCAAAGCCTCGCTGATAGCGAGGATGATTATTTTATAATTGGTTTTCAGAATTTCACCCTTTGTGTCGTCGACCATAGGGCTGAGCCGTCTCTTTTGTGAAGGCAAAGGTTACGCAGCACCGAGGTTTTTCGGCGCATTTGTCCCGCCTTTGCGGGGCTTATAAGGGTCGGGCTTTGCTTTTTTGATAAGGCGCGCCGGGAGAGGAACGGATGATTATCGGCATCATGTCGGATACGCATGACCACCTGGGGCATCTGCGGACTGCGCTGGAGATCTTTTCGCGGCGGAACGTGGAACACATCATTCATGCCGGGGATTTCACCTCTCCGTTCACGTGGAGGGTCCTGAAGGACGTTGCGGGTAGCCTGACCGCCATTTTCGGGAACAACGACGGCGACAGGGTGATGCTCAAGAAGACCTTCGGCAAGAGCATTCACGCCCAACCCTACCTGTTCTCACTGCTGGACAGGCGCATCGCCCTAATCCATGAGCACTTCATCGTCGACGCCCTCGCCGACAGCGCCCATTTCGACCTCGTCGTGTACGGCCACACCCATGAACCGCTTATCAGAAGGGCGGGAAAAACTCTCGTCGTGAATCCCGGGGAGGTCTGCGGATGGCTGACGGGAACACCGACTGCGGCGGTCCTCGATCTCTCGACCATGGAAGCGGAGATCGTCAACATTTCGTAATCGCTCCTCCGGGAGCATCGCTGAGGCCTGATGGGCGGGACAAAAAAAATCCTGATCGTTGACGACGAACACTTCTTCCTCGAAATAGTCACCCTTTATTTCGCACGCCAGCCGTTTCTCGAAGTTTCCACGGCCGACACCTGTGCCGGGGCGATCGGGTTTCTCAAATCACATAGCGTCGACCTGGTCGTAACAGACCTCAGGATGCCCGATATGCACGGGTTCGAGCTCATTTCGTATCTGAGGGAGGTTTTTCCTGACATTCCTGTTATCGTCACGTCCGCCGACGTCGACGCCGATGCTGCAGACCGGCTTCGGTCCCTCGACGTGGCTATGGTGCTCGAAAAGCCCTTTCTTCTCGATGAGTTGAAAGGGACGATCATGACGGTGCTCGGACAGGGAGAATAGTTGTATCAGTCTTCCTTATCTTTGAGCATGTTGAATATCTGCCCGGCAATGAGGCCGAAAAAGGCCCCGAAAAAGGCGCCGAAGAGGCCGATAATGGAGATGACGACGAAAACGCCGAGATAGACGACCACATGGTCCGGCGGGAGTGCCGTCTTGAAGAGGCGGTTGAGGTCCTTTGCCATTGCTTCCTTCCACCCGCCGCCGAGGCTGTCGCCGAGCAGGAGGTCCATGCTGAGGGCGATGAGAATGCCCGTCATTGCCCCGATGATCATGCCGACGACGACGGCCTTTTTCATTCCCCGTCGATACCGTACTTCTTGAATTTGCGGTAGAGCGTCGCCAGGTCGATCCCGAGGGTTTTGGCCGTCTCTTCCTTGTTCCTGCCATGGGCGACGTACGTCTTCATGAGGAGGTCCCTTTCGTAATCGCTCAGGCACGCCTTCAGGGACGACTGGATATCGGACGTGTCAGGTTCCTCGACGGACCTGCTTATCTTCTCGGGCAGTTGACCTGCCGTAATGTATTCACCGTCCGAGAGGATGACAGCCCGCTCGATGATATTCCTCAACTCTCTCACATTGCCGGGCCAGGAATATTTCATGAGGAGCCCGAGCGCCTCCGCGTCGACCCCCTTCAGCTTTTTCTTGTGTTCTTCAGCATATCCCTGGATGAAATGCTTGACGAGCATCTCGATGTCGTCTTTCCGCTGCCGCAGCGGGGGGATTTCGATATCGATCACGTTAAGCCGCCAGTAGAGGTCTTCCCTGAATTTTCCCTCGGCGATGCGCTTGTCGATATCCACATTGGTCGCCGAGATGATTCTCACGTCGACGGTCCGTGATTTCGTCTCGCCGAGGGGATAGACCTCACCTGTTTCGAGGACCTTGAGGAGTTTTGCCTGGAGATTGACGGGCATATCGCCGATCTCGTCGAGAAAGAGGGTGCCCTGATCAGCAAGGGGAATAAGGCCGAGCTTGTCGAGGACGGCGCCGGTGAAGGCGCCCTTTTTGTACCCGAAGAGCTCCGATTCGAGGAGCCCCTCCGGGATAGCGGAGCAGTTGATGGAGATGAAGGGCTTGTCCCTCCGGGGACTGTTGCAGTGGATGAGTTCAGCCAGGAGACCCTTGCCGGTACCGCTCTCGCCGAGGATAAGGATGTTGCTCTTCGTCGGGATGACCTTTTCGAGGGTCTCGATGATCCTCACCATGGCGTCGGAATTCGCGACGAAGTTCCTGCAGGCCGTGCGCTGACTGATCTGCTGCTTGAGGGCCATGTTCTCCTGGACGAGCTTTTTCTGCTCCAGCGTCTTCCTGATGGTGAGCTTGATCTCCTCGTTGTGGAAGGGCTTGACGATATAGTCGGTCGCTCCCTTTTTGAGCGCCTCTACAGCCGAGTCGATGGAAGCGAAGGCGGTCATCATGATCACCGAAGTCCCGGGATCGATCTCCTTCGCCCTCTCAATGACGGCCATGCCGTCCGTCTTTCCCATCTTGAGGTCCGTCAGGACGATGTCGAACTTCTCCTCCTTCAGCCGCTCGATCGCTGTTTCGCCGCTGTTCACGGACTTGACCGTGTAGCCTTCACGTTTGAGCAGAAATTCAAGGGCCTTGCAAATGTCCGGTTCATCGTCGACGATCAGTATATTTGCTGTCATGCTGTCCCCTTACGTCGAAAATACGGGTATGGTTATCGTAAACGTCGTGCCCTTGCCGATTTCGCTGTCGACGGTCATGACTCCGTTCATCTTCTTGATGATGCTGTAACTCACGGCGAGCCCCAGTCCCGTTCCCTTTTCCTTGGTCGTGTAGAAGGGATCGAAGATCTTCGGCAGGTCCGATGCAGGGATGCCCGAGCCGGTGTCGGCGAACCCGATGACGATCGAACCGTTCATGAGGGCGCTCGACACGCTGAGCGTGCCGCCATCTGGCATTGCGTCGACGGCGTTAAGGGTCAGGTTCACGAAGACCTGCGAGAGCTGGTCGCCGTCACAGACGATATCGGGAATATCGGCTGCGAGGTCTTTCTCGAAGATGATATTTTTCGCCTTCTTGTCATACTGCATGAGGTTGATGGACGTGCCGAGGATCTCATTGACGTGACATTGTTTGAGCTCTTCCTTGGGCATCTTCGTGAATCCCGAAAGCTGCTTCAGCGTCTCCGATATCCTGTTGACATGGAAATAGATGGTCTCGAGGCTGTCTTTCTTGAAGGGGTCCTCCTCCATTTCACGGAGGATCTGGACGAAAGAGAAGATGGACGTCAGGGGGTTGCCGATCTCGTGGGCGATGCCGGCGGCGAGACGCCCGATGGATGCGAGCTTTTCGGAGTGCATGATCTGCTCTTCCATCTTCTTCATCTCCGTTATGTCCTGCACAAGCCTGATGTAGCCGTGGTTCACCCCGTCCTCACCCTGGATCGGGGCGGTCGTCACCTGGAAATGCCTGCCCGCCTGCCCGAAGAGATTCGACATGATGATCGTGTCGATGTCATCCTTTGTATACATCCCCGTTACCTTGCAGTCCACGCAGACTTCCTCGCAGGAAACGCCTGTCACGTCCTTCCCCGCCATGTCCCTTATCTTGTCATTCGTCCATTGGATGACGCCGTGCTTGTCGATGAGGATGATGCCGCCGCCGATGGCGCTGACGATCGTGTTGAGTTTCTCCTTTTCGCCCGTAAGCTCAGACGTCCTCTCCATGACCTTCTTTTCGAGCTCGAGGGCATATTGCTCGAGCTCCTCCTTGTGTTTGACCGTCTCAACGGCCTGGATTCTTTTCTTGTTCAGGATGATGAGCACGACCGACCCGATGCTCGCCGTGAGGAATATGGATATGATCAGGTACGCGTACAGACGCATGCTCTGTTTGATCGCATGGGTCACTTCAGAAAAAGGGGCGGAAACGGCGACGACCCATGTGAGGCCTTCGATCGCCATGGTGGAGAAGGCGATAACCTTGTCCTCGCCCGAAGGCGAAATGTATCGACCGTAATTGCTCGCCTTGCCTTCTATGATCCTCTTTTCAAGGTCGAAGCTGACATGGCAGCGGAAACATGTGGCGTCGTTGCTATAAAGGTTTCTGCCGACCATCCCCGGCTGGGTCGGGTGGTAGAGGAGGTTTCCCTGCTTGTCCATCATCCAGGCGTATCCCCTGCTTCCCGACTTGATGTTCCCGATGAAGTGGTTTGCGATGTCCTGGATTCTGATGGTGATAAATACGATGTCCCGTGTCTCTTTTCCGGTTTGAAGGGGGGCGAAGATGGCGAGATGCGATACCGTCTCGACGGCCCCGCTCTGCTCGCCCGATGCGGCCTGAGCGGACTTGACGATGTGCTGCGTCAGGGTGGAGGCCACCTCACTGTCACCTTCAAAAAATCTGATAGACCCATCGGTGCCGATTATTCCGAAGGCCTGCGGGATGACGCCGCCGTGTCGCAGAATCTCACCGGAGAACCGGGAGAAATCACGACTGTCACGGAGTTCGACCTTCGAAAGCACCTGGGCGTCCGAAACGACCTTCTCCTTGAGAAAGTGGATGTAGGCCCGCATATTTTCGGTGACGGACCGTGACAGCAGGAGCTGCTGTTTGTTGAACTGCTCCGCCATCTCCATCTGGAGTGATTGCTGGAAAAAAATATTGAGGGTGATGAGCGCCGAGATGACGACGACAAGAGTCCCTATAATGAGAAAATAGCCTTTCATGGATGGTAAAACTCCTTCGGCATGAGGTGCCTGAGAACGATGGTACCGCCTTATTAAATATACCAAATATGGAAGTGGCGGCACAAACGGGGCAGGGAATAGTGTCAGTGTCGGTGTGAGTTTCAGAGGCTGGGGCTTCCGTCCGAACAGGGCTTCTTCGTTTTACATCGGCCAGGCCCTCTGGTATAATAATGCGCCTTTTTACTATTGACGGTAAAGGAGGGGTTGTGGGAAACACATTCCTGGTATTCTTGCTTTTGTTGCCGTTTCTGATATCTCCCGCAATGGCTGCCGACACATCGGACTGTCTTGTCTGTCACGATGCGATGAAGGGCAGGGTGAAGACGGCCGAGGGGGTGATGATCGACGTGCACATTGACGCGGGCCGGTACGGCAAGGCGGTGCACGGCGAGCTGGACTGCACGGCCTGCCACAGGAACTTCAGTGGGGGAGGGCACGGACCTGCCGGGGCGGCCGAGGTGCCGGCGGAGATCGCCTCACTGGCCAAGAAGATCAAAGGCAAGGCCAAACTGGAACCCGTCGCCTACGCTGCCTGCATCGAATGCCACAAAGGGGCCTACACGCAGTGGCTGCAGAGCGTCCATGCCAAAAACGTCATTGACAAGGGCAGCAAAGACGGGGCCATCTGCACGGACTGCCACGGCGCTGCGCACTACATACAGCCCAAGGGAGTGAGGGAATCGAAAGTCCACTGGAGCGAAGTCGTCGAGACCTGCGGCCGGTGTCACGAAGACCCGGAGATCCTGAAGCGGTACGGCTACAGTGAGGAGATCCTGAAGAGATACAAAGAGAGCTTCCACGGCAAGAAGCACAAGCTGGGGCAGAAGGAAGTGCCCACCTGCGCGAGCTGCCACGGCTACCACGGCGTGTGGAAGTGGACGGACCCGCAGTCACCCATGTCTGTGGACAAGAGGAAAGAGACCTGCGGGCGGTGCCATCCCGGGGCGACGGACAAATTTGTCGGGTCTGTCACCCACAAACCGGCGGGAGCGGTTGCGCACTATACGGAGAAAGGACTGATCGTTCTGGTCCTGGGGACCTTTTTGTTTATCTTCATCCACGTGATCCTCAACGTCTATGCGGACATCCGGGACTGGATATTCCGGAAAGGGGGCGGCCATGAGTGAGCAGATACAAGGGGAATACCAGCGGTTCAACCTCATCGAGAGGCTGCAGCACGGGATCTTGTTTGTGACCTTCTTACTGCTTGCCTTCAGCGGGTGGGCCTTGAAATACCCGGAGATGGAGCAGTCGAGATGGTGGATCGGCATCTGGGGGGGACCCAAGAACGCCCACACCATTCACGTCGTCTCGGGCGTCATCATGGTGAGCGACTTTGTGTGGCATGTGCTGTACATGGCCTACCGGATCCTGACGGGCCGCATGCGGTTTCACCCGGACACCACCATTGTGCCTGTTCCCAAAGATCTGACCGACGCGGCACAGAACTTCAAGTACTTTTTGGGGCTGAGCAGGGAGAAGCCGCAATTCGGGCGGTTCACCTACGTCCACAAATTTGACTACTGGGCCGTGTTCTGGGGCATGGGCATCATCGGACTGTCGGGGCTGTTTCTGGCCTTTCCCGTGCAGGCCTCCCACCTGTTTCCGAAGTGGACATTGGAGTGGATCTGGGAAGTGCTGTTCATCATGCACGGAGACGAAGCGCTTCTGGCCATCGTGTTTATTTTCTTTTTTCACTTTTACAACGAACACCTGCGGTTTGAGAAATTTCCCATGAGCATGGCGTGGCTGACGGGGCGGATCAGCCTGCAGGAGATGAAACACGAGCATCCGTTGGAATACGAGATTGAATACGGCAAGAAAGAAGGGGGCAAGGAATGAAGGCGATCCGGGTGCTCCTTGCGGGACTGATGATCGTCATCACGGGCTGCGTCCCCGGAGCGGGGGACAAGGACAAGGACAAGAAAGCGGCGGCGCCCGTGGAGCGCATCATCAGCAAAGACGAAGCCGTCAGCGAACTGCCCTGCTTCAAATGCCATGAATACAAGGACTACACAGCGGGAGCGGGCAAAGGGAGCTTCTCCCACACCATCCATGCAAAGACGGGGTATCACTGCAACCAGTGCCATGACCTCAAAGCCCACAAACTCAGTGCGGACATCCACGGCGTCTGCGGGAAATGCCACACACTGCAGGGCCTGACATTCCAGCGGAGCTCATTGCCGTCTGCCTTCAACCATGAGGCTCATGCCAAGAGGCAGAGGTGCCGGGAATGCCACCCGAAGATCTTCCCCATGAAGGCGGGCAGCAGCGTCATCACCATGGAGGAGATGGACAAAGGGAAGAACTGCGGGCAGTGCCACAACGGCAGGAAGGCCTTTGGGACGAAAGAGTGCGCCAAGTGCCATGACCTCAAGAGTGGATACAGCAAGGATGTGAAATACGCCGGAGGGGGAGCGGGAGCGGTGGTGTTCGGCCACACGTTTCACACGGCGGCCTTTGGGTGTGACCAGTGCCATCCGAAACTGTTTGCCATGAAGAAGAGCGGCAAGCTGAAGATGGAGCCCATGTACGGGGGCAAGAGCTGCGGGGCCTGTCATAACGGGCAGATGGCCTTTGCATCGACGGAGTGCGCCAAATGTCATGACCTGAAGGCGGGATTCGGCAAGGACGTGAAGTATGAGGGAGGGGGAGCGGGAGCGGTGGTGTTCAGCCACCAGTTCCACACGGCTGCCTTTGGATGTGGCGACTGTCATCCGAAGCTGTTTGCGTCAAAGAAGAGCGGCGCGCTGAAGATGGACCCGATGTATGAGGGCAAGAGCTGCGGGGCCTGCCACAACGGGCAGGTGGCATCGGCGGTGACGGACTGCGCGAAGTGCCACAAACAGTAAAGGCAGTCACGAGTGCTCAGGACGCAGGACTCAGAAAAGAAAGGACTCAGGACTGAGGACTCAGAGAGAGGGGCCGGATCGAGCCTTCCAAATTCCCCGATGAGGAGGTTTCATGGAAGCACATAGCTTTTGGGCTGACGATCGGGACGACCGGGGGGAAGTCGTATGAGAAAAGTCGCGAAAATCTTTATTGCCCTGCTGGCGTTGGCGGTGTTATCGATAGCATACACTTCCGGAGCAGGAGGAAAGGAAAAACCGGCAGCGTCAGACAAAAGGGATGCCGAACAGGAACAGACCGTCGGCGGCCTGCCCTGTTTTACATGTCATGACTTCAAACAGTTCGACGAAAAGACGGGGAAAGGCCTTTACTCTCATAAGATCCACGGCAAGACTTCTCCGAAGCAGTGCAGCAAGTGTCATGACCTGGAGAAGCACAGGCTTGTCAGCGACCTGTCGGCGATCTGCGGGAAGTGCCACGGGCTGAAATCCGTATCCTTTAAGAAGGGGAAACAGCCGTCGCAGTTCAGCCACGACAGCCATGCCAAAAGGTCGACCTGCCGGGCCTGTCATCCGGCGCCCTTCCTTATGAAGAGCGGTCACTCGGCGGTAACGATGGCTGAGATGGAGAAAGGAAAGAACTGCGGCGTCTGCCACAACGGGAAACAGGCCTTCGGGGTAAACGAATGCGTCAAATGCCACGACATGAAGGCCTACGGCAAGGAGCTGCAGTACTCGGTCAGGAATGTGGGGTCGGTGAAATTCAGCCATGCCATGCATACAGCGTTGTTCGGATGCCAGGAATGTCACCCGAAAACGTTCAGTCTGAAGAAGTCCGCCGGAATGATGAACATGGAAGGAATAAACAAGGGCACATGGTGCGGGACCTGCCACAATGCGAAGCAGGCCTTTGCCCCGTCAGAGTGTGCCAGATGTCATGATATAACAGAATTCAACAGGGAGCTGACCTACCGCATCGAGGGGTTCGCCGATGCATCCTTCAGCCACAAGTTCCATGTCGCCGCCTTCGGGTGCGACCAGTGCCATCCGAAGCTCTTTGCGATGAAGAAGAGCGCCGGCAGGATGAAAATGGAAGCCATGTATGAGGGCAAGATCTGCGGGACCTGTCACAATGGGCAGATGGCCTTTGCGTCGTCGGAGTGCGCAAAGTGCCATGACCTCAAGGCGGGATTCGGCAAAGACCTGACCTATGGCGGAGGGGGCGCGGGAGCGTTGGTGTTCAGCCACCAGTTCCACACGGCGGCCTTCGGGTGTGCCGAGTGTCATCCGAAGCTTTTTGCTTCGAAGCAGAGTGTGGGGAAGCTGAAGATGGATCCCATGTACGAGGGCAAGAGCTGCGGCGCCTGCCACAACGGACAGGTGGCGACGGCGGTGACGGAATGCGCGAAGTGCCATAAACAGTAGGCAATAAACAATAGACAGTAGACAGAAATAACAGACAAGACTCGGGACGGACAACAGACAGTCACGAGTGCTCAGGAGACTGAGGACTCAGCAGAGGGGTCCGGCAAGCGCCGGACCCCTCTCTGTTTTGTCAGGATGCCGTCGATTGACTAACCCCCTGGTGCATGCTATCCTTTACAAAAGAACCCAATACAGACGCATACAGGAGCGTGCCATGCCCTATGACTTTGTGCTGCCCGACCTGGGAGAGGGAATGACGGAGGGCGAGATCAGGAAGTGGATCGTCCGAGAGGGTGACGAGGTTGAGGAGCACCAGACCGTCCTGGAGATCGAAACGGACAAGGCGATCATGGAGGTGCCTTCCCCGAAGAAGGGGCGGGTCCTGAAGATACACAAGTCCGAGGGGGAGATCGCCAAAGTCGGCGAGGTGCTCATGACGATCGCCGAAGAGGGAGAGCCCGTTGAGGAGCATCCGAAATCCGTGACGGTTGTCGGCGTCCTTCCTGAAGGGGGAGGGGAGGTTCTCGCCGCGCCGGCCGTGCGGGCCCTCGCAAAGGAACTGGGGGTGAAGCTCGAGACGGTGACAGGCTCGGGACCGGGCGGGAGCATCACGAAGGCCGACGTCATGGATGCGTCCCAAAAGATCCGGAAGACGGAGGATCAGTTCGGCCCTACAGAGCGGGTGCCGGTCACGGGTCTCAGGAGGATCATCGCCCGCAATCTCCTGGCCTCGCAGAAAATGACGGCCTTTGTGACGGCCATGGACGAGGCCGACGTCTCCGACCTTTGGTCCCTCCGGGACAGGGAAAAGGCGGCTCTCGAGGAAAAAGGCGTCCATCTCACCGTTCTTCCCTTTTTCGTGAAAGCCCTGCAGCATGCCCTTGCAGAATTTCCCGTCCTCAACGCCTCCGTGGACGAGCAGAAAGAGGAGATCGTTGTCAAGAAGTACTACCATTTCGGGATCGCCGTCGATACGCCCGAAGGACTCATCGTGCCCGTCATCAGGGATGTGGACAAAAAGTCGATTCTCGATCTCGCCAGGGAACTCCAGGACCTGGGTGTCAAGTCACGGGAAAGGAAGATCTCCCTCGACGAGATCAGGGGGAGCACCTTCACGATCACGAATTACGGTCTTTTCGGCGGCACCTTCGGCACACCCATCATCAACTACCCCGATGTGGCGGTCCTCGGCATCGGGAGGATCGCCGACAAGCCCTGGGTCAAGGACGGTCAGATCATGATCCGGAAGGTCGTGCCCCTCTCTCTCACCTTTGATCACCGGATAACGGACGGCGGCTATGCCGCCCGGTTTCTGACAAAGGTCGTCCGCTATCTCGAGGACCCGGCCCTGCTCTTCATCGAGAGTTCATGAGTTCCCTCGATCCCTTCTTCCGGCCCGGGTCGATTGCGCTGATCGGCGCCGCTCACACGGAGATCAAGCTCGGCGGCGTCATGCTGAGAAACCTCCTGAAATTCAGAGGCGACATCTTCCCGGTCAATCCGAAGTACGACGAGCTCATGGGTATCCGCTCATACCGGTCCGTGCCGGATCTGCCCCGGCCCGTCGATCTCGCCATCATCCTCAGGCCGTCGGACGAAGTTCCCCAGATCATGCGGGCCCTCGCGGGGATGACGAAATGTGTCGTCATCGCAAGCTCCGGCTTTTCCGAAATCGGCAGGCAGGACCTCCAGGATGAGGTGCGCGACATTGGAAAGGCCGCTGGCATCAGGATGCTCGGTCCCAACTGCATGGGTCTCGTCAATACGGCGGCGAGGCTCGACACTTTTTTCATTCCCCCGTCGCGGCTGAAACGGCCTGCCCGGGGACGGGTCGCCGTCGTCTCCCAGAGCGGCGCCATCCTGCACTGTCTCTTCGAGCACATGGGAGGATGGCGTGCCGGCGTGTCGAAGGCGGTGGGCTACGGGAACGCCATCGACGTGGACGAATCGGACCTCTACGAATATCTGCTCGATGACGCGGCGACGGATGTCGTCGTCTCCTACATCGAATCGGTGGGCGACGGGCGAAAGTTCATCGACAGGGCGCGAAGGCTCGATGAGAAGAAGCCCCTTCTGATCCTGAAAGCGGGCAAGGGGTCGGTCGGACAGACGGCCGCCTTTTCACACACGGGCCGCCTTGCCGGCAGGTACGAGGTCTTCCGGTCCGTCCTCGCGCAGTTCGGTTTGAATGAGGCGTCTGATTTCGATGAGCTCATCGACGCGGTGAAGGCCCTGGCGTATCAGCGCCGCCGCTCCGGGTCCCGTGTTTGCATCGTCACGAACGGCGGGGGATCGGGCGTCCTCGCCGCCGATGAATGCATGCGGAACGGTCTCGAGGTGACGCCCCTTCCTGTGGAGAAAGCCCGGAAACTCCGGGACAGATTTCCTCCCTTCTATGGCATCCACAATCCCCTCGACCTGACGGCCCAGGTGACGGACGAGGAGTACCGGTATGTGCTCGATCTTCTCGGGGATGATTATGACGGATTCATCGTCATCGCCCTTGCGGGTGTCATGGGCATTTCCGAGAGCCTGGCCGGCCGGATCGTCGATTTCAGGAAGCGCTGCGGCAAACCCGTCGTCGGACTGACGACGCTGAACCCCCTGGGTGTCTACCTCCGCAAGGCGCTCGAGCGGGAGGGCATTCCCGTTTATCCCTCGCCGGAGCGCGCCGTCAGGGGCTTGAAGGCTCTACTCGGAGGGACCGATCACCCCGGCCAAAGGGAGGGAAACTGACATGACCCGGATCGATCACGACGACATCCGGGCAGATCAGACCGAAGCAGGCAGGGAACTCCGTTCGTTCCTCGCAGAACGGGGAGACCGGAGCGTGTTTCTTGAGCATGAGGTGAAGGGCCTGCTGGGGCGGCTCGGGCTCACAGTCCCGAGGGGTGTCTTCATCGGGAAGGGACAGACCCTGACCCCTCCGCCGCTCGCGTACCCTCTTGTGGCGAAGGTCTCGTCGGCGCGCATCGTTTCCAAGAGCGACGTCGGCGGCGTCCGGCGGGGGATCGCCGGTGCGGAAGAGCTGCGGAAAGCCGTTGCGGAGCTCCTCGCCATCGAGGGCGCCGAGGGTGTGATCGTCGAGGAGACGGCCCCGCCGGGGACGGAGGTCATCGTCGGCGGTATCGTCGACAGCCAGTTCGGTCCCGTCGTGATGTTCGGGCTCGGCGGTGTCTTCGTGGAGCTTTACAGGGACGTTGCCTTCGCCCTCGCGCCTCTCACGGACGCCGAAGCCCGCCGTCTCGTGGGCCGTGTGAAAGGGTCAAGGCTCCTGGCGGGGTTCAGGGGGTGGCCCCCCATCGACATGGACGCACTGGCGAGGGTGATTGTGACCGTATCGGAACTGATGGCAACGGGTGTGCCGTCCGAGATCGACCTGAATCCCGTCTCCCTCTATCCCGGCGGAGCCGTCGTCCTCGATGCGAAGATGGAGGTCAGCCGCCGATCTTCCGCTTGATGGCCTGGACCGTCTGGTCCCTGATGATCTTCAGAAAATTGAGATGACTCTCCGTGACGTGCCTGCACCCGTCCCTGGATCCCTCGATATAAAAGAGTCCGATGGGCTTCATCTGGATCGTGATGGGCAGGAGGATGAGGAACATCCGTCCCCTTGCACGGCTCCGGTACCACTGGGGAAGAGACTGCCTGATCGAGGCGTCCTCGGTGTCCTTGATGAGCAGGTCCTTCTGTTTCGTCGTCGCCAGGCTGAAGATGTCATTTTCTGCCACAAGAGGTATGCGGAACCATATTTTCATGTGGTCGATATCGCTCCCGAAGCCGAAACGGATGCAGAGATGGGGGCTCCGCACGTCTTTGATGAAAAAGATGACGTTCCGGACCTGCGCGAAATTCAGGCCCCGGAACATCGTTTCGAGGCCGATCCTGAGAATATCGTTCAGCTCATAGCTGCCGAAGAGGGCGTTCGTCACTTCCTGGATGCCCCGTGTGAAGACCGAATCGGAGCTCTCTTCCTGCCCGCACCTCGGGCTGTCGAGGCTCACCAACGCCTCCGATCCGGCATCCTGCGATCCATTGGAACCCTCGTCCGTCATGTCGATCTGCCGGATATACACTTCAAGATGTTTCATGAACGGGCTGTCGGTGATGTTGAGGTCGAAGATATTGGAGTATTCTTCTATCTCCGAGACCGACGAGGTGAGGAACCCCTCGATCTTCTCCCCTTCAATCTCCGAAAACCCCCGGTAACTCTTCACGAGTTTCTCGATCGCCTTTTTCTTGTCGTCATGGTCCTTCTTTTCGGTGATGGCGGCGGTGATCCCGTGGGACAGTATGGAGAGCATCGTAAGCTGTTCCTCCGGGGTTTCACCCCTGATCAGGGGGATCCTGGCCGGTTTCATGCTCAGGACCATGCGCTCCGGAAAATGCCAGAGCTTCGCGAAATGCATGCCGATATCGACGAGGGATATGCCGAGAACGGACCGGGACGCCGACTCCTCCGTCGCCCCGTTTTCATGGATGAGCTTTCTGATCTCGCTGTAATCGTCGGGGAGATAGAAGGCGACGAGGACCGTACCAAAGGTGTGGAAAAGGGAGCAGAGGAATGCCTCCTCCTCATTGCCGACTCCCGTGCTTTCCGAGACGTGCCTTGCGATGACGGCGCTGGCGAGCGCCTTGAGCATCAGGTCTTTCAGTTCGTCCGTGTTGACGCGGTCCCGGAAATGATCGAACATCTTGAGGGCAATGGCCATGTTCTTGATCGTTTCGAGACCCATGACGAAGACAGCCCGCGAAACCGTCGTGATTTCGCCGAAATGGGCATAGGCCGTCGAATTGACCATGTGGATGATTTTGCAGGTCAGGGCATAGTCTTTAAGGATGAGGTTCGAGAAATGGTTCACCGAGACGTCGTTGGAGGAGTTCATTCCGTTCATGAGGGTGATCGTCGTCGAAAGGGCGGGAAAGTCCTCGTGCTCGCTGATGAGAGCAAGGACCCGCTCCCGCTTGGTCATTACCTTCTGTTCCATACGGCGCCCCCCATAGTAATTCTATCGGCGGCGAAGGCTATTTCTTCACACCGTACCTGCTTCTCACCTCCGGGGCCTTTCCGCAGGAATATTCGCCTTCAGGACAGGGACCGGAAAGGCAGCCCGGACCTCCCCTGGCGAAGACGACGGGGGAGACTTTCCTAACGAGTTTCAGCATCTCTTCGGCGAGGCGCCGGATCTCCCACTGGGCCCTGTTGCAGCAGCGCTGCCGGAAGAAGTGGAGGAGCTCCCGGGCGTTCATGGTGACGATGATCTTCGTCTCGGCTGCATTGGGCAGGACGAACCGGGCGTCCTGGTTCGCCGACTCGCCCTGGAGTCCTCTGTCGTTGAGGCCCTTCACAAGCCTGTTGTACATCTCCTGGGCCTGTTCCATGAAGCGCTCGAAAGCCTCTTTCAGCCTGGCGTCGTCGGCGATGGAAGGCGGGATGACGTAATCGAACCCCGCCTCCTCGCTCACATAGCGCTGGGACTGCTGGCTGTAAGAGGCGATGCGGTGCCGCACGAGCTGGTGGGAACAGGCCCGCGATATGCCCTCAATGGCGAAGGTGAAGGATGAGTGCTCGATGGGGCTCATGTGGCCCATCTTCATGAGCCTCTCGACGAAGGCGCGCTGGTCTTTCTTCTCGATCTTTTCCCGGAGTGGTTCGATGTCCGACGGGCTGTAGCACAGCTTGGCCGCCATGGAGATCGTCTCCTCGGGATTGGGCGTATGGCGGAGGAGGAGCACCTTCAAAGTCGCTGTCGGCATGGTTAGCCTCCTTAAAAAATAGTGACAGTGTCAGTGTGAGTGTCAGTGAAAGGAAGACATCTCAGGTGTCTCACGCAAAGCCGCAAAGAGCGCAAAGAAGACCGTTCTGTTGCATGCAAAGGCGGGACAAAGTGCCTCAAAGCCTTGCTGATAGCGAGCATGATTATTTGAAATGGGACATTCGGGATCTCATCTTTTATGCGATCAACCATAGGCCTGAAATGATCCTTATGGGACGGCATAGGTTTCGCAGCACCAAGGCTTTTCGGCATCTTCGCCCCGCCTTTCCGGATGTCTTATTGCAACGATAATGTAGACAACAGACTACTGACAATGACTTAATGACTCAATGACTTAATGACTTTACGGTGGCGTGGGCTTCGCCCCGCCGTTAAAGTACTTCAGAGCTTGCCCTTCGTTGTAGGGACGCCCTTTCTGCCGGGGTTGAGCGAGACGGCCTGGCGCAGCGCCCTGCCGCAGGCTTTGAAGAGAGCCTCCACCATGTGGTGAAGGTCCTTGCCGTATTCGACGGTCATGTGCAGGTTCATCATGGCATGGTTGCTCAGGGCCCGGAAGAATTCCTCGAAGAGGGACACCTCGAGATCCCGGAGCGCGCCCCTGGGAGGTTCGAAATTGTAGACGAGGTACGGCCTGCCGCTCAGATCGATGACGACCCGGGCAAGGCTCTCGTCCATGGGTACCGTCGCAATCCCATACCGCTCGATCCCCTTCTTGTCGCCGAGGGCCTGCTTCAATGCCTGGCCGATGGTGATGCCGAGGTCTTCCATGAGATGGTGGTAGTCTATTTGAATGTCCCCCGTCGCCTGGATCTTCAGGTCGAAACCGCCGTGGAAGCTGAAGAGGTCGAGCATGTGGTCGAGGAAGGGGATGGATGTCTGGATGTCGTTCTTCCCGCTGCCGTCCAGGTTCAGCTCGACGGACACCTCGGTCTCCTTCGTCTTCCGCTGTATGTTCACTCTCCTCATCATATTCTCCTTCTTGTTCACGTGATTGGGACCCCGCAGGACCGTGGCCGGACAGGGACTTAACGCCGCAGCGCGTCCCGGGCTGCGTCAAGAAAAGCGGTGTTTTCAGCGGGCGTGCCGACGGTGACCCTGAGCGTATCTTTGATGACGCCGCTCATGTTTCGCACCAGGATGCCCGATTCCAGGAGTTTCGCATAAAAGTCACCGGCGTTGCTCACCTTAAAGAGGATGAAATTGGCGTCCGAGGGGTAGGGCGTAATGCCCCTCATTTTTCTTAATGCTGCGAACAGGCGCTCCCGTTCTTTCATGATGCTGCCGGCGCTCTTTTGGATCAGCGGCGCCCTGTTGAACGCCTCCGCCGCCAGGAGCTGGGAGAGGGAGTTGACGTTGTAGGGCAGCCGCACCTTGTTCACCTCGTTGACGATCTCTTCGCCGGCGATGAGGAACCCGAGGCGCAGGGCCGCGAAACCGATCTTGCTCACCGTCTTCATGATCACCGCGTTCCGGTGCTCCTTGATGACGGGCAGGAGGCTTTTCTTCCGCGAGAAGGGCTGGTAGGCCTCATCGATAACGACGATCCCTTGGCAGGCCCGGACGATCTGCATCATCCTGTCACGGGAAAAAGCATTGCCCGTCGGGTTGTTCGGAGAACTGAGGAAGACGATCTTCGGGTTCTCGTCCCTGACGGCGGCGAGCATCTTTTTCGTATCGATGTCGAAGGAGCCGTCGAGGGGCACCTCGATGGGCCGCTCGCCGACGGCCTTTGAAATGATGCCGTACATCGAGAAGGTCGGCACGGGATAGAGCACGGGTCCGCCGAAGGTGAGAACGAGATAGGTGATCAGCTCGTCGGAGCCGTTGCCGAAGAGGATGTTGCCGCCGCCCACACCGAAATGATCGGCCACGATGGCCCTCAGTCTCCGCGCCTCCGGGTCAGGGTAGCGGTTCAGGTCGACCGTCGCCCCCTCTTGTCCGAGGATCTCCTGCAGGGAAAGACCATAGGGGCTCTCATTCGCATCGAGCTTCACCCGGCAGGGGATGTCCTTGGCCTGGTAGGCCTGGAGGGCCAGGATGTTGCCGCGCACCAGGCTTGTTATATCGAACTTGCGCATATCTGTCTATATTAAGGACAGGCCGGGACGTTGTCAACCTTATCAACACAAAAAAATGGAGGTTTAATTGACTCATCGAGTCCATCCTTGATACAATCCATTCACGGTGCGCCCATAGCTCAGATGGATAGAGCGTCGGACTACGAATCCGCAGGCCGGGGGTTCGAATCCTCCTGGGCGCGCTTTTTTTTTACCTCCAAAGAAGTCCTGAACGGATCGCCATCACTCCTCTTGTCCCTGAACTCCAGGCCGAACTGATATGAAGATTCGGAGGTGAGATTCGAATTTTCATCGTTTTGCAGCGAACCGGCCGGTATGGTACAATATGGGTATCTAATTCAGTACCCTAAGGAGTACCAGATATGAATACTATTGCAGCACACGAAATCAAGAGGAAAGGCATTTCGGCGGTCGATGAGGCGCTCAAGGCCGGTCCGGTCCATGTAATCAAGAACAACCAACTCCGCTATGTGGTGCTGACCGAGGCCCGGTATCGTGAGTTGATCGAGGCAGAGGACGAGGCCTGCGTCGCTCGTGTCCGCAAGTCTCTTGAGGATGTCAAAGCGGGGCGGGTGACACGCGGGACTGCGGAAGAACTGATACGGGAGCTTGAACTGGAAGACTGAGGATGTATACCCTCGTCTGGACATCCCATTTCATTCGAGAAGCGAAGAAGTTTACAAAGCGCCATCCCGAGTTGAAGAAGAAGGTCGCGAGCATCCTTTGCGATCTTGAAAGAGATCCTTTTCAGCCCCACCTTGAGTATCACAAGCTCGGGGGAAGATACAAGGGTATACAAGCCGTGAGTATTTTCGACGACTACAGGATTACCATGACCGTGTTGATCAGCGAGAAAGAAGTTCACCTGCTCGACATCGGCAGTCATGATGATGTCTATCGTTGAGACTCCGAGCCGCATAAGGCGATGAATCGAAACGAGGGAAGGAAACTATCGGAACTTGGGAAAGCATGATTCACAATTCAAGGCTTGACGTCTTTTCAGGGAGGAGAAAATGGGTGACATAACGGTTTTTTTCAAGAAGAGTCAGGACTACAGGGAGATTCCCGTTTCCGGCGCCTGGGGAGGTCTTTCTCCTCAGGGCATGGTCTACTGCGATCTTTTCGTGGAAAAGGCGGAAAACCCCGAGAGCATCGTCTTCCGCATCGACGAGAACAACCAGCCCCAGGAGGTGTCGAGGCAGCCCCAGACGACGTATTTCATACGGGAGGCCCTCGTGGGTCTCATGATGCAGCCCGATGTGGCCCGGTCGATCGGCCAGTGGCTGGTCTGGCAAGCAGATGAGTTTGACAAGGGGAGGCGGGGGCCATAGGCTGTCCTTGGACACCCGTGCAGGCACATGCTATCATAGGCGATGGATGTGAATGAAAACGGGTTTCTGGCGACGGCGATCGACGCTGCCCGCCGTGCCGGGGAGGTCATCATGGCCAATGCCGGCAGGCTGACCGATCAGGACATCGATCTGAAGCAGGCCTCGGACTTCGTCACCACCGTCGACAGGGCATCGGAGGATGTCATCATCGGGACCATCCGGAACCGTTACCCTGACCATCTCTTCCTTGCCGAGGAGTCATACAGTGATACCAGGGGCGGCGCATACCGCTGGATCATCGACCCTCTCGACGGCACGACGAATTTCATCCACGGCTTTCCGGTCTTTTCCGTGTCCATCGCGCTGCAGGAGGGTGGCGAAGTCGTGACAGGTGTCATTTACAACCCCGTGAACGGGGAGCTCTTCCATGCCGAAAAGGGGAGAGGGGCATTCCTGAATGACAGGCCCATACGTGTGTCGTCGGGGACGTCGATGGAAAAAAGCCTGGTCACGACGGGTTTTCCCTTCCGGCGGAAGCAATTCATCGATGACTACCTGAGGCTCTTCCGGAGGCTTTTTCTCCGTGTCAGCGATCTCAGGAGGGCCGGCTCGGCGGCCCTCGATCTCGCCTATGTCGCCTGCGGTCGATGCGACGGTTTTTTCGAACTGGGCCTGAGCGCCTGGGACATCGCCGCCGGCAGCATCCTGATCACCGAGGCTGGAGGCGTCATCTCCGATTTCGGCGGTGGAAAGGAGTATCTGCTCACAGGTAACACCGTTGCCGGCGCTCCCCCGGTGCAGGCCGAAATTCTCAGGGAGGTCAGGGAGATATTCAGGGGAACCGTCGACCGTTGACGGGTTCGGACAAATAACGCGCCGGGGATGTGAGTCCGTCAGGGGAATGAAAAGGTATGACAGCAGACTGGGTCGACAATGAGCTCTCGAAGACCGACAGGAACAGGGACCTGATCATTCTCGAGAAGCCCGATGTCAGGAGATACCTCGACAACCTCCTGCACCGGCTCTGGCATGACATCTGTCACTGCATCGTCATGAGCGACTTCGATTACTTCCCCGGCGGCAATCCGCAAATCGCCGGCGAATACGGTCAGAGCATGAGGAGGTTCCTTGCCTTCTGGCTCATGGACCGGCAACGGGTCTTTTTCCGTGGCAAGCTGAGCAGTTCCGTCGAGGCGTGGACAATGGAGTCCGAGTTCTCCCTCTACCTGACGAGCCGGAACGATCCGCACATCGTTTTCGAGATTCTTGGAAACAGCCGCTTCAGGGCCAATCCCCCTCATCTCAGGATCAACAAGCAGAGCCACCTTTTCTTCCGGATCACTTTCCGGGGAAGCGTCGGTATGCCCTGGCAGGGCTGCGAGGAGCCTGCCGTATGCAGGAAGGTGCGGTCCATCATCTCGACGAACATCGAGATGCAGCGGATCGCGCGGGAAGGACAGCTCTCGGGGACTGCCCTGACGGAGTTCCTGACGAAGGCTTTCGAGGTCTATGAGGCAATGTGAATCAGGAAGACAGCCGATACAAAGAAAAATCCTTTCACAGACACGACCACACGAAATTTTGTTTCACGCAAAGCCGCAAAGAGCGCAAAGAAAGAAAAAACTTCAGTCAGATTAGGCGCCGCCTACGGAACGTTACCCTGTCCGTGGAAACTTCATGCGGAACACTCCCTGTCACTCACACTCACACTGTCATTTTTCGGGGATGGCCTGCAGGCCGACGCCGAGCAGGGCGTCAAAGAGGATATCGATCACTTCTTTCTGAGTCTCCTCGGGGGAGATCCTGTACGCCGTTCTGAGCGGCGGGATCGCCTCGCGCCATTTCCTCATATTGACGTAGGAACGTCCGAGGTAGAGATAGGCCCTGGCATAATTGGGATCGTATTCCGTCGACTTCTGGAAGTGGGGGACCGCGTCGGCATACTGTCCCCTGTTGAAGAAGGCAAGGCCGCGGTCGAATTCGGACTGTGCGTCGCTGAAGACGCCGACGCCGGCACAGGACTGAAGCATGAACGCGATCATGATGATGAAAAGAAAACGGCTCCTGTTTTTCCGGGACATACGCACTGCCTCCTCATTCTGTGTTCCCCGAATATGAATCACCGGTGTCCAAAATAATCCGGCACGAGGATAGCGCATGATCTGTTATAATGATTCATCACGCCTCATTTCCACAATCTCCCTGTCTCACTGCAGGCGGATGCGTCCCCGTGTTTGACAGGTTTTTCGATAAATTGTTATATTATATTGAAAAATTTTATAAAGAGAGGGGTGATCCGCAGTTGCCCTCAGTTAAAGTGCGAGATACGGAATCGTTCGAGGGTGCCCTGAAACAGTTCAAGAAGAAGTGCGAGCGCGAGGGGATTCTTTCGGAGGTCAAGAAACGTGAACACTATGACAAGCCGAGCGTCAAGAAGAAAAAGAAAATCATCGCCGCCCGCAAGAAAGCAGTGAAACGGATGAGGTTCCGCGCAGCGAGGTAAGAATGCCCATCCTTGAAACCATCGACAACGATCTCAGGCAGGCCATGAAGGCTCGGGATGCTCTGAGAACGTCGGTGATCAGGATGATGAAGGCCTCGCTCAAGAACAGAGAGATTGAAAAGGGGAGCACGCTCAGCAATGAGGACGTGCTCTCCGTCCTCTCGTCCCTGTCGAAGCAAAGACGGGAGTCGATCGAGCAATTCCGCAATGCCGGTCGTGCCGACCTCGCCGCAAAGGAAGAAGAGGAGTTTGCACTCATCCAGACATACCTTCCGCGGCAGCTCTCACCTGAGGAGCTTGATGTGTTGATTGTTGCGGCCATCCGCGAATCCGGCGCTTCCGGACCGGGAGACCTCGGTCGCGTCATGCAGGTCCTTATGCCGAAGATCAAGGGTTTGGCCGACGGGAAAATCGTCAATCAGAAGGTGAGAGATCTCCTGAATCCGCAGCAATAGGGCAGACGGTACGCTGCGGGCCATTCCCTTCGCAGTCTAATATTCCAGTGACCCATCGATTCAATCGCGCGGGCATCGAACTCAGTCATTGCATGTACATTAACCTTATCTGTTGCATGGAAACGCCGAGGTGCTCGCGCACCGTGACGAGATGGCGCTGCGCGCCGAGGAGCTCGGCGCCCACGACGAGGTCCACGAGCGGCGACTGGCCGAGCTGGGCCGGGCTCGGGGCGATCTGGCCGCGGCCTCCGCCGAGCTCGGCCCGGGCGCGTCGAGCCGTTGCCCCCGAGCTGGCCGCAGCGGTCGCGTCCCACCTGGGTGCGTTGGCCCTGCCCGGCGCGCGCATGGAGGTCGATGTGCAGGACTCCGCCGATCACCCTGGCGCGGGGGAGGCCGTCGAGTTCCGACTCGCCGCCAACACCGGTGTCGCGCCGGCGAGCCTCTCCAGGGTGGCCTCGGGGGGCGAGCTCTCCCGGGTGATGCTCGCGCTGCGCCTGGTGCTGTCCGAGGGACCACCCACGATGGTCTTCGACGAGGTCGACGCGGGCATCGGTGGCGAGGCCGCGGTGGCGGTGGGTCGAGCGCTCGCGGAGCTCGGTCAGGGGCGTCAGGTGATCGTGGTGACCCACCTCGCCCAGGTCGCGGCCTGCACGGACACCCAGATACGGGTGCACAAGTCCCAGGACGCCGAGGGCGCCGTCACGACCGCCCGGGTGCTCGACGGCGACGACCGCGTGGTGGAGCTGTCACGCATGTTGTCCGGCTCGCCCGACAGCGAGGTGGCGCGGCGTCACGCCGAGGAGCTGTTGGGGGCGGTCGCCGGAGCCCGGCGCGGTCCGACGTCGTGATGACGTTGCTGGTCGGGCTGGTGATGGGAGGTGGCGCAGCGCTCGCCATCTGGGCCGGACTGCGGCCCGTGTTCGGCCGACCGGTGTTCGCCCGTCAGAACTACCGGGGTGTCACGCTGCCGACCGCCGGGGGATCGTCATCCCGCTCGCCGTGGTCGCGACCTCGGCGGTGCTGACGCTGGCGACGACGCTCGGGTCGGGACCGGAACCCTCCACGATGGCGGCGTTGGCCCTGACGGTGACCGCCACGCTCGGCTTCGGGCTGCTGGGGCTGCTCGACGACGTGGCGCTCGACGAGGGGGCATCCGGCTACCGCGGTCACGTCATGGCCCTCGTACGCGGTCAGCTGACGGCCGGGTCGCTCAAGATGGTCGCCGGTCCGGCGGTCGCGATCCTGGTGGTCGCACCGGTGGCGGACGACTCGGCGGTCCGGCTGCTGCTCGACGGCGCCGTCGTCGCGCTCGCAGCGAACCTGGCGAACCTCTTCGACCGGGCACCCGGCCGGGTGGCGAAGGTCTCCCTGGCTGCGGCAGCAGGCTCGTCGTGGCCACCGCTGCGGCGCCGGAGCTGCTGGGGCTCGCCGTCGTGTGCGGCGCTGCGCTCGCGCTGGTGGTGCCGGACCTGCGCGGCGGATGATGCTCGGCGACGCCGGGGCGAACCCGTTGGGCGCCACGCTGGGGCTGGCCACGGTGCTCGCGGTGTCGCCGATGACCCGGAACTGGGTGCTGGTGGTGCTGCTGGCGTTGAACCTGGTCAGCGAACGGGTGTCGTTCAGCCGCGTGATCGAGCGAGTGCCGCCGCTGCGGGTGATCGACCGGGCTGGGCGTCGCCGCACCGAGGGTTGAGAGGCCCATGAACTACGATCGTCCCCCGGTCCACCGCTCGGTCGGGCCCACCCACGCCGCCATGTCCCAGCACCCGCCCGCACCCCCGACCCCTCCGCTGACGCGGCCGGGACGTCCGTGAGCTGCTCAGCGAGGCCCCGTCGGTGACGGTCACCGGGACCGCCCGCGTCGGGCGCCGTACGAAGGACCTGGCCAAGCGGCTCCAGCCGGGGGAGATCGCCGTGATCGACCACATGGACCTGGACCGGGTCGGGGTGAGTCGGTGGCCGCCAGCGGTGTGGCCGCGGTGGTGAACGCCTCGGCGTTCATCTCGGGGCGCTACCCCAACGGTGGCCCCGTCCGTCTGGCCGACGCCGGGATCGTGATGGTCGACGCCGCGGGTCCCGACGTGATGGACGTCATCGCCGACGGCGCCCAGCTCACCATCCGGGACGGTCAGCTGATCGTCGACGGGCGCGAGGTCGCCTCGGGCACGGTGATCGGGCAACAGGACGTCCTGGACCGCATGGAGGCGGCGGGGACTCATCGGCGACGAGCTGGAGCGATTCGCGGTCAACACCCTCGAGTACATCGAGAAGGAGGCCCGCCTGGTCTTCGAGCCGCTCGAGATCCCCGAACTGCGCACGCGCTTCGAGGGACGTCACGTGCTGGTCGTCGTGCGTGGTCACGACTACAAGGAGGACCTCCGGGCCCTGCGTCCGTACATCGGCGAGTACCACCCGGTGCTCGTTGCCGTCGACGGCGGCGCCGATGCACTGCTCGACATGAAGCTCGTGCCCGACATGATCATCGGGGACTTCGACTCGTTGTCCCAGCGGGCGTGGGACTGCGGAGCGGAACTGGTCCACCACGTGCACCCCGACGGGCGCGCGCCGGGCCCGAGGAGTTGCAGGAGCAGGGACTGCCCTACCTGGAGTTCGTCGTCGAGGGCACCAGCGAGGCGCCGCGATGCTGCTGGCCTACGAATGTCGCGCCGAACTGATCGTCGCCGTCGGGACCCACACGACGATGGTCGAGTTCCTCGACAAGGGCCGCCCGGGCATGTCCTCGACGTTCCTCACCCGGCTCCGGCTGGGCCCGATGCTGATCGACGCGAAGGGTGTCAGCCAGCTGTACAAGGGTCGCGTCCGACGACGCGACATCGTGTTCCTGATCGCCGCTGCGTTGCTGGTCATCGTGGCGGTCGCGATCGTGTCCGACTCGCTCCAGTTGTTGCTCCGTACGGTCTGGTTGGACCTGCGGGACCTCTGGTACTCACTGACAGGCCGGTTCTCCTGACGTGGTCACCTTCCGCTTCTATGTCGTGTCCACCGTGGCGTTCTTCCTGGCCCTCGCGGTCGGCGTGCTGGTCGGGTCCGTGCTCGACGGACGCATCGCCGACGGGCTGCAGGACCGTCTGGACGGCGTCGAGGCGTCGTTGGACGAGACGGTCGCCGCGATGGACGCCAAGAACGTGCAGATCGACGAGTTCGAGCGCTACATCGAGGCCTCCGCCCCGTTCGCCGTGCAGGGTGAGCTCGAGGGCACGTCGTCGCTGGTGGTGGCCGAGTCCGGTGTCGACGACACCGGTGTGCAGGACCTCGTGCGTCGGTTGCGGGAGTCGGGTTCACTCGTCGAGGGCATCGTGTGGCTGGAGCCACGCTGGGACCTGGCCGAGCCCGAGGACCTGACCACGGCGGCGACCTCGGTCGGCTCCGGGAGCAAGGTGCCGGCCGAGGTGCGTGCCGCGGTCTGGCAGCAGCTCCTGGACACCGCGACCCCGGGGACACCACCACCACGACCACGAGTGCCGCTCCCACGACCGTCGGGCCGGACGGGTCGACCACGCTGGCGCCGTCGTCCACGACCACGACCGAACGCCCCGGCTCGACGCTGCGGTTCGAGGGGACCCTCCTGTCGGAGCTGGCCGACGCCGGTCTGGTGCGGCTGCAGACGATCGATGCCGAGCTGCCCGCCGACGGCGGTGAGCTGCTCCTGGTCGGCGTGACCGGGACGGCGTCGGCGCTCGCGCGTCCGGCACCGCAGCGATCGAGCTGTCCGGACCGCCGCGGAGGCCGGAGTGCCCTCGGTCCTCGCCGAGGTGACGGCACCGCCGTCGGGCGACCAGCCGAGCGAGCGGGGGGTGTTGGTGGCCGGCGCGTTGGAGGAGGGCTCGGTGCAGTTCTCCACCGTCGATGACCTCGAGCTGATCGCCGGGCGGGTGGCCACGGTGCTCGCGTTGTCCGCACTCCGCGAGGGCACCGTCGGTCGCTTCGGGTACGGCCCCGACGTCGACGGCGTCCTGCCCGCATGGCAGGGGCCGTGACCACACCGGACGGGGGCTCGAGCGCCGTCGTCCGGTCAGCGACCGGGATGGGCGCTGCGGCGGCCGTGTCCCGTGTAGTGGGTGGTGGACGCGTCCTGGTCATCGCCGCCGTGCTCGGCACCACCTATCTCGGCAACACGTTCCAGAGCTCCAACACGGTGTCGAACCTGTTGTTCGAGCTGTTGGCGGCGGCGGCGCTGTCCGCAGTGCTGGTGCCGACCTTCGTCGGACACCTGGACCGTGGGGACCAGGCCGGCGCAGAGACCTGGCAGGAGAGCTGCTCGGCGTCGCAGTGGTGGTGCTGGGCGCGGTGAGCCTGGTCGGCATGCTCCTCGCCCCTGGCTGGCCGACCTGCTGACCGTCGCGGTCGCCGACCCGACGATCGCCCGCCAGCAACAGGAGCTGACCACGTTCCTGTTGTGGTTCTTCATCCCGCAGGTCGTGCTCTACGGGCTCGGCGCCATCGCGAGCGCGGTGCTGCACGCACGGCGCAGCTTCGTCGTGCCCGCCATGGCGCCCATCGGCAACACCGTGGTGATGGTGGCATTCCTGATCGCTTTCCGCATGCTCGCCGGACCGGCACCGGGTCTCGACCTGACCACGAGCGAGAAGGTCCTCCTGGGCTCGGATGGCACCCTGGGTGTCGTCGCCTTCGTGGCTGCGCCGACGATCGCGGTGTGGCGCTCGGGCTTCCGTCTCGTGCCCCGCTTGGCCGCGACCACGAGGGGCTCGGGCCGCTGCTGCGATTGTCGGGGTGGCCAGTGCAGCACGGGTTCGCCGCACTCCTGTACGGCGCAGCGATCATCGTGGGTGCCGCTGTCGAGGGCGGAGTGGTCGCCTACCAGGTCGGGTGGTTCCTGTTCCTGGCGCCGTACGGCATCATCGCCCAGCCCATCCACACCACGATCCTCCGGAGTTGGTCGCGGAGC
>CAVPIW010000008.1:0-112584 GCA_963705105.1 uncultured Nitrospiraceae bacterium | reverse complement strand
AGGCCTCTTGCAATCACGAATGCCGAGAGAATCCCCAAGGCTTGAACGACAAGGGATAACAGGAAAGACTTCATGAGCACCTTTGAGGACCGGTAGCTGTCAAAATATTGGTATGTTTTCCGCAGGAAATCGAACCTCCCGCCGAGCTTCGCACCGAAAAGCACGCCGCTGCCGATGAGAAAGAGAAGAAAGAGAATCGGCGGAAACCACCGGAACGGTGTGTCCCTGAGGATTGAGTACCCGAAGGGATAGGCGACGATATTGATGGCAATGAGCGCACTGAGGCCGACATAGCGGTCGAAGAACGTCGACGCCACAGCAATCACGTTCCAGTCACCGGGCGTCTCGCCGCCTTCATGCTTCCTCTCTCCCTGAGCGACTTCTTTCTGCCCTTCGGACAGCTCCCTGACGGCCCTGCTGAGGTAAAAAGCCTTGACCGCGTCCCCCCCGATGATGCCGGGCATGCATGTGTTGAAAAAGGCCCCGATCATATACATGGAAAAGAGCCTCGGCGGCGGAATATCACAGGGGATGAAGAGTTTCCATCGAAGGGTGGAGACATATGAGGCGGCCAGATACATGAATGCGGACGCGATAAAAGCGACGGGGTCCGAGAGCATGATCTGGCTGATGACGACCTTGCCCCCGATTCTCGACAGCAGGAATGCGATAAGAAATGTACTGACGGCGACTTTGAGAACGACGAGGGCCGCCTGCCTGGTCCGACTATGCGCCTGGTCCAATGATTCTCTTTATCGTGTAGATGGGTTTCTTCTGGCTTTCATGATAGACCCTCACGAGCATCTCCCCGAGGAGCCCCATGCCGATGAACTGGACGCCGACGATGATCAGCAGGACGCCGAGCAACAGGAGCGGCCTGCCGCCGATATCGATGCCCCTGATCAGCTTTTCGAGGGTGAGGTAGAGGGATATCCCGAACCCGGAGAGTCCGAAGAGGACACCCATGGGGCCGAAAAACTGGATCGGTTTTGTCGAGAAGCTCTGGAGGAACTTGACCGTCACGAGGTCGAGGAGGACCTTGATCGTCCGTGAAATGCCGTATTTGGACTTGCCCCTGAGGCGGGGATGGTGGGTGGTTTCGATTTCGCCGATCCGCACACCGTACCAGCTCGCCACGGCCGGGATGAACCGGTGCATCTCTCCGTAAAGCCTGAGATTCTTCACCACATCCCTCCGGTATGCCTTGAGGGAGCACCCGTAGTCATGGAGCCTCACTCCGGTGACCCTGCTGATGAGCCAGTTGGCGATGATCGAGGGGAGTCTGCGCGTCAGGAATGTGTCCTTCCGCTTTCTGCGCCACCCGCTCACGAGGTCGTAGTTTTTCATCATCCCGATGAGGCGGGGGATGTCCTTCGGATCGTTCTGCAGGTCGCCGTCCATGGTGATCACGATGTCGCCCCTGGCGAAGTCGAATCCTGCGGCGAAGGCGGCGGTCTGCCCGAAATTCCTCCTCAGGCTGAGGATCACCACAGACCTGTCATCCTTCTGGATATTTTCGAGGAGTGACAGGGTCTTGTCGCCGCTGCCGTCATCGACATAGATGATCTCATATTCCGTTCCGAGTCCCGTCAGCACCTCCTTCAGCCTTTCATGGAGGACCTCGACATTTTCTTCCTCATTAAAGAGCGGAATGACGACCGAAACAGTCACCGTTTTCTCCTGATCCGGATGAAGCATACACCCGGCGCTTGTGAATCGTGCAGTTTAATATGTGTCCGGCTTTTCGAGGGAAAAGCCCTTAAAATTATAACAGATGAACAGGGAATATTCCCTCAGGAGCCGTTTTCCCTCATAGACGGCGAACCGTTTCTTCTCGGTTTTTTCAAAGGCCTGCGATACGAGGGGCGGCATGCCGGAGTCACCCATCCGGACCAGGATGCCGTGGATGACCGGCCGTCCCGACCGTCTCTCCGCATCCGCCGCCGTGTTCATGTCGGGCCAGAGGTCATACTGATTCATCCTCCTGCCGAGATTGATGCAGTATGTCCTCGGCTGCCCCTTTACGTAAAAAGCAAGCTCGCTCGCGACCTGATAGCTGTCCGAAAACAGGAAAACCGGGGTCTCCCCATGAAAGAGTCCCGACAGCCTTGTGACCTCCGCGCCGAGCTGCTCCCAGCCCCGGAGGCGCGACGATGGGTCAAGCTTCGGCGGCAGGTCCAAAACCTGAGGATAGTGACTGAGAGCAGTGAGGAGGAGGGCGAGGCCTGCGCCGATACATCCGCCCTTCACGAGTCTGCTCGTACCCGCCCATCCGCCCCGCCCTGCGGCAAATTCCCGGGCCAGGAGCCCGGCAAGGGCGATAATCCCCGTGATGTACCCTGTCATGGCCCAGTTTGCCTGGACCTTTCCCTGCATGCTCTTGAGCATGAAGAACCCGATGACGGGCACCGAAAAGGCAAGGAGGAAGAGGCTCTGCAATCGAGGCTCCCCTTTTCTCAACCTGAAGAGTGCGATGATGATCAGCACGAAGATGATGGGTGTCACGACGCCGAGCTGTGATCCGGCGAATTCAAAGAAATATTTCAACGAAAACTGCAGCCCCTCGGAGACATGGGCCTGACCGGCCGTGTGTTTCAGGGTCACCCACCCGTGCTGGTTGTTCCAGATGATGACGGGACTGAAGACGAGGAGGCTCAGGACCGCCGACCAGTAGGGACCGGGCCGTTTCAGGAGATGCCGTTTTTCCGACAGGACGAGGAGGAGCAGGGCGCAGGGAAAAAAGAACGCCATGGTGTATTTCGTGAGAAGACCGAGGCCGACGGAGAGTCCCAGGAGGGACCAACGGAGGAGACCCGGGTCTTCGCCCCGGGAGCGACGGGATGCCTCCCTGCCCTTTCCGGCATTGTTCCCGCCGCCGACGGTCTCCCAGAAAAGAAGCAGAGAGAGGATCCAGAAGAAAAGGAAAGGAGAGTCGATGGTCAGAAGAACGCCGAAGGGGGCATAGAGCGGGATGGCCTGAAAGAGGAGCGCTGCCCCGGCGCCGGCGGCCTCGCTAGCGTACAGGGCAGTCCCGAGCCTGAAGAGGCAGAGGCTGCTCAGGGCCGAGAAGATGACCGCCGGCCAGCGGACGCCGATGACGGTGTCTCCGAGCAGGGCCGTTCCGGCGTGAATGATATAAGCGATCATGGGTCCCTTCGAGTAATAGCTGAGATCGGGCATCCTTGACCATTCCCAGTAATGCGCCTCGTCAGGGCTCAGATCGAGGGGACCATGGAGAATATAGTAGACCCTGAACACGCTGATGATGAGCAGGCTGACGATCACGACGGTCCTGTATGGCCTCTCCCTGTAACTGACGACGGTCCGCCGGAATGACCGGATCATGAACAGTGCGATCAGCCCCCCCATGAGCGCACCGGCAAGGACATCGGAGGGATAGTGGACGCCCACGGATATCCGGGAGAAGGCGATCAGCCCGGCGAGAAGAAGGGGCAATGAGATCAGCAAAGGAGAGACGGACCGGCACAGGAGACCTCCGAGGGTCAGGGCAACGGCAAAGGAGTTTGTCGCATGGTTCGACGGCATCGAACCGGACCCTGTGCAGCCGACGAGGAGATGCACACCCTCCAGGACTTTGCACGGTCGGGGCCTCCCGACGATGTGTTTCAGCTCATGGGACAGCCAGTCCGAGAGGAGAATGGCGAAAAGGGAGAGGATAAGGGCAGAAAAGGCGGTCCGCAGCAGCGCCGAACCGTCCTTTTCCTTTTCCCGGTGAGCCTTTCCGAATAGGACGAGGAGATAGGGGATCATAAGGAGATACCCCTTGTCCGTGATGACCGGCATCAGGGCGTTAAAAAAGGCATTAGCCATGCCCCCGTTGATGAGATAGAAGAGTCCTCTGTCAAGGGAAAGGAGATCCATTGTCTTCTTATTATGTTAGCCCGAAGGGGAGAGAAAATGCTGCAGCTATAGGAGGTGTGCGCAGGAGAGGAAGAATTCCTGGACTTTGAGGGCGGCGGCGACGATGTCTGGCATGCTGAGGGGACGGGCTTCGCGGTCCTCAATGACATTGCTGATGCCGCGGACTTCGCAGGCCGGTATTCCGTTGATCCGGCAGACGTGGGCGACGGCGGCGCCCTCCATCGTCTCACAGACTGCGCCGAACCTCTGCTCGATCTCCCTGGCCCGGCTCATCGTGCCCGTACAACCCGACAGGGTCACAAAGTTCCCCTTTTTCGCGACGGCCCCGAAAGGCTCCGGTATGATGAGAGGGAACTCGTTATAAAACTCGCGGATGCCGTCCACAAAGAGGGGCAGGTCCAGTGATTCCATGGTCTTCAAGCCGTCACTCAGGAGCAGCCCCTCATCGCCGTAGATCTCCCTTTCCGCCACGGCGAGATCGCCCACCACCAGCCCCGACGACGGATAGGCGCCGGCAACGCCGAGTGTGCAGACAAGGTCAGGACTGTGATATTCGATCAGGAGGGTCGTTCCGTGGGCGGCATTCGCCTTGCCGATGCCGCAGATGCAGAGCACGATCACTGTGTCTTCTGCCAGGGCACCCTGATAGAAGCGCTTCCTCTGTATCGTTGTGAAAGCGCCGCCGAGGCCTTCGATGATCAGAGACGCCTCAAGCTCCGTCGGGATGACGATACCCGTTATCAATCGGTAGCTTCTTTCGGCTTCGGCTCCCTTTCTTCCAGGGTGTACCGGACCTTCACCTCCATGTCCTTCCTCAGGGAGTTGTACACGGAGCAATACCTTTCGTGGGAAAGGGCGACAGCCCTGTCCACCTTTTTGGCATCGAGGTTTTTCCCTGCGATATGAAGGACCATGTCCACAGATTTGTAGTACTGGGGAGGTGTGGGGTTCCGCTCGCCCACGATATCCATTTTGAAATCCGCGATCTCGGCCTTCATTTTCTGGAGAAAGCTCACCACATCGATACCCATGCATCCCGCAAGGCTCAGGAGAAGGGCGTCCGTGGGCTTGCACCCCCACTGCACATGGGCGTCGAACTCGATCTCGTAGCCCTGTTGGGTCCTGCCGACGAAGAGGAGGTCCCTCTCCCAGGACAGGGTCGCCTTGGTCACAGGGGCGATTTTCTCCTTGTATCCTTTCAGAGATTCCGCCAGTGTCTCTTTTCCCTTGTCGCTCACTCTTTCTTCCTCCTGGATTGATGGACTGAGGAGATCGGGGTCTCCGTGCATCAGTCGATCTGTGACACAGTCGGATTTTAGTGAATACAAGGGTATTTGTCAAGAACGGTATGGTAAAATGATGAGCATGAATAGCACCGTCTGTATCGTCAGATGTGAATCCCGGAGAACGGTCCGCTGAACTTATGCGTCACCTGAACTGTGATTTTCTCATCATCGGCGGCGGGGTGGCCGGCCTGAGGGCGGCCATCGAGCTTGCCCCCCACGGGCGGGTCATCGTCGTGACAAAGGACATCCCCACGGAATGCGGCACCCAGTATGCCCAGGGCGGCGTCGCCGTGGCCCTCAGCGACGAGGACGAGGTGGGCATCCATTTCGAAGACACGATCAAGGCGGGAGATGGCCTCTGCAATGAAGAGGCCGTTCGCGTCCTTGTTGAAGAAGGGCCGGAGCGGATCCTGGAGCTGATCGAATGGGGCGCCGAATTCGACAGGGAAGGGACGAAGCTCTCCTTCACGAGGGAAGCGGCCCACTCCCGACGGAGGATTCTCCATGCCCACGGCGATTCCACGGGCAAAGAGCTGGAGCGGGCGCTGATCAGCAAGGTGAAAACGCTGACAGGGGCGCAGAGGTTCCCTTTTTCCATGGCCGTAGACCTCATGATCGATGACGGACGATGCAGAGGCGCCCAGGTCCTCATGGACATGGAGGTCGTCACGATCGGGGCGAGGGCGACGATCCTCGCCACAGGCGGCGCCGGGCAGGTCTATTCGCGCACGACGAACCCCTCCGTTGCAACGGGAGACGGCATGGCCATCGCCTACCGGGCCGGCGCCGTTCTCGAAGACATGGAGTTCGTCCAGTTCCATCCGACGGTCCTCTATTCACCGTCCGCTCCCCAGTTCCTCCTCAGCGAGGCCATGCGGGGAGAAGGCGCGGTCCTCAGGAACATTCACCGCGAAGCCTTCATGAAGTCCTACCACCCCGATGCGGAACTCGCGCCGAGGGACATCGTGTCGCGGGCTATCATCTCCCAGCTTGTGAGAACACAGAGCGGCTATGTCTATCTCGATCTTACTCACCTGAAAGCCGATTTCATAAAGAAGCGTTTCCCCATGATCTATGCCACGTGCCTTCAGTACGACATCGACATTACGAGGGACATGATTCCCGTCTCACCGGCTGCGCATTATTTCATGGGGGGAATCAAGACGGATATAAACGGCGCCACGAGTGTCCCCGGTCTCTATGCGGCGGGAGAAGCCGCATGCACAGGCGTGCACGGGGCGAACAGGCTCGCCAGCAACAGCCTGCTCGAAGGACTTGTGTACGGTTACCGGGCCGCCCGGGACGCGCTCGCGTCCACTCCCGGCGGCATCGTCGTGACGGATCCCTCTTTTGACACGGAAGAGCGTGAAGATATCAGGCCCCCGGCTGCGGAAGAAGCGAGCCACGTCGACGAGATCAGAACGGCCCTGAGAAGGATCGCCTGGGAAAAGGCGGGGATCATCCGCTGCGCCGAATCCCTCAACGAGGGGCTCGATCAGCTGATCGCTCTTGAATCTGACATGGACGGCGCTGTGAAAACGCGGCGCTGGCTTGAAGTGAAGAACATGCTCACCGTCGCCCTTATGGTTACGAGAGCCGCACTGGAGCGAAACAACAGTGTCGGCGCCCAGTACCGGTCTGACTTTCCGGCCAGGGGTGACGGCTGGATGTCGCACTACGAGATCGTGAGCGGAGAAAGGGGCATGACGGTCTACCCGAGCTGAGTCGTCGCCCCACCGTGTCATGCGACTCCTCGTGTCGTAAATATGACCGGATCCCAAAAACGAGGACAGGGGGTGTTTTCTGAAGCATAATTCACGGTTTCCTTGCGCGAAAAGACGGGGCAAAACGCCTCAAAGCCTCGCTGATAGCGAGCATGATTGTTTATTATTGGTGTATCAGGAATTCATTCGACCTGTCATCGATCGTTGGCTGCAATTGTCTGTACGGGAAGGCAGAGGTTTCGCAGCACCGATGCTTTTCGGCGCATTCGCCCCGTCTTTCGGGAGATCTCATTGCGGTGATAAGGGTTTGTTATGCGAAGAAATCATGCCCTGTCCTCGTGTCACGTTATTATGGACACCAATGCGTTAATTCTTCTGCGGAGAGACTTATGAGCGACATATCCTTTGAAATTATCCCTATCGAGGCAAAGTTCCTCAACCCTCTCAAGAACTTCGAAGAGGTCACCCACGCCATCGAGATCCGGAAAGACCCCCTCCTCGGCGACACGAGCGTGTTCAACCCCTTCTTCAGGGATAAGGCAAAGACCTATTTCGGTCAGAATGACCCGCAACTCGTCGAGACCCTCGTCCGGGAATCGGCGAAGACCTGCATCTTCTGCTGCGATAAGATCGACAAGATCGCCTCTCCGTTCTCTTTCGACCTCATTCCCGAAGGCAAGATCCGGTCCGGCGACGCCGTCCTCTTTTCGAACCTCTTTCCCCTCGGCACATATCATGCCGTCATCTCCATGTGCGCGACCCATTTCCTCAAACTCTCCGAATTCACGCCCGACATTATCTCTGACAGTTTCCTGGCGTCCCAGAGTTTTCTCCGGTCCGTCTACGAGAAGGACCCGTCGGCCGTCTTCGTCAACATCAACATGAACTATCTTTTCCCCGCCGGCGCAAGCCTCGTCCATCCTCACCTGCAGATGCTCGTCACCCCCGTCGCCCTTTCATACCAGGCGAGGGTTTCCGGGGCATGCCGCGCCTGGCACGGGAGGAACGGCACGGCATATCACGCCGACCTCATCAGGGCCGAGCGTGACCGGGCGGAGCGGTATGTGCAACAGGAGGGCGCCTGGCACTGGATGGCTTCCTTCTCGCCGGCAGGCAGCAACGAGATCATCGCCGTCCATGAGCGGGAGGGCGACCTCGTGCGCCTCTCCGAGCAGGACCTGCATGACCTGGCGTCGGGGATTTCAAAGGTCCTCGCCTTTTTTGAAGAACTGGGTCACCTGAGCTTCAACTTCACCCTCTTTTCGGAGAGGGCATCGTCCGGAGAAAACGGGTTCCGTTGCCTCGTGAAGATCATGAACAGACAAAACGTCTATCCAAACTACCGGAACGACGATTTCTTCCTCCAAAAGGTGCTCCAGTCCGAGGTGATCATCATTACGCCGGAAGAACTCGCATCGCGGCTGAAAGGCTATTTCGCATGAGGCCGGACGATGTGTGAGTTCTGTACCAAGCACGGCGACGGTAAGGTCTGGTACCGCAACGCGGCGAACTACGCCCAGGACCTCCTGTCGGACCTGAAGCGCAGGAAATACATCGAAGGCTTCCTCAGGACGACCATCGACGAGGGATTCAGGACCCTCGGCCGCCTCGAAACGATCTTCCGGCGCAAGGGCCGGCTCCCCGATCCGGTCGTGAAGGCGATGGTCGAGCGCGCGAAAACGGAGCACTTCGGTCAGGTGCTGCCGATCGAGGAGATACGGGACCTCGTGCTTCAGTCCCGGACCGTCGTCAGGATGCCCTGCGCCTGCCGCTGGGCGACGAAGGGGAAAGAGGAGCGCTGCTGCTACGGGATCAGCTACGGACCCGACCCGTGGTACAAGGACATAGACATGGCCTATTTCGGCATGGCCCACGATGAAGGACTCGAGTCCCTTGCCCCCGAGGAAGCCGTTGTCCAGATGGACAGCCTTGAAGACCACGGCGCGGTGCACACCATCTGGACGATGATGACGCCCTTCATCGGCGCCGTCTGCAACTGCTCCCTCGAAGACTGCCTCGCCATGCGCACCCTTGCGGGCATCGGCGTCGAGACCATGGCGAGGGCCGAGCAGGCGGCCGCCGTGAACGCTGAACTCTGTGACGGCTGTGGCCTCTGCGCCCCCCAATGCCAGTTCGGCGCCATTGAATCCGTGCAGGAGCAGGGCTCTTTCAAAGCTGTCGTCCTGGCTGACCGTTGCTTCGGCTGCGGCCTCTGCCGGAGGCACTGCCCTACCGGCGCCATGACACTCGTGCAGAGGGCATGATACAGGCCTCCCGGCTCAGCAAGGCCTACGGCAGGCAGGTGATCTTCGACGACGTTTCCTTCACCGTCAGTCCCGGTGAACGGATCGGCCTCGTCGGGAGGAACGGCTCCGGCAAGACAACCCTCTTCCGTCTGATCATCGGCGAGGAACGGCCCGACGACGGCGTCATCGGCATCCCGAACGACTATCGTATCGGCCACCTGTCGCAGCACACCGATTTCACAAAGGAAACCGTCCTCGGCGAGGGCTGTCTCCATCTCGGCACGGGGGAGGACGGAAAGGACGAATCATACAGGGTCAAGGCGATCCTCCTCGGTCTCGGGTTCTCCGAAGATGACTTCCCGCGGAGTCCCTGGGCCCTGTCGTCGGGCTATCAGGTCCGGCTGAATCTTGCAAAGCTCCTCATCACCGAGCCGAACCTCCTGCTGCTGGACGAGCCGACAAATTACCTCGACATCGTCTCCATCCGCTGGCTCGCCCGGTTTCTCCGGTATTGGCGGAACGAGCTCATCGTCATCACCCATGACCGCTCCTTCATGGACAGCGTTACCACCCACACCATGGGCATCCACCGCGGCAAGGTCCGGAAGGTCGCCGGTCCGACGGGGAAGTACTACGATCAGATTCTCCTTGAAGAGGAGGTCTACGAGAAGACGCGGCTGAACGACGAAAAGAGACGGAAGGAGGTGGAGCAGTTCATCAACCGTTTCAGGGCCCAGGCGACGAGGGCCAGGGCTGTGCAGTCAAAAATCAAGGCCCTCGGCAAGCGGGAAAAGCTCGACCAGCTCACGCAGATCAGGACCCTCGACTTCTCCTTTACGAGCGCCCCCTTTGCCGGCAAGTGGCTCCTCGACGCGGAGGACGTCGCCTTTACGTACGCCCCCCCAGGCCCGCTCCTCTTCGAAGGTCTCAATCTCACCGTCGCCAAGGGTGACAGGATCGGGATCATCGGCATGAACGGAAAAGGCAAAACCACCCTTCTCAATGTCCTCGCCGGAGAACTCCCGCCCGTGCGGGGAGAGGTCCGCCGCCATCCCCACATGAAACTGGGCCACTTCAGCCAAACCAAGATCGACCTCCTCGACCCCGGAGCGACCGTCGAAGAGGAGGTGCAGTCCGCGGACCCGTCGAGAAGCCGCACCCAGGTGAGGACGGTCTGCGGCATTATGATGTTCGACGGCGACAACGCCCTGAAGAAAATCTCGCTCCTGTCCGGCGGAGAGCGGAGCAGGGTGGCCCTCGGAAAACTCCTCGCGACGCCCTCCAATCTCCTCCTCCTCGACGAGCCGACGAACCACCTCGATATGGAATCCGTGGACGCCCTGCTGGAGGCCCTCGATGACTTCGACGGCGCCATCATCATCGTCACCCACAGCGAGATGATCCTGAAGGCCGTCGCCACGCGGCTCGTCGTTTTCGACGACGGGACGGTCAGGGTCTTCGAGGGGACCTATGAGGACTTTCTGAACCGGATCGGGTGGCAGCAGGAGGAGACAAAGCCTGCCGAGGGACTGCCGGCGGAGAGGGACCGGAAGGCTGCGACCAGGAAGGACCTGCGCCGCATGCGCGCCGACATCATCACGCGGCGGTCGAAAGCGCTCGGGTCCCTGAAGGAGAGGATTGCAGCGGCGGAAGAGGAGATCGTAAGGCTCGAAAAGGAGACGGACCGGGACACGAACCGGCTCGTCATCGCCTCGGAAAAGGGCAACTGGCAGGAGCTGGCAGGCCTTTCGAAGTCCATTCACGAGGCCAAAGAGCGGATAGACCGCCTCTTCGGGGAGCTGGCCGACCTCACCGACGAACACGATGCACGGGCGAAGGAATTCGAGGCTGAACTCCTCACCTGCGAGGAGCCGGCCGGACCATGATCGCCATCTCCCTTCAGTCGGGCAGCAACGGTAACTGCATCTATGTCGAGGCATCGGGCGTCCGCCTCCTCTTCGATGCCGGCATCTGCGGGGCCCTGGCGGAAAGCAGGCTCGCCCGGCATGGGCGAAATATCAGGGACGTCGATGCCGTCATCATCTCCCATGACCACGGGGACCACGTCCGATACGCCGGCGTGTTCCACCGGAAGTTCGGCCTGCCCGTCTTTATGTCGCCTGGAACACACTCCTGCGCCGTCATGAGACATCGCCTCGGCGCGATGAAGAAGGTCTGTGACTTTCTGCCCGGCGACGTCATCGAGTTCGACGGCCTCGCCGTCGAGACGGTGCCGACAAACCACGACGGTGAAGAGGGAGCAGCCTTCGTCATTTCATCGGAAGGACTCCGCCTCGGCATCCTGACCGACCTCGGCCATGTCTGCGAGAGGCTCGTGAACGCCGTCTCGACCCTTGACGCCGTCATCATCGAGAGCAACTACGACCCGGACATGCTCAGCCACAGCTCGTACCCCGAGTTCCTCAAGAACCGCATCCGGGGCCCCCGGGGGCACCTGTCGAACGCCGAGTCGGCGGAGCTGCTCAGGGTGGCCGGCTCCCGCCTCCGGTGGGCCTGCCTCGCCCACCTCTCGGCGGAGAACAACTACCCTGCCCTCGCCCTCGAAACCCATCGGAGCATAGTCGGCAACGAGCTTCCAATCCATATCGCAAGCCGCTATGAGGAGTCGGATGTGATGGAGGTGGGGGAGTGAATAACCCGTAAATCCTAAATGTCCTTTTCACCTCGTCCACGCCGTTCCCTCGGAAAATATCATTCTTGGTTGCTTCACTCGTTGATGAGGTTTTATTTGCATACGAGGAAGTGCACCTTTTGAATGTGTACAGCAAGTGCGTTTACAAGAAGCCTTCCGATTAAAGGTTTCATTTTACCCCTACGCCGTCTCCTCCCTTCCCTCAGGACTTTCGCTAACAATGCGTCGATCTCAATGCTGACCGCCTTTAGGCACCACCGACATAGTGCAAACGCCAGACCATTGGATCCCGACACAATATTTTCCTGTTGACACCCGCCTACTTATCGGTTATACATGGGGTAAGAATGGAGATGCTGTATAGGAGAATGAACCCTTTGGGGTCCGCGATTTGTATGACTGTCCACTGCGCCGCAAGGAGGCATCCGTGAAAAAAACATTGTTTGCCGCCGTCCTCATCCTCATGCTCTTGTCCATTATCCCCTGTCAGGCCGCTGAAGTTCCGGGACCAAACAAACCGCCAATCGCCAAAGGGGGTATGGACCAGCTGTGCTTCCCGGGAGAATTGGTCTTTCTTGACGGGTCGGGAAGCTTCGACCCTGAGGGACATTCGCTCTCCTTTCTCTGGGAGTTGCTCGCCGCGCCTGAAGGAGCAGGCAAAGAGGTCCTTCAAAACCGGTTCGGCAAAACAGCAACATTCCTGGCATCGAAAAAAGGGACATATGTGGTTGCGCTGACGGTCAGCGACGGAAAGCTTTACTCTGAGAGAGATGTCGTGCAGGTACGTGTTATTGAGGCGCCTGCCAAACCCGATCTGGTGGTGACGGATCTGAAGGCCCTTGGGCTCTTTGAGGGCAAATACCTCGACGTGATCGGGTTTACTCTGAAGAACAGGGGATCGCGGTTCGAGGGACCGGTCACCCTGAACGTCATCGCCCTCGATCGGCTCCAGGGAGCCCACGTTTCATTCGGCAAGAGTTTCCAGAAGTCTATTTCCCTCGAACAGGGAGAGGAGATGCGACTGGTCCCCAGTCGGCGTGAGATCGAGTGGCCTGAATCGGTTTGCATAGTCTACTTCGCCGTGGCGGCGTCCAGTGAGGTGGCCGAGGAGACGACATCAAACAACAGTGCTCAATTGACGGGATATCGTGACAACCTGTTCGGCGGCTGCTCTCCCAGGGTCGGCGCGCTGAGGCTGACAATAGAAACGCGACCCGGGTACTTCGACTTTGGTGAGGTGCGACAGGGGGACAAAGTCGTTCTCATGAAAGGGGAGCAAAATATCCACCTCTATATTACACATTGTTGTCCTCAGTCTGATCGGGTGGAGGTAGCGGTTATATACAACATTCAGGCTTCACATGAGACGACGCAGGAAAAGAAACTCTCCTTCGTCCTGGACCCGCCGGGAGAAAAGCCGTCACAGGGCGAGAGAAAAGAGTCCGCAACAATTCAGGTCAATCCCGTCCATGAGCGTGCGCACCATGTGCTCGCCGGCGTCAGGATACCCGAAACGGATTCCTTCACTTCGCTGGCTGTCGTGAGAAAGAGGCCGGACACACCGTTCTATGAGATACTCTTCAGCATCCAGATAATGACCAAGTAACGGTGCCTGACCGGGAACAGAGAAAGACACAAAGAAGTCCGGGCTCTAAGTTGATGATTGAGTTGCTATATTGTACGAGACCCTTCATAATATCGCAATGTCAGGGCGGCGAGATTGGATTTCCCGGCGCTGCACCATATTGTTTTAAGGGACATGGGGAGAACACAGATGTGCGGGCTCTCCATACGTAATATGAGCATTTTTCCCAAAGGAGGTGCGAAATGGCATCAGAGAGCGTGAAGAAGCTGCATGAGGCGCTGTTGGCGAACCCAGACGTGCACATTCGTCTGGTCAATGCAATAGGTGAACTGAGAAAGGCAGTTGGCGAACCATTCTCGCCCGATGATCTTTTTCGGGCTATTGTGCTTGCGAAAGAAGCGTATGAGCAAGGCGGCGTTGAGGCGAAGAGCTTCGGGGCGGAATTCCAACAACACTATGAGGAACTTGTGGCCAGGTAGGGTACACCATATTTTGCTTAACTAACTGTGCTCATGGGACGCAGGGAGGGTTCAGCGCTATGAGCAGCGACATAAGAGTTCTCTTGGTGCCGTCGCCCGCGTTCAAAGGGAAGCGTTTGCGATCATATCATCCTATTGGGCTGTACAGCCTGCAGTCCGCGGCTCGGGGGGAGCAATATGACGTCGAAGTACTTAACCTTGAGGGCCTTTCGAACTTGCATGACTCCCCTTTAACAACAGAGATTGGCGAGGCAATATGCGCTCTTTTTGATCCGGCTGAGTATGACATGGTGGGGCTCATGACAATCAGCGGCTCGCTGCCAATCATGCTATATGTTGCGCAAAGGATTCGAGCAGTGAGCTCGAACACGTCCATAGTACTTGGAGGTCCCCACGCATCTTTCCTGCACGCGGAGACTTTGGAAGACTTCCCCTTTGTTGATGCCGTCGTTGTTGGCGAGGGAGAGGCGTCATTCCTCGCCATGTTAAAGGCGTACCGGCGAGGGACCCCGGAGGAATGGGTGAACATCGAGGGAGTGGCGACGCGTCAGGGCAAGATGACTCCGCGGACTCTCATCTCGCATCTTGACGCGCTTCCCTTCATCGATTTCCGTGACCGCCCACAAATGAGTGGCGATGTGGCTTTTGCGCGAATCGAGGCGCTTCGGGGCTGTTACGGGCGGTGCAAATTCTGCTCGACAACCCAGTTCTGGAATAGGCGAGTGCGGCGCAAGTCCGCGTCACGCGTCGTCGAGGAGATGGAACGATTGCACAATGCGACTGGGCTGACGCGTTTTCTCATGATCGGAGACAACTTTGCGAAGCCAAGCGCCGAAGTCTCTGAGCTTTGCAGACTGATCAGACTGACAGGTCGACAATGGGATTGGGCGTGCGCCATGAGGATTGCTGATGCATCACGTGAGGAGCTTGAAGAGATGCGTGAAGCGGGTTGCGTCAATATCTTCGTTGGTGTCGAGAGTGCGAGCCAGAAGACACTCGACAGAATCTCGAAGCCCGTTGACGTTGAGCGAACGATGGCCATGATCGAAATCGCCGCTGCTATCGGAATTCATATCACCTGTTCACAAATCATAGGATTCCCTTGGGAAACGGAAGACGAGGTGATTGCCACCGTCGCGCAGCATAAGAAGCTCCTTGATATGGGTGTCTTGCCCAGCGAGATTATCCCCCTGGTTCCGCTCCCCGGATCCGAGGGCTTTGAGGGAGCAAGGCTTGTTACTGATCTCGACTTGATCGAACCGACACTCCCTTGGTATTGTCATGATCAATATACGCTCAGTTTAATTGAGCGTTACCCGCGTCACTTTAAACAGTTCTTCTACTACGAAACCCCGCATGTCACAAGGCAATTCATCATATCTGCAGTGGAAGCAAGTGAGCAGATAACAGGGATGATGGCCCTCCGACGACAAGAACAGGGCAGAACAATTTCATAAGACAACTGATTGTTCATAATCGGACAGGGACACGTCCCGTATAGAACCTTTCTCCGGCCTCGTCACTGCGGCGGCACTAGCCTATAGTCGACCTCGTTCCGACAACCCTTCAGGTCCCGGGCGACAGGTATCCTGCTGAAACTTGCCCTTTAGCCCGAAGTTCCAGCCAAAAACAAGTTAGGTCGACCGGATAATCCTTGAAGAGCAAGCGGATGTGATCGTTTGCGCTTTGCCTATGTTCCCATGTAATATATATTTTATGCTTGACAATAGATGATCATTATGCTATTATTGTTACCATGTACATCGACATCGTCCCGAACCGTACCTCCCGTCCCGCCATCCTCATCCGTGAGGCATGGAGAGAGGGCAAGAAGATCAGAAAGCGCACCGTGGCCAACATCTCCGACTGGCCGATGCAGAAAGTCGAAACTCTCCGCGCCCTGCTGCGGGGCGAGGAGCTTATCAGCACGAAAGACCTGTTTCATATCGAGCGGTCCCTGCCGCACGGCAACGTCGAGGCGATCCTGGGGACGATCACACGTCTGGGGTTGGACGCGATGATTGCGCCGGAGCGCTCACGGCAGCGTGATCTGGTTGTGGCGATGATCGCGCAGCGGCTGATCCATCCCTGTTCGAAGCTGGCCACCACGAGGCTGTGGCACAGCAGCACGCTGGCCGAGGAGGTGTCGGTGAGGGATGCGGACAGCGAGGAACTGTACGGGGCTTTGGACTGGCTGATCCAGAGGCAGCCGGACATAGAGAGGAACCTGGCGAAGCGGCATCTTACGGAGGGTTCGGTGGTGCTGTATGACGTCAGCAGCAGTTATTACGAGGGGCACACGTGTCCTTTGGTCAGCTATGGATACAACCGAGACGACAAGAGGGGTTTGCCGATCATTGTGTACGGGGTTCTGACGGACCGTGCGGGCAGGCCTGTAGCCGTCGATGTGTATCCGGGCGATACGGGGGACCCCTCGACGGTTGCGGATCAGGTGCAGAAGCTGCGGCAACGGTTTGGGCTGTCCCGGGTTATTCTGGTCGGGGACCGGGGAATGTTGACCCAAGCGAGGATTGATGTACTGAAGGGGTATCCGGGGATCGGCTGGATCTCAGCATTGAAGAGCCGGGCGATCCGGGATCTGGTGGACACGGGGGATCTGCAGTTGTCGCTTTTTGATCGGACGAACCTTGCGGAGATCACCTCGCCGGAGTACCCCGGTGAGCGTTTGATCGCGTGTTTCAATCCGCTGCTGGCGGAGGAGCGTCGTCGCAAGAGGCAGGAGTTGATCGAGGCAGCGCAGAGGGACCTCCAGAAGATCGCTGCGCAGGTGCAGCGCAGGAGCAGGCATCCGCTGACGGCAAGCGAGATTGGACAGAAGGTCGGCAAGGTGATCAACCGGTACAAGGTCGGGAAGCATTTTGCTCTGACGATCCAGGATGGACTGTTTCAGTGCAGGAGGAATGAGGAGTCCATCGAGCGTGAGATGCGGCTGGACGGGATCTACGTGGTCCGCACCAGTGAGTCTGCGGAGGAGATGTCGGCGGCTGATACGGTACGGCAGTACAAGGGCCTGTCACAAGTGGAGAGGGCATTCCGCTGTCTCAAGGGGGTTGACCTGCTGGTCCGGCCCATCCGGCACTTCACGTCTGATCATGTCCGGGCGCACATCTTTCTGTGCATGCTGGCCTATTATGTGGAATGGCACATGAGGGAGGCGCTCGCTCCGCTGCTGTTTGATGACGAGCACCTGCAGGAGCTGCGCGTCACGCGTGATCCTGTGGCTCCCGCGCAGCCATCGGAGTCGGCACGGAAAAAGAAGACGAGACGGACGACAGAGGATGGTCTTCCGATTCACAGCTTTCAGAGTCTTCTGGCGGAATTGGCAACCCGGTGCCGTAACCGATGCCGGGTACAATCGCAGCCCGACGCACTGACATTCGTTCAGCATACAGAGTACAGCCCGTTACAGGAGAGAGCTATGCAGTTGCTGGGCTTGTTGCCAGTACAGAAAACCTAACTCGATGGTTTCCTATCAAAATAACAACAGGTTAGCTTGTCCCCCTACCGGAACTTCGGTTTAACCCGGGACGTATCATGGGGGGGAGCCCTGACGGGAATAAGAGGTTGCCAAAATGCACACAATGTGATAATCTGTCAGTAGATGAAACAGATCAATTGGAACACTGAAAAAAGTTTGAAACTCAAAGAACTAAGAGGAGTCTGCTTTGAGGATATTGTCTATTATATCGAGAAGGGAGATATCCTGGACGACCATCTCCATCCGGATCAAACAAAACACCCTAAACAACGGGTAATGGTAATTGGAATAGACAGTTGCGCATACGTTGTGCCCTACGTTGAAGATGAAGAGGAAATATTTTTGAAAACCGTTATTCCAGGCAGAAAGGCGACGGAATTGTATTTCGGGGGTAAGAAATGAAAGCGAAACTGACCAAAGAAGAACAGGAAATACTGGAGAGCTTTGAAAGAGGCGAATGGATTCCGGTGAAGGATCTTTCAAAAAGAAAAGCCGAATTAATGAGGTATGCACGGAACACCCTGCGAAAAGATAAACGTCTCAACATACGAATATCAGAAAGAGACCTGACGGAATTGCAGAAACGGGCAATTAGTGAGGGGCTGCCTTATCAGACATATGTTGCCAGCATCATTCACAAATTCGTTAACGGAAAGCTGATAGAGGCCAAATAACCATCTGCCGACAGATGGCCGGATTGCCCTGTGCCGCATGTGATAGTCGTGTTAAAGGAAGGGACAACAATTATGAAAACGATTAGTCTCTTGTTTCTGAGTATCAGCATCTCCGTCCTTTTGACAGGTTGCATCACGGTCTCACAGTACAGGTTCTCTCTCAACTTTGACACCGGCATAATTACACGGGAGTACTATGACCTCCGCTCGAAAAAAGGAGTCGACGAAAAGAACTACAGCGTCGAGAACGACTGGGCCGAGCTGAAGCGGCTGATCGCGGAACAGAAGCCGGAATTCGATCCCGATGTGGTCGAGGACATTTCAAAGGAATTGTTCGAGGAAAAGGACGTGCTGTCCGCCCGCAAGATGCAGAAAGTCAAATGTCCCAAGTGCTTCCCGTCCAAAGCCGCGATCATGACCTATGTCCATGCCAACGGCTGGCGCTTTGAAATGATCAATGACGAGGTCGTCCTCTTCCTGCCGGCCGGAAACAAGATCGTGTCGACAAACGGCCAAAAGGTCACAACGGCAAAGAACTCCATGATCTTCTGGCCGAAGGAGAGCAGCACCTTTGAATACGTCGTCACGGAGCAGCATTCGGGAGGGACGTCCCTCCTGCCCAACTATCTGAAAGAAAAGCAGAGCGGGAAATAGACAAAATTAACCTTGTCGTTGCAATAAGACATCCGAAAAGGCGGGGTGAATGCGCCGAAAACCTTGCTGCGGCGACACCTGTATCGAAAGGAAAGACGAATTATAAACAGATGGTCGATGACACAAAGTTTGGATTCCTGAAACACAAAGCTGACAATGCGTGTCGTCGCCTTCAGCAAGGCTTTGAGGCGCTTCGTCCCGCCTTTTCATGCAACAGAAAGGTCAACTCATCTTCAACGTATCCATATCGCACACGATGAACGCGGGCCCCGGCAATCCTGAAAGATCACGGAGCGAGGATCGCATTCTCTGGGTCGACTTCCTTCGCGGGATCGCCATCATGCTGATGATTCCGGCAAATCTATCTCCTTATTACGCTGAGCCCCATGCGATGTGGTACCGGATCATGAGCTCCCTCGCGGCGCCGACGTTCATCTCTCTCAGTGCGGGCATGGTGATCCTGAGTTCACAAAGGCACGATTTTAAATATTATCTGACGCGCGGTGCCCTGGTCGTTCTGACAGGGGCTCTTCTGGATACCCTGGTCTGGAGGCTTCTGCCTTTCGCAAGCGTGGATGTCCTGTACGTGATCGGCATCGGCATCCCGCTCATATATGCAGTCCGTCAGCAGAAAATGCCGTCACTCATTGCTTCAGGAGCAATCCTTATCCTGGGGGGCCGCTTCTCCAGTCTCTCGTCGGCTATCATCCCGAAGTCCTGGAAATCGACCTGGATGGTCTGTACGTGCCCGATGTGTCACGCCTCGCCGCAAGCTGGTTCATCGACGGATATTTCCCCCTGTTCCCCTGGCTGGGATATGCATTTGTCGGTGCCTCCCTGTTCAGCTTTATGTTCCGAGGCGAAAACCAGCCCTCCATTGCACGACTTGCCATTCCCGGACTGGCCCTTCTCGCTCTCGGGACATTCCTCCTGTTCGTTCCCACTTCGGCATTCCCCAATCTCACCAACAGAGGAATCCTGGCGAGTCGCGCAGGATATTCGGAGATTTTCTATCCGCCCACATACGGTTTTGCCTTCTTCTCGACCGGGGCCATTCTCGCTCAGGTCGCCCTATTTATCAGAGTGAGTCATAACTCCTGGAGTGCGATCCCTGTCTTCTTCGGGAAATACTCCATGTTGGTCTATATTTCGCATCAGGCTCTCGGCGAGTATGGCCTCAAACCCCTTCTCGCACTGGCGGGGGTGGAGCAGGTCTCTTCGGATTACCTGTTCATCGTCATTACTCTTTCAGTGTTCGTTGTCGTTGCAGCCCTGTGCAAATTGGCCGACCTCGTGAAAGAAGCTCATCCGCCGCGCAATGTCTTCCTGAAAATCATTCTCGGCAAATAGAGAGTACCTTGTCGTTGCATACGCCATCAGGAAAGGCGGGACGAAGGCGCCGAAAAGCATCGGTACTGCGAAACCTTTGCCTTCCCATAAAGACTATTTCCGGCCGACGGTCGGTGACACAGAGGATGGAATCCTGATCAACGAACTTAGAATGATCAATGTCGCTATCAGCGAGGCTTTGGGGCGCTTTGCCCCGCCTTTTCATGCAACTACAGGGGGTACTTGGCTGTTCATACGCAGGACCGTACAAGTTGTCATTCCCACAACCGCATGATCCTCTGACTGCCCGCGACACTCCGGGCACAGGCCCTGTAATTGAACAGCTGAAACATTATTTTCCTCTTGACACCCATCCCTTTATCGGTTATATATGAGGGAAGAAGCGAGATGAAACAGCCGACAATTGTGCTGATGACCGTCGTTGACGAAAGTAAAGGCAGAATTTCCTGGATTATGTGAAACATCGATGGTATAAGGATGTGTCAGCTGGCCCTTATGTTTTGACGATTAGGAGGTTGTATGGATAGATCGTCTGACTATATCAGGATGTGTGAGGGGATAGAAGAGATACAAGCGCGGTGGCAACCTGAGTTTGGAGACTTTTATGTCTCGATGTCATTAGGCTTGACTTCACCATGTCAGCCCATTATGAGTGAGCTTGAGAAAGAGGTATCTTATTTAAAGACGATAAAGGCTGTTTGGATTCCAAGACAAGACCAACTGCAGGAGATGGTAATTGAAGATTATGCAATGCCCTGGGATTTAGCTATAGCATTCAGCAATGTCTTAATGGGAGAAAAATCGTCATACTTTGAAAAATTTGATAGTATGGAAAAACTATGGCTTGCTTTTGTCATGCTTGAAAAATACAGGAGAAAATGGAACAAGGGAGAATGGCTTTAACAGAATTTCCAAATCGGCATCATGTCTCAAAGCCTGAGGTGTCACAAGCTCAGTTTGGAGGGTTAGGGCTCTCGTTTTTGGGCTTTTCGTCGAGAAGCTAAGAAGACACGGCCATAAGGAGGAAAAGTATGAACGAAGCGGCGCCGGAGATACCATCACCCGAGGTTGCTGCAAGCACGATATTTGAATCCAGCGGCATGAAACTCGAGCCTGATATGGCGGCTGACCTCTGGCCTAAGATACTGCAGCATAAGTGGCTTCTCTCTGAAAAGCTTGGGCGCGACGTGGGGTTTCGGACTGCCTGCATTGATTTTCTCGAAAACATGGATCAGGCCGTCAAAGAGTTTATGGAGTACAAACGGAGAGACCTGTTGACAGAGATGGGGGCTCAGACCATCAGCAGGGAAATTTGGGATACCATATCTGACTCGCAACCTCCAAAACAGCTGGTTCAAAGGAGAATCATCCTTCCTCTCAAGGAGGAGGGCCTCTCGCTCAAGCATGGCGTGACTCCGCCAAAGACCATTATATTCTTCGGACCCCCGGGTACCGGCAAGACCCATTTTGTAAAGGCGATTGCAGGCATCCTGTCGTGGTGGTACATTGAGATACTGCCGAGCATGCTCATGGCAGAGGGAGTGGAGAAGATCGGTGCCAATCTGCATATGGTAATGGAAAAGGCCCGAAATCTGGAGGAGGCGGTCATCTTCATCGACGAGTTCGATGAATTGGCGGGCAGTCGGGACACGGCAGGACGGGTTGACAAATCCATTACCAACGAGCTTCTCAAACAGGTCCCTCTGCTCAAGAATCAGGGGAACAAGGTTTTGCTTGTCTGTGCCACCAACTACATCCGGCAACTGGATGCCGCACTCCTCCGGCCCGGACGTTTCGATTGCATTATTCCCGTTGGCGCCCTGGACGAAGATGGGAGAAGGACGATTCTGCAGCATTACCTCGCGAAACTGAACACCGGCGGCGTCGACCTGGATCTGGTTGTGAAGAAGACGTCCGGATATACGCCCGCAGACCTGGAATATCTGTATCAGCAGGTCGCTCAATTCTCTTTTGAACAGGAATATGAAACAAAGCAGGACTACCGTGTAACGACTGATACGTTTCTTCACCTTCTCCGGAAAGTCAGTCCTACCTTGACGAATGAAACCATAAAAGAGTTCGAAAGAGACAGCGTGACCTATTCCCGAACGTAGAGGTCCATGACTCACGAGAATCATCGATGGAGGGCTTATGAAAACGGACGGGATATCAGGGAAGTCTATCTGGCCCAGGACAGCAGTTTTATCTATGTGCGCTATGTCCTGAACGGACCATTGGACCCGACGTTCGGATACAAGTTCGGCGCCGACATGCACATCCTGGTGAGGATGCTGGAGGGGAGAAGCGATATCAACTACTTCGTGCCGGCAGCAGGAAACGGCAGCTTCAGCTCATCGTCTGCGTGTGTCAGCGGCAACCAGTTGGAATTTCGGGTAGGCAAGAGTGATGTGAGGCCCTTCTGGGCAGGCCAACGTTTGGCTGCCTGGTCCGATCAGGGGACCACTACCATCTGCCGTGATATGATCGACCTGCCTGTTTTAGATCTTGGCCTTTAGCCCCTGATCGACATGATTAGGGGATTAGCCCATTGTTCCCTGACAATGAGTCAGACACACCGGTAGTACGAGTCAGTAAGCAGACTCAACGGGGGAACAACTCTCGTTCCACACTCTTGGCCCTGGCGTTGCGTAAGCTCATGAACGCTGAGCATGGAGCACGAGGGCGCCGTCTTTCATCCTGCAGTGTTTTTCATTCTCAAGAAATATTTACCAAATCTTCTACAGCATAGTAATATAAATGTGCCTGATCTTCATTTGAAGAGGGCTGAGCCTTCAGAAGACCGCAGGGGAGCGGGACTTCCGGAGTTTTTTCCATGGACGTGACAGGGCAGATGACCTGACTCCCCGCAGGTTTCCTGCGATCGATGCTTTACGTCAAAGGAATTGCATCCGTGGAAAACGAACGTCCCGATCGGGCCGCACGTCAGGCTTATGCGACAGATCTCGTGGACAGGCTCATCCTGGGGCCTTGCGACGACAGATTCGGGCAGTATCTCCTGGAGTTCTTCTGCAGGCTCCCGGAGAATGCCTTCGATTTCTTCGCGCGGGCTCCCGGCCTGCGGGTCACACAGCCGGCAATGAATTCCTTCGTGACCTTCAACTCCGGCCAGGGAGACCCCGAGATCCCTCTTCGCACGATTGTCCTTTTCATCTCCAACCTTTGCGAGTACGGGAGGAATGACGTCCTCTACACGATCGCCCATGAATTTGCCCACGTTTACCTGGGACACAAGCCTCTATACTGCCGCACACATAAAAGGATCATCGAGCGTGACGCGGACACCCTTGTCGTGAAGTGGGGTTTTGAGCAGGAGCTGCGGGGGGCGCAGTGGAGTTATCTCTTCGGGAGGAATACTTCATGAATCCGGCGGAATCTTTGGGAGGAGGACGGGAAGGAGTCTGAAACGGACTCCGGCATGAGATGAAAATTATATTACTGACCGAGGCTGTCGCTGTCGCCGCATACATGACTGCATGGTACCTGGCGGCACGGGCGTTGTCACGATTCGATGTCGCCGATATCGCCTGGGGTCCCGGTTTTATCGTCGCCGCCGTGACAGCGGCGGCGGTCAGCGAACACCTCCATGCCCGGGCATACCTCGTCATGGCTCTCGTCGCTGTCTGGGGAATACGCCTGTCCCTTCACGTCTCCCTGCGGAACAGGGGAAAGCCTGAGGACGCCCGATACAGGGCCTGGAGGAGGGAATGGGGAAATTATGCAAACATACGCGCCTTCTTCCAGGTGTTCCTGCTCCAGGGGTTTCTGCTCCTCGTGGTCGCGCTGCCGGTCATCCTTGTCATCACGTCCGGGACAGAACCCTTGTCCCTTCTGGACGCCGCCGGCGTGCTCGTCTGGATCACGGGCTTCCTGTTTGAAGCCGTCGCCGATTGGCAACTCCTCCGTTTCAAGAGAGACCCCGCGAACAGGGGAAAGGTCATTATGAGCGGGCTTTGGCGTTACAGCCGGCACCCCAATTATTTCGGCGAGGTGACCCTCTGGTGGGGCATTTACCTGCTGGCGCTGTCATCCGGAAACGGTCTGGCCGCTCTCATCGGGCCGATAACGATCACTTTCCTGATCCTGAAAGTCTCCGGCATCCCCATGCTTGAGAGGAAGTACGAGGGAAACAGGGATTACGAGGATTACAGGCGGAGAACAAGCGCTTTCTTTCCGCTCCCGCCGAAAGCATAAAGGAGGTGCCCATGTGGCATAACATCAAGGTATTCCTGTGCCTCCCCCCGATTTTGTTCGTCCTTGATTACATCTGGCTCGGATTCTTCGCATCAAGCCTCTACAAAAAGGATCTGAGCGGGTTCCTGAGGATCTCGGGCGAAGCCCTGCAGCCTGTCATCTGGGCGGCGCTGCTCGTCTATGTCGCCATTCCCGCAGGCATCGTGCTTTTCGCCCTGCCCAGGGTCTCGCCGGACAACGTTGTGACGTCCAGTATTTTCTGGGGCGCGGTTTACGGAATTGTGGTCTACACGATCTATGACATGACGAACTATTCGCTCCTGAAAGACTGGCCGCTCCGCCTGTCACTCATCGACATCTGCTGGGGCGCTTTCCTGAACGCCGTCGGGACCCTCGCGGCAGCGCATTTCGACCGTTGGTTAAAATAGCATGCAGCACCGGTTTCCAAAATAATGCGATACGAGGTTTACCGTGACATTTCCTTCAGAAACCAAGCCCCATCCTCGTTTTCAGGGTCTCGCCGCACGCTGTTGTTGATGAGAGCGAGTGTGCAGGGAGCGGTGACATGAAGATAGCTGTTATAGGCGCCGGCATTTCCGGCCTCACCGCCGCCTATCTCCTCTGCGGGGACAACGACATAACTGTCTTCGAAGCGAACGATTACGCCGGCGGCCATACCGACACGCATGACGTGGAGGTGGAGGGAAAGACCTATGCCGTCGACACGGGGTTCATCGTGTTCAATGAGACGACCTATCCCAATTTCGTGACGCTGCTGAAAAGACTCGGCGTGGATTACCAGAGATCTGCCATGACTTTCAGCGTCAAATGCGAGCGGACGGGACTCGAATACGGCCCGCATAATCTCGACACCTTTTTCGCGCAGCGGCGCAATCTTCTGAAGCCATCCTTTTACCGGATGATCCTGGATATCCTGCGGTTCCGGAGCGCCTTTACCGGCCTTCTCCGGGAGGGAAGCGACGAGCAGGCGCTGGGATCTTACCTCCACAGGCACGGATATTCGCGGCAGTTCATCGATTATTTTATCTTCCCTCTCTGTTCCTCCCTCTGGTCGACCGATTCCGCCCGGATCCACGATTTTCCGCTCCGGAGCCTGGTGAAGTTCCTCAGGAACCACGGCATTCTCGAGGTCAGGCATCCCATCGAGTGGAAGGTCATCAAGGGCGGGTCGAAGCGATACGTCGAGAAGCTCACAAAGCCCTTTGCCGACAGGATCAGGCTCAACACACCCGTCCGGACAGTCGTGCGGCATGAGGATCATGTCGAAGTTCACCCTGAGGACGGTATTGCCGAGCGCTTTGATCATGTGGTGTTCGGATGTCACAGCGACCAGGCATTACGGATGCTGAAGAGCGCCACTCCGCGGGAGCGTGAAATCCTCGGTTCGATCCCTTACCAGCAGAACCAGGTCATCCTGCACATGGACTCGTCGGTCCTGCCGGAGCGGCGGAAACTGTGGTCGAGCTGGAACTACCTCATCCCGAGGGAAGAGATTGCCAGGGTGTCGCTGACGTATAACATGAACATTCTGCAGACACTCGACTGCAGGGAGGAATTCTGCGTCACCCTGAACCGTCCCGGCGCTATAATGAGCGAGAAGACCGTTGGGACCTATCTCTATCACCACCCTCAGTATACGGTCAACGCGCCGCGTACGCAGCGGCGCCATGGCGAGATCAGCGGCAGGAACCGTACGCATTACTGCGGCGCCTACTGGGGCTACGGGTTTCACGAAGACGGAGTGAACAGTGCGCTGGCCGCCTGCAGGTTCTTCGGGAAGGGGCTCTGAATGGTCAGTGCGATTTACGAAGGACATGTCCGCCACAGGCGCTATGTCCCCAAGGAGCACTCCTTCCGCTATGCGATCTTTTTTCTGTACCTCGACCTTGCGGAGATGGAGACCGCTTTCAGATCGCGCTGGCTGTGGTCCGTGAAGGGCGTGAATGTTGCGTACTTCAGGCGCAGGGACCACTTCGGCGATCCTGCCGTGCCGATCGACACAGCCGTCCGGGACCTTGTCCAGCAGAGGACCGGAATCAGGCCGGCAGGCCCCATCCGTATGATGTGCCACTTGCGTTATTTCGGGCACAACTTCAACCCCGCCACATTCTATTACTGTTACGACGCGGCGGACAGGCACGTCGAGACGATCATCGTCGAGGTCCACAACACCCCCTGGGGCGAGGTCTTTTGCTATGTGCTCGACAGGGCGCAGAACGTCGGGACGGAGGCGCAGAAGCGATTCATGCTCACCAAGGCCTTCCATGTCTCTCCCTTCATCGATATGGACATCGAGTATGACTGGTCCTTTACGGAGCCCGGCCCGGCCCTGAATGTACATATGATCAACATGGAAAAGGGAAAGAAAATCTTCGAGGCCGACCTGGCCATGACGAGAAGGGAGATCAGCGGCCCTGGCCTGGCGCTCATGCTTATCAGGTACCCCTTCATGACGGTCAAGGTCGTTGCAGGCATCTACTGGCAGGCCCTGCGGCTCTGGATGAAGGGCGTGCCCGTTTACACCCATCCACCGAAAAGTGCCGGAGTGGTGAAGTGACATGAGCCGGGACGGTATTGTGCCGACGCGCAGCATGCCGGGTCTGCGCATCATTCCGTCAGGACTAATCGGCGCGCTGACAAAAATCGCGAGACGACAAGTCCTGTCTCTTCTGGCAAAGATAAGGAGTGGCCGGATTACCATCGTGGAGGCAAAAGAGCGGTTCGATTTCGGGGATGACGGACCGCCCCGCGTCACCATCACCGTCTCTGATCCCGCCTTTTACGCCGATGTCGCTTTCGGGGGGAGCATCGGTGCCGGCGAATCGTACATGTGCGGTTACTGGTCCACAGATGATCTGACGGCGCTGATCAGGATCATCCTCCTGAACAGGGGGGTACTGCTGGAGATGGAGGGAGGGGCGGCGCGTTTTACCGCGTTGCTCCATAAACTGTTGCATGCCCTTCGTAAAAACACGAAGCGGGGGAGCAGGAGGAACATTGCGGCGCACTACGACATAGGAAACGACTTTTATTCCCTCTGGCTCGACGAGACCATGACATACTCCTGCAACATCTTCGAGCGTGAAGATTCCACACTCGGAGAGGCGGCTCTGGCGAAGTACGACCTCATCTGCAGGAAGCTCGCGCTCCGTCCCCGCGATCTGGTCCTCGAAATCGGGACGGGCTGGGGCGGTTTTGCAATCCATGCGGCGACGCAGTACGGCTGCAGGGTTACGACGACCACGATCTCCCGCAATCAATACGACTGGGCGAAGGAGCGGGTTGCGCAGGCGGGTCTGTCAGACCGGATAGAGCTCCTGCTGGAGGATTACCGGGAACTGAAGGGGACTTTCGACAAGGTCGTCTCTATCGAGATGATTGAGGCCGTGGGGAACCATTTTTTTGACCGCTATTTCAGGACCTGCTCCGACAGGCTGAAGGACGACGGCCTGATGGCCCTCCAGGCGATCACGATGACCGACCAGGTCTACAGGTCCCATCTGCGCTCACCGGACTTCATCATACGGTATATTTTCCCCGGGGGGGTCATCCCGTCGATCAGCGCGATCACACGCTCCATCTCCGATGCGACGGACATGAAGCTCATTCACCTCGAGGACATTACGCACCATTACGTGAAAACGCTCCAACTCTGGAGGGAGAGGTTCCTTGCCCGTCTCCCGGAGGTCAGGCACCTCGGCTATCCCGAGAGTTTTATAAGGATGTGGGAGTTTTATCTCAGTTATTGCGAGGCGGCATTCAGCGAGCGGTACGTCGGGGACGTCCAGATGATCCTTGCGAAGCCGGCATGCCGCCTTGGGGACATTCTTCCGCGGCAGGCCCGATGACCGCGGTGACGCAGGGATCGGGCCTGCGAAAAATCGTCAATGTCGTCACCTTTCAGGCATCCTGGTTCGTCGCCGTCCTCGGTGCCGCCCACGGAGTGCCCTGGCTCGGCGTGGTCGTCGTCCCGATCGCTCTTGCCGTACACCTTGCGCTTTCTCCGGACTGGCGACCTGAGCTGCTGCTGGCATTGTCCGCAGCTTTGACGGGGTTTGCCGTCGATTCGGGTCTCATCGCGGCTGGCCTTTTCACGCCCATTCCCTATGGCTTCCCTCATCCCTTCAGTTCCCTATGGATGGTAATGCTCTGGGTGAACCTCGCCATGACATTGAATGTGTCCATGGCCTGGCTCCGGGGACGCTATCTGCTCGCGTCCGCCTTCGGTGCTGTCGGCGGTCCCCTGGCCTATTACAGCGGGGCGAAACTGGGCGCAATGACGGCCATACCGGATTTTCAGGCGCTGTTGGGTATCGCTATCGCATGGGCAGTCGCCATGCCGGCGCTCTGTGGTCTGGCGAAAGTGTGCAACAACCGCTTTCACGTTCAATAACGTCGCTTTCGGAAGAGATAATGAGAGACGCCCCATTCCCGGCCGTCGCGAAACCCGAAGAGCTCCGCGCAGGCCATGAAAAAAATCCTCCAGCGCCGCAACCAGAGTGAGGCGTCGGCTTTCCCGTAAGTCTTTTCCAGGACAGGCATCAATGCGCTTTTCCTTGCATCTATGTTGGCCAGCCAGTGCTCGGCCGTCTTCTCGTAATGTGTGCCCGTCACCTGCCAATGGGCCTCAACGACCACATCGTCCCGGAAATGGAGCAGCAGGTCGTCGGAGGGCATGATCCCTCCGCTGAAAAAGTGCCGTCCCATCCAGTCGTCCCCGCCCTCCATTTCGAACAGATAGGCATATTCCCTGTGGCTGAAGATGTGCACAAAGAGCTTCCCCTCCGGCTTCAGCCAGGACGCTACTTTCCCCAGCAGTTTTTCGTAGTTCCGCATGTGTTCGAACATCTCTATTGAAACGATCCTGTCGAAATGTCTGTCCGTCTCGAAATAATTCATGTCTGCAGTAATGACACTGACGTTTGCCATGCCCCTTTCTTTGCAGCGGTCTTCGATAAACTCCCTTTGGGGTGTGGAGTTCGAGACGGCTGTGACTTTCGACAGCGGATACCGCTCCGCCATCCAGAGCGTCAGTGATCCCCAGCCGCAGCCCAGTTCCAGGATGTCCATGCCGTCGCCGATCTGCGCCCGCTCGCAGGTGAGACGGAGCATCTCCTCCTCAGCCTCGTCGAGGGTCTCCGTCCCCTTCGGGTAGAGGCAGCAGCTGTACTTCAGGCGCCTTCCGAGGACGAGCAGGAAAAAATCGGCGGGGACTTCGTAGTGCTGCCTGTTTGCGGCATCGGTCATCACGGCGATAGGGCTGTGCCTCAGCATTTCGATAAAATGTCGCCGATGCTCGCTCAGGGCCTCGCCTCCACCCCGGTGCTCCAGTCTCAGCCTCTTCCTGTTCAGGGACCTGATCCCCGCCCGTATCACCGCATCAGGAATATATTCCGACTCGACCAGCCTCACGAGAAGCCCGACGGGATCACTCATCCTCTACCCGATCTGAAAGCAGCGCATCGAGACCGATCCGTACTGAAAGCCCTCGTGAATAAACGTGAGGGGCTCGTTTTCTTCCTGCAGCGCGATCGCATAGACCATCGGCAGGTAATGATCCAGGCTGGGGACGGCAAGGGATGCCGACCCTTCCATGTCCTGATAGCGGATGAGCGCTTCGTGATTACCGCCGAGCAGGCTCTTCTTCACCTCTTCGTCAAACCGGCGGGCCCAGTCGAAGGGTTCGGCATCGATGTTTTCCCAGTCAAGCATGGCGAGGTTATGAACGATGTTGCCGCTCCCCATGACGAGGACGCCTCGGTCCCGGAGTCCCGAGAGCTGCCGCGCCAGGTCGTAATGATACCGGAGAGGCTTCGCGTGCCAGTCGTTCCACGAGTAGTCAAGGCTCAATTCGAAAACCGGGATGTCCGCCCCCGGATAGAGATGCCTCAGGACGGCCCAGGACGCATGATCGAGCCCCCACGTCATATCGCATGAAACGGGAGGCGCTTTCACGGCGGTGGTTACGAACCGGGCGTCGTCGGGCGAGCCGGGGCAGGGGTACGTCAGCCGGTACAGTTCGTCGGGGAAGCCGTAAAAGTCGTGGATCGTCCGTGGATGGTCCATACAGCCGACAAAGGTACCCTTTGTGAGCCAGTGGGCCGAGACGACCATGATGGCTTTGGGACGGGGCAGCTTCCTGCCCCATGCTTTGAGGCTCCTCGTGAAGTCGTTGTCGAGGACGATGTTCATCGGCGAGCCGTGAGCGGCGAAAAGGACGGGCATTTTTGTATTCATGAGAATAACTCCTCGTCAGCGCGGACAGCGTTGCGGCCCGCCTTTTCATGCAACTGAAAGGTTTATTAATCGACTTTCAGGCACATTGTTATAATTTCGTCATGCTTGAAAAACCGCTCCACCGGCACGAACAATTGTAACTGCGTCCCCGAAAAGTGTCAACAGATGTCGCAGCGCTATGTGCGATATGTATATAATGAAGGGGCCGGCGAATTGCCGGCCCCTTCGGACTGCTTAACATAATTGTTTTCTGAAATGTCCGCCTCAGCTACTCATGACACGGTGAGCGGCGGGGGGCCGAAGCCCCCCGCCCGAAACTGTGCAACGAGGGGCAAGACCGACGGAGCGATAACCGCTCAGTCCCGTTCCGACTAATCATCCTCCTCGTCATGCTCATCACCGGCGTTGTCGACGACGAGGGTCGTCACGCTCATCCGGTCGGTGTCTGAGTTCCCATCGGCGATGGTAGCGGTCCATGTGATCCTCCCGGTAGCAGTGGGCACATAGGACGGGAACCTGAAGGAAGTGCTTCCCTCTGTGACAGGGTCAGATACTGTGACGGTCCGCTCGTAGACCCTCGTCCCGTTCTGCATACCGACCACCGTTGCTTGCGCCTGTCCGGCGACCCTTCCTGCATTGACCACCGAGAGCCTGATCTCAACCGGTCCCACCTGTGCGAGATCAACGGAGGATGTCGCCGTAAATCTCCTGATGTCGAGGTCAACCGAGCCGGCAGGGGGCGGGGCCGGGGCGACGCCTGAGCCACTCACCTGGAGACTCACCGTCGGGTTGCCCGCGTCGTTGCTCTCGAACACTATACAACCCGTGTCCGCTCCCGCGGCTGCAGGCCGGTACGTCACGGAGAAAGGCGCACTGCTGCCGGCAAGGATAGTGAGAGACTGTGTTGTCCAGCTCAACTCAGAGGTCGTACCGGTGCAAAGGGAAATACGACTCACTACGAGGTCGGCAGTCCCGATGTTCCGGACCTGTACCGTCTGCGTCGCAGAGCCGCCGACTGTCACCGAGCCGAAATCGACCGTGTTCGGTGCGAGGCTGATGTCGGGAGATCCTGCGGGAGGCGGCGGAGTCGGGTTCACGCCGGCGCCGCTCAAGGCCAGGCTGACCGGTGCAGCCGTCGCATTGCTCGTGATCTGGATGCATCCCGCATCGGTGCCTGCCGCGGTCGGCGTATAGCGGACCGACAGCGTAGCATTAGCCCCTGCTGCGACGGTGATCGGGGCCGCAGGAGTCACTGCGTACTCTGTGCTGGTGTTTGAACAGAGGGCTATGCCCGTGATGTTCAATGCGCCATTGCCCGTGTTCTGAATAGCTGCGGTGAGCGTCGCGTTGTTGCCGACCGTCACCGTATTGAAGTTGAGCGACGTCGGGTTCAGGTTGATCGCTGCCGCAGGCGGCGGCGCCGGCACATTGCCTGTCCCTGAAACCGTCACCTGCACCGCAGGCGTGGCGGGATCATTGCTGTTGATCTGGATGCAGCCGCTGTCCGTTCCTGCCCCGGTCGGCGTGTACGTCACCGTCACCGGTGCATTTGCAGCTGCGGCTACTGTGAGAGGTCCGGCAGGAGAGACGGTGAACTCCGTGCTCGTGCCCGAACACCTGACGATGCTCGTGATGTTGAGGCCTGCGTTACCGAGGTTCTGTACCTGTGTCGTAAGCGTGGCCGGACTCCCCACGGTGACCGTCCCGAAACTGAGAGACGCCGGGTTCGTGTTGATGTCAGGCACTGCGGCCGGAGGCGGCACGTTGCCCGTTCCCGATACGTTCAGCTGGAGTGTCCCCTCATTAGCGTCGTTGTTCGTGATCTGGATGCAGCCTGAATCGGTCCCTGCAGCCGTCGGCGTGTACGTGACGGAGAGGGTCGCGGTGCCGTTAGCGGGCACGGTGAACGGCGTCGTCGGAGAGAATGTGTATTCTGCGGATGTTCCCGCGCAGCGGGCGATGGCCGTCACGTTCAGGGTCGCGTTGCCCAGGTTCTGGATCTGCGCGGTCAGCGTTGATGAAGCACCGGTGCTCACCGTGCCGAAGTTCAGCGATGCCGGATTCGGGTTGATTTCGGGCGCTGGGGCCGGCGCCACTGCGACGACGGTAAAGGAATTGGTCGCAACGATTTCCTGTCCGTGATCCGGATTGTTCGGGTCAGGAGTCCAGCGCGGTCCGTATGAAGGAGTACCGCCGTCATATGAGTTGCCGTACCAGGCCACATTCCATGTGTAGGTACCCGGAGTAGTCGGCGCAGGAGCGGTTAAGGTAACGGGCGTGCTTGCGCCGCCGCCCATGCCGCCGGTCGCCGTACCGGTGCTCCTTGCAAGCTCCACCATGTTCTGATTATAGAGTATGGCGCGAACCCATCCTGAGTTCACTCCTCCGGCAATCGTCACCGATACGGTTTGGCCGGGGTTGTATGAAGTGGTATTCGTTGTTCCGGTGATGTTTATGCCGTTTCCTGCGACGCTTGAATGCGTCCCGTGGGCGTGGCATCCCTTGCATGTGGTGGGTGTGGCCGCGTGGCAGTCCGTGCAGCCCTGGCTCGTATAATAGCCCGATACGGACTCAGCCACAGGTACCCAGGCGACGAGAACAGTCACCGCAAAAACCGCTAATAGTGTCAGTATTGCTTTCTTTGTCACATTACCTCCCTTTTTTTCTGCAACTTTTTCGATCGCTTTTTCAGCGACATCGTATTGACACGCCTCTGTCAATACAGGTCCGGACGAACTCACCTCCTTTCAAAGATAACTTCATCCAGCACCCTTGGGGAAACTGTCAGATCTCCCAAAAGGTCTGTGAGACATGCAACCTTCCTCCGTTCCAGGTTCCACTGCCACAAACCCCGTCACCTCCTCCTTTGGCATACATGAATTGTGGACCGCTCGGCAGTTTCTTTAAAGACGCGTTTTGTGAACTATTGAGCAAGCAAGAACGATACCATGAATGCCATGGCTTCTCTAACAGACTGATATGCAATCATTATTTCTCTTGGTTTCGTCGTACCCTGGAATGGCGTTTGTATCGTCAGACATACACGGAAATCCCGGGATGTGAGGGTGAGCCTGATATTATGTAGTTATTTCATTGTGATACAAGAGAGTCCATCTCGTGAGAGCGCTCACGCTGAACTGAGTTATTTCGCGCAGCTAATAAGTAATAAAAGGTAATAAGGGGGTCAGGTCTTGTTTATTGCAGATACGCCGTTTGCCCGTTTCGTCATGGAAAAGGGGCGGCGGCGTCTTATCGATGCTGAGTTGAGCGATCGGGAGGTCGGAGAAGCGCTGAATAAGCAGCGGGGCGGTGAAAAAGGCAAGCTGTCTGGATTCGGGTTTTCAGGTCACCTAACTGCCCTGTTCTATTCGACTTTGTCCTTCTACCCCTCTTCTTCCTCAATGACGAGCATCAGGCCGCAATCGGGGCAGGCGCGGTCTTTATCGCCGACGGGGGATCCGCAGGCCGGGCATTTGCCCTCGCCGAGCAGATCCTGAGAAGCGCGGATCTCGGGATGCAATTCCGCGAAGTATTCTTCGATGCGCTGCTGCGCCCGTTCCACGTCATCGCGGGATACGAATAAATAGTATTTGTCGCGGCAGCCCTTCCTGCAGACTGACTCCGTGCGGACGGTGCAGGGAATGCCGGAGTCGACAAGCACGGAGCGCAGTTCACTCATCCAACTGAGATCGCCCTCCCTGACAGCGACCGCGCTGTCGACGGCCTGCCCCCTGAGCCGTTCTTTTTCCCCCTGTGCTTTCTCGTACTCCTCGTGCAGCATGAGGACGGCGCCGCAGTCGGCGCACTTTTCGACGTGCGGGAGGTACTCGACACCACAATCAGAGCATATCTTATTCCGGTTCATAATGCTCGGCAGAGAAAAAAGACATCCATATTTCAGGCAATCATCTTTACCTTATCGTTGCAATACACTCCCGGGAAAGGCGGGGTGTATGCGCCGAAAACCTTGCTGCGGCGACACCTATATCAAACGAGAGATGACCTATAAGCCAATGGTCGATGACACAAAGAGTGGAATCCTGAAACACGAAGCTGACGAGGCGTATCGTCGCCTTCAGCAAGGCTTTGAGGCGCTTCGCCACGCCTTTCTATGCAACTGCAAGGTTTAGTATACAGTAAATGCTCACGGAAGCGACTCCGGCCTCACCATCAGGCCGGTTTTCTTTGCCGTTTCCCTAAAGTTGAAGCGGTACGTACGGTAGCAAACGAGGTTCAATTGTTTCGACGATGCATGTCCTGCCGAGAAGACCGGCCGCTGCATCGACCTTGCGCCGGAGTTAATTGACGCTTCCCTACCATGCGACAAACTTTCGTTTCATCTAACCCGCACTGGAGTTTCTTGTCAAGTAATGTTCAGAACGCAAAACAGTCGCAACCCAGGCCCCAGAAATCACCGTAACGGGGAGCAGCAGCCTTGATGCCGACCAGGAGTTGCCGGGCGGCATGGAGACAGCCGTGCGAGCGGCACTCAGCAGAATGCTGGTGCAGGGGGACCGGGACACCGGCGCGGGCGGCTTTGCGAACATCCAGCGGCGCCCCGTACCCGCCATAAACCTTTACGGGCGACCATTCCGGCAGAACCGGCAGGGGAGCCGGGTCAAGGTTATGAAATTCCTGAGCGCCGTATACAATCTTCCCGTTGACAATGGTAAGGACCGACTCGATCCCCTTGATCTTCTCTTCCGGCACCGAAAAGTAATCTTCAGTGAGCGCGGTGACATCCGCCAATTGGCCGACGGAGATTGCCCCTTTCCTGCCGCTTTCACCGGAGAACCAACTGCTGCCCTGGGTATAGAGCTTCAATGCTTCCTCCCGGCTGAGGCGGTTTGCTCTGGAATACAACGAGGCGCCGCCCAGTGTCTTCCCGGCAACCAGCCAATACAGGGAAAGCCAGGGGTTATAGCTGGCCACGCGGGTTGCATCGGTGCCCGCCCCCACGGGAATGCCAAGATCGAGCATTTTTCGAACCGGCGGCGTCCGCTCCGCTGCCTGCTTCCCGTACCGGTCCAGGAAATACTCCCCCTGGAAGGCCATGCGGTCCTGGATGGCAATGCCGCCTCCCAAAGCTTTGACACGTTCGAGGCTGCGGTCGGAGATGGTTTCACAATGATCGAAGATCCATTGTAAGTCTTTGAAGGGGATTTCGCGGTTCACCTCTTCGAACACGTTCAGCATGCGGGAGATGCTTTCGTCATAGGTTGCGTGAATGCGGAACGGCCATTTATTGGCGGCTAGCAGCGAAACGACCTCTTTCAGATCCCGCTCCAGGTCGGACGGGAGATCGGGCCGGGGTTCCATGAAATCCTCGAAGTCCGCTGCCGAGTAAACCAGCATTTCTCCGGCACCGTTGCAGCGGTAGAAATCGTCACCTTTGCCGGGCGCGGTCAGCTTCATGGTACGCAGGAAATCCTCTTTTTCCTCTTTGGGCTTTTGCGTGAAAATGTTGTAGGCCATGCGCACGGTCATTTCACCCCGCTTGTGAAGCTCCTCGATGATCGCATAGTCATCCGGATAGATTTGCGATCCGCCGCCGGCGTCCACCAGGCTGGTGAGGCCGAGGCGATTCAACTCGCGCATGAAGTGACGCGAAGAGTTCATCTGATGTTCGGGCGGCAGTTTCGGTTGCTTGCCGACGGTGGCGTAAAGAATGCCGGCATTGGGACGGGCGATGAGAAGCCCGGTGGGGTTGCCGCTTGCGTCGCGCTGGATTTCACCGGCGGGCGGGTCCGGCGTGTCTTTCGTGTAGCCGCAGGCCCGCAGAGCGGCCTTGTTCAACATTCCGCGGCAATACAGGTGCAGGACGAAGACCGGCGTATCGGGAGAGACGGCGTTGATCTCCTCGAGCGTGGGCATGCGCCGCTCAGCGAACTGAAATTCGCTCCAGCCGCCGATGACCCGAACCCATTGGCCGGGAGGAGTTCGTTGTGCCTGCTCTTTCAGCATGCGCAAACCGTCGGCGAGAGAGGGAACCCCGTCCCAGCGAAGCTCCAGATTGTAACTGAGACCGCCGCGGATGACGTGGGTATGCGAATCGTTCAGGCCGGGGATGACCCGCCTCCCCTTGAGGTCGATCCTCCTGGTCTTGCCGGTTGCGGCAGCGAGGAGTTCTTCGCCCCCGGTGGCGGTTATGAGTCCTCCGGCCATGGCAACGGCCGAGACCTGAGGTTTGGCACCATCGAGGGTGGTGATCTTGCCGTTAAAAAGGATAATGTCAGCCGGCATGTCTGTCCGTTGCGTCGGTCTGTTCAGAGTTTTGCAGCCACAAAGGGAGAGCATCCCGGCGGCTCCGGCGCCCAGAAAGGTCCGTCTGGTAATTCCCTCAGTCATAGCACACCTCCTGTGAGAAGGATTGTGCCCCGGATACCCCAATGACGCCGGCGATCCGGTGCACACTACTTTTTGAGGCTACTTCGATGCGCCTTCGCTCGCGTTCCTCTTTGTCAGGGGTTTTTATGAGCGCCATCACAGAACGGCAAATTGCCTGGCTTTCCACAGCTCCACCGGCAATAAATGCCCGGTTCGGGGTCCAAGATCACCGGTGTTTCTCTCATGACTTTTCCTTTCATTATATTTAATTCCCTTGCAAATGCAAGCGCCTAACCGATCAGGCCGTTCCGGTAATCAAGGAACGCCATGGCCGCGACGCCGATGACGACAGCGTTATCGCCTGTGCACTGCCTGCAAAAGCTGCGTATCTGGTGACGGGAGATGATGATTTGCTGGAGATAAAGAAGTATAAGGGCGTCAGGATTTGCCGACTCTGTATCGCAGTGATGTATAGACGTTGTCGACATAAAAAGAGAACGTGTCGATATAAAAGCCTTCCGGGGCTGGGATGCCCCGGAAAGAGTTGAGACGCTCCGCCGTGAGGTCAGTCGAGCAGGCAGTTCTGCATGACCCCCGTAATGGTGACAGTCCTGTCCTGTTTCATGTTCAGAGTCAATGAGCCCACATCGCCGAGGTCACACGACCAGACCCCCACGATGTCGCCCGCGGCACCGTCCGGCCCTCGTGCAGAAGATCGAAAGCGGATCCCCGGCCTCCAACGGCTCGACGATAGTGAAGTTCAGTGCAGTGTCGGTAATGCCCGAGACGTCGAGCACCTCGATCCCCCTGTCGATGCCGCACCCGAGAAAATCGGAGAACTCAATGTCGATCACTACGATACTCTTCTGAGCATGGTACAGGTACCTTCCGTTTGCCGTCCGCGATCCCAGTTTCGGCACATCAGCGGTGAGGCCAAAATCCTCCAGGTCCCATGATATGGTGCCGAAGTTCAATTTCCAGGTCACCCACCCCTGGACGGTTCCGCTACTGATCTCGGGTATGGTCAGGAAGACGTCGTTGCCGATGGTGTTCACATAACCTTGACTGAAGGATATCTGGGCATCGGCGGCCCCGAAACACATGGTCACGACAAGAACTGCGACTGCCAGACCGACCAATAAGGATCTCATCATACCGCCCTCCTTCGTGGCACAGAGTTCGAAATCAATGCACAGGAGAACCCTCTCCCGGGTGGGACCCGCCCCCACCTCGAGGCCATTTCCCTAACGAGGTTCGACCTGCTCCCAATTTTTCATCTTTTGTATCCTACCCCCTTTTTTTCACTATCAGCGCCGTGAATGCCGACCACCAATCGTCCCTTCGCGACACGGTGTTTCAGCATCTCCCAATTCTTTATCTCATATATAACCGATAAAGAAGTCGGTGTCAAGGAAAAATAATGTCAGCACGAGTATTGTGATCTCCTATATAATCCTTAATGTTGCATACGCCGGACTGAAGGGGCGGGGTGTATGCGCGGAAAACCTTGATGCGGCGACACCATAATCGCAACGAAAGACGACCTTTTAAACCACTGATCGATCACACAAAGAGTGGAATCCTGAAGGACGAACCTGACAATGCTCATCGTCGCCTTCATCAAGGCTTTGAGGCGCTTCGCCCCGCCCCTTCATGCAACTGGAAGGTAATGTTAATGTTCATCCGGGGTGAACCCGGCCTGCCGTCGGGGAAATTCGGCGATCTTGTTTTTCATCGATCTGAATGAGGTCGCGCAGGATGCGCCGCAGCTCCCGAAATCCGGCGGGTGTCATACTCTAAATGACGACTTGTCTAATTGACATGGTATGTGATATTATTAATGCAAGGTCTTAGAAGTTTTTGCGTTCATAACGGGCCACAAAGACTTTTAATATTGTGGCCCTTTTTTGTTGGCTGCTTCTGAGATTTTAATCCAGAAAAAGGAGGTAACCAACATGACACAAGGAACTGTGAAGTGGTTCAACGACAGCAAGGGCTTTGGCTTCATCACGAGTGAAGACAGCACCGACGTTTTTGTTCATCACACGTCCATCCAGGGCAATGGCTTCAAGAGTCTTGCCGAGGGTGACAAAGTCAGCTTCGATACCGAAAAGGGTCCGAAGGGCCCCAAAGCTATCAACGTCGTCAAACTCTAACCAACCACAAGGCCCCTCCCACGGAGGGGCCTCTTCTTCCCATAGCACTCTTTCAAGAAACAGACCTGATATGTCCCCGTTATTGACCCCGTCTGTTTAAGCTGACAACTGCGGGGCATGTGATGCCCTGGAAAGAGTTGGGACGCTCTATCGTCGGATCAGTCGATCTGGCAGTTCTGCAGGACCCCGGTAATGGTGACAGTTCGATCCTGTTTCATGTCCAGAGTCAGTGAGCCCACATCACCGAGGTCACACGACCAGACCCCCACGATGTCGCCCGCGGCACCTCCGGCCCTCGTGCAGAAGATCGAAAGCGGATCCCCGGCCTCCAACGGATCGACGATTGTGAAGGCCAGCGCAGTGTCGGTGATGCCCGAGTTATCGAGCACCTCGATGCCCCTGTCGATGCCGCACCCGAGAAAATCGGAGGACTCAATGTTCGCGACATTGAGCTTCGGCATCTCAAGTCTACCTCATGTATAAAACACGGAGAAGTTCAGGAACTTCAAGGACAGAAGCGGAAATGCAGTTGAACCGTATAAATTTGTGTTCACAACGCGGAAAAAATGAAGAACAATGATTTTTCCGCTGCGGGGAGGGGCCGGTAATTCGACGAAAGGAGATCAGGACTATGGTACTGGCGGAGTCCCCGGGGGAGACGGCGCAGCCGCCGCGCTTATGATCAGCAGGTTTTCTACCGTGACCGTCCCCTGGGTAATGACGACCGGTCCCCTTATCAGACTCATGGAAGGATTTGAGCCATAGCCGCAGGTATGACCACCTTTGAGGATTACGGATATTGAGCGGTCCAGAAGCAGCTCTTCCTGCAGATCTGCGGCAAGAATCCTGATAACATCGTTCTCCCCTGCAGCTCTGTATGCCCCTTGAACGGTCAAGAATCCCTCCGCCATGATCCTCACCGGCAGATCAGCGCAGGCTGTGAAATCGGCTGTGCAGCCCTTCGGCGCCGTCATGGCAACCGAGACGGAAGGGTTCCTGCCCGCGCAATCCCCGCTCCATCCGTCAAAGACATGCCCTGCGGCGGGGACTGCAACGAGGGACGCCAGAGCGCCGCTGTCATACCAGCATCCTGCCGAGCAGTCGGGGACTGCCGCGCCTGCCTGAGATGCATTCACCGTTGTGGTCAACTGGAATTCGGCCGGATGGACGGCAACCTGCCCGGAATCATGGCTTATCATCAACGAAGACTCGTCAACGGCTTCAAATGCCGAGCCGGTAACGCTTCCGAGTTCGTGAAGCACATCATTGTCCCATCCCGGATCGGGTGCACCCGATATGTACCATGAAGACCCGTTGTCAGCCAGGATCATACCGTACTTCTTCAAAGCCCTGAGGATGACCCGGGCAGCCTCAGAGAAGTCCGAAACATCGAAACTCGCCTTAAGACGGAATCGCTGACCCATTGGCGGATACTGTTGCCCTGTCAGACTTGAGGCCTCGTGGCGAGCAGGCCAAATGAAGGCATCTCTGGTTTGCGGAGCGGTAAAGCGCAAGGCATGTTTTATCTCGCCTGCGGCAACCTCGTCGTACCTCACCAGCCCGGGGAGAATGGGAAGTCCGGCAGCGTCAGCAGATGTCCACGTCGACGGCCGCAGGGCATTGGAACGCAGGTTGAAAATCGCTCCCGAACCTGCGTGCCATGAGCCGTCGGTTTGAGGATAGGCGGCAAACAGTTCGTAGAGGACGCAATTGTCGCTGTCGATGACCAGAACATGCCTGTCTCCGTCTGACTGCGGCCCTCCCTCGATGAGTGCATCGGGCGGGATGGGGTAGGGACCCGGGTCGCTCTCACTTGCGTATTGGAACGAGACGTTCACGAGCGGCTGCAACCCCGTTGCGATCGTATAGGGAATGCCGATGGGCCCGCCATCCCACAGGCCTGAACCGAAGTCGGCGTGAAGCCCTTTGTTTTCCCCGATGGTCGTGACGTACGCTTGAGAATTCGGGTCCAGGGGCAAAGTGTCAACAGGCGTGTTCCATACGTTATCCGCACTGAAAACTGAACATCCGGCAACGGACGGCGCTGCGAAGCCGTTGTGAACAAAAGCCAGGGTGGCTATCAACATCACAGAAAGAAGGAGTGCCATTTTAATGGCCTTGATATGCAGACAGCTGGTCATGCGATCCTCACGAATTATCATGTAATGATACCGTATCTTCGCCTATGATGCATCAAACGGACGTCTGCAGCAGTGAGAGGCGTCACAATGGATGTTCTCGTGAAAGACGTAAATCAAAAGGTCCTGTAAACCTTTCATCTGCATGAACGGGCGGGGCGAAGCGCCTCAAAGCCTTGAAGACCGCCCGCCTGATGGCGGGCTGCCGGCCAAAAGCAATTCGCAAGTCTGACCCCTTATTCGAATATTGTGACGGTGCTGAAGGGACGAAGGGGATCGCCGGGGCGGAAGCGGTGGATGGTCCCCCTGGTGGTCGGGCCTTCGACTTCCACGCGCAGGAAGTTGTACTCCTCGACCCTCTCTGCCCCTTTCCAGTAGAGTTCTTCCTGGGGGGAGGGATGTTTGGCGGTTTCGAACTTCTGCGGCGCCCCGCCCGCACCGAGGACGAGATACCGGATCCCGTCGACAAGGTAGTGCTCGGTAGTGTGTGAATGGCTGTTGAAGACATATATCCTCAGGTCTTTTGCAAAGGGCCGGATATATTTGTGCGGATTCAGGTCGTCAGGGAGCGGGTCGTGGCCCACTTTGATGAAGGACGGTTTATGATAGACGATGAAGACGTGGTCTGTTCCCGTCTCCCGTGCCCTCTTCAGCTCATCGGTGAGGAAATCCATCTGCTCTCTGAAGGGCGGATAGTTTCCCCAGATCTCGCCGCTGACCCCGTAGTCGCCCGAGTCAAGAAAGATGAAACGGCAGTTCATGAATGTGGCGGCGTAGATCCTGCGCTCCTTCGACAGTCCAAATTGACGGAGCCACGGCATGGTGGTCAGCATGCCTTCCATCGGTTCGTCGAGCCATGTCTCGTGGTTGCCGACGGCCGCGATGATGCGTGAAGGCAGGGGAAAGCCGGCGCTCACAGCAGGCAGGCGGCTGAGGAATTCAGCATCGAAGAGCTGCCAGTAGGGGTTCTCGTCAAGGCTTTTCCCCTGGGCGCCGAAAAGCGATATATCTCCACCGTGGACGACGAAGGCGGACCCGCCGGGATATGACGAGACGTCACGTTGAATCGTCGAGACGACCCGGTCATAGACCCATTTCCTGCCGCTGTCGCGCATGATCACCTTCATGTCGCCGTCTTTTGTCGCCGAGATGAGCCGCGGCCATCCGTCCCGGTAGTGAATGGTGGTCCGGCTGCCGCTTTTTTCCGTAATATCGGCCCTGATCACCTCCGAACCGGTCTCGTCATGGGACAGCAGGATGTCGCTCCCGCGGAAGCGCATTCCGAGGACCTTTTTCACCTCACCGGCCTGTTTCAATCCGCCCGTCACGTAGGGTTCCGTTCTCGTGTCACCGACGACGACGAAGGCAAAACGGGAGGCGTCTTTTCCCGCGCAACCGCCGAAAGAGATTAGGATAAGGATGAGGAGGAAGGGGATGAGGAAACGAAACGAAGAGTTTGCGGAACCGTTGCGGGGTGGTCTCACCATATGCACCAAAGAGGCTAATACTTCATGATCTCGATATAATCCCGTATGTCTCTCTCGTCGTGGCCCTTGGCGGTCAGGCTGCGCTCGTTCATGTCATCCAGGAACGTTTCCCTGTTGCCTTTATAGGCGGGATCGAGCTCGATCGCCTTCGTCATCGCAGTGGCGGCCTCGCCGAAACGGGAGAGTTTGTTCAGGGCGAGGGCGAGACCATAATAGGGATAGGGAAAGGCGGGAGAGCGCCTCAGGGAATCTTTGAAGGCATTGATGGCGCCGTCGTAGTTCCCCATGCGGTAGTAGGACATCCCCATGTTGTAAAAAGCCCGTTCGTGGGTCGGGTAGAGCGGGTTCGCCAGTGCCCGTTTGAAAGACTCGACGGCGTCGTTCCATCTCTCCATCTTCATGTACGTCACGCCGAGATTGTTGTGGGCCTCGGCAAAATTCGGGTCTTCGACGATCGCCTTGAGGAAGAGGTCCCGTGCCTTGTCGTTCTCCTCGAGCTGCGAATACACGAGGCCGAGGCTGTTCATGATCTCCTTGTTGTATGGGTTGAGCTGATAGGCCTTCTGGAAATGGACGAAGGCATTCTGGACGTTGCCCTCGTTCAGAGCCGAGACACCCATGGTGTAATAGAAGGATGCCTCCTTTTCCTTGTCCGGACTCATTGTCGCGCAGCCCGTGACGAAAAAGAGCATGATCAGCGCCGTTGCAGCGAACCTCTTCATGTCATCCAGTTTACCCGATTTCCTCCGCGAAGTCCAGAGCGGGAAAGTTTGAAAGAGGTGTTCAGTCTTTCGCAAGGCTTCCGGAAAGCCTCCTGAGAGCATTTTCGACAAGGACAATGCCTTTGCCGGCGCCGGGACGGCCCGTGTTCAGCTCGAACCCGTCGGGATGGAACCTGATTTTTCCCCTGAATTCATCCTGTGCCGTGTTCATGGCGACGAGCGTCTGCAGGAGCCTGTCGAAAAAGTCCACCGGAATACCATACCGCTCATGTCCTTCGGCGGTAAGGGTAAACCGGTAGGAGCCGTCATAGCCCGACACTTTGGAGATGAACAGCTTCCGCGCATAGATCTTGATGCGCATGACATGGAGAAGGTGCCGGACCTCGTCCGGGACGGGACCGAACCTGTCTTCGATCTCGCCTGCCAGGTCTTCGAGGGCATCGGCGGCCTGGAGGGCCGAGATCCTCCTGTACACACTCAGCCTCAGGCTGATGTCGGATATGTAGTCCTCCGGTATGAACGCCGATACCTGAAGGCTGATCTGGGGATCGAAGGCCTCGGCCCTCACTTCGCCCTTCAGCTCAGATACCGCCTTCTCAAGCATCTCCATGTAGAGGTCAAAACCGAGGCTGTAGATATGCCCCGACTGTTCGGCGCCGAGGAGGTTGCCGGCGCCGCGGATTTCGAGGTCCCTGAGGGCCAGCCTGAACCCGGCGCCGAGATAGCTCATCTCCTGGATGGCCGTGAGCCTCTTCTTGGCGTCATCGCTGAGAAAGTCCTCGCCCGGCACGAGGAAGTAGGCGTATGCCTGGAGGGCGCCCCTGCCGACCCGCCCCCGGAGCTGGTAGAGATCGGCCAAACCGAAGGCGTCCGCCCTGTCGATGAGTATGGTGTTCGCCGTCGGTATGTCGAGGCCGGACCCGATGATGGCCGTGCAGAGCAGAATGTCCGCCTTCCTGTCGAGAAAGGAGAGCATGATCCGTTCGAGGTCGGCTTCCCTCATCTGTCCGTGTGCGACGGCGATCCCTGCGCCGGGAGCGAGCTTCGTCAGCAGCTCCGCCACTTTCCCGATGTCCCGGATCCTGTTGTGAAGGAAAAAGACCTGTCCGCCCCGCTGCAGCTCACGCCCGATGGCTTCCCTGATCGTCCTTTCACTGAAGACGGTCACGATGCTCCGCACAGCCCGGCGCTCCTCCGGGGGGGTCTCGATATTGCAGATCTCCCTGACTCCCGAAAGGGACAGGTGAAGCGTTCTCGGGATGGGCGTGGCCGTGAGGGTAAGGACATCGACGCCGCCCTTCAGCTCCTTCAGCCTCTCCTTCTGGGCCACGCCGAAGCGATGCTCCTCGTCGATGATGAGGAGCCCGAGGTCGTGGAAGCTGACATCTTTGTGAAGGAGCATGTGGGTCCCGATGACGATGTCCGTCTCGCCCGCTGCGAGGGCCTTGCGGCATTTCTTCACATCGGCGGAATGTTTGAACCTGCTGAGGTAGTCGATCTTCACGGGGAACCCCGAGAACCTTGTCCGGAATGTTCTGTGGTGCTGCTCCGCCAGGAGCGTCGTCGGCACGAGGACAGCGACCTGTTTGCCGTCGTAGACGGCCCTGAAAGCGGCCCTCATGGCCACTTCAGTCTTGCCGTATCCCACGTCGCCGCAGAGGAGCATGTCCATGGGCTTGTCCGAGCGCATATGCCTTGTGATCTCTTCCGTCGCCCTGAGCTGGTCCTCCGTCTCCTCGTAGGAGAAGAAATCGTCGAATTCCCTGTGCATCGGCGTGTCGTCGCTGAAGGTGAAACCCCGCGAAACGGTCCGCTCGGCATAGAGCTTCAGGAGTTTTTCGGCCATTTCTTTGATCCCCTGACGGGCCTTTTCCTTCGTCTTCTGCCACCTCTTTCCGCCGAGCCTGTCCAATGCCGGCACGTGGCCCTCGCCGGCGACGTACTTCTGGAGTCTTCCGACACTCTGGAAGGGTATGTGGAGCCTGTCGCCGCCGGCGTACTCGAGGGTGATCAGATCCTCTTCGCGGTCCTCGGTCTTCTGGCGCTGCATGCCGACGAACTTCCCGATGCCGTGGTCCGTGTGGACGACGAAGTCTCCCGGTCGCAGGTCATCGATGTTCAGCAGGAGCCCCGAGACCTTCGATTTCTTCATCGGCCTGTGGGCGGGCCGTTCACCGAAGAGCTCCCTGTCGGTGAGGACCATCAGGCCCGGTATATGGAGGCCCGACGACAGGGACCCCACGATGATGCAGACCGGTCCCGGATAGGACCCCGCCTCAGCGGGAGCCAGAACGGGAGCGACGAGCCCCCCGTCGAAGAGGATGTCCCTGAAACGCTCCGCCTGGCCCCTTGAAGGCAGAACGGCCATGACTCGCTCCCGGCAATTCATGATCGCCGGTGCGATCTCTTCGAGGGACGTCCTCTCATCGGCGGTGATGCCATATCCGCGGAGGGGGAGTTCGCCTGACGGGATGCCCTCGTCTTCAATGGGCAAATGTGAAAAGGTGACGCAGGGGCTGCGGGAGAGATCATCCTCTTCCGTCCCGTACCGGTAGAAGTCCCTGGCGCCGCCGGCGAGTTCGTCGATGAGATTTCCCGTCCTGTCCGGTTCGGCGGCGGGGAGGATGGTCAACCCGGGGACCTCACGGACCGTTCTCTGTGTCTCTATGTCAAAGACCCTCAGCGTGTCTATTTCGTCGCCGAAGAATTCGATACGGATGGGAGCATCTTCCGTCACGGGAAAAATATCGAACAGCCACCGGCGCTCGCTGTACTCACCCTGCTCGGCGACGACGCTCACATTGCGGTATCCCAGCCGGGCCAGGAGGGACTGAAAGCGGTGCCGTTCGATGGAGAGCCCTTTTTCGACGGTGACGATCGTCTCACCGATGGCTGCGACGGAAAACCCGGTCAGAGAGGCATCGCGGGTTGTCACGACGGGCAGGAGCGGGTCTTCTGCGAGGGCTTTCACGACCCGTGCCCTCTGCCCGATATCCCCGGCATCGGACGGTGAGGGGAAGCACAGGGGAGCGGGCGAATTTCCGGCAGGAGCGGCAGGTCCGGTCATCCCCCGGAAAAAGGTGATGTCCCGCACGAGGGCCTGCGCATTTTCTCCGGAATCTTCGATGACCACATAGGGCCTTTCGGCCTGGGAGAGGAAGAGAGCGAGATGGGAAAGGGAAAGAGACGTGATCCTGTTCTTTCCGCTGTCCCGAAGGCTGTCGATGATGTGCGTCCGGTGTTCGGCGGCGAGTGAAGAAGGGGTGAGCATTACATTATTATAAAACATTATCGCCGGCGCGGTGCGGCGACGGGCCGGAGCAATTGCAAAGAGGGTGGGATATGGCTACAATAATTGTATGGAAAAAGAAATCATCACCGACGAAATAAAGAAAGTCCTCAAGGACACATTCAAGGAGCTGCAGAACGACGTCAGGATCGAGGTCTTCACACAGAAGGGAACCAACGATACATATAACGAGGTCCTGCTCGACCTCATGAAGGTCCTTCCCCAGCTCTCGAAGAAAATCAAAGTGTCCTATCATCAGGTCGGAGACGAACAGGCGAAGAAAAGAGATGTTCAGCGGTCCCCGACTGTTCTCATCGAGCCGGACAAGTACAAGATCCGGTTCTCCGGCGCCCCCCTCGGCGAGGAGGGACGGTCGCTCATCACGACGATCCTCATGGTTTCAACAGGCGGTGTTGTCATCTCGGGAGAATCCCTGAAGAGACTCCAGGACCTGCGCGAGAAGAGGGACATCCAGGTTTTTGTGAGCCCCACCTGCCCCTACTGCCCCCAGTCCGTCGTCACCGCCGTGTCGGCGGCCCTCGTGCGGAGCGACCTCGTGTCCGTCGATGTCATCGAGATCTACGAGAACCAGGACATCGCCGGGAAGTACGGCATCGTGTCGGTGCCGCAGACCTTCGTCAACGGCGTTCTCGTCGCCCCCGGCGTGGAGCCCGAGGAGATCTTCATCGAATCCCTCCTGACCCTCAAGAAGCCCGAGGCGGCCCCTGCGGGCTTCTCGGACAAGCCCGTGGAGAAGGACCTCCTGATCGTCGGGGCAGGACCGGCGGGACTGACCGCCGCGATTTACGCTGAGCGGGCAGGGCTGAAGACGGTCGTCATCGAGCGGGAGAACATCGGGGGGCAGATCACCGTCACCCCCGTCGTAGAAAACTATCCCGGATTTTCCCGCATCGCCGGAAAGTCTCTCGTCGACCTGCTGGCCCAGCAGGCTGCGCAGTACTCCGATATCCACATCTCCGAACAGATACAGGAGATCGCCCGCGAAGACGGGCGTTTCCGCACCACGACGACCTGGGGCATTTACATAACAAAGGCCGTGCTTGTCGCGACGGGCGCTCGGTACCGGAAGCTGGGCGTGCCGGGAGAGGACGAGTACTACGGGAAAGGCGTCAGTTCCTGCGCCACCTGTGACGGCTATTTCTTCAAGGACGGCAAGCGCGTCATCGTCGTGGGAGGGGGAAACACGGCCGTGACGGACGCCCTTTACCTGAACGGGCTCGGCGCCGATGTGACGCTCCTGCACAGGAGGGACACACTGAGGGCCGAGATGAATCTCCAGGAGAGCCTCTTCAAGGCCGGCATCCCCGTGATCTGGAACAGCGTGGTCAGGGAGATCAGCGGTGACAAGGTTGTGACGAAGCTGAAGATCGAGAACACCAAAACTGGTGTTGTGACGGAGGAACCTGTCAAGGGTGTCTTCATCGCCGTCGGGTATGACCCGAACATCGACATCGCCCGGGTGCTCGGCCTCGATCTCAATGAAGAGGGCTACATCAGGGTTGACGACAAGATGCGCACGTCCGTGCCCCTTGTCTATGCGGCGGGCGATGTGACAGGAGGAGTGAAACAGATCGTCACAGCCGTGGGCCAGGCCTCCGTCGCCGCCCTCACCGCCTTTGAGGACCTCGCAAACCCGTACTGGAAAGAAAAAAAGTAGTCCACTCATCTTCCTGCGACGACACGTCCCCTCTCTTTTCCTTTTCTTATTCCCCCCTGGAGAAGGGGGATACAGGGGCTTGCCGTATCGGCTTGCCCACCCCGCCGTCCCCTTGACGTTATCAATGACACGATCTATAAGCGATCTCTATTGATCAATAAGAAATATTGTGTTGACAAGCCCTCTTTTTCATGATATTCAGAAAGAAAGAAGTCATTGTTTTCCCGTCGTCAGACGGGGATTTTCAGGAGTTGCCGATTCGTTTGATCGTAGGGCTACCTTGCAGTTGCATGGAAAGGCGGGGCGAAGCGCTCTGAAATACAGTGTCAGTGACAGTGTGAGTGTCAGCAAGAAGTTCACCTTTTTCAGCCGTCGGCCTGAAACAGCTTCATCGATGTCGGGCCGTTCGGGGAACGGCCCCTACACGATTTCATCCTTTGTGTGGTCGACCATTGGTTTGAAAGATTGTCTTCCGTGAGAGTTATGGTGTCGCCGCAGCAAGGTTTTCGGCGCATACACCGCGCCTTTCCGGGAGTGTGTTACAACGATAAGGTATACAGTGCTGTCATTCCGGCTCTTGCCCTCGCACAGCCGAGGATCGGTCCGGAATCTTTCTTTGCTTCAGGGTGATTCCCGACGCCCCGCATCAAGTGAGGGGTTGCGGGTATAACAACCGGCAAATTCCGCAGTATCGTGAGGACGGAAGCCATGAAAAGATCTCTTCATTTCATCTTTGTTTTTCTGCTGATATGCGCAGACCTGATGCTCTTGATGACGCCGGTCTATGCCCAGACGGCGCTCCAGAGCGGTGTGCCCGTCTCGCTGACCCTCTCTATGGGCACATACACCAACCACTACATCGAGGTGCCCGCCCGGGCGACCAGGCTGACAGTGACCCTCGCGGCGGACCGGGGCGACCTCGACCTCTTCCTGAAGTACGGTGCGCCCCTGCAGGGGGCCAACTATGGAGAACTGTACGACGGGGCCGACTTCGTTTCGACGGCCGTCGACTCCCACGAGCGGATCGAGGTCACCCCGACCTCGACACCTCCCCTCAGGGAGGGGCGGTGGTACATCACACCCGTCAACGTGAGTCAGATCCTGTTCCCCATCGACTTCACCGTCACGGCAACCGTCGACGCGGCTCCGGCAGAGACCAAACACAAACTCGACATGCCGTTAAGCTCAGCGGCGGCCGGGCCGGGCAATACTTTCCGCTGGGATTTTGACGTCACGCCCGGGACGATGACGGGTCCGTCGGACCTCTATGTCATCCTGATAGCGCCGGGACTGCCTCCCTTGTTTCTGGCCGGCTACGGCGTGACCGATCAGATCGTTCCCTATCAGATCGGCGTCAACCCGGTGAAAGAGACCGGCTCGATCCTTCCCGACATTGTTTTGCCCTCGTCGCTTCTCTCCGGTGATTACATCTTTGCCGGAGTGATGGTCGGCAATTTCGCCAACCTCTTTGACGTGAATACATGGACAAGCAACGCCGCTGTTTCGGTCCTGTCCTTTGACAAACTTTCGCCGGCCCAGCAGGCCTTCGTCAATAAAATCGGCTACCCCCAGCAATTCATCAAGACATTCAGGGAGCAGGGCGGTGTGATCAGGATTGACGAGGCCTGGATCTATATCACCCGGGGGGTGCGGGAGTTCTTCACAAACGGTATCTTCATGAAAGAGGTCCAGGTTGACACTGCCGGCCTGACGCCTCAGCCTGCGCAGCTCCGGCCGGAGAACTACTCCTTTGACATGACGACGGAGGGCATCCTCGCACTTCACGGTCAGCCGTTGTCGATGACATCGTCTCCGCCGGGCAGCGGCAAGTTCTTCGACCTGTTCAGGACGGACAAGCACTTCATCTACGACGGCATCGTGTTCGGGTTTTCCGGCGACAGGCTTGTCTTCGTGATCCCGTCGCGGTAAGGAGGAGAATGATACCATGGTAAAGACGGAACTCAACGTGATAGACAGATCAGGACGTCGATATTTTTCTCTATGTGCGACGGCTCTTGCCGCGGTGACGGTTGCTCTCGTCTTGCTCACAATGCCTCTGTATGCATCTTCAGCCGAGCCCCAGCTCGACTGGTACGCCGACGAGACTGAAGCCACGCCTGCCCCTCCGTCGGCGGGACAGGGCACGAAAGGCCAGACCTGTGCAGGGAGCATCACGCTCGATAAGTATTCGGTGAACGATGGCGGAACTGTGACGGTTGAAGTCCGGATCCCCGCCCTTTGGCGCGACGAGATAGACTTTGTCGAGATCAAGGGGGAGACAAGTGGAACCGCTGTCCCCATGGGCAACGGACTTTACGTGTGGCATGACGAGGCGCCCGACCGCTTCGATCATATCGACAACGTAAAGGTAACCTTTCTCGCCATGAAAGGAAAAGAAGCTGTCTGCACAGGCACAACCTCTTACGCAGTCGCTGTTACGAAAATTCTTTCAGTGGCGATATCGAAGCCAGCGCAAACTATCGATGCGGAGAAAGATGTCTCCTTTACGGGAGTCGTTTCGGCCTTTGAGAATGACGGGGCTCCCGTCCCTCCCCTTGTTTTTGCATGGAACCTTGCGGGGGAATCCCGTGAAATCACGACAAGTGCAACGACGGATACTCAGGTGAAGAGTTTCTCGTATAATGGCTGGGCACATATTAATGTGAAGGTTCGTGATGCGCAGGGCAGGCAGGGCTATGGCGAGACCTTCTTATCTGTAAGGAAACAGAATCTGGTCTTAGGGACAAGCGGCCCCATATGGCTTGATGTCGGTGAAGGCGGCATGTGGACCGCTGAAGCCTCGGGGGGCTTGCCTCCTTACCACTACAAGACGGTCTGCAGTTCGTCGGGATGGACAGAGGGTCAATCCTGCTCACGCTCGTTCGACACACCCGGCATGCATTATGTGCAATTTTATGCCAATGACAGCAATTTCGCATTTGGACTCGTGACGATCGCACTGCAGGTCAGAGAGCCCATGGCCGTGTCTCTCTCCTGCGTTTCTCAGGCGGAGGTAGGGAAAGACGCCATGTGCACGGCGACGGCGTCCGGAGGGACAGGCCCATACGATTATTCGTTTGATTGGGGAGACGGTGGGAAAACGACTTTTTCGGGGGTCGATTCGGTCTCCCAGGCCGCCGGGCACATTTACAACAGCGCGGGCACATATGCCGTTACGGTGTCGGTGAAAGACGGCGCCGGACAATCTGTAACAGGTAGCGCATCCATCTCCGTGACTCTGACAGGATGCGCAGCTGATGAGAAGGTCTGCGGCGGCCAATGCTGGCCGGATTTCTGGACGTGCTGCGGGAACAGCGCCTGTCCCCCCGGGTACCCCTGTTGCGGCAACGGCTGCTGCAACCCCGGTGCATGGTGTGTGCGAGAGGGATTCTGCTGTAGGGAGGGCAATGTCGCCTGTCCCGACGGAAAGACTTGCTGTACGTCCGTGGCTCTCTGTCATCCCGATGTGAACCGCTGCTGCGACGCTGGATATGAACCGATACCGGGATCGGGGGGGCTTTGCAGGCCCAGAACTGCGCAGGGCCTGGTCATGCCGGCTTCTTCACCCGCGACCGCAGAATCCTTCACGATAAAGAACAGGGCGATTCCTCTGATTTTGTTCGACACAGAGGGATATAACGTGTTTCCTTTCATGAAATAGGCAGGGGGCAGATCCGCCGGACCTGCCGGTCCGTTGAGGATTTGCGCGGATTGTCCTGATCAGGCCAAGCCGGGTGTGGATTGTTTCTGTTTGCTGCGTTTCTGTTCGTACATGGCGCGGTCCGCTTCGGCGATCATCTCCTCGACGGACAGCGACGTATCATGACTGTAGCGCGCGACGCCGATGCTGAGGGAGAGGGCAAAGGGACGTCCCTCCGTTGAATTCAGGCTGTTGATACTTTCGCTGATCCTCGACAGGATGCCCTCCACATCGGGGCTCGCTCCCTCCAGGGAAAAGACGGCAAACTCGTCGCCGCCGATCCGCGCGATGATGTCGGACTCGCGCAGGCTGCCTCTCAGCACCTCGGCGGTCTCGGTGAGTGCCCGGTCGCCTGCGGGATGGCCGAGAGTATCGTTGATCTTTTTCATCCCATCGATGTCGATGAAGAAGAGGACCATCATCTTCATCAGCCGCCTGGCCACCTTCAACTGCTGCTCCGAAAGGGTAAGGAATCCGCGCCTGTTGCGGAGGCCCGTCAGATCGTCGGTCAGGGAGAGGGCGCGCAGTTCCTCTTCAAGCCGCTTGCGTTTCGTGATGTCGCGGAAAATGCCTCGGGTCGATATCAACTGTCCGTTGGTAAACCGTGTGCTGATGCTCCCCTCGAGCATGACCCTGCTCCCATCCTTCGCTCGGAAGATAGCCTCGACCCTGTCGATTTTCTCCCCCTTCCTGAGACGATCGAATACGTCCATGCAGTGTTCGATGCTTTCCTGGTCGATTATGTCGAAGACGGTGAGTTTTTCGATCTCTTCAGCGGCATAGCCGAGTGTCTCTCTCCACGCCTGGTTGACGTAAACGAAGCGCCCCTCGGCGCTGATGCACTGGATCAGGTCGTTCACGTTCTCGAAAAGGTCGCCGTAGCGCTCCTCGCTGCCCAGGCACGGTCCGGGACGCCCCGGGCCGTCGGAAAGGCCGAACCGGCGCTTCAGTTCCTCAAGTTCTTTCAGAAGATCTTCTTTTGTCCTGCTGTTGTCGTCCACGTCATCCCCAACTCCTATTATACCAAGGAGCACCTAATATACGTCATGACATCCTTGTCATTCCCGCTTGTCGGGAATCATTTTTCAAGAAGGATCCCGGACGAGCCGGGATGACAGGTACGGGCTGCATCATGTCACCTTATCGTTGCAATACACTTCCGGGAAAGGCGGGGCTGGGGTGAATGCGCCGAAAACCTTGCTGCGGCGACACCATAACCCTCACAGAAGACAACCTTTCAAACCAATGGTCGACCACACAAAGAGTGGAATCCTGTAGGGGCCGTTCCCCGAACGGCCCGACATCGATGAATCTATTTCAGGCCGACGGCTGAAAAAGGTGAACTTTTTGCTGACACTCACACTGTCACTGACACTGTATTGCAGAGCGTTTCGCCCCGCCTTTTTGCGCAACTGCAATGTTAAGTAATTGTCTCAGGATGTAAAAGAAAAATGTGGTGCGAGAGAGGGGAGTCGAACCCCTACGGTTGCCCGCCAGATCCTAAGTCTGGTGCGTCTGCCAGTTCCGCCACTCTCGCTCTTCACGGCCGTCGATCCGGCGTTTCATTATTCCTTCCGGTGGACGAACCGCTCAAAGCCCTTTTTCAGGTCCTCGTTCATGTCCGTGTACTCTATGGCGACTTCGAACATCCCCGATCTTTCGATCACCCTGACGACTCTTCCCGTTACCCGGAGGTACGTATTCGGCACACCGACCCCCCCCTTGATGATGTCGACGCCTATAACATCGCCCACACGGTGCTCCACGTCCGTCCGAAACCTCAAGCCGCCGGCGCTGATGTTGACCGTGTCCTCCGTCCAGCCCGTTTTCTGATCTCTCAATTTGAACTTCAGACGGTCATTGATCCTGGGAAACCGTCTCCGATTCGATATACTGTCATCCATCGCGTCACCTGCCTGATGTTTTTTTACGCCCCTTTGATTCAATGCGCCTCGGCCCAGTTTTTTCCCGAGCCGATGTCGACCCTCAGGGGAACCGAAAGAGGTACCACATTTTCCATGCCCTCCCTGACGATCTCCCGCACCTCCTCCATCTCACCGGAGGGGCCTTCGAAGAGAAGCTCGTCATGGATCTGAAGCACCATGCGCGTCCTGAGCTTCCGGTCCCGGATCGTGTTCCCTATGTCGATCATCGCCTTCTTTATGAGGTCCGCCGCGGTGCCCTGGATGGGGGTGTTGACAGCGAGCCGCTCGGCCTGCTGCCTCACCGTCGCATTGGCGCTGCCGATGTCGGGGATCGGCCTCTTTCTGCCGAGCAGCGTGACGGCAAAGCCGGACCGGCGCACCGCGTCAACGGTCTCGTCGATGTACCGTTTCACCCCCCTGTGCGTTTCGAAGTACTGAGTGATGTACTGTCCGGCCTCGGCGGGAGCGATACCCAGGGCTTCGGAGAGACCGAAGGGTGTGATGCCGTAGACGATGCCGAAGTTCACGACCTTCGCCGCTCTCCTCATGTCGGGTGTCACCTCCTCCCGAGGGACGCCGAAGATCCCCGCAGCCGTCCGCGTATGGATGTCGATACCGCTCCTGAAGGCCTCGACGAGACCCTCGTCGCCGCTTACATGGGCAAGGACGCGCAGCTCGACCTGCGAGTAATCGGCGGACAGGAGCATGCACCCCTCATCGGCGATGAAGATCTCCCTCATCTTCGGACCCCATTCGCCTCGGATCGGGATGTTCTGGAGGTTCGGGTCGCTGCTGCTCAGCCTGCCCGTGGCGGTGGCCGTCTGGTTGAAGGATGTGTGGATCCTGCCGGTGCGCTTGTTGACGAGCCTGGGAAGGGTATCGATGTATGTCGTTTTCAGCTTGTTCAGCGTCCGGTACGAGAGGATCTCCCGCGGCAGATCATGGCTCAGGGCGAGTTCCTCCAGCACCTCGACGCTTGTGGAGTAGCCGGTCTTCGTCTTCTTGAGAGGCTTCAGTCCTATCCTGTCGAAGAGGATGACGCCGAGCTGGCGGGGGGAATTGATGTTGAACTCCTCTCCCGCGACGTCGTATATCGTCTGCTGCAGCGTCGCAAGTCCCCGTTCGAGCTCTTCGGACAACTGCGCGATCCGGTTGACGTCGATCTTCACCCCTGCCTCTTCCATGCCGGCGAGGACGCGGATCAGGGGCATCTCAATATCGAAGTAGAGCCGGTCGAGCTCCTCCCGGCGCAAGGCATCGAACAGGACATTCTTCAGTTCGAAAGAGATGTCGGCGTTTTCCGCGGCAAATTGCATTGCCTCATCAATCCCGACATCCTCCCAGGAGGTCCTCTTGCCGAGCACTTCTGCGGCGGACGGCTTCTTGCAGGCGAGGTGTTCAAGGGCCACATCCTCGATGCCATGGCTCTGCGTGTTCGGGTTGAGGAGATAAGCCGCCACCATGGCGTCATACAGGTCACCTTTCATGTCGATTCCCTCCTGCCTGAGAAGGAGGATGGCCTGCTTCAGATTGTGGCCGATCTTCGCCATCGCCTCATCCTCAAAGATGTCTTTCAGCAGGACAAGTGCATCGTCAACATTGGGGCCGTGGGCATGGCGGACAGGGATGTAGGAGGCGACGTGCTGCTCCATGCAGAGGGCGACCCCGATGATCCGGCCGTCCATGGGACCGGCGCCGGCGGCGACGATGTCGAGGGCGATTTCGCGGCGGAGTGTCCCGGCATCTCCGGCGCCGAACAGACCGGGCTGGATCATCCCATCCTCCCGATGAGCTCCCTGAGCTCCTCCCTGGTCATGACGGTCCTGTACGTCCCCCGCGGCTCTCCCCTGACGGCGGGTATGCGGTTCATGAGGCTCCTGAATTCGAATTCCCTGAAAAGGCGGAGGATCTCAGTCCATTCCGGCTCACGGGCTTTCAGCGATTCCAGGTCGATATGGACGGGCAGGTCGGCATTGACAGTCGCCAATGTCCTGCTCAGCCTGATGATATCCCTGTTTTCCGTGATGAGCGCGCGGAGTTTCTCTTTCCTGATGGCCCCCGGATTGTCGAGGAGATCGTCGATGCTCCCTGCGCTCTGAAGCAGCTCCTTCGCCGTCTTCTCCCCGATCCCCTTCACTCCGGGGATGTTATCGATCGCGTCGCCCGTGAGCGCCATGAGCTCGTTCAATCGTTCCGGCGGCAGGCCGAAACGCTCCAGGACCGTTTTTTCGTCTATGACGACATCCTTCATCGGATCGAATATGCGAACTCTCTCGCTGACGATCTGCATCATGTCCTTGTCGCTGCTGACGATGAAGACGTCCATGCCCTGCTCGGAGACCCTGCGCGCGACGGTGCAGATGATGTCGTCGGCCTCGTATCCGGGCATCTCGATGGCTGTCACGCGGAAGGCCCGGATGATCTCCTTGATGTGGGGGATCTGGACGACGAGGTCATTGGGGGTCTCCGGTCTCTGGGCCTTGTACTGTTCATACAGCTTATGCCTTTCCGTCGGGACAGGCGAGTCGAAGACGATGCAGAGGGCTTCGGGCCGCTTCTCCCTGATGATCTTGATCAGCATGTTCGTGAATCCGAAGATCGCATTGGTGGGAAAGCCCTTCGAGCTGCTCAGGCCCCTGATGGCGTGATAGGCCCGATAGATATAGGAGCTGCCGTCTATGAGGTAGAGAGTCATCACACATTATAGCAAATAGATGTATGAGAAAATGATTGCAGTTTTTCCCGTGATATACTACACTTCGAATAAGGATGAAACCGATGCGGAGATTGCAGTTATTCGCCTTTTATGCTGTCGTTTAATGCTTGTTTCCCGCTATTCTACACGGAGCGAAAAAGGAGGGCAGATCCATGGTGCAGAACATTCACTGGCTGGGGCACGACACATTCAAGATCACCGGCGAAAAGGTCATCTATACCGACCCCTTCAAGCTGAAGAAGAAAGACAAGGCGGACATCATCCTCATCACCCATGAACACTTTGATCACTGCTCGCCCGACGACGTGAAGATGATCCAGGGGCCGGAGACGGTCATCGTCACGCCGAAGGGATGCGCCGAGGAACTGAAGGGAAATATCAAGGTGATAAAGCCGGGCGAAACGATAAATGTGGGCGGGATACAGGTCGAAGCTGTTGCCGCGTATAACACGAACAAGCAGTTTCACACGAAGGACAAGGGATGGGTCGGATATATATTCACGGTGAACGGTCAGAGGATTTACCTGGCGGGAGATACGGACTACATTCCGGAGATGAAAACATACAAGGTTGACATCGCCCTTCTGCCCGTCTCAGGGACATACGTCATGACTGCTGACGAAGCGGTACAGGCGGCGCTCGACATCAAGCCGAAAGTTGCCATACCCATGCACTACGGCGCCATCGTCGGCGATAAAAAAGACGCGGTGAAATTCGCAGAGGCCCTGAAGGGGAAGATCGACGTCGTCATCCTGGAGCAGGAGTGATCTGACCCGTTGATTTCCGTGGCTGACATCAGGCATGCCCTCTCCGGCGAGGAAAAAATTGTCGGCAGGGAGATCTTCTGTTTCGACACTGCCGGCTCGACGAATACGCTGGCTATGGAACATGCCCGGAGCGGGTTCGCCGACGGCACCGTCTTTATTGCAGACAGCCAGAACAGTGGCAGGGGGAGGCTCGGGAGGACCTGGGTGTCGCCGCCAGGGAAAAACATCTCCATGAGCATCCTCCTGAAACCGGAGATGCTCCCCCGCGACGCGCCCGTCCTGACCCTCCTGGCGGCTGTCGCTTCCGTATCGGCAATCCGTCGGAGTGTGCCGGTGCCCGTGACGATCAAATGGCCGAACGACATGATGGTGGGCGTGAAGAAGCTCGGCGGCATCCTGACGGAAACGAGGTCTTCGGCCGGCCGGATCGAGGCTGCCGTCATCGGCATCGGTCTCAATGTCAACGGTACGGCAGAGGACTTTCCCGATGAAATCAGGTCCGCCGCGACATCCCTCAGGGATGAGACAGGAGAAACCCATTCACGGTCCCGGCTTGCCGCATCAATGATCAGCGAGCTCGACTCGTGGTATGACATCCTGATGCGGGAGGGTAAAGGCCCTGTCCTGTCGGAGTGGGTCCGGCTCTGCTCGACGCTCGGCCGCGCCGTGCGGGTCGCGATGGCGGAATCGGAGATGACGGGCGTCGCCGAGGGGATCGACGAAGAAGGCCTGCTCATACTCAGGCTGCCTGACCAGTCCATTTCAAAGATCAGCGCCGGAGACGTGACGGTCCTCAGGATGGAGTCGCCGAACCCGTCCTTTGCCCATCTCCGGCCCTGATCGTCGCCCCGCCCGGTCCATGCTCCTCTGTGCGGATATCGGCAACAGCACCATCAATCTCTGTGTCTACAGTGACCCGGAAAGCAGCAGGTGCGCGACCTCTCAGGTTCCTCTCAATCCCCTTCAGACTGTTGCAGCCTATCGAAAAAGGATCGCCGGTTTCATCGCTACACAGACCGGCATGGCTCCGGCGGCCGGTGTCGGTGATCTCGATGCCGTCGTCTCCTCTGTCGTGCCGGCCGTCACGAAGAGGATCATCGAGGCCCTCAGGGGGCTCTGTCGCAGGGAGCCGCTGATCGTCAGTCACAGGCTCGATACGGGCCTGACGTTCGCCGTCGACAATGCCGGGCAGACGGGATCGGACAGGATCGCCAATGCCGTCGCAGCTGTCGTGCTCATCGACGGACCGACTGCGATCGTTGATTTCGGCACGGCGACGACGATCACCGTTGTCGGACGGCGGAGGGACCTCATCGGAGGGGCGATCCTTCCGGGGATCTGGCTTATGGAAAGGGCTCTCCACACTGGAACGGCGAAGCTCCCTGCTGTCGACCTCCGTCAGCCCTTGAGCCTGCCGGGCCGGGACACGCTGTCCTCGATCAGGGCCGGCATCGTGTGCGGGACGGCGGGCGCTGTTGAACGGCTTGTGGGCGACATGGAGCGTGAACTGGGCTTCTCCCTTGCGCTCGTGCTCACCGGCGGAGCGGTGGAGTTGGTCGCTCCCCTCATCGGGAGGCATCATCGTGTCATCCCGGCGCTCACATTCGAAGGGATGCGGTTCATCCATCTGAGGATGAGGAAAGGTGAGGGCTCATGACATTGGGATCTCCGATATCCAATTTCAAATGATCATGCTCGCTATCAGCAAGGCTTTGAGGCACTTTGTCCCGCCTTTTCATACAAAGTGAAAGTGTGACGATTGATGGGTATGATTCGATCTTTGTTTCGATTCCGGAATGATGTATACTATTGCATCCCGATGGGATGCGGGAAACACGCATAAGGAGGCCATATGGAGGTTAAAAAGATTCTTTTCCCCACCGATTTTTCCGAAGGGGCTCTCAATGCACTCCCCTACGCTGTCGATCTGGCGAAGAGTTACGGAGCGAAACTCTCGATGCTCCACGTTATGTACGACATCTCAACATCTTCCGGTCTCTATATTCCTCACATTTCAGTCGATGAGATGTACAAGGAAATGGAGGCGAGCGCCCGGAAGGAACTCGAGAGGTTTGGCCTCGATCTGCGCAGGGACATGAAGGATATTGAATTCACCGTCCTGCGGGGCGTGCCCTATGAGGAAATCCTTAAATTTGCAGAGAAAAACGCCGTCGATCTTATCGTGATAGGCACCCACGGGAGAAAGGGTCTCGACAGGGTCCTTTTCGGAAGCACGGCCGAAAGAGTTGTGAGAAATGCGACTTGTCCTGTCATGACGGTACGGGGGAAGTCGTAAGTTAGATTCGCCGTCTGTTCTGCACTGACCGTCATTCATGGTGAGGACCCACACCCTCGTCATCGGCGGAGGACCTGCCGGCGCCACGGCTGCCCGGTTTCTTGCCGGACAAGGCAGGGAGACGATACTCGTCGAGCGGAATATGTCGTTCGTCAAACCCTGTGGAGGGGGGATCCCCTCCACAGCCCTCGAAGAATTCAAGATCCCCCACACAGTTGTCAGGAAGGAAGCGAGAAAGATCCTCGTCGTGTCACCGCGCGGCGAGGCACAGGAGATAGCGCTCACGGGAGGATACCTGGCAATGACGGACCGGGGCCTCTTTGACGAGGTGCTTCGTGAACTCGCCGGCCGCGAAGGTGCGGTGGTCATGGAAGGCGAATTCTCGGGATTTTCGAGGACCGGCAAAACCATCGTTTCGACGATCCGGAGAAATGTCGCCGGAAGCAATGGAAAGTCTTTCCAAACCGTAGAGGTCGAGTCGGACTATATCGTCGCGGCCGACGGCGTCACCGGGAAAGTCGGATCCGCCCTCGGCATTCCCAGGCCCCCTTCCCTGCCGACGATCAGTACACATATCACATCGGAGACCTTTTCAGGGAGCGACGGCGTCCGTGAGCCCGGAGACTGCTGCGAGTTCTGGTTCGGCAGGCGCCATGCGCCCGGGTTTTACTCCTGGGTCTTCCCGTCCGGTGACGGCTTTTCAATCGGGACGGGCGGCACCGCTTCAGGAGACCTCGGCCCGCTCTTCAGGGTCTTTCTCGACCGGCGGTTCGGCGGGAGGCCCGATGCCTTACCGGAAGAATCCCGGGGAATGAAGAGAAGGACCTTCAGGATTCCCTCGGGGAAGTCCCCCCTTTTTTCCTGGAAGAACGTGATCTTCACCGGCGACGCCGCGGGCATGGTCATGCCGATCACCTACGAGGGGATCTACTATGCCATGAAATCAGGGGAGTTCGCGGCTCAGGCGATCTGTGAAAGCAGCCCCTCTATGTACCGCAAGCTTTGGGAACATGCGTTCAGGAAGAGGTTCCTCCTTATGAATACGTTAAGAGAACTCCTCTTCGGCAGCGATGACCTCATCGAAAAATGGGTGCTACTCCATAAGCGGCCGGAAGTCCGGGAGATTGCGATGCGGATATTTCTGAGAAAGGAATCAGGGAGGGGGGGCCTCATTTCGTACATGCAGTTTCTCCGTCACCTGCTTTAACCTTGTAGTAGGAGTTGCATGGAAAGGCGTGGCGAAGCGCTCTGAAATACAGTGTCAGTGACAGTGTGAGTGTCAGCAAAAAGTTCACCTTTTTCAGCCGTCGGCCTGAAATAGCTTCATCGATGTCGGGCCGTTCGGGGAACGGCCCCTACGGGATTCCACTCTTTGCGTGGCTGACCATTGGTGTCGCCGCAGCAAGGTTTTCGGCGCATACGCCCCGCCTTTCTTGCGCAACTGGGAGGAAAATCCATACTGTCCCTCCCGCCTTTGCCGGTTCGGTGCGGTCTTACCCGCTGTGGTAAAATAGAAAAGTTTGAAAAGGTTCGTCCTCTACTCAGGCATTCTGCATATTCTCCTGCTGATCCTGGCACTTATCTTCGTTCAGGAAGACAAGACCAGGAGAACGCCGCCATTGTACGCCCGGATCGTAACTCCCGAAGAAATGAGGACTGAAAGCGCTCCCCGGGGTTCCCGGCCCGTGCAACCGCGGCCGCCGGCGCAGGTCAGCCCCCCCCGGCAGAGAAGCGCCCCTGCCGTTCCGGCGCCGAAGAGCACGCCTTCACGCAGAGAGACCCGCCCGCGGGCGGAACAGCAGGAGGCGAGACGGAGTCAGGCCCCGGCGCCGTCCCGCGATGTCCCCTCACAGACCGACACGGCGTCGCCTCGGGTAAAAGAAAGTCCTGACGGTGTCTTATCAACAAAGGGCGGTATCCCCGGACAGGGCGCAGGAAAACCCGATGGACCAGGGACATCCCGGAAAGTCCCATCGCCGGGCAGCGGACCCGGCAGCACGCGGGACAAGATCTTTGACCGCGATGTCATAGCAAAGCTCCCCCAGAGGGGAGAACCGGGCGGCTCGCGCCCGGACAGCGGCGGGATCACCTTCAACACGAAAGATTTCCGTTATCACGGGTATCTCCAGCGACTGAGGGAGCGGATCGAGCATATCTGGCGATACCCGGAGGATGCCGCCCGAAACGGCATCTACGGGGACCTCTACATCCGGTTCACCATCACGAAGAACGGCAAACTGGGGTCCGTCGAGCTGGTCCGCACGTCCGGGCACAGGAGCCTCGACGATGCGGCGATCAGGGCCCTCAGGGATGCCGAGCCTTACTGGCCTCTTCCCGATGAATGGGGGAGCGACACCTTCACCATTACGGGGCATTTTGTCTATTCGATGTACGGTACCCGTATCCGGTAGGTCAAAGGACCCTTTGGTATAATACAGGTAATGCGGAAAAGACTGTTCCTTCAGGTCGGAGACAGGGTAAGGCATCTGAGACATATATCCTGGGGTTCGGGGGAGGTCGTCGAGGAGCGCCACTCGGATTTACCCGGGGGGTTCTGCTTTGTACGGATACTCTTTCAGGACGGCAGCGAACGGTCCTTCATCAACGATCTCAATCATAACCACTGCTGCTACTACATGGGCATCAGGCTTCTCCACGAATACAACATCTGGGAAACCTGATTCCGGCTGCGCAGGGTTTACATTGCAGAGCAAAGGCGGGGCAAAGTGCCTCGTTTCAGATCATTTTGGACACCAATGGCTGACGCCGGGAAGCCAGATATAGTTCAAAACCCTTCCAAGAATAGACCTTGAACGCATGGGGTTATGTCCGGTGAAAAAGAGAGACAGGGAACCGCCCGTCCCGGCAGAGCGGCACGAAACGATCAGGCAACAGATCATGGCCCTGCTTCACCAGGGGGCCGTGACGGCGCGGGAGATATCCGCGGCCGTGAGACTGCCCGAGCGCGAGGTCTATGAACACCTCGAGCACATACACCGGTCTCTGGGCAGGACCGGACACCCGCTTGTCGTCATTGCCGCTGCCTGCAGGAAATGCGGTTTCGTTTTCACGAAGAGGGACCGCATGAAGAAACCCGGACGATGTCCCGTCTGCCGCAACGAAGCGCTGGAGGACCCGCTCTTTTCGATAGAGGAAGGCTCTTAGATCAGAGGCTTCTGCCTGACACCTCCGCAAAGGACCGCAGTTTCGCCATCACCTCTGCGAAATTCTTCGGCGTCAAAGATTGGGGACCGTCCGAAGCGGCGTGTTCCGGATCGGGGTGCACCTCGATCATGAGACCGTCCGCACCTGCAGCGACAGCGGCATAGGCCATGGGCGCCACATACCGGTGATGTCCCGTCGCATGGGAGGGGTCGACGACGACGGGCAGGTGGGTCCTTTCCTTCAGGACCGGGATCGCCGAAAGATCGAGTGTGTTTCGTGTCGCCGTCTCGAAGGTCCTGATCCCCCGTTCACAGAGAATGACCGACTGGTTGCCTTCGCTGAGGATATACTCGGCGCTCATCAGCAACTCCTGGACGGTCATGGACATGCCCCGTTTCAGGAGCACGGGCTTTCTCAGCATGCCGACGCGTTTCAGGAGTTCGAAGTTCTGGGCGTTCCTCGTCCCGATCTGGAGAACATCGGCATACTCGGCCACGAGTTCCGCCGTTTCCGGATTGACGACTTCGGTGATGACAGGCATGCCCGTCGCTTCGCGGGCCTTGGCGAGGAGCTTCAGCCCTTCCTCTCCCATCCCCTGGAAACTGTACGGAGACGTCCTCGGCTTGTAAGCACCGCCCCGGAACACCTGGGCGCCTGCCTCCTTCACGGCCCTGGCCGTTTCGAGGATCTGCCCCTCGCTCTCCACGGCGCAGGGACCTGCGAAAACGATGATTTCCCTGCCGCCGATGGAAACGGACTTGGTGATCTCCACGATGCTCGTTTCGCGCCGCACTTCACGTGATGCAAGCTTATAGGGCTTGAGAATCGGCACGACGCTTTCGACACCGTGCATCGATTCGATGGTTTGGAGGACGACCTTGCCCCTCTCGTCACCGACGGCGCCGATGACATCCCGTGTCGTGCCGCGTATGACATGCGGTTTATACCCCAGTTCTTTGATCCGTCTGATCACGTCTTCCTTTTCCCGTTTCGTCGCCGTTGTCTTCATTACGATGATCATGCTCTTCTCCTCATTGTCCGAAAAACGAGAGAGGCCGGGCTATGCACCCGGCCTCTCCAATTGGCATATGCGAAAAAAAGCCGGGGCCCGTCCGTCTACCCTCGGCTTTCGCAGTTGCTCGGTTTTTTTACTCTCCGTTCAAACCTTGCCAGGGGTAGACGACAGAAAAATGAAGCCGTACCAGAAGGCAAGGGCGAAGGAGATATTCCCTTCGTGAATCATGTTCCTTTTTTACCAGATCGGCAGGGAAATGTCAAGGCCCGGGGGCAAACAGGCCCCGGCGATGAACCTCGTCGCTGACAAAGATCCCGGGAAATAGCGGCGTGAAGATGCCACCGTCTAATCTAAGTCATCAAGTCATTGGTCATTGAGTCATCAAAATATGATCCGGCCCGATGGCGATGCAGTTCAGAAACCTACCCCGACGCCGATGGAGAAAAAGACGGGGAAGGACATTCCCGGGGAGTGGAGATGGATCTCACGGCCCTCGATGAGCAGATAGGGATAGTCGATTTCCCCCAGGGGGAGCGTCCTCCGGCCGATGACTTCGCCGGCGGCGGTCACTTCCCTGCCGGTCGCGTATATCGCCGTGTCGAGGTATGACCTGTGGAGCACGAGGAACCTTCCCAGTGTGCTGTCCGTCTGGGTCGGCCTTCCCCGGTAATCAAGGGGCTTCTGAAGGACCTCCACGTATGTTCCCTCATCTGTGTTCCACGTGCTCATGATGATGCCGCCAAGAATCACGATCCGGCCTTCGTGACGGGCAGGGTCGCCGAAGATTTCGCCGAGTGGTGTGACCTGATCGCTCCGGTCCCGCATTTCCCGCGATACGACGTGGGCGCAGCCGGATAAAAGGGAGAGCAAAAGGACAATGATGAGGAAACGCGTCATCTGTCCGCTACTTGATGCTTTTTCTTCTCTTTTCCTCGAGCTGCAGATCGAGATGCTTCAGTTTCTCGATCGTTTCCTGGAGCTTTTCGATCGTCTCCTGCTGTTTCTGGTATTTCTTCTGGAGCTGGTCGTTCGCTTCCCTCAAATCCCCCACTTCTCTCGACAGCTGATCAGACCTGGTCTTGAGCCTTTTCGATTCCTTGCCCGACTTGTCCAGCTCCTCGTCGCAGGAGTCGGCCCTTTTTGTTTCCTGTGACATTTCCTGAAGCACCTCAAGCCAGTTCCGGACATTCCCTTCCTTCGCCTTTTCAGGTTCGAGCTCGCTGTAAATGCTCAATGCCTCAAGGGCTTTCGGATAACTCTTTTTCGGGTTCTCATTGTCGACGTAGAGCCAGGCGAGCCGGAGGTATGCATCAGCGGCGACGCCCGGCCGCGGGTCCCGGCTCAACGCCTCGTAGCTGGCCGTTTCGAGTTCGTAATCAATTATCTTAGGTGTAGGTGGCGGTATCGGTTCAACCCTCAGCCCGCAATGGGAGAACGCAAAGAGCATGAACAAACCAAAAACAAAAGAGAACATTCTGTATGTGATCATCGCTATTCCTTTCCAGGGCAGATATTCTATTATACTCCTGTTTCGGCCTGTTTTTTCCTCTTGTCTATGATATAGATGCTGCGCGGGATTTTTTTTGCGTAATCCTTCAGCTCCGCGGCAATTTCCCCGATCTGGAGGTGACTCGTAAAGGAGCGGTTCTCGTTCGTGACAATGGCTATGGAGAGGGTGATGAGGGGGAACCGTATTCCCTGGCCCTGCCTGGTCTTCCCGACGATGTAGCCTCTTTCCCTGTCCTCGGGGTCGTAGAAATCGGGAATGATCCTGTCAAAGTCGTCGACAACACGGGCACATACCGCTTCATAACGCTCCGGCACCGTGATGATGACGAAGTCGTCCCCTCCGATGTGACCCACGAAATCCTCTTCTTTTCCGCATTCCGCGACCGCTCCAAGGATGATCCGGGACGTGGCGAGGATGACGTCGCTGCCCCGCGCATACCCGTATCGGTCGTTGAAGGATTTGAAATTGTCCATATCGAGGAGGCAGAAAGCGAGGGGAACCCGGGCGCTGAGCCTCTTCCTGAGCACGTTTTCGATGGCGATGCCGCCGGGAAGCCTCGTCAGGGGGCTTGCGTCAAGATACATCTCTTCGAGTCTTTTCAATCTTCTCGTCATTTCATTGAAGGCCACCGAGAGGTCGCCGATTTCATCCTGGTTCAGGGACAGGGGGACACGGTTGAATCTTCCCTCTGCGACCTCCTTCGTCGCTTTTTTCAGCCGCAGGATCGGCGCCAATATGCTCTTCGTGATAGCCATTGCGGAAACGATGCCGGAAAGCACGGCGAGGACGCACAGGGCAAGGGTGATCCTGAACGTTTCCTTCCCGATGGCCATCGTCGAACGGTTTTTCGCGTTCTGATGCTGACGGGTCTGTGAGGCGATATTCTGGAGAAGAGAAACGAGTTCTTCCTGCTTCCTCTTGACCGGCTCATCATAGGCCTGGGGCGCTGCTGAGGATGCGGCGCGCTCCCAGAACGCATTTCTGAAGAGAGTGTCATACTCGGTATGGAGGGATGTGAGACGATCAACGGGGACCTCCCCGGCATTCGGAAGCCCCCTGACCCTGTCGATGATTGATCTGAATTCCTCGCTCCGTTGCCAGAAGAGGTCGAGCATGTCAGAGGACTTCAGGATCATGTAGCGCTTCCCGTAGGATTCCTGTGCAAGGACCGCGTCAATCATTCTTTCCGTGGCATCGATGAGGGGCATGTCCGCCTGAATGATGCTGTCGTTGATCGAGTTGAGGCGGTTCAGATTCGACAGGCTGAAAGCCGCGATGATGATAAGAAGCAACGCATTGATGAGAAACCCTGCCAGGAGCTTGTTTGCAATGCTCAGGCGGAACGGCGGTATGAACCGTCGCAGGAACGGTTTATTGTCTTTCCTCTGTTCGCTCTCCATCCGAAAACCTGCGTGTCAAATTTCCATCTGCATGATAAAAGCAGGGCGAAGCGCCTCTGTCCGGAGGAATCCGGCATCAGCGGTCAATGAGCACTTTTTCATTAATTATCGACGAATTGTATCACGGCGATAATGTCCGCCGTCCCGTCTCATGGGCAAAAAAACAACCCTTCCGCGGAAAAACGGAAAATTGAAAGTCCGGAGCAGCGCCTGGTTGACAGCCTCGTTTCGTGCACGGCAACGGTATGCCGAATACGTTCTCCCCGGCTTTTCTCTCTGTTTCTATTATCCTTAGAGGCCGTCAGACAAGTCAATCCGACACGGGCCTGTTCGAAATAATCTCAAGCTTTCCCCGATGATCGGGTATAATGGCAGGAGAGCATCCGGACATATGTCGCCGGAGAAAAAGAAGGACGGATCATTCAGGCTGAAAGGAGATGACATGAAAGTACTGGGAGTTTCAGGGTCCCCGATTCCCAACAGCAATACCGACAGGGCCCTCAGGGCGGTCCTTGACGCGACGGGCCTGGAGACGGAATTCATTAAACTCGCTGATTTCACGGTAGAGCCCTGCAGGGCCTGTCTCGGATGTGTCGAGACGAACCGCTGCGTGATCGAGGACGACGGCATCATGCTGGCCGAAAAGGCGAAGGAGGCCGATGCCCTCGTTGTCGGCGGCTTCACCCCCTATTCGACGCTCGACGCGAGGACGAAGGCCTTTCTCGAACGTCTCTATCCGCTACGTCACTTGAAGGGTTTCATGAGGGGCAAACCGGGAGGCGCCGTCGTCACCTGCGCCATCCCCGAGGGCGTTGAGATGCTGCCCCCGGCCTGCCAGATGGGCATCAACGCAGTCATGTTCTATATGATGGAGGAGGGGATGAATTTCCTCGGGTCCGTCAGGGTCCAGGGCAATGTGCCGTGCATCAGTTGCGGCAAAGGCGACCTCTGCGACATGTCGGGTCTCAAAATGATCTTCGGGCCCGATGCCACGGTGGACAGCGTGGCGAAAAACAGGTTTGAAGACCAGGAGCCGGCCCTCGCCGCGGCCCGTGACCTTGGACTCAGGATCGCCGGGGCGTTGAAAGAAGGGTAACCCTGTCGGGCAGGGAGGTGGGGCCGTTCCGCGAACGGCCCCACCTCCCCGGGATCGCTTTAAACATTCTTAAAAAACGCCTTCGGCGATTTCTTGAGCTTGCCCTTCTTGGGGACGATCGATATCCCCGATGCGTCAATATGGCAATGAAACCTGTCCTTCTCCTGATCGTACCCGATCTGCTCTCCTTCGGCGATGACGTTCTGTTTGTCGACGATGACGTTTTTTAGTTTGCATCCCTTTTTGAGGACGACCTCGTCCATGATGATGCAGTCGTCGAGGGTGACGCCCTCCTCGATGACGACACCGCTCCTGATGACGGAGTTGCGGATTGTCGCGTCCTGGATTATTACACCTTCCGCGATGATGCTGTTCTCGATGTTCGCCTTGAAGACCTTGGATGCCGGTCCCTGGTAACCAGACGGGTGGATCGGCCACAGGGGATTGTTGATTTCGAACAAAGGGAAATAGCTCAGCATGTCCCTGTGCGCTTCGAAATAGGCGGCGATCGTCCCGACATCGCGCCAGTAGCCCTTTTCTTCATACTCCTGTACACCCTGCACGTTGTTCATTTCGAAATCATAGGCGAAGACCCTGCCGCCCTTTACGAGATCGGGCAGGATATGGGCTCCGAAGTCATGCTGTTTTTTTCTCTCCGCCCTGATAAGCGCCTCGATGAGGGTGTCCGTCGAGAAGATGTAGTTGCCCATCGATACATAGGCACGGTTCGGGTCGTCAGTCATGGGGACGGGTTTTTTCGGTTTTTCCAGAAAACCGGTGATGCGTTTCTCTCCGTCCGTCACGATGACGCCGAAGGCGCTCGCCTGTTCGACGGGGACGGGGCGAGCCGCAACGGTGACGGCCGCATCGGAAGCGATGTGGAAATCGACCATTTGCCGGAGATCCATCCGGTAAATGTGATCGGCGCCGAAGATGACGACAAGCTCAGGCGCGTGTTGCCTGATGAGATCGATGTTCTGGAATATGGCATCGGCCGTTCCCTGGAACCACTCCGGTCCGATCCGCATCTGAGGCGGAACGATTGTCACGAAATGGTCCTTCATCACAGACGACAGCGCCCAGTTCCGTCTCACGTGCTCAATGAGGGATTGCGATTTGTATTGAACGAGCAGATAAATCGAGTAGATCTTCGAATTCACCATGTTGCTCAGGACGAAATCAACGATCCGGTAACGGCCTCCGAAGGGTACGGAAGGCTTCGAACGGAAGGCGGTCAGGGGAAAGAGACGCTCCCCTTTGCCGCCGGCAAGAACAAAAGCAAGAATATCAGGGTTTGCCATGATGATCCTCCTCGTGCGCATAGGCATAATTTCCGAAAGGGAAGTTATTGAATACGTCGCACAGGGAAAAGACGATCGCCTGTGCGCGTTCCAGAACCGTTGGGCCCTTGTCATTAAAGACAAGGGAGCGTCCTATGAGCATTGTATCACGAAATGAGGATCGTAGGAACTTTACCTTGCATAGAAAAGCGGGGCGAAACGCCTTTCCGGGGGCGTATGCAACGATAAGGTTTACACTGCAATGACGTAGTACCGGAGCCAGACATAGACCGTTGAAAGGAGCACCGTCAGTATCATGACGGGCATGCCGTACGCCATGAACTTCAGGAAGGATATTTTCCTTCCCGCCTTTTCCGACATGCCCACGACGATGACGTTTGCCGAGGCGCCGATGGCGGACCCGTTGCCGCCGAGGCAGGCCCCCAGCGCCAGTGACCACCAGAGCGGCATGAGATCGGGATGGTGAAGACGTGCCGTTCCGGTCAGATTCGGCCAGAGCTGCTCGGCCATGTCGACGATGAGGGGGTTCATCGTCGCGACATAGGGTATATTGTCAACTATAGCAGAGGCAAAGGCGGAAAACCAGAGCAGCACCATAGAAGTGGCGAAGAAATTCCCCTCCGTCAGGTCGAGCATCTGCACCGACAGCCACCGGATGAGGCCGACCTTCACGACGGCGCCGACGATGATGAAAAGGCCGATGAAGAAGAAGATCGTGGGCCATTCCACTTCGGCCAGGACATGATGGGGCTCTTCGACCCGCAGGAGCAGCAGGAGAAGTCCCGCTCCGAAGAGCGCGATCGTGGCGGGCTGCAGGTGGAGGACACCGTGAAGGACGAAACCGGCAAGGACGATCGCAAGAACGGAAAGAGACTTCATCAGCATCGAAGGGTCCTTCAGGGCCTTCGTTTCGTCCATTGCCAGTATCCTCTTCTTGTGCTCCTCCGTCGTGACCAGTTTCTTTCCCCAGATAAGCCAGATGAGGGCGATGTAAAAAACCATGGCGACGACGACGAGCGGCGCAAGGTGATAGATGAAATCCATGAATGTCAGATCCGCCTTCGACGCGATCATGATATTGGGGGGGTCGCCGATGAGGGTGGCGGTGCCCCCGATATTCGACGACAGGGCGCAGGAGATGAGGTAGGGTGTCGAGTCGACCTCCAGGGCGTCGGCGATGAATATCGTCACGGGGGTGATCAGCAAAACCGTCGTGACATTGTCGAGCAGCGCGCTGAGCACTGCCGTCACGACAGCGAAGATCGCCAGGATCCTGAAGGGCTCGCCCTTTCCCCATTTTGCGCTCCTGATGGCTATGTACTCGAAAACGCCTGTGGGACGCATGAGATTGATGATGATCATCATCGAGATGAGGAGAAAGATGACGTTCCAGTCGACGCCGAGTTCTTCGACATGGAACGCCTCGTGCTGATCGAGGATCCCCAGCACAAGGACGAGAGCAGCGCCGGCGACGGCGACTACGGTCTTGTGCACCTTCTCGGACACGATGAGCACATATCCCAGGACAAAAATGGCCGTCGCCGTCCAGAAGGTCGCATCCATGACGAAAGACCGTGCTGCCTGTGCGGATTCCTGCGTCATTTCTCCCCCTCGTTCTTTTCGGACAGCATGGCCTTCGTGATGGCATAGAAGACATCCCGTTCGTACAGCATGCCGACGACCTTTTTTTCATCATTCAGGACGGGGACCCTCTTGACGTCATTCCGGAGCATCTGGTCGATGCATTCCATGAGGGTCGCATTTTCGCTGACCGTGATAACCGGCTTTGTCATGAGTTCCTCCACCCTCCTCTCGGCCATGCGCGCGGCGATGGCTTCCACCATGCCGTCCCAGGCGAAGTCACCGAGAGAGGAGAAGTACATGTAAGGCGGATAGACAGCCTTCAGGATGTCACCGATCGAAAGGATGCCGGCGAGACGTCCCTTTTCGTCCGTCACAGGCAATGCTTTGACGCCGATTGTTTCTTCTCCTCTCCTGACCGTCCTTAAAAGGCGGGCCGCGTCCTTCAGGGTATCCTGCGGCTTCAGCGTCTCTGCAAGAGGCACCATCAGGTCCTTTGCTCTCATGCAGCCTCCTGAAATGTTCAAAGTTCTAATTTAAATATACCTTATCGTTGCAATACACTCCCGCGAAAGGCGGGGCGTATGCGCCGACAACCTTGCTGCGGCGACACCGTAACCCTTACAAAAGACAACCTTTCAAGCCAATGGTCGATGACACAAGGGGTGGATTATTTTTTAAAAGATCATATATCAAGATAGAGTTTCTCCCGTGCGGCCGATGCAGCCTCTTCTTTGGTGCGCTTTTCTTCGGGAGGCATCGGCAGCACCACATCCAGGGGAACAACGAGAATCCTCGCCGACGGCTGTCCCTCCAGGGCGCCCTGCAAGGCGTCAATCGCTTCCTGCACTCTGTCATCGCGCACGAGAAGCTGCATCACCTGCCGGCCGTTTTCCCCTTCGTGCCCCAAACGGAAATCATATGTCTCGTGCTTCTCCGCAACCGCTGATACGACGCCGGAAGTGCTTTTATCTGCGATCACCTCTATGATCTTCACTCTTCCTCCTCACCAACGATACGGCCTGTGCAGGTCTTACCCCTTGGTTACCTTATCGTTGCAATAGGACCTCTGGAAAGGCGGGGTGTATGCGCCGAAAACCTTGCTGCGGCGACACCATAACCGGTACGGACGGCCACGTTTCAAGCCGATGGTCGATCACACAAAGGGTGGGATCCTGACGCACAAGCATAACGAGGCTCATCGTCGCCTTCAGCAAGGCTTTGAGGCGCTTCGCCCCGCCCTTTCAATGCGACTACAAGGTTCATTGCCGGACGTCACTGCCGAGGGCGCGCTTGACGAACGAACCAGTATCCCACCGAAAGAGCAATGATGATGACTCCTATGCCGATCAGGGTCAGGGCATCGACATCCTTGATATCGAGGATGATCACCTTTCTCGCGATGGCGATCATGGCCAGGATAAACACGACTTCGACGTGGACCACGCTCTCTTTCAGGTACGCCTTGATCGTTTCAAGGAGCTCGATGCCGATCAGGACAAGGAGAAAAAGGCCGAAGATATCCAGGAGTTCCCCTATTTCGAGGAGAAAAAGCGGCGGACTGATGATGTCCTGCACGATGAGCCAGCCGAGTTCCAACGTTGCAAGAAAAACGATAATCGCCAGCATGACAACGAGTGAAGCCGTTATGATCCTCTCGAATCGTTTCATATATTCAAGCATCATCAATAGCCTCCCTGCCCTTTATTGGCTCAACTGCCGAAGTATGCGTTGAGGACATATTCCTGCATCATTCTGTGAGTATTGAAAAACGATCCATTTATGGCGATTGCGTTAATCATCACGTCGATGAATCGTTCCCTGTTGTTGTAGAAGAGGGGAAGAACGACATTCCCCAGTTTATCGTAGAGGGCGGGTGCATCCCGGGAATGATCCCGGTCGACTCCTTTCCCCGGAGCCATCTCCCCGATTGCCCATCCCGTCACGTCTTCTATATGCCCTTCAATCCACCAGCCATCCAGAACGCTGAGATTGGGAACACCGTTCAGGGATGCCTTCATCCCGCTCGTTCCCGACGCCTCCATGGGGGGCTCCGGAGTATTGAGCCAAAGGTCGACACCGGACGTTATCATGGCACCCAGCGTCATATTGTAATTCTCAAGGTAGGCGATGGGAACATCATTCCGCAGGACGTGCATCGCATGGAATATCCTCTTGATCACTTCCTTCCCGTCGCGGTCCCTGGGGTGGGCCTTGCCGCCGAAGATCACCTGGACTTTACCGACGTTATTTGATATCCTCCTAAGCCGCTCCATATCCCGGAAAAGCAGGTCCCCCCTTTTGTACGTCGTGGCACGCCTGGCGAATCCGATAGTCAGGACGTTCTCATCCATGCCAACGCCAGTTTCCCGCTTGACAAGGTCAATCAGCATCTTCTTACACTGCATGTGGGCATTCCAGATCTCTTTGCCGGGAATGCTCAACGCAGAGCGAAGACTGAAATTGTCGCGCCGCCAGAGAGGAATATGCCGGTCGAAAAGAGATGCGAAAGGCCTTGAAACCCAGGTCGCGGCATGGACTCCATTGGTGATGGCATCGATGGAATAGCCGGCGAACATCAGCCGGGAGACCTCCCCGTGCTTTCGGGCCACCCCGTTGATATAACGGCACATATTGAGGGCAAGGTGGGTCATATTCAGGCTATTTCCCTCATATAGGACACCCTCCAGTTCAAGAAAATCATTTCGTTCACCGATCACCTGTCGCGCCAGACCGATGGGGAACTTGTCATGCCCGGCAGGCACGGGGGTGTGGGTCGTGAAGACGCATTTCTCTCGCACCGCTTCGCAATCTTCCTCCGTTACCGACGCCCGGCCGGCCGCTCGCGCCGCCTCGTCCAGGAGTTCCAGCGTCAGGAGAGCGGCATGGCCTTCGTTAAGGTGAAAGCTTTTGATGTTCCCATGGCCCAGGGCGCGGAGCATCCTGACACCGCCCACTCCCAGAATCATCTCCTGGGACAACCGGTAGTGATCGTCCCCAGCGTACAGAGACTGTGTCAGGCCCCGGTCCCATTCCATATTCTCCGGCAGGTCGGCATCGAGGAAATAAACCGGGACCGTAAAGCCATCGACTCCTTTCACGGTGTATCGCCACGCCCGCAGCTGAACGGTCCGTCCTTCCACTGTGACCCATACTCTGGCCGACTCCTCGTGAAGCAATTCCCCGGCTGTCCACGGATCGGGTTGTTCCTCCTGCCATCCGTCCGCCAGGAGCTTCTGGCGGAAGTAACCCCTGCGGTACAGAAGAGTGACCGCGACCATGGGCACCTTGAGATCGGCCGCAGAGCGGATCGTGTCTCCTGCCAGCACTCCCAGTCCGCCGCTGTACGTGTGAATCCTCTCGTCAATGCCTATCTCCATGGAAAAATAGGCGACAGACCGTAACGCTCCATTTTTTCGTTTCATACCTACCCATCTCCTTTCGGGACTGCTGCGGCCATTGTGTCGGCAGCCTCTCTTGCTGCGTCGATAAAAGGCGACAGGATCATGTCAGCGCCCGACTCTTTCAATCTCGAGGCATCGTACTCCGAGTGAGCCGTCAGGACTTTGCGGCCCTCATAGCCGTGCTGCCTGAGCGCCTCGAGAAGCGCGAGGTTTACGTCAAGCTGCGGGATAGTACTGACAATCAACTGCGCCCGGTTCAGCGGCAGGGCCGCCGGACATTCGGGGTCTTCCACATCTCCGTAGCACACGCGAAACCCCTGTTTGCTCCTCACGGCAACGTGGCGTCCTCCCGCTCGTGAACCCTTCTCTCAAAGACGGTGATAATGCCGAGCACGGAAGGTCCCGTAAGAATGCCGACAAGGATGTATGCGACAATCAGGGGCTGGAGCAGCCACAGGAGCAGTGCGCTCGCCGCCGAGGCCGCCAAGAGCAGCAAAGCGGTCTGCTGGAAGATGTTTTCAAACGCCATCATCAGCGCCCCCTTTCATGTCTCCGGATGACATTACGTTCAAACGCAAAGGTCAGCGTGAGGCAGGGGTCGTCGAAATGTATGCCGCCCTGGCCGTTGGCGCCGGCGAGCATCCCCACGCCGAGGAATGCCTTGCTCGCAACGACACTGAGAAGAACAAGAACAAAAGCGCCCAAGAGAATATGTTCCATGGAAACCATTAAACCGGAATGGGCGATTTCGGGCAGGACGACGGAAGCAAAGAGGAGAAGAGCCGCGACGGCGCCTTCCACCCAGTGGGCGGCGGGGGGCAACTCGGGCGGCGCCTCGGGGAAATAATAGGTCGATAACGACCACGTTATGAGGCCGAAAACAATGAACCATGTGACATGCACCCTGACGGGAATGTCAAATACCGAGCCGATTTTCCATGCTCCCTGAAACAATGTCCCGTTCATGGCATGCCTCCGGTTTCTGCCCGTTTTCACGTTCGCCGACACAAGCCGTCAGCCCATCATGCCGGACGCGACGATGACGACAGCTATCCCGTCTCTTCGACGGCGGCTTCGCGAGGCAGAGTGATTGTTATCGTGGTCCCTTTTCCCCGACGGCTCTCGACGCGGATATGTCCCTGATGCTCCTCGATGATCTTCTTGGCGATGGCCATGCCGAGACCCGTGCCGCCCGCCTTCCTCGTAAAGAACGGGATGAAGATGTTGTCAGCCGTCTCGGGGTCCATCCCTTCACCGTTGTCCTTTATCAGAACGGCGATGCCGCGCTTTTTCGTCCCAAGGCTGATCATGACGTCCTGTCCCCTGGCTGAAGCGTCGACGGCGTTGTCGATGAGGTTGACCAGCGCTCTCCGAATATTGCCGTGGTCCATTATCGAGATTACTGGCGCATCAGGGACCTCGACTGACAGTTTTATCCCCTTCTCATCGGCCTTTGCATGGCAAGACTCGGATGCCTGCCTTACGGCCTCTCTGAGATCTTTCTGCGTCATTTCCAGTTGGAGAGGTTTCGACAAATCGAGGACGCTGTTGACGATTTTTTGCATGTTCTGTGCAGACTCGGTTATCGCTTCCGCTGCCGACAGGATGTCCCCTTTTCCCTCCTGCAGTCTTTTCCCGAATCCAAGAATGGAGATCAGGGGGCTTTTCAGGTCGTGCACGATAATTGCGGCCACCTGACCGATCTTTGCGAGGTGCCGATCCTTCTCCGACTGCCTGCGATATCTCTCCTCCCTGTCCACGAGGACGCCGGCGAGGGCGCTGAACAGGCCCGAAGACAGCAGGTGCAGCGCCCTGTCCGCAAAAGCGCCTATTGTCTCCGTCCATGGTGCGAAAAAAAACGGCAAGTAAGCGGCCGAAACAAAGAGGTACGTGACGAGAGCGCCTTTCAGACCGAACTTCAGCGCCCCGATCAGCAGCGGAATATAGTAAAACTCCTCCAGGACAACGTAGGTAAAGGGCTCCCGGAACACCGCCAGGTGCAGATACGTTATCAGTCCCGTAAGAACCATGATGACGAGAATGTAATACTTTCCCTTGCCCGCAAGGATCTTATGATATTCCACCGGAGTTGCCGCTCCGTCTATCATGACGCACCCCGCCTCCGTCTCCGGACCATCTTGTCGATCTCGACGACAAGGACGATGCTCAGGGAGACGGCGACAATCCTGATCCAGTCAGCCGCGGTGATGGGCTCGGTCCTGAAGACCCACTGGAGGGCCGGCACATAGACAAAGGCAAGCTGTGCGAGGAATGCCGCGATCATGCTGACAAAGAGGAATGGATTGCTCAGCGGATTTATGGTGAAGATCGACTGATGCTCCGATCGTGAGTTCCAGGCCTGGAAGAACTGGAAGAGGACCATCGTCGTCACGGCGACCGTTCTCGCCTTCTCCACGGAAGACCCGGCATTGACGGACGTCATGAAATTGAACACGACGCCTATGGAGATGACGAGCCCCACAAGGATGGTCCTCTCGATGAGGAGCCTGTTCATGATTCCCTCTTTCGGGTCCCTCGGACGCCTCTTTATGACCCCCTTTTCTCCCGGTTCAAAAGCCAGGGCCACATCCTGCAGCCCGTTCGTCACGAGGTTGATCCAGAGGAGCTGGGCCGGCACAAAGGGTATGGGCATGCCCAGCATCATCGTCATGATGATCGAACCGATTGCGGCGACACCCGTCGGGATGAGGAAGAAGGTGACCTTGCGGATGTTGTCGAAGACGATCCTGCCCTCTTTCACGGCGTTGAAGATGTTGGCGAAGTTGTCGTCGGCAAGCACCATGTCCGATGCCTCCTTCGCCACGTCCGTCCCCGACCTGCCCATGGCCACGCCGATGTGGGCCGCCTTGAGCGCCGGAGCGTCGTTCACCCCGTCTCCCGTCACCGCAACGATGTGCCCATGCTCCTTGAGCTGCTGCACGATGCGCAGCTTGTGCTGGGGGGAGACGCGCGCGTACACCGAAACGTCCCGCACCCTCCTGAACAGCGTCTCATCGTCAAGTCCCTCGAGCTCCTTTCCCGTCAGGACCTCCGCGTCTTCCCCGACAATGCCGAGCTTCTTCGCTATGGCCCGGGCTGTGATCGCATGGTCGCCCGTTATCATCACCACCCTGATGCCGGCACTCTGGCATCCCGCGACAGCCTCGATCACCTCGGGTCTCGGCGGGTCGATCATCCCCTGCAGGCCCGCAAAGACGAGACCCGATTCCACGTCATGGTGCGTGAGGTCCTCCATATCATCGGGCCCTTCCCTGAAGGCTAAGGCGAGGACACGCAGTCCCTCGGCGGCGAAGGCGGACGCCACATGCAGGATGCCCTTCCTGTCCAGTTCCGCGCCGTCAGGAGCGGATGCGCACATATCCAGAATCTTCTCGGGGCCGCCTTTGACGAAAATGAGTTTTTTTCCCCGGTGCCTGTGAAGCGTTGCCATGAAGCCCCTGTCGGACTCGAAGGGAATGATACCGATCTGCGGATAGTGCTCCTTTTCCTCCCCGGTGTTCATCCCGGCCTTCCTCGCCGAGACGATGAGCGCACCCTCCGTCGGGTCGCCGTCGATCTTGTACTGGCCTTCTTCCTCATAAAGGGCTGATTCATTGCAAAGAAGTCCGATCCTGAATAGAGGAGTGAGTCCTTTCACCGCCTGTTTGTCCACAGGCAGTCCGTCATGCACTATCTCCCCCTTCGGCTCATAGCCGCTCCCTGTTATTTCATAGGTGTCCGTTCCGTCATAGACGAGCTTCACCGTCATCTCGTTCTTCGTGAGGGTCCCCGTCTTGTCCGACCCGATCACGGTGGTGCTGCCCAGGGTCTCGACTGCCGGCAACTTCCTGATGATAGCGTTCTGCCTGGCCATGCGGGCTACACCAACAGCCATGGCGATCGTCACGACGATGGGCAGCCCCTCGGGAATCGTCGCCACAGCGGCGGCCACAGCCGTCATGAACATGTCCTTCACACTTTCCCCGAGGAGGATGCCGATGCCGAAGAGAGCAGCCGAAGCGCCCATGACGATCAGGCCGATCGTCTGCGCGAAGCGATGGATCTTCTCCTGGAGAGGCGCCTTGACGAAGCCGATCTCCGTCACCTCTCGTGCTATACTGCCGAGCACGGTGTGGGTTCCCGTTTCCACGACGACGCCGGTGGCCCTCCCGTTAACGACGACCGTCCCCATGAAGGCGATGTTTCTCTGATCACCGGGCGTGAGATTCTCCTGCTTCAGCGCCCCGTGTGTTTTCTCGGCGGGAACGGATTCGCCGGTGAGCATCGCCTCGTCGATCCTGAGCTCGATGGTCCTGATCAGGCGCAGGTCAGCCGGCACCTTCGCGCCTGAGGCCAGAAGCACGATGTCGCCGGGAACGAGGTCCTCGCTGTTGATCTCTTTCTCTTTGCCCCCGCGCAGGGCCCGCGCCTTCGGCACCACCATTTTCTTGAGCGCCCGGACGCTCTCCTCGGCCTTGTATTCCTGTGTGTAGCCGATGATCGCGTTGAGGACCACGACGGCGAGAATGACCCCCGTGTCGATGCGCTCCCCAAGGACGAAAGTCACGACGGCGGCAATGAGAAGGACGTAAATGAGGGGACTCGTGAACTGGTGAAGGACCAGCTTCAGTCTGCTGATCCTCTCTTCGCCAAAGAGTTTGTTGTGACCGAACCGGAGAAGGCGCTCACGGGCCTCATCCTCGGTTAGGCCGTGCTCGTCGGCGCCGAGTTTGGCAAGCGCCTCCTTCGCTGACAGTTGATACCACTTAGTGATTTCCTTTTCAGAAGCTTCGCCCATCATGCCTCCGGCTCCATCACGCGATGTATCAAGGGCAAAACGATCAGAGGGCGCCGTCATCAAGCGTCCCCTCGCCGTCATGGGGCTCTCTATTCCGCTCTGCAGATTCCGGCAATCGCCGCGGTTGGATTTGTTTCAGGGATGGAAAAAGGCCGTCTCCGGCATGCCCGACTGCACGCGGAGAACGGCCCTGCGTAATCCGTCGCTCTATGCTGACCACCCGGTATTCGGGATCAGCGATCCTTTTCGGAGGGAAAGCTCCTTAATGCCAGGAGGGCCGTGTCCTTCAGGACCTGGTCTTCCTCGACCGTCGAGATCTTCCGGAGATGGGGGATCGCCTGGGGATCCTGGATCTTGCCGAGAGAGATGATCGCATTCAGCCTGACCGTATAGTTCCGGTCGTTCAGGGCACTGATCAGGGGGGGGACGGCCCTCGGGTCCTTCAGCTTGCCCAGAGACTGTATCGCGGCTTCCCTCGTGAGAACCTCCGGATCGTTGATCCCCTCGATGAGGGCTTCGATAACCCTTCGCTCGCTCTTGAAGCCGCCGAGGGCAGCCGCAGCAAAAGACTTGATCGAGGGGCACTCATTGTTGAGGAATGTGTCGTTGTACACACTGAGGATGACATCGACGGACTTCGGGTTGCCGATCTCGCCGAGGATTTTTATCGCCTCGATCTTGACGGGCCAGTACTCGACCTTGTCGTCCGCCACCTTCATAAGCATGTCGACGGTCCTCGTGTCGTCCCGCATGGTACCCAGCTTCTGGACCGCTGCAAACCTGATTTTCCAGTTGTCGTTTCCCAGGTCTTTCGATATGTCCTGGTAAACATCGGCCCATGCAGTCCCGCCGCTGCCGAAAAACCCGGAGAAGACGCATACCATGATGAAACAAAATCCTGTGAACCAGATTCCCACCTTCCGTGCCATCGATTCCCTCCTTGCACTTCGAACATTATTGAAGAAGATCAACTGACTGAATTCAATGATTATACCAATGGGTGACAATTTATTGCCAGATACGTGCTTTCTTTACCCTACCCTTCCGGTCCGGCGTATGCAAAGGTAAAGCCACTACGTCCATGTCATTCCCGCCTGTCGGGAATCTCTCTTCAAGAAGGATCCCGGGCAAGCCGGGATGATGGACTCGGGGCGGACTTCATCAGAGAACTTCCAGAATTGGACGTTCCCCGATAGAAGCCTCGCCCTGACATGATCGTCCGCTCAGTTGCTCAGGGTAGGCGCCTCGGGCTTCTCGGGCGGCGGAGGCTTTGACTGAAGGGCCTTGAGTTTCTTTCTCCGGGTGCGTTTCGCGACCATGACGGAGGTGATGATCGAACCGATGAGAACGCCGGCGAGGACGGACAGAAAAACGACCACCGCAAGGGAGGCCTCGAATTTCCACGTAATCAGCGATATGGCCACAGGCGTCGCGTTCTGCACGGAAAAAATGGTGACAAAGGCGATAATGAGAATGACGATGATGAGGGTGAACACGGTGCGCCTCCTTCTGCCTCACTCACCTTCTATGATTTTCTTTATATCTTCCCTGTCAAGCACTTCTTCGCGGATCAGCGCCTCGGCGATCCGGTCAAGTTTCTGCCTGTTCTCCGTCAGGATCTGCTCGGCCTTCGACTCCGCCTCGACGATGAACCTCCGTATCTCCTGGTCCATTAGCCATGCCATCTCATCGCTGTAGTGCTTCGGCATGGCCAGTTCCCTGCCGAGGAAGGGGTGTTCCTCGCCTCTCCCGAGATTCACGGGTCCTACCTTGTCGCTCATTCCCCACTGGGCCACCATCTTTTCGGCAAGCTGCGTCGCCTCCTTGAGGTCGTTCTGCGCTCCCGTGCTGACGTCGTTGAAGACGATCTTTTCGGCGACCCTCCCGGCGAGGGCGACGCTCAGCCTGCTTGTGAGATACGACATGGGATAGTAATGCCTGTCCTCCTCGGGCAGCAGTTGTGTGACACCCATCGCCATGCCCCGGGGGATGATGCTGACCTTGTGGATGGGGTCGGCGTTCGGCAGGTTCCAGGCGACGACGGTATGGCCTGCCTCATGGTACGCGGTGATGCGCTTTTCCATATCGTTAATCGTGTCCTCCCTGACGGCGCCCATGAGTATCTTGTCTCGCGCATCCTCGAAATCGTCCATGCCGATCCGGTCCTTGTTCTTCCGTATGGCGATGAGGGCCGCCTCGTTGGTCAGGTTTTCGAGATCGGCGCCCGTCATGCCCGGTGTGCCCTTCGCAATCCTTTCGAGATCAATGTCATCCCCCAGGATCTTGCTTCGCACATGGACCTCGAGGATGGCCTGACGGTCTTTCCACCCCGGTCTGTCGATGACGATGTGCTTGTCGAACCTCCCCGGTCGCAGCAGCGCAGGGTCGAGGACGTCGGGCCTGTTCGTCGCGGCCATGACGATCACCTCTTCGTGGGATTCGAAGCCGTCCATCTCGCTGAGGAGCTGGTTCAGCGTCTGCTCGCGCTCGTCGTGCCCTCCTCCGAGGCCTGTCCCCCGGGTGCGGCCCACGGCGTCGATCTCGTCGATGAAGATGATGCTCGGGTGCGATGCCTTGGCCTTGGTGAACATGTCCCTGACGCGCGAGGCGCCCACCCCCACGAACATCTCGATGAATTCGGAGGCGCTGATGCTATAGAACGGCACTCCCGCCTCCCCTGCCGTCGCGCGGGCGAGGAGGGTTTTTCCTGTTCCAGGCGGGCCGAAGAGGAGGACGCCCTTCGGGACCTTGGCTCCAAGCTTCCGGTATTTCTCCGGGTCTTTCAGAAACTCGATGGTCTCCTTCAACTCCATCTTGGCATTGTCCATGCCCGCCACATCCTGGAAGGTGACGCTCGACTTCTTGAAATCATAGAGCTTCGCCTTGCTGGCGCCGAATGTGAAGAGGCCACCGGGGCCGCCCTGGATCTGCTGGGTCCGTTTCATGATCAGGATCCAGAAGCCGATGATGAGCAGCCACGGCAGAAAGTTGATGAAAATCTGCCAGAAGAGGGTGTCTTTTTCCGCGGGCACCACATTGACGGTCACATTTTTTTCCTGGAGTTTTTCGAGCAGCCCTTCGCCCTGGAACTGCGGGAGGTAGGAGTTAAAGAGCCTGACTTTCGCAGTCTTTTTTTCGTCGTCGGCCATTTTCAGCTCCGTTTCCTTAATCAGTTCCCCCCGAACCAGGTGATGTTCGATCGTCACGGACTTTATATTGCCCTGATCGAGCTGGGCGATGAAATCGCTGTAGCGGATCGTCACCTGTGCGGGTCCCTTGGGCACGAAAAAGGATTCCCAGACGTACATGACGGAGATGATGAGAAGGATGGCGAGGGCAAAGCGCCACTGGGGCGTTTTCAGTTTATCGATGATCGTTTCTTTTTCTTCGGCCACGGGGTTTCCCTCAGTCCTGCCCTTTCTCCTGCGTCATCCTGACGGGATCGAGAAGCCTCGCCAGTTTGTCCTGGGACAGGCCGGTCATCTCGGAGGCCACCTCCCTGATGCTCCGGCCCTCCTTGTAGGCCCTCTTGGCTATTTCAGCCGCCTTATCATATCCGATGACGGGATTCAGGGCGGTGACGAGGATCGGGTTCCTGCCGAGGAGCTCCGTGACCCTTGTCCTGTTGACGGTGAATCCCGCTACGGCCTTGTCGGCAAAGACGGCCGAGGCGTTTCCGAGGATGGTGATCGACTGGAGGAGATTATGGGCGATGAGCGGCATCATGACGTTGAGCTCGAAATTGCCGTGCTGGTTGCCCGTGGTGACGGCCGCGTCGTTGCCGATGACCTGGGCGCAGGCCATCATCATCGATTCGCAGATGACGGGGTTTATCTTCCCCGGCATGATGCTCGATCCGGGCTGCAGCGCCGGAAGGGTTATCTCGCCCAGTCCGCAGAGGGGCCCGCTGTTCATCCACCGGAGGTCGTTGGCGATCTTCAAGAGGGACGAGGCGGTTGTCTTGAGATGCCCGCTCAGCTCCGTCGCCGTGTCCATCGTCGACTGGGCTGAAAAATGGCTGTCCGTCTCGATGAAAGGGATCGCCGTCGATTCGAAGAGTTCCTTCGCGACGCGGCGGGCGAATTCAGGGTGGGCATTCACCCCTGTGCCGATGGCTGTGCCGCCCAGGGCGAGCCTGATGATCCGCGGCAGCGTCGACTCGATTCGCTCGATAGCCTGCATAACCTGGTCCGCCCACCCGCTGATGACCTGTCCGAAAGTGACGGGCAGCGCGTCCATAAGGTGGGTGCGGCCCGTCTTGACGACATGGGCCAGTTCGGACTCGCGGCGCTTCAATGTCGAGTAGAGATGGCGGAGAGAGGGCAGGAGAAGCTCCTGGAGCTGGAGGGCCGCGCTGACGTGGACCGCCGAGGGGATGACATCGTTTGAGGACTGGCAACGGTTGACGTCGTCATTGGGATGGACAAGCCGGGTGTCGGTGTCTTCTCCCAGGATCTGCGACGCCCTGGCGGCGATCACCTCGTTGGCGTTCATGTTCGTCGACGTGCCCGAGCCGGTCTGGAAGATGTCGACGGGAAAGTGTGCATCCCACCTGCCTTCGGCCACTTCATCGGCAGCCTGCCGGATCGCGCGTGCCTTCCCTTCGTCAAGCAGGCCGAGATCGGCATTCACCTTTGCTGCCGCTCCTTTGATCAGGCCGAGGGCCCTGATGAAGACACGGGGAAAGGTAATGCCGCTGATCGGAAAGTTCTCCACGGCCCGCTGCGTCTGCGCACCATAAAGGACACCGGCGGGAATGGAAACCTCCCCGAGTGAATCGCGTTCGATGCGGGATTCGTTCATCGCGGCAACCTCCGGTCTATTCTAAGTATAGCAGGGAAAGAGGTCAAGCCCTGATCTTAAATGAAGAAGCGGGACGAAATACCTCAAAGCCTTGCTGATAGAGAGCATGATTGTTTATTCTCACGCAAAGCCGCAAAGAGCGCAAAGAAAGATAAAGACCTTCATCCTGAAAGAAGATTTTATGCAATTGTGCATTTGCCGTTCTTGGCGACCTTGGCGTCTTGGCGCGAGGATAGGCCTCTTCTTGTTTGTCTAGTCAGGAATTATTGGTGTATCAGGAATTCATCCGACCTGTCATCGACCATCAGCCTGAGATAGTTTGTACGGGAAGGCAAAGGTTTCGCAGCATCAAGGCTTTTCGGCATCTTTGCCCCGCCTTTCCGAAAGGCACATATGACGATGAGGCGGAGAGTGGGCGGTGGAAAATCGGGTGGGGTGTTTCGATTGCCACCCCGCCCGATGTATGGTTCCCGGAGGCGGGCAATCCTAAAGGGCCTTCTCCAGCGCTTCTCCCCTGTGAGGGACGACGGTGGCGCTGCATGGCGCTGAGCGAAGAACGCCGTGGTACTGCCGGGAGGCGAGTATGAGGTCGACGCGCTCTTCCCTGGCAAAGCGCAGGATCTCTTCTTCGGGCAGACCGTCGACGGAATAGACTTTCGACTCGATGCCCTTTGCCGATTCTGCGAGGATTTTTTTGGCCTCAGCGATGTGGCCTTCACTCACCGAGCGGGCCTTCTCCTCGGCGCCGATACCCTCGTAATCGATGAAGAGGTGGTGATTGAATACGTTAAGGACGTACAGCTTGCCGCCGGTCATACCGGCTCTGTGTATGCCGTAGTGCAGGGCTTCCCTGGCGCTCAACGTCCCATCGTATGCTACGAGAATTTTCATGGCCGCCTCCCATTTGGAAATTTTATCGGTCTATAAGTCATAAGCACGTGTCATGCCAGGGCCGGAAAGGGCGAAATGACGCCTTCGGAAGCCCCCTGTGAAGCCCTTTTGCTGCAGGTGGCCATGCAAGAAAGTGCTGCAGGGAGTCGATTTTGTTCTACCGGGGAATCGGGGATGTCATTTGGTCCCTCATGGACAGATGGGGTATGAGGCATCGAGGGGATGGCAGGTTACCGGCCAAAGACCCCGTATAATCAGAGATAAATGATGATTTCGAGGACCGTTAAGGGCATGGGAAACCGGACAGAGGGCAGCCACCTGTGCATGCGCCTCCCCAATTGATTTGTCATGGCTCATAATTTGCTAATTCATGCCTGGTTTATTACGTCTTTAAGAAATTCATGGATTCGCAGAAAGTCGTCATACCCGCGAAGGCGGGTATCCAGACTGCAGGAAACTGACTGGATTCCCGTCTGCACGGGACTGACAGACAACCGGCCTGAATTCGTCTGTATGAGAAGGTAAAGGTTTCGCACCACCGAGGCATTTCGGCGCATACGCCCCGCCTTTCCGGTGGGCGTGTGCAACGATAGGGGAAGCTGAATAGTCCTGAACGCAATACATCCACATAAGGAGGAGATTGACATATGACGGAAGAACTAAACGCAAACGTACTGCTCGTCGATGACGAGGAGAGGTTTCTCCAGGTTTTCTCCAAGAGGCTCGAAACACGGGGCATGAAGGTCGATACCGCCGCTACGGGCGAGGACGCCGTCCAGCGTGCCCGGAATAGGGATTTTGACGCCATTGTCCTCGATCTCTCGATGCCGGGGATGAGCGGACTGGAAGCTCTCAAAAAAATGAAGGCCCAGAACCCGGACCTGCAGATTATTATACTGACCGGTCACGGGACGCTGCAGGCGGGCGTGGAGGCGATGAAGAGCGGCGCCCTGGACTTCATGGAAAAGCCCGTCGATCTCAACAAACTGCTCGAGAAGATCGAAGAAGCCCAGGAGAGAAAGATCCTCGTTCTCGAAAAGAAACATCAGAAACAGGTGGAAGAGATACTGCTGTCGAAGAGTTGGTAGAAAATATTGAAGGGGGCGCATGGCAATGCACCCCCTTCCCTTTCTATGCGTCAATTTGCCGGAAGCTGAACGCGGAGCTTAGCGGAAATCCCTCATGTCCACTTCGATGAAGGGCTTGGCCTTCCCTTCGGAACCCCTCTCCTTCATCACCAGCCACCTTGCCTTAATAGAATTCCAGGCCCTCAGGGGATAGAGCCACAGGTTGTGCGACTCCTGCGGGAACATGGTGACGAGTATAAGGGTCATCGATACGGCAAGCGCGTATGCTGTGTTTACTGTCTGTTCCATTTCTCTCTCCTCTGCTTGTTCCGGTCAGGACACTGAACTGCTGTATGCTGGTGACAGGCCATGCCTGCTGCGGACCTGATGAAAGACTCCCTGGCCCGGTCGTATTCTCCCGGATTCAGAAGTGTGATGCTGATCACGATGCCCTTGGATGTCTTCACGAGTCTTTTCATTGTCCGCTCTCTTCTGAAGATGTATATTACAAGAGCCGTGCCATTTCGCTAAGTTGCTGATTTATAATGAATGTATGTCATTCATCGCAGGGCCGATGCAACATTATTATGCATCTTTTGGGGTGTTCCTGTCATTCCCCTCCGGGAAGACCGCCTGCGTATCAACGATAGACGGGGGAAGGCCCTGCGAAAAGGGGGCGAAGAAGATGCATATTTATGTTGCACCGAAAACGAGTATGGTTCGGCCGGAAGGTCAGTTCCGGGTGAAGATCGTTGATGGTTGCGGCGCCGGGTGGATTGTGACGAATGCAACAAAAAAATGCATCAACTCACGGGAAATTCAAAATTTATCTGACACGAGGATAGGGCATGCTTTCTTCGCACAATTACATGACAAGGCAGGGAGAAGGGACTGCTCGTGATCTTGTTGAACTTGTGGACTATCGACTGCCGACTAAAGGCTGAAGACTGTCTGTCGGAGGGTGAAGTCTCAGGGTCTTGATCTTTCTCTGGAGCTGCTGGCGGTAGATGCCGAGCATGGCGGCGGCGTGCGAGATGTTCCATCCCGTCTGATTCAGGGCGGTCTCTATGGTGTCCCGTTCTGCGCTCCTGATGGCATCTTTCAGGACAAGTGACGGCGGCAATTTCATCGCTCCCGTCGCTGACGAGAGCGAGGCGGGCAGGTCCTGGGGCAGGATCTCCCCGGAGTTGGCCAGGCATACGGCCCGCTCGATGATATTCTCCAGCTCCCTGACATTGCCGGGATAGGCATAGGACATGAGTATCTGGAGCGATTCCGGCGCTACGCTCCTGATGGGGAGATCCTGTCTCTTGTCTGCATGTTTTTTCAGAAAGTGCCGCACCATGAGGGGGATATCCTCCATCCTCTCCCTCAGGGGAGGCAGGTGAATGTTGATGACATTGAGGCGGTAGAAGAGGTCCTCCCTGAACTTTCCGCTGCCGATCTCTTTCAGGAGGTCCCTGTTTGTGGCGGAGATGATCCTCACGTCTACCTTTATCTGGTGCGTTCCGCCGATGCGCATGAATTCGCCCTCCTGGATGACCCTCAGGATCTTCGTCTGAAAGAGGGGGGACACGTCCCCGATCTCGTCAAGGAAAACGGTCCCGCCGTCGGCAAGCTCAAGGATGCCCTTTTTGGACTGGACAGCGCCTGTGAAGGACCCCCTCTTGTGTCCGAAGAGCTCGGACTCGAGCAGGCTGTCCGGTATGGCGCTGCAGTTAATAGTCAGGAAGTCGCGGTCCTTCCTGCGGCTCCAGCGATGGATCGCCCGGGCCACCAGCTCTTTTCCCGTCCCGCTCTCGCCGGTGATCAGGACGTTGCTCTCGCTCGCGGCAGCACGTTTTATGAGGGCGAACACTTCCTGCATGAGGGCGCTCGTTCCGAGCATTTCGTCGAAACCGAAGCGGTGGTCGAGGACCTGGTGGCGGTACCGTTCGACGACCTCATGGATCCCCTCTTCCGTCAGGGGCTTCTCGATATAATCGACGGCGCCGAGCCTCATCGCCTCGACGGCGAGGCGGATATCGGCTGTCGAAAAAACGACGACAGGCATATGAGGTCTCAATTCCAGCAGCCTCTCCTGCCATCCTTCCGCATCGAGATCGACGAAGGCCAGGTCATACCCGGTGAGTTCGAACCCCTTACCCTTTCGGCCGGTCCTCATCTGACCGCGATGGAGGCGGACGCCCTCAGCCGACGGGTCTCCCTGGACCTGAATGCCGTTACCGGAAACGATGAGAACGTTCAGCATATGTTCCTTAGATCAGTGTCCGCGTGAGTGAAGGAATATCCGGGCCGTTCGGGGAACGGCCCCTGCCCCTGAAACTCGTAACTCGCAACGCGCAACCCGCCTACACGCATACCGCCTTCACGACCATCACCGGCAGGGTGGAGAGGGAGACGACCTTTTCGGTGACGCTTCCCATGAGGAACTTGTTGATGCCTGTCCGGCCGTGGCTGCCCATCACGATGAGGTCTGCATTGTACTCTTGGGCCGTGTCGACGATGGCCTCATAGGGAGTGCCTGACGTGATGATGCCCTTTATGGCCATCCCTTCGGCCGTTCCGATGGCCTGGACTTTCTTGACGAACGCCGCGGCCTCTCCCTCACCCTCTTCTTCGACAAGGTCCACGGGCAGTTCCACCACGCCCGATCCCGACGGCACAACGGCGAGGGCGATGAGGCAGCCGCCCTGCGCTTTCGCAAGGTTAATCGCGTGATGTGCCGCCGATTCGCTGTAGAAAGACCCGTCCGTCGGGACGAGGATGGTCTTGAAGTCGAAGGGGGCGCCGGGAGGAACGACGAGGACATCGCAATGGGCATAGCCGATGACCTTCCTCGTCACACTGCCCAGGAAAAGCCTCTTGATTTCCGTGAGTCCCCGTGAGGCGATCAGGATTGTCGAGTACTTTCCCTCTTCGGCGACGCGGGCGATCTCGGCCGCCGGGTCACCTTCCGCGACGATTCGCTCGACGGGAACACCGGGCGCCGCTGCCGAAATCGCTTTTTCGGCATCCTCCATTAAAGGAATGATGTCACGCTGCATGTGCAGGTCCCTCATCTTCCGGAAGTCGTCCGTCTGAGTAATATCCTCGCCTCTGAAATCGACGTTCCCCATGTGGCGGCCGAAATAGCCGACGGGGCTCACGTAGAGCAGCGAAATGCCGGTCAGCACACCGCCGAGAGAGGGCGCCAGGCTGCTGCAGTATTCGACGGCCGTTTTCGACCCCGCACTGAGATCTATGGGAAGCAGTATCTTTGAAATCACGCACCGTTGTGTCATGAGACCTCCTCTAATAGAAAATGAGCAGCCAGGCGTGGCAGATGGCGACGCTGATCAGCATGTAGGCGAAGGCGTACTTCATGAAACCGAAGAACTTTATCGGGTGTCCTGCAGCCTCGGCGATGCCGATGGTGACGACGTTCGCGCTGGCGCCGATCATCGTGCCGTTGCCGCCGAGACACGCTCCAAGGGCGAGGGCCCACCAGAGGACGTTCGACTCGGCGCCGGGGATCACCTTCGTCAGGTAGGCGACAATGGGCAACATCGTCGCCGTGAAGGGGATGTTGTCGACGAAGGCGCTCATAATGGCCGAGACCCAGAGGATCATGCCGATGGCGACGATGAGGTTCCCCTGGGACAGGTTAAAGACCCAGTCGGCGATGACCGACAGAAGTCCCGCCTCTTCGACAGCGCCGACGATGACGAAGAGGAAGATGAAGAAAAGGAGCGTCGTCCACTCGATGTCTTTCTCGATGAGCTCCAGCATCTTCACTTTTTTCGTGAGGATGGCATACGTGAAAAGGACCCCCGCGCCGAAGAGGGCCGGGATGCTCACCTCCATGTGCCAGTATCCGTGGGTGAGGAAAAATGCAACGACGATGGCCATGATAACAAGGCCGTATCCGAGGAGTGTCTTGTCGGTGATCCTGTATTTTTCCTTCAGTTCGGCGATGAAAGCGTCGATGTCCTTGACCTTCGTGCCTCCGTACTCCTTTCGGTAATAGAATTTCGAATAGACGACAAGGGCCACCATGGCGATGATGCAGACAAGGGTCAGGTTTTGGGCAAACTGCATGAAGGTAAAGCCGGTGTACGAGCCGATCATGATGTTCGGAGGGTCGCCGATGAGGGTTGCCGTTCCTCCCACGTTGGACGCCATGATGCCGGGGATGAGAAGTATAAGAGGAGATATCCCCAGGCTGACGGCGATCTGGATGAGGACGGGCGTATAGAGGAGCATGGTGGTGACGTTGTCGAGAAAGGCCGACGTCGTGGCGATGAAGACCATGGAGATCGCGGAGAGCACGAAGACGTTACCCTTCGCAAGTTTGAAGGACATGTAGGCGCACCACTGAAACACGCCCGTATGCTTGAGGACGCCGACGATGATCATCATCGCCATCAGAAGAAAGATGACGTTCATGTCGATGGCCTGCATGGCCCGGGCAAAGGAGATGATGTGGTAATCGGCGTTGAGGGTCCCGAAGGTATACGTGATGAGGAGCATGGCAGCCGCCCCGAGCATGGCGGCAATCGTCCTGTGGAGGAGCTCGAAGGAAATGAGGACATACGCAAGAAGGAACACACCCGTCGCTATATAAAATGCGGGTCCCAGATAACGGGCCAGTTCCACGTTCTTGAAGGCGAGAAAACTGTTCCCCGTCGAGAAATCCTTTTTTCCGAGCTCTGTGACGGTCGTCCGGTAGCTCGTCTTCGACACCTCGAGCTGCATGCGTGCTTTCTCAACCTGATCGGCAGGCAGGCGGAAACTGAACTGATAGGTACCCTTGTTGGACGTTTCCGTCTCGTCCGATTCCTTGTGGTCTGTGAGGAGCTTGTGAGGCGTCCCGTTGACAAGGAGCCTCAGGCGGGCATCCTTCACCGGCTCCTTATGGGAATCGGTGATGGTCCCGGCAACAAAAAATGTCTCCTCCGATGCCGGACCTGTTGAGGCATGGGATTGAGCAACCCACGCGACGATCACAAAAAGACACAGGCTGATAGTCAGTAAGGCGTGTTTCTTCATTTCATCCCCCGCTGAATATTATATTCCCCAAAAAGAATTATCATCTGGAAGAGTACCCTATCTCATGCGCTCATGGCGCCGGACAGAAAGTCACCGGCGCCGAAGAGAGGCGTGAATGCCCGTCTTTCCTCGCCCGGGGTATCGCCGTGAGAGGGGCATCGGAAGGTGATGTCCTGCCTGACATATTCCGTAACGGCATAGGACACTGACGGCCAGATGAAATTACCGTTTGGTCCGTGGATCTGCACCCCTGTGATCACCGCATAGTCGCTTCTGCCCATATCGACGACGGCATGCAGCTCCGCCTCGAGGTCGTTCTGGATCACCTGCCGGGTCAGGAAGGTCAGGTGCAGCAGATCCGGCACCGACCCGTACGGTATCTCCTTGATGAGCCGCATCTTGAGCAGGCTCTGCTCGATGTCGCCGTTGTCGATCGAGAGGTTCACCCTGCCGCCGGCGATCTCCTTCTGGAAGGCGTTGAGGGCGCCGCAGGCGACGGAGTCCCGCAGCATGCCCTTTCTCCTGCAGACGCCGATCCTTCCCTCGCCGTCAACGGCGATGTGGGGGAAGGCATAAAAAACGTACCGCTCCCTGTCGTCTTCATGGGGCGCGTGGTGCATGGCTGCCATGAGGCCCGTCTTCCCGGCTGTGAATAGCCCGGCGAGACTGGAGAGGTTGAAGGATTCGCCCCAGGTCTCCATAACGGACCTCTTCAGGGTCTGGGAAATCTCGTCGCGGCAGCAGGCGACGCAGGCGATGGTGTTGGCTGCGTTGAAGCCGAATCCGTTCAGCATGCGGTACGTCTCGCCGATGAATGAACGCTCTTCCAAAACATCGTCAAAGTATTGTTTGAGCACATCCCTGTATGCCATTCAGGCTCTCCTTAGTAGTCTATATAGTTAAGACGAGGCGAACCGCCGCCTCCCGGAGGAGACGACGGTTCGGATATTCTTTTTTGTTTGTCCATGTCACTTGCTCAGGATCGGCATTCCCATGAGCGGCCAGATTGTGAGCATGAAAACGCCGATGATGGCGATGAGTATGATACTTAAAAGAATGCCATGCTTGAAGAACTCGCCCGGAGTGAACTGCTTCGACTCATAGGCGATGGCGTTCGGAGCCGCCCCGATGAGCAGGACGAAGGGCATGCCGGCGGTGATCAGGGAAGAGTAAAAGATGACATCGGGCGACACGCCGAGGTACTGTGCAATGACGAGTGACACGGGCAGCGAGATGGCGATGGCTGCCACGTTCATGATGAAGTTCGTCATGATGAGCACGAAGGTGGCGATGCTCAGCACAAAGACGAGCCAGTGGGCCTCCTGGAACATGATGAGCCAGTTCACGGCCATCCACTGGGCGGCGCCGGTCTGCCAGAGGCAGAAGCCGATGCTCATGGCGCCGCTGAAGAGGAGGATGATGTTCCAGGGTATTTCCTCCAGTTCCTTGACCGTGAGCACCTTGAACACGAAAAAGAGGAGAGTAGACACGAGCATGATGGCGGCGCGATCAAGGTTTTTCAGGGCCGGCACGAAGGACTGCAACGACATCGCCGCGATGGCGGCAAGAACCGTTCCGATAACGAACTTCTCGTTCGCCGTCATGGGACCAAGCTGGCTGGAAAGCTTCTTCACCCGCTCCTTCAGTCCCGGGATGACATTTTTTTCCGGCTTCAGGAACACCATGAGATAGGCCCAGATCAGGAAGACCATGATCCACCCGATCAGAATGGAAAACTTGGTTAGGTCGAAGAAGCCGACCGTCCGGCCCGTAAACTCCTGGAACATACCGGCGCCTGCCGCGGCCCGGGCCGATCCGAGGAACGTGATGACGCTGCCGGCGCCCGCCGCGTAGGCCATGCCGATAAAGAGCGACTTGCCGAAGTTTGTCTGTCTGTCGCCTTCACCATAGAGGGCGTAGATCGCCAGGAGAATCGGGAAGACCGTCGCCGCCGCTGCCGTATGCGCCATGACATGGGCCAGCCCGGCCGTGACGACGAGGGCCCCCAGGAGGATCATGCTCGTCTTCTCGCCCACGACGGCCAGCATTTTGTACGCGAGTCTCTTCGTCAGGCCTGTCCTGGTGAAGGCCAGTCCGACAACGACGGAGGCAAAGATAAACATGACCGAGGGGTCCATAAAATCCTTGAAGGCGTCCTTCGCGGGGCGTATGTTGAACAATGCCTGAAAGACGCCGATGGCGATGGCTGTCACGCCGATGGGGACGACTTCGAAGACCCACCAGATGCCTGCCAGGAGAAAGAGGGCGATCGCTCCTTTGCCCTGCTGGGAGAGGGGAAAGGCCTTCCCCGTGGGATCGACTGCCGCAGGCCAGGCCTGCATGAAGTAAATGGCAAGAAAGAGCCCGATGCCGAGGGCGATAAAGAAGACCCTCTTCCAGTCGAAGGCCGCCCTTGGCGGCGCGAATATGATCTCGGCCGGTACCTCGATAAAACCTCTTGGTGCATATTTCGTCGCTTCTGCCATCATGTGCGCTCCTTATTTCTGTAATAATAAGTTTGACAATTGCTGAAAAACATCGACCATTTTGACAACCCCGACGAGCTTCTTCTTCTCCTCCAGAACGGGAAGAAAGGTGAGATTGTTATGGACCATGAGGTACGCCGCCTTGGTGACGGGGTCCTCGGGGTCGAGAAAAAACCGGACGGGTATCATGAACTCGCTGACCTTGTGATCGGCGAGATCCTTCGCCTGAGAATCAAACAGGGTGTCCCAGATGAGGGACAGCTCCATTTCGCTCTGCTCCGGCATTTGCGCTTCCTTTGAAGGACTGAGGAAGCGGGGTTCGAGCCCCCTCAGGATCTCCCTGATGCCCAGGGAGCCGAGCAGGTTGTTTCTCTCGTCGAAAACAAGAAGACCGATGGGATGGACGCTCCCGCCGGTCTCGGGCAGTGCCTTTTGGAGGATGTCAATGGCCTGTTTGACTGTGCACCACTGCGGGGCGAAGGGAAAGTCGAGGACCCTGCCCATGATGTCTCTTACTGTTTTGTGGTTCTGCATGTCACCCCCTCGGGAAATTGTGCGGGCCCGCGCTCCCCGGCCGCATGCCGGGAGAGACGCGGGCTCATGTGAATTGATTGGGTCGCTCTACGAGGCGGCAGTCTGAGGAGCTACCTCTCTTGCGGCACGCTCCACGGCGAGTGCCCGCTCGTGGAGGGCGACGGAGAATTTCTTCGAGAGGGATTTGAAGGTCGACGGGCAGAGAAGGAAGTCCACTTCCTCTTCTCTCGCAAAGGAGAGAATCACGTCCTCGGGGCTCCCTTCGTACTGGATGATGCGCGACCTGACACCCGTGCCTTCGGCGCGCATGATCGCCTCGGCCTCTCCGACGACCCTGGCGACATCTCTCTCGAACCTGTCCGCGATGCCGGGAAGGCTGTCATAGAAGGGGAGGATGTCCCTGTTGAAGACGTGGAGCGCGATGACCTCGGCGTTCCTCTCTCTCGCCTTCTCGATGCCGTGCCTCAGTGCCTCCTTGGCGTTGAGCGATCCGTCGTATGCAACTAATATTTTCATTGTGCCGCCTCCGTCGGATTTTCTTGTTTTTCAACTCTTGATATCCATAAAAGCAAGCGGCATGCCATCTATTAAGTGCTTGATATGAAGATATAAAAAAGGAACCTGTCACACATTCACTGCAAAGGCACATGCAAGTTTTTACTGCGGGGGTTCACACTTGGGAAGGCATTCGTTAAAGGGCAATTGGGGACAATACAAAGAATGAAATCAAGTAACTGTAGGGGCCGTTCCCCGAACGGCCCCTACATGTGCAGTCTGCTCGGGGAGCAGACCCTACTCCTCTTCTTACACCATCAGAGTGCACTGTTCTGTCATTCCGGCTTGTCCGGAATCTCTCTTGTTTTTTCAGGAGGATTCCCGACGCCCCCGCATCAAGTGCGGGGTGCGGGAATGACAACCATACAAGGTTGGAAAGGAATCCTGCCGGGTATGTGAATCAGTTCTCGTGCTGAGTTGTGAGGATTGCGGAGACGTCGAGGTTGAGCAGCCTGATCTTCTGCTGAAGGTTCTGGCGGTGGATATTGAGCAGCCTTGCCGCTTCCGAGATGTTTCCGCCGGCCTCGACAAGGGCCGCCGCGACGAGACCCCGCTCGAACTGGATCTTGGCCTCCCGGAGAGGCATGAGCGGTATGGATTTTGCTTCGTCGCTCATTTTCTTGCCGTCGAGGATATATTTCGGCAGGTCCCCCCTCTCGATCGTGGGTCCGCCGGTGAAGGCCATGGCATATTCGATGGCGTTTTCGAGCTCCCTCACATTGCCGGGGAAGTGATAGGCCATGAGCACCTGCATCGCCTCCGGGGATAGGGCGACCACATTCTTCAGGACCGCCTTCGAGCGGTGCTTTTCGATGAAATGGGATACCAGGAGAGGGACGTCGTCCTTCCTCTTCCGCAGGGGGGGCAGTTCGATGGGAATGACGTTCAGGCGGTAATAAAGGTCCTCCCGGAATCGTTTCTCGGCGATCTCGACTGCGAGGTTCCTGTTCGTCGCTGCGATGAGCCGCACGTTGACCCGCCGGGGGGTGACATCACCGACCCTGAGAAATTCGCCGTCCTGCAGCACCCGCAGCAGTTTCACCTGCAGCACGAGGGGAAGTTCGCCGATCTCGTCGAGGAAGAGGGTCCCCTTGTCAGCCTCTTCGACGAGGCCCCGTTTTTCCGCGATCGCGCCGGTGAAGGCGCCTTTCGCATGGCCGAAGAGCTCCGACTCCATGAGGCCTTCGGGCACGGCGCCGCAATTGACGGTGACGAATTTCCTCTTCGCCCGCACACTGTTGCTGTGAATGGCCCGGGCCACCAGTTCCTTTCCCGTGCCGCTCTCTCCCGTGACGAGGACGTTGCTCTCGCTCGAGGCGGCATGGCGCATGACCCGGAAGACCTCGTGCATCTCCGGGCTGTTGCCGATGATGCTCTGGAAAGAGTAGCGTGATTCGATCTGGGATTTCAGGGCGATGTTCTCCCGTTCGAGCCGCTTTTGTTCCAGGGCCCGGCGCACGGGAATCCGCACTTCGTCGGGACTGAAAGGTTTGGGAATATAGTCATAGACGCCGCGCCTGATGGCGTCGACGGCGGACTGGATCGTGCCGAAGGCGGTGATGATGATGAAGAGACTGTCCGGCGAAACCTCCTTTACCTTCTCGAAGAGCTGGAGGCCGTCCATCTCGGGCATCTTGAAGTCCGACATGATCAGGTCGTAGGATTCGGTCTTCATCTGATCGAGGGCGTTGAGGCTGCTCGCCGTCGTGAAGATCTCCACCCCCTCCGATTCGAGGATCGCCTTGACCGCCTCGAGCACGCTGATCTCATCATCGACGACCAGGACCTTCAGTTTATCCATGCTCCCTCCCTGTGTGTTTCCTGTGTTTCCTCCGCTCGAAGGCCCTTCTGACGGGCGCGCGTACCTCATTCGGCGTGAACGGCTTGGGGATGTAGTCGTCGGCCCCCCGGACGAGCACCTCTGCCTGGGACTGCCGCGTCGCGTATGCCGTAATCATGATGACGATGCTCTCCGGCGAGATATCACGGACCATCTCGAGCAGGGTCATGCCGTCGAGCTCCGGCATCTTGATGTCGGAAATGATCAGCTCGTAGCGTGTCTGCCGAATCATCTCCAGGGCCTTCAGGCTGCTCGCCGTGATGTCCACGTCGATGTGCTCCGTCTCGAGGATCGCCTTGACCGCCTCAAGCACGCTCTCCTCATCATCAATGACGATGGCCCTGACGTTAAACATTGACGGGCAGCCTCACGGTGAAAATCGATCCTGTGCCGACCTCGCTCTGTACATTGATGCAGCCGCCGTGTTTCTTGATGATACCATAGCTGACGGCAAGCCCCAGGCCGGTGCCCCGTGACTTGTCCTTCGTCGTGAAGAAGGGGTCGAAGACCCTGCCCATATGCTCCTTCGGGATGCCGTGGCCGGTGTCGGAAATGATGACCTCCACGAAGCCGCTGTCAAGATGGGGCGCCACCTCGATGCTTCCCTTCGGCATGACGGCATGAACGGCGTTGATGAGGATGTTCGATACGACCTGCCTGATGCGCTCGGGATCGATGAGGACATCGGGCAGGTTGTCGGCCAGCGTCACATTGAGCCGCAGGTTACTGAAGACGTTCTGGGCGATCATGGACTGGAGCGCCTCGTTCACCGGCTCGTTGATGTTCTTCTTTACGGGATTGATCGGGAGCTCCCTGCCGAAACTGAGGAGCTGCCGGACGATGTCCCTGGCCCTTTCCGTCTCCCGGACCATCATCCTGAGCTTGCCGTAATCGGGATGGTCTTCCGGCGTCTTTTCGAGCATGAGGTTCGAGAAGGTCAGCACCGATGTGAGGGGGTTGCTGATCTCGTGGGCGATACCTGAGGAGAGCTTCCCGATGGAAGCGAGCTTCTCCGCCTCCACGAGCTGCATCTGCTTCTCCCTGAGCTGGGTGATCTTGTCCTCCAGGGAGGCGCGCGCCTCCGTGAGCCGCTCCACCATCTGGTTGAAGGACTTTGAAAGGGAGGCGATCTCGTCGCTCCCCTTCACCTCCAATGTCTCGGAGAAGTCGCCGTCTGCGATTTTTTTCGTGATCCGCTCCATCCGCTGGATCGGGTTTGCGATGCTCACTGCCAGCTTCGTGTTGACAAAGGCGCCGAGGACAAGCGCCGACAGGAGGGCGAAGAGGAGCAGGTTCAGAGAACGGCTCATGGCGACGTGGATGGCATCACGCTCCCGTTTGGCGAGTCCCTCGAAAAAGCTCTGGATCTCACGGGCGATGCCGCGCATCTTGAGCACTGTATTCCGTTCGCGCTGGTACAGCCCGTGCAGCTCATCGATCGTGTTCCGGTATCTGGCATACTCCTTGCCGTTTAATTTGATGGTGCTGAGATCTTTCATGAGTGCCTGGTAACTCTCCGGTGTCTCGCTGAGCAGGAAGTGGCGCAGATGGTCTCTGATCGTCATGTAAGAACGAAGCGACCGGTCATGGAGTTCACCCTCGATGCTCTTTTCGTGGGTCAGGAGGTTTTTGATTTTGTCGTCCTGTGATCGCAGGACCTGACCGACCTCATCGAAGAGACGGCCGTAGTCCGTTAGTCCCTGCCTGATCTTTGCCTGGTCCTCGGAGCTGATGGCGGCTACGATGCTCGGCTGGAGACGGTCCAGGTTTTCGTTGAGGAGACCGAGATTGCGCTTGAACCCGTCCAGGTCTTCGGGCTGCGCATAGAGGAGGTAGTTCTTTTCATATCTCCGCGCCTCTCCGATGTAATGGGTCATGTCATCGGCAAGCTCCAGCACCGTCACCCTCCCCGTGACGGTGCGCATCTCCTGGAAGGCGAGAAAACCGATAAGGGCGGCGAGAAACACGTAGGTCCCGCCGCCGAGAAAAATTTTTCCCCTTATATTCACCGTATCATTGCATACGCCATCAGGCAAGGTGGGGCAAAGGCGCCGAAAAGCATCGGTGCTGCGAAACCTTTGCCTTCCCAAGAGGAACCTTTCAAGTAAACGATCGATGTCACGAAGAATCGACTCCTGATCAACGAACTTAGAATGATCAATCTCGCTATCAGCGAGGCTTTGAGGCGTTTTGCCCCACCTTTTCCTGCAAATTCTATGACTTCATTATACTCTTTGTGCTCCCTTTCAGGCAGGCTGCCAGTGCGCCGGAACGTCGAAGACGGGCACGCGCAGTCTCTGGCGCTCGTCCTGGATGATCGTCTCCGCCTTGGCAAGCTCAGAGGGCTTCTTGTTCCCCGTGAGAAAGACGATCATCGAGACGTTGTTCTCGTCGGCGGCCTTCAGGATCTCCTCGTCGGGATAGCCCGAGCGGATGACCTCTTTCGTATCGATCCCCTTCTCCGTCAGGATCTTCCAGAGACCCTTGACGGTGATGGAGGTCTGCAACGTTATCCTGTCGACTTCGTCCTTTTCGTCCCTGCTGTACAGGTGAATGGGGATGATGCCGAGCAGAAGGACCGCCGAGGCGGTTGCCCTGGCCTCGCTCACGAGATGACCGAGATCGACGATGGCCTCCGTCGAGTGATCGACGGGGACAAGGATGGTCCCGGGAATGACCGATACTGGGCAGGGCGACTTCTTCTTGACAGACCGCAGGCGGGGAGGGACGAAGAGGAGATCGGCCTGTTCCTCCTTCGCGAGCTTGACGATCTCGCGCTCGGGGTTACCCTCGATTTCATAGATGCTCGCCTTGAGTCCCTTTCCCTCGGCCTTGATGATCTCTTCCACCTCCGAGACGTGATGGGACGATTCCTTCCGCGCGAAGTCCTCCACACGGGGCACGGCGTCATAGACGAGAAACAGGTCCCTGTCGAACACATGGATGGCGATCAGTTCGGCACCCTTTTCCCCCGCCTTCTGTATTGCATAACGCAGAGCGCTTTTCCCGTACCCGGTCCCGTCGTACACGGTCATGATCTTCATCGCTTCAACCTCCTCTTCGTCATTCCGCTTCTTATCCCCGGCAGTGCGGGAATGCGGCAATGGCACTGGTGCAGGTATTCAATTACTGGAGTCATGCACAAGGTATGCCAGAGAAAGAAAGATTAATAATCAATGATTAAAAGGTTTGGTGCAGTGAAATAACTGCAGTTATGAAGCAAGGAAAGACTGCAGGAAAAACAGCGAGAGTGTCAGTGCGAGTGTGAGTGAATGGAATATTTCAACCCTTCGTAGCAGCTTTATCGCAATCCCCTGATTGGTTGCTGAATCATTTGTAAGCGTCGCCCCGTGGAAGTATTGCTATTATCTCTACAACATGCTGTTCCCTCTTCAATCTGTAAATAACCCGCCGGTCGCCGATCATTTTCATCCTGTCCCGACCAGGAGAATTTAAAGCGTGGCGTACTGCCGCATTGTTCCACGCGGCCGTCGATATCCCGGATACCAGCCCGAACTGAACCTGTCCCGTCCCATCTGAGCCGATCCGGATGTATCCCTGCTCTTCCATATCGACGTAATCCTGGTCCCACACCTCCATTTCGGCGATACGCCACTTTCCGGTAAACGGTTTTATCTGTTTCATCTTCTGTCTTTCCAGAACCTCGATTTACGTAGTGCCCCCAAGTCACCCCTCAAGTCAGCCCCCACGTTGTCGCAGCTCCTGTCTTCCACGGCTGACCACCGAGGACTTCGAGGATTTGGGCTAAAAGCCGTAGGTCATCGGGTGATCAGCCTCCCTGAGTCAAACGATCTTCCATCGCAAGATGCAGTTTGATCGCCCTTTCGGTCTCGGAAAGGAGATCGTCGTCGAGAGTTCCAATATGCTTTGTAAGTCTGGATTTATCGACAGAGCACATTTGAGGTATCTTTAACTTTGAGTCGACATTCAGCCCGCTTTGCTCTTTCCTGACCAGGACTTCAAAGGGATAAACCTTGCCGGTTTTGGATGAAAAGGGGATTACCATCACGGTTCTCAGGTGTTTGTTGGCCTCATTGCATGAGATTATCACGGCGGGCCTTTTCTTCCTGATTTCAGCCCCGACGGAAGGCTCGAAGTCAACGAGGTAAACGTCACCTCGATTCATCTTCGAGGCCGTCCTTCAGCGTGTCCTCCCATTCCTTATAGGTTTCATAATCTTCGTGCACGGCCTCCTTATACGCAGCTTCGAGGGTCCTTTTCAACGCCTCTTTGTCTTCCATCTTCTTCTTCTGTTTTATCGCGTCTGCGATATAGGCCGATTTGTTTTTTACGCCGGCTAACATCTTCACGACATCTTCAGGCAATGTTATGTTCAATCTTGCTGTATTCATATACACATCATTTTTCTGTATACTAATACACACGTCCATGCTTCTGCAATGCGCTTCGCTTTTCACCGCTTTCTGGTCTTCAGAAAAATATATGAAGAAGAGAAACGGTTTCTCCAAGCGTAACCTTGAGTATATGCGGCAGTTTTATTCGATATATCAGGGCCGCTCAATTGTGCAGACAGAGTCTGCACAATTACTACCAAAAAGTCAGACACTGTCTGACCAAGTGCGATCCACACTTTATAAAGTCTGGCTCTGGATGACCTGTTCGAATGCCGGAGCTTTGTCTCGAAGTGGAACAACCCGCAACCACCGAGTTCGTCGGAGTTCAACGAGTGGCGGTCAGCGCGTGAGCCGCTTTCCCGCCATCGAAATCAATAGGAATGAGTACGGAAATACCGGGGCGTCTACGTGATCTGCGACTTGATGAATTCCCTGTTCAGGCGGGCGATGAAGGTGACCTTGACCCCCTTGGGGCAGACGGCCTGGCACTCGTAGTGGTTGGAGCAGTGGCCGAACCCCTCACTGCGCATTGCTCCTGTCATCGCCTTGACCCGTTCGGCCGCCTCGGGACGGCCCTGGGGCAGCACGGCGAGGTGCGACACCTTGGCGGCCGTGAAGAGCATGGCCGATCCGTTCGGGCATGCGGCCACGCAGGCGCCGCAGCCGATGCACTCCGCCGCATCCATGGCCGTGTCGGCATCCTTCTTGGCGATGAGGATGGCGTTGGCGTCGGGCACGCCGCCGGTGTGGCATGAGACATAACCGCCGGCCTGGATGATCCGGTCGAGGCCGCTCCGGTCGACGATCAGGTCCCTGATGACGGGGAAGGCGAGCGCCCGGAAAGGCTCTATGTAGATGCTGTCGCCGTCCCTGAAATGCCTCATGTGGAGCTGGCAGACGGTGCACTTTCCCTGCGGCCCGTGGGGGACGCCGTTGATGACCTGGGAGCAGGCGCCGCAGATGCCCTCCCGGCAGTCGTGGTCGAAGGCGATGGGCTCCAGGCCCTTGTGGATGAGGGCCTCGTTGACGCCGTCAAGCATCTCCAGGAACGACTCGTCGGGGCTCACGTCCTTCGCCTCGTACCGTTCGAGCTTCCCCTGGTCGCCGGGACCTTTCTGCCGCCAGACAAAGAGGGTGAGGTTCATTACTTGTAGCTCCTTATGGTGCGGTGGACCGTCTCGAAGGTGAGCGGCTCCCTGTGCAGTTCCGGCTCCCTGCCCGCGCCCTTGTATTCCCATGCGGCGGCATAGCAGAAATGCTCGTCGTCACGCTTCGCCTCGCCGTCGGGCATCTGGTACTCGTGGCGGAAATGGCCCCCGCAGGACTCCCGCCGGTGCAGGGCGTCAAAGGCCATGAGCTCGGCGAATTCGAGGAAGTCGGCGACGCGGCCGGCGTTTTCGAGCTGCTGGTTCAGCTCGTCGCCGCTGCCGGGGATGCGCACGTTCCGCCAGAATTCCTCCCTCAGGACGGGGATCTCCGCCAGTGCCATCTTCAGACTCTCCTCGCTGCGGCCCATCCCGACATTATCCCACATGAGACGGCCCAGGTCCCTATGGAATTCACTGACCGTCTTCTTGCCGTTGATGGACAGTAGCTTTCGTGTCACGGCACTGATGTCCTCGACCGACTTCCTGAACTCGGGATGTCCTGTCGTCGCCTTGCCGGGCGTCGTCCCGGCCAGGTAATGGGCGATGGTGTGTGAAATGATGAAATACCCGTCGGCGAGGCCCTGCATGAGGGCGCTGGCGCCGAGCCTGTTCGCTCCGTGGTCCGAGAAGTTCGCTTCACCGAGCACGAAGAGACCGGGAATATTGCTCTCAAGGTTGTAATCCACCCAGAGCCCACCCATGGTGTAATGGGGCGCCGGGTAGATCCGCATGGGCGTCTCGTAGGCGTCTTCGCCGGTGATCATCTTGTACATGTCGAAGAGGTTGCCGTAGCGCTCGCGGATCTTGTCCCTGCCGAGGCGGCCGATGGCGTCGGCAAAATCGAGGTATACCCCGAGGCCGCCGGGACCGACTCCGCGACCCTCATCGCAGACCTCCTTCGCCGCCCTCGAGGCGATGTCGCGGGGCGCCAGGTTGCCGAAGCTCGGGTACTTCCGTTCGAGATAGTAGTCCCTCTCGCCTTCGGGGATCTCGCCGGGCCTTCTCCCGTCGCCCTTCGTCCTGGGCACCCAGATCCTGCCGTCGTTCCTGAGCGACTCGGACATCAGGGTGAGCTTTGACTGATGGGACCCGCTGACGGGTATGCAGGTGGGGTGGATCTGGGTGAAGCAGGGGTTGGCGAAGAAGGCCCCTTTCTTGTATGCCCGGTACGTGGCTGTCACGTTCGACCCCATCGCGTTGGTCGAGAGATAGAAAACGTTCGCATACCCTCCCGTGGCGAGGCAGACCGCGTCGGCGGCATAACAGGATATCTCTCCGGTGACGAGGTCGCGGACCGTGATCCCCTTCGCCTCGCCGTCGATCACGACGAGGTCGAGCATCTCCGTGCGGGGATGGAGCCTCACCGTCCCGGCCTTGACCTGCCGTGACAGGGCGGAGTAGGCCCCGAGGAGGAGCTGCTGACCCGTCTGTCCGCGGGCGTAAAAGGTGCGGGAGACCTGGGCCCCGCCGAAGGAGCGGTTGTCGAGATACCCGGCATAGTCCCTCGCAAAGGGCACCCCCTGGGCCACGCACTGGTCGATGATGCTGTTGCTGATCTCGGCCAGGCGGTAGACATTCGATTCACGGGCCCTGAAGTCGCCGCCCTTGACCGTGTCATAGAAGAGACGGAATATGCTGTCCCCGTCGTTCGGGTAGCTCTTCGCCGCGTTGATGCCGCCCTGTGCGGCGATGCTGTGACCGCGCCGCGGGGTGTCCTGGTAGCAGAAGGCATCGACGTTGTAACCCAGCTCCCCCAGTGTCGCCGCCGCCGAGGCCCCTGCGAGGCCCGTCCCGACGACGATGATCCGGTACTTCCTCTTGTTGGCGGGATTGATGAGCTTCAGGTCCTGGCGGTGCCTGAGCCAGCGGTCCTGCAGCGGTCCTGAGGGGCATTTTCCGTCGAGTATCATAATCCCTCCTAAATCCTCACCAGTCCCGCCAGGATCGCCAGGGGGATGGCGGAGAACCCGGCAAAGAGAATGAGTGCCGCAGCCATTCCGGCTTTTTCGATGGCCGGCAGTGTCTTGTCGTTGGTCAGCCCGAAGGTCTGGGCGACGCTTTGGACGCCGTGGCTCAGGTGAAGGAATACCATGGCGAGGGCGACCATATAGAGGATCGAATGGAGCGCTCCCTGGAAACTCAGGACGAGCATGCGGTAGACGTCGGGCCTTCCCAGGCCGTCCTGGTTCATCCTGGCGGCGACGGCCGGATCGATGATCTGAAAGGTGAAGTGGACGAGATGGTAGCTGACAAAACCGAGGATGACGAGCCCGCTCTGGAGCATCGCCTTCGAGGCGAAGGTCGCCCTGAGATGGTGCCTGACGGCGTATCCCTGCGGCTTGGCAGCCCTGTTTTGGAGGCTCAGCCGGATGCCGAAGAAGACATGGAGGCAGAAGACGGTGATCATGACGATCCGGAAGATCCAGACGAAGGGACCGAGCCCGTGGAGCTTGAAGGCGTAAGCGTTCATGCTCTCCTGCCCGCTGAAGACGGAAACGTTTCCGAGGAGGTGCCCCGCGAGGAAGAGGACAAGGATGCCGCCGGTGGAGGCCATGACCAGTTTCCCCCCGACGGAGCTCCCGAGGAATTCCCTGAGCGACATCATTTCTTCGCGGCCTCTTTCCGGGAAATACCGGTGCTCTCCGCCGCCTCCGCCACGTCGTGGGCCACGGCGGAGACGACCTTCCTGTCGAAGATGCTCGGGATGATGAAGTCCTCGTGGAGTTCGTCGTCTTTCACGCAGTGAGCGATGGCCCGGGCCGCCGCCACCTTGACGTGATTGTTCACTTCTTTCGCCTTCACATCGAGGAGGCCCCTGAAGATGCCCGGGAAGCTCAGCATATTGTTGATCTGGTTCGGGTAGTCCGACCTGCCCGTGGCGAGGATGCTCACGAGGGGAAGGGCATCCTCGGGCGCGATCTCCGGCTCCGGGTTCGCGAGGGCGAAAACGACAGGGTTCTTTGCCATCTTCCTGATGTCGTCGGGAGTGACGAGGTTCGGCGCCGAGAGGCCGATAAAGACGTCGGCTCCCGTGAGGGCCGATGACAGGCTCCCTTTGATCCTCCGTGGATTGGTCCTTGCGGCGAGGGCTTTCTTGTAAGGATTCATGTCCTGGCGCCTTCCCCTGTATATGGCGCCGTGACGGTCGCAGACGACGATGTCCGGCGTGCCCGAGGCGAGGATCAGGCTTGCCGTTGCGATACCTGCAGCGCCGGCGCCGGAAATGACGATCCTGAAGGAGGAGAGGTCCCTCTTCAGGAGACGGCAGACGTTCATGAGGGCCGCGAGGACAACGACGGCGGTGCCGTGCTGGTCGTCGTGTATCACCGGGATGTCGAGGGCCTGCCGGAGTTTCGTCTCGATCTCAAAGCAGCGCGGCGCCGAGATGTCTTCCAGATTGATGCCGCCGAAGGCAGGGGAGATGTTGATGACCGTCGCGATGATCTCATCCGGCACCTTCGTCCTGAGTGCGATGGGGAAGGCGTCGATGCCGGCAAAGTCCCGGAATATCATCGCCTTGCCCTCCATGACCGGCATGGCCGCCTCGGGGCCGATGTCGCCGAGACCGAGGACGGCCGAGCCGTCCGTCACGACGGCGACGGAATTGCCCTTGATCGTGTAGCGGTAGGCGTGGTCCCTGCATTCATGGATGTCCATGCAGACCCGGGCGACGCCGGGCGTGTACACTTTGGACAGGTCTTCGCGGTCCCTGATGGGGAACTTGGTATGGATCTCGATCTTGCCGCCGAGGTGGGCCGAGAAGGTGCGGTCCAAGACCCTGAGCACCTTGACGCCGCTGATCTGGCGGATGGACCTGACGATTTCCTGCTCATGCTTCTCGTCACGGGCGTTGACCGTAATGTCCCGGACGATCGTCTCCCTGCTGCCCCTGACGATATCGACGGAGCCGAGATCGCCGCCTGTCTGGCTGATGGCCAGGGCGATCCGGGCGAACATGCCGATCTTGTTGTCGATTTCGGCGCGGATGGTGATGCTGTAGCTTGGGCTTGGGACGCGCGACATCGTGGGTTACCTTATTGCTGCATGAAAAGGCAGGGCAATGCGCCTCCGGATCTTGCTGATACCGGGACGGCAGATATGGTTCAAAGCCTGTCTATTCTGCACCGCTTAGCTTTCCCCTGTAGTTGCATAGAAAGGCGGGGCGAAGCGCTCTGAAAAATAGTGCCAGTGACAGTGTGAGTGTCAGCATATGCCCACCTTTCTTATTATGTTACGGTGTCGCCGCAGCAAGGTTTTCGGCGCATACACCCCGCCTTTCCGGAAAGCGTATGCGCCGTTTCGCTTTACATCCCCAGGTATGCTTCTTTGATCTTGGGGTTGTCGAGGAGATCCCTGGATGCCCCGGAGAGGGTGATGGCGCCCACCTCCATGACGTAGGCCCGCGTGCTCAGCTCGAGGACCATCTGGACATCCTGCTCCACGATGAGGATGCTGACACCCTGTTTATTGATGTCGTTGACGACGTTGATTAGGATGTCCACAATGGCGGGGGCGAGTCCCAGGGAGAATTCATCAATGAGGAGCACCTTGGGTTCGTTCATCAGGGCCCGGCCGATGGAGCACATCTGCTGCTCGCCGCCGGAGAGGTCGCCGGCAAGGTGGTTGCGCCGCTCGTAGAGTCTCGGGAACATCTGGAAGATCTTGTCCATCCGGGTCTTGATATCCTTCCGCCTGCAGAACGCCCCCATCTCGAGATTTTCCGTCACCGTCATGCCGGCGAAGAGTCTCCTGCCCTCAGGGGCGATGCTGATGCCGGACTGGACGATCCTCTCGGAGAGGGCGTTCGTCAGGTTTTCGCCCCTCATGGTCACCTCTCCGCTCCAGACCCTGATCCTGCCGACGAGGGTGCGCATGAACGTCGACTTGCCGGCCCCGTTCGATCCGAGGAGGGCGACGACTTCGCCTTCGTTTACGGCAAGGGTCACGTCCCTCAGGATCTGGAGGTCCCCGTAGCCGGCATTGAGGTTCTTCACTTCCAGCAGTGCCTGCGCCATCGCTGTTCTACTCCTTGTGGGCGTACTTGCTTCCGAGGTACGCCTCGATCACGGCGGGCTCCTTCACGACCTCTGCAGGTTTGCCCTCGAAGATCTTTTTGCCCAGGTGGAGGACGATGATCCTGTCCGAGATGCCCATGATCGCCTTCATGACATGCTCTATGACGAGCATGGTGATCCCCTTTTCCCGGAGCTTCATGATCTCCGACATCATTTCGGCGAGATCCTTCGCGTCCAGCCCCGCCATCACCTCGTCGAGCAGGAGGAGTTCGGGGTCCATGGCAAGGGCCCGGGCGACCTCGAGCTTCTTCCTTTTTGCGAGAGGCAGGGTGTGTGGATCCTTGTCCTTCAGCTCCTCCAGGCCGGCGATGATGAGGGCTTCCATGGCGGCGTCCCTCGCCTCCTGCCTGGATTTCGCCCCCCTCCGGCCGTAAAAGGCGCCGACCATGACGTTTTCGATCACCGACAGTCCCCCGAAGGGCTTGACGACCTGGAAGGTCCTTGCGATGCCCATCTTCGATATCTCGTAGGCTTTCTTGTCGTTGATCGTCGTTCCCTTGTAAACGATGACGCCGCCGGTGATGTCGGTGAGACCGGATATGAGGTTCATGAACGTCGTCTTTCCCGCCCCGTTGGGCCCGATGATGCCGACGATCTCGCCCTGTTCGACCTTGCAGTTCACGTCGGTGAGGACCGTGAGGCCCCCGTAATTCTTTGCCACATTCTTCGCTTCGAGCAGTGTCATCGTTGCAGGCCCCTACAGGCTGTTTTCCCGGAGGTTCGCCATCATCTTCCTGAAGCTGAACCCGCCCTTGAAAGTCTCAAAGAGACCCTTCGGAATAAAGAGGATGATGAAGATAATAAGAAGACCGAGGACCATGCCGTGGATCGCGATGAACTTGCTCCAGATGATCTCGGAGATGAGCTCGAGGATGAAGGCTCCGAGGAGGGGACCCATGACGGTGCCAGCGCCTCCGAGGAGGATCATGGCGAACATCTTGACGGAATAGGTCCCCACGAAGACGGTATGGGGATCGATGTAGCTCAGCCAATAGGCGTAAATGCCGCCCGCGAATGCGACGATCGACGCGCTCACCGCCCAGGCGAAGGTCTTGTACAGGGACGTGTTGATCCCCATGACGCTCGCGGCGTCCTCGTCGACGCGGATCGCCCTCAGGGCGTAGCCCTGCTTGATCCGTGAGACGACGAAGGAGACGAAGAGGGCGAAGAGCATGCATGAAAGCATGGCATAGTAGAAGAACTTGTAGATGAATTCCGGTTCTCCCTGCATGATCGGAAGGGTCATCCCGAGGCCGCCTCCGGTGAGTTCCGTCATGTTGTCGACGATCTCACGGATTGTTTCCATCACGCCGACGGTGGCGATGGCGAAATAGTGTCCCTTGAGCCTCAGGATCGGCAGACCCAGGACCGTCGCAAGAATGACCCCCGAGAGCGCGCAAAAGGGGAGCGTCGCGATGAAGGGCAGTCCGTATTTCGTCATGAGCACGCCAGTGACGTAGGCGCCGACACCGAAGAAGGCGATATTGCCGAAGGCGGGGTATCCCGTGTACCCGATGATGATGTTGCTGCCCGAAGCGATGGCGCCGAAGAGAAAGGTCTGCGTGAGCACCCTGAGCCAGTATCCGGAAACGACAAAGGGCAGCACGAAGAGGACGACGATGAAGACGCCGAAGAGCAGGAGATGTCTCTTGTTCAATGTTTCACCTCGGCGTAATATTTTCTCCCCATGATGCCCGAGGGCCGGAGGATGAGCATGACGACCATGAGCCCGAAGGCGATGGCGTTCTTGTAACTCTCGCCGATGAAATAGGAGCTGAAGGTTTCGATCACGCCGAGCAGGAGGCCCCCGATGAGGGCGCCCTCAATTCTTCCGAGACCGCCGAGGATGCTCACGATGAAGGCCCTGAGGGTCAGGCCGCCGGCGATGGTCGGGGAAAAGGCCTGCGTGAGGGTGAGAAGCGTCCCGGCGACGCCGGCAAGGGCGGAGCCGAGGGCGAAGGTGATGGCGTAGATCTTCGCCGGGTTTATGCCGGTCATCATGGCCGCCTCTCTGTCGAGGGACGTGGCCTTGATGGCCTTGCCGGTCCAGGTCCTGTCGAGGAAGAAGCCCATGACGGCGGCGATGAGGATGCAGATCCCGAAAACGGCGAGTCGGATGTAGGGGATGACGATGTCTCCCATGATGAGGCTTTCTCCGGCGTAGTCGGGGGTGACGGACCGGAAGTCGGCGGAGAAGAAGGTGGTCATGAAGTTGACAAGAAAGATCTCGAGTCCGAAGGTGAGGATGAGGAGCATGAAGATCTGGGCCTTCACGACGAGGTTCATGACATAGCGCTGCAGGCCGTAGCCGAAGAAATAAAGAGAGATAAAGGTGATCGGGATCGTGAGGAAGGGGTCCACGTGCCAGTGCTGGAAGAGGAAATAGGTGAGATAGGCGCCGAGGAGTGCCACGGCGCCGTGGGCCAGGTTGATGATGTTCGTGACACCCCAGACGAGGGAGAAACCTATCCCGATGAGGGCGTAGAACCCGCCGAGAAGGAGGCCGTTTATGAGGATCTGGAGGATGATCATGCTTGCCCGGGATTACCGGTCATTTCCAGGCCGGCTTCGGGTAGACGAGCTTGCTTTCAGCCACGTTCTCCGGGTAGATAGTCTTCTGGGCTCCCTTCTGGATCTGGATCACCGGCATGCCTTTGCCCACGACCTTGCCGGTCTTGTCGAACTTGATCTTCCCGTAGAGGGTTTCTTCATTGAAGGCCAGGAGGGCATCACGCACCTTGTTGATGTCGTCCTTTGTGCCGGCCTTTTCGATGGCCCGCTGGAAAATGACGGCAGCAGCGGCCCCGCCGGCGGAATGGTAGTTCGGGTCTTCTTTGAATCTGGCCTTGTAGACCTTCACGAAATCCTGGTTGTTCCCGAAAACGGGGTCCTTGTACTGAAGGGTCATCGTCCACTGGGCCGAACCGAAGACATGCTCGGAGTCACCCTTCAGCGAGTTGACGAAATCGGGGAGGGTCGGGCCGACGGAAAAGGCGAGCGCCTTTGGGCTCACCTTGTAGTCCTTTGTCTGCTTCACGATGATGATCGTGTCCTGGAAATGGCCGCAGCCGAGGATGATGTCCGGGTTCTTCGCCTTCATCTGGACGACCACCGTCGAGAGGTCCTGAGTGCCCTTCGGATAATCCTGATACGTCACGACCTTGTATCCGTGTTTCTCCGCAGAGGCCTTCGCCCCCTGGGCGACCTGGGTCGAAAAGATGTCGTTGGAGTATATGATCGCGACGGTCGTCGGCTTCGGTGTCTTGTCCTTCAGCATCTCCAGTGTGTCATCCATGTACTCCGTCGCGACGGTGTAAATACCGAAAAGGTTTTTGAATCCCCGTGTGTACAGTTTGTCGGCGGCCGCTCCGCCCTGCACCATGAGGGCGCCGTATTTCTCGGTGATCGCGCTCGTCGCGAAGACGGACTCACTGCCGTAAGGACCGAGGATGAGCTTGATCTTGTCTTCGGTGATCAGCTTTTCGACGAGCTTGGCGCCCCTGTTCGGGTCGCTCTCGTCGTCATAGTACTTGATGTTGATCTTGTATTGTTTGTTCGCAATCTTGATGCCGCCCTTCTTGTTGACCGTCTCCTTCCACAGTTCGTACCCGTTTTTGACGAGGTTGCCTTCCTTCGCCAGCTTCCCGGTGAGAGACAGGGCGGCGCCGAACCAGATGTCATCGGCCCATGCAGCGCCCTGAAAGACCATACAGAATGCGACGAGCAACACAAGAATCAGCTTCTTCATACACTCCTCCTCACTGCTTGCAGAATTGGTCGATAAAGACACCGCGCGCGGAGGGCGCCGTGTCGCAGACGTTCATGCCGGGGTCCGGAACGGGGTCGCAAGGGATGACGACAATTCCCGGCTCGTTCGAATGACAGGTCTTTATAATATAAGAAAAAGACATACCTTTTCAATATGAAAACTGCGGTTAGCATCTGATGCCGCCGGGAAATTACAAGGTTCTATAGGGGCGGCAAATCTGCAGGCCTGAGACTGTTCGCCTCAGGGTGTTTCAGGGTATGCTTCTGAAACCCTGTTCTTCAAAATGAGGATCGAAAGCGAAGGCGTTCTCTATCCCAAGGCTGCGCATGACCTCGAAGCTTATGCAATCGACCAGGCTCAGACGGCGCCTTGATGCAGCCAAAAGGGCGCTTATCCCTGACCTGTGCATCGCCGGGGTGACCCACTCAATATTCAGCAGAGGCGTAACGTCCATCTCAAATGCCCTGACCGCATCCATGCCGAGTCTGTGCTGCACCAGGGCGAAGGTTTCGACAAGGACATAGTTGGTTGTGACGAGGACGTTCTCCGGGATGAGCACATTGCTCCACGACTCTTCTGCTTTTTTGTGGTTGGCGTCGTCAGCATCAAGCAGGGCGAAGAAAGCCGATGTATCGATAAAGACCCTCATTCTCCTATTGATTCTGATAGGTATTCATCGTGTCTGGCGGAGATGTCTTTTTTCCCGGAGCGGTACTTTCCGGCGATCGCGCGTGCCCTTTTCCGCCTCTCTTCCATGTCAATGGTGGTCGTCGCCCTGATCATCGAGTCGACCGCATCGCGTATCGCTTCGGCAACGGAAACGCGCCGCGAAGATGCGATGCGCTTCAGCGCCTCTGCCTGCTCCTCGGTAAGCTGGATCTGCGTCCGTATCATGATGCCTCCGGTGATTACACTCTTTTAAGCATGATAACACATGTAATGAATCCAATTCACCGGTTCAATGTCAGGTCTGCGCCAAGAACCCAGGCAGTTTCCCTGGAGAAAGATACCGGCTTGGCGAAAACAAGCCACCAATGGCTGAACCCCCTCGCATAAGAGCGACATATTACAAAAGCAAAGGGATCATATCTGCACGATCCTGACAACCCATCCCTAAGTGTGCCCCCCCGGTGATTAAAATCGCAGATAGCTCAAGAAGCCGGTCAGATCCTCGACAAATAAAAAGAGCCTCAGTATGGCGGTGATTCGTATGCCCGATTGGCATACGCAGAGACTTTCTTGGCGCCGTCCACCGGATAGTCCGAACACAGACACGATGAGCTATGAAAGAACGCTATAGATATTCAAGGTTGCGCGCGTTGTTTCTCTATGGGTCATTTATGATCATTCCGATTTCAGGCGTGCTGTCGTACATGGCGTTTTTAATTAATCACCCGAGAGAAGACGCCCTTGAGGCTTTTCTGTATGTACTTGCTTCCATGTTGCCTTTCTTCATGGTTCCTTTCATATTGATGATCAGTAAACTTTCAGTCAGAATTTTGATTGATGAGAGGGGAATAATCTATAGATCACTCTTTAAAAATCTTGATCTGCAGTGGAACGAAGTATATGCCGTCAGACTGAAGTACTCAGCGGATTTCGAACTCATGAGGGGAGGCAAACACCTCGACATAAGAGGGGCCAATAAGAAGAGAATAAAGGTCGTTGATTTCATCATGAATTGTGAAACTATGGATTCATGGGAAGGATTGGACGAATTTGAGGCCACGGTCAGGAAGCACACACTGGCCAATCGTCCGGCGCCTATGGTCGCAGATTCCGTCAATACCGATGGAACACTTTCTCCAGTCTCAATCAGCGATGAACACGGCGAGGAAGAGACAACGACAGAGAACAGGCGGCAGAACATCATTTTTCAGATGGTCCTACTGCCCATCATCTGCTTGGTCCTCGTTCACTATTTCACGAAAGATATTCAAGAGACGGCGGAACTCGTCGGATACGGGACATTGCTCTTCCTGCCGGTCATGTTGGTCATCAGGAAAATGCTCATTCTGGAATCTCAGGGCAAATTG